>NZ_JBIGHW010000005.1:0-336327 GCF_043555875.1 Pelomonas margarita | reverse complement strand
GATTTGGCAGACGCTTGTGGAAGCAGTGGAGCGGCTATCACCGGCGCAGCCTGGTGGAGACCAAGATGCACTGCTTCAAACGCCTGGGGGAACGGGTCAGCGCCAGGACGTTTGATCGTCAAGTGGTTGAGCTGCACGTCCGCGTCGCCTTGCTGAACCGCTTCAGCCAGATCGGCCGTCCTCAAACCGTGCCGGTGGCCGTCGTGGCATGAGTCCGTCTGGGGTTGGGGTTATGCCGTCCGCGAACTGATTTGTGCAACAGAGCCGTGGCAGGCCGAGCCGCGCTAAACCTGCGCGCCGACCTCGCCCCTGACAACACCGCGCCAATCGTGTTCGTGATCGCCAAGTGCGCGCCGCCGGCCTGCCGCTGGTGCTGCCGCAGATTGGCAACTACACGGAACGGGACTTGGGTTACTTCTGAATGTGGCAGCGGCTGGGCGAACAATGCACCCATGCCGTTGAACCGCCGACACCTGCTTGCCTGCGCCAGCGCAGCCGCCTGGATTCCCGCTTCACGGGCCGCTGCCGCAGTGCCGCTGCTCGAATGGCTGCGCTCGCCCACCCAGGTGGCCAGCGTGCGGCAGCGCATGCAGCAGGCCCAGGTGCCGGGCCTAGCGTTGGCCGTCATCGAGGGCGGCCAGGTGCTGCACGCGACTGCCTTCGGCTGGGCTGACCTGGCCGCGCGCCGGCCGATGGCGGCGGACACCCTGCTCAACATCGCCTCGGTCACCAAGGTCTTCACCTGCGCTGCGGTGCTGCAATGGCACGAGCGCGGTCGCCTGGACCTGGACGGCCCGCTGGACGCGCACCTGCCATTCGAGATGCGCCATCCATCCGGTGCGGCGGTCACGGCGCGCCAGCTGCTGACGCACACCGCCGCCATCGCCGACGGCCCGGCCTACGCAGCGAGCTATGCCTGTGGCGACCCCCAGACCCCGCTGCAAGCCTGGCTGAGCCAGCCGGGCCACGTGCAGTTCCACGCCACGCCGCCCGGCGAGCGGCATGCCTACAGCAATGTGGGTTACGGCCTGCTCGGCCTGGCGGTGGAACGCCTCAGCGGGCAGCCCTTCCCGGTGGCCTGCGAGCAGGCACTGCTGGCACCGCTGGGCATGCGGCGCAGCCGCGTGTCCATCGCGGGGCTGGACCGCGCCAGTCACGCCACGCCCTATGAGTTCGTGCCGGCCGGCAAGCCGCTGCCGACGGCGCTGACTTCGCCCGAGCCGCCGCTGGAGGCTGATGGTGGTGCCGGTCAACAAGTGCCGCTGTGCCTGTACAGCTTTGCCACCGTGTCGGACGGGCTGCTGCGCAGCTCGGTGCTGGAGCTCGCCCGCTTCGCACGGGCGGTGCTGGGCGGCGGCGAGCTGCAGGGGCGGCGCGTGCTGCGCGCGGCCAGCGTGGCCGAGATGCTGGCCGACCAGGGCGCCCCCGTGGCCGAGCGCGCTGGCTACCGGCAGGGCCTGGCCTGGCGAGGGCTGGGGCAGGGCGTCTGGGCCCACATGGGACGCGACCCCGGCGTGGCGGCGGCCCTGCAGATCCACCCGGCCAGCGGCCGTGGCGTGGTGGTGCTGGCCAACGGTTCGCGCGCGCGGCCGCTGGTGGGGCAACTGGCCGCCGAGGTGATGGCACGGCCTGCCTAAGATGCGCCGATGCCTCGCCGCCTGATCCCCCTTGCGCTCGCCGCGCTGCTGGTGCCCGCCCATGCCCTCGACCAGCCCGAGGCGGCCACCACCCGCACCGCTCGGCAGGGCAGCCTGACCACACCCGCCCAGCGCTTTGCGGTGACCGCCGCCAACCCGCTCGCGGCGCAGGCCGGCATGAAGATTCTTCGCGCGGGCGGCTCGGCCGTCGACGCCGCCGTGGCGGTGCAGGCCGTGCTCGGGCTGGTGGAGCCGCAGTCCAGCGGCATCGGTGGCGGCGCCTTCCTGCTGCACTGGGACGGCCGGCAGGTGCAGACCTTCGACGGCCGCGAGACCGCGCCGGCTGCCGCCACGCCCGCGCTGTTCCTGAAGCCCGACGGCAAGCCGATGGCCATGCGCGACGCGGTGTTGAGCGGCCTGTCCACCGGCGTGCCCGGTGTGGTGGCCATGCTGGCCGAGGCCCACAAGTCGCACGGCCGGCTGCCCTGGGCGCGGCTGTTCGAGCCCGCCATCACGCTGGCCGAGCAGGGCTTTGCGATCAGCCCGCGGCTGTTCGAGCTGGCGGCCGGCGAGACAGCGCTGCGCAGCGACGCACAGGCGGGGCCGTATTTCTTCGACGCAGTCGGGGTGCCCAAGCCCGTTGGCACCATGCTGAAGAACCCGGCCTATGCGGCCGTGCTGCGCGGCATCGCGAAACAGGGCGCTGCGGGCTTTTACACGGGGCCGGTGGCCGAGGACATCGTTCGCCGCGTGCAAGCCCATGCCCGGCCCGGCCGGTTGACCGTTGCCGACCTGGCCGGCTACCAGCCCGTGCAGCGCCCGCCGCTGTGCAACGACTGGCGCAGCTACCGCGTCTGCGGCTTCGGCCCGCCCACCTCGGGCCACCTGACGCTGATGCAGATCCTCGGCCTGCTCGACGGCCAGCCCGCTGCCGTGGCGGCCCAGGGCCTCACGGGCGACTGGCTGCATGCCTACACCGAGTCCGCCAAGCTGGCGTTTGCCGACCGCGCGCAGTTCATTGCCGACCCGGCCTTCGTCACCGCGCCGGGCGGTGACTGGCAGCTGCTGCTGGCACCGGCCTACCTGAAGGCGCGCGCGGCGTTGATCGGCGAGCGTGCGATGCCGCCCGCCACGGCGGGGGACCCCGGTGCCCTGCGGCAAGCCCTGGCCCCGCAGGCGCCGCAACGGGAGTCCGGCACCAGCCATGTGAGCGTGGTCGATGCCGAGGGCCGGGCGGTGGCCATGACCACCAGCGTCGAGTCCGCCTTTGGCAACCGCATCATGAGCGACGGCGGCACGGGCCTGGCCGGCGGCTTCCTGCTGAACAACCAGCTGACCGACTTCTCGCTGCAGCCTACCGGCGCTGAGGGCAAGCCGGTGGCCAACCGCGTGGAGGCCGGCAAGCGCCCGCGCTCCAGCATGGCGCCCACGCTGGTGTTCGACCGCCGCGGGCAGCTCGTCATGGTGGCCGGCTCACCGGGCGGGCCGGTCATCATCCATTACGTGGCCAAGGTGCTGACCGGCGCGCTGGCCTGGGGCCTGCCGGTGCAGCAGGCGGTGGACCTGCCCAACTTTGGCCACTTCAATGGCGGCGCACTCATCGTGGAGCGCAACGCGTTGACGGCCGGGCAATTGGCGGCGCTTCGCGGGCGCGGGCATCAGGTCGTGGAGACCGACCTCACCAGCGGCCTGCAGGTCCTGCAGCGTGTGAAAGGCGGCTGGGTCGGCGGCGCCGACCCGCGCCGCGAGGGCGTGGTGCTGGGCGAGTGAGGCCTCAGCGCTTGCCGAGGGCCACGGCGCTGAGCGCCGCGAAGCCGGCGAACAGCAGGCCGCTCCAGACCTCGTAGGGCAGGCCCAGCAGCCGGTAGGCCGCGGCCTCGGCGCAGTTGGCCGTGATCATGAACACCGCCGGCCACAGCTCCTCGAGATTGAGTGCCATGACGATGCGGTCGGCCAGGCCCATGGCGCAGGTGGCCGTCTGCGAGGCCACCTCGTGCTGGAACACGGCCGCCGTCAGGCCGGCCGCGCACAGCGTCAGCACCAGCACCAGTGCCGCCTGCCGCAGCCCACGCGTGCCGCGCAGCAGCCAGCCCAGCAGCGCGAACGCGCCGATCAGCAGGAAGATGCCGCGCTGCAGCACGCACCAGGGGCAAGGCTTGACGCCGAACTGGTGCTGCGCCACGAGCGCCACGCCGACAGCCGCGAAGCTGGCCACCGCCATGCCCAGCAGCGCCAGGCCGGGCAGCCGGGAGGGGGAGCTGACGAACATCAGTCGCGCACCTCGGCGATCAGTTCGATCTCGACGCAGGCGCCCATCGGGATCTGCGCCACGCCGAAAGCGCTGCGCGCATGCTTGCCGGCGTCGCCCAGCACGGCGGCCAGCAGCTCGGAGCAACCGTTGGTGACGAGGTGCTGCTCGGTGAAGTCGGGCGTGCTGTTCACCAGGCTCATCACCTTGACGATGCGCACCACCTTGCCCAGGTCGCCGGTGGCGGCCTGCAGCGTGCCCAGCAGGTCGACCGCGACGGCGCGGGCGGCGGCCTGGCCGGTGGCGGTGTCGACATCCTTGCCCAGCTGGCCCACCCAGACCTTGCCGTCCTTCTTGGCGAGGTGGCCGGACAGGAAGACGAGGTTGCCCGTGCGGGTGAAGGGCAGGTAGGCGGCGGCCGGGATGGCCAGGGGCGGCAGGGTGATGCCCAGTTCGGCCAGCTTGGCCTGGATGGCGGTGGAGCTCATGGGTAGAAGCGCGATGGCGCAGCGGAAAAACGGCGGCATGCTACACCCCGCCCCCCATGCAGCGGGGCGCGGGAGGGGTTTTGGCGCAGGTTCGCTGGCGCGTGCAGGAATTGACGGTGGCGGCACTGGCCTGGCTGGCCGGCCTGGCCCTGCTGCACCAGTGCGCCCGGCTGCCGGCGCCGGGCGAGGTCGCGCTGCTGGCCGGGCTGCTGGCGGTGGGCTTCGCGCTGCGGCGGCGCTGGTGGGGCCTGGCCGTCGGCATCGCCGCACTGGCCTTCGCGCAAGGCGCGCTGCGCGCGGAATGGCGGCTGGCGTCTGAACTGCACCCGGCCTGGGAAGGGCGCGACCTGGTGCTGACGGGCCGCATCGACTCCCTGCCCGTGGCCATCACCGGCCAGGGCGGCGTGCCGGGCTGGCGCTTCGAGTTCGCGGTGGAATCGGTCGGCCCCACTGGCACGGCGCTGCCGCCCGAGGTGCCGCCGCGGCTGATGCTGCTGGCGTACGCCAGCCCGGGGATGGCCGATCGCCCTCCGGGGGCCGGCGAGCGCTGGCGCCTCACCGCGCGGCTCAAGCGCGCCCACGGGCTGGCCAACCCGGGCGGCTTCGATGCCGAGCTGTGGCTGTTCGAGCAGGGCCTGCGCGCCAGCGGCGTGGTGCGTGGCGGCGAGCGCCTGGCGGTCGCGCCGGCCTGGCACATCGACGCCGCCCGCCAGCGCCTGCGTGCGGCCATCCAGGCCGAGGTGGCCGACCCCGGCATGGCCGGCGTGCTGGCTGCGCTCAGCCTGGGCGACCAGAACGCCATCACCCATGCCGACTGGGCGCTGCTGCGCGACACCGGCGTGGCGCATGTGTTCAGCATCAGCGGGCTGCACGTCACGATGTTCGCGTGGCTGGCCAGCGCCGTGGCCGGGGCGCTGTGGCGGCGCGGCGGGCGCCTGTGCCTGGCCTGGCCGGCGCCCACGGCGGCGCGCTGGGCGGGCGTGCTGGCGGCGCTGGGCTATGGGCTGTTCTCGGGCTGGGGCGTGCCGGCGCAGCGCACGGTGCTGATGCTGGCCGTGGTGGCCGGCCTGCAGGGCCTGGCGCTGCGCTGGCCCTGGCCGCTGGTGCTGCTGGCGGCCGCCGTGGTGGTGACGGCGGTGGACCCCTGGGCGCTGGTGCAGCCGGGCTTCTGGCTGTCGTTCGGCGCGGTGGCGCTGCTGATGGCGGCCGGTGAGCTGCGCGCCGAGGGCTGGCGGGCGCGGCTGCAGGCGGCGCTGCACACCCAGGCCGTGGCCACAGTGGGGCTGGCACCGCTGAGCCTGGTCTGTTTCGCGCAGCTGTCGGCCGTGGGCCTGCTGGCCAACCTGGTGGCCATCCCTGTCATCAGTTTCCTGATCACGCCGCTGGCCCTGCTGGGCGGGCTGGCGCCGCCGCTGTGGGCGCTGGCCGCGTGGATCACGCAGGGGTTGATGGCCTGGCTGCAACTGCTGGTGGCGCTGCCTGGCGCTGTGTGGTGGCTGCCGGCGGCGCCGGCCTGGGCGCAGGCGCTGGCCTTGCTGGGCGCGGGGCTGGTGGTGCTGCGGCTGCCCTGGCGGCTGCGGCTGGTGGGGCTGGCCCTGCTGGTGCCGCTGCTGTGGCCCGCCGTGCTGCGGCCGCCGCCGGGCGAGTTCGAGCTGCTGGCGGCCGACGTGGGGCAGGGCAATGCGGTGCTGGTGCGCACCGCCGGGCGCACGCTGCTGTTCGACACCGGCCCGGCCTACTCGCCCGGCGCCGATGCCGGCGAGCGCGTGCTGCTGCCCCTGTTGCGGGGCCTGGGCGTGCGGCAGCTGGACCTGCTGATGCTCAGTCACCGCGACACCGACCACGTCGGCGGCGCCGCGACGCTGATGCAGGCGGTGCCGGTGGTCGAGCTGCGCAGCTCGCTGGCGCCCGATCACCCGCTGCAGCGCCCGCCGGCCGCCGCTCGGCGCTGCGAGGCCGGCCAGGGCTGGGTGTGGGACGGCGTGCGCTTCGAGCTGCTGCACCCGCGCCCGCAGGACTTTGGCGCCGGCCTCAAGCCCAACGATCTGTCCTGCGTGCTTCGCATCACCGCCGCCTCGGGCCGGCGCGCGCTGCTGCTGGGCGACCTGGAGGCGGGGCAGGAGCGTGCGCTGGTGCAGCGCAGCGCCGACCTGCGGGCCGACGTGATGCTGGTGCCGCACCACGGCAGCAAGACTTCGTCCAGCGAGCCCCTGCTGGCCGCCGTGAAGCCGGCGGTGGCGCTGGTGCAGGCCGCCTACCGCAGCCGCTTCGGCCACCCTGCGCCCGCCGTGCTGGCGCGCTACCAGGCCGCCGGCATCGCCGTCGTGGAAAGCGCGTCCTGCGGGGCCTGGCGCTGGCAGAGCGACGTGCCGCCATCGGCGGGCCAGTGCGAGCGCGAGCGGCGCCCGCGCTACTGGCAGGACCGGCGCAGCGCCAGCGCCGTCACCCCCATGGGCCCGGTGCCCGAGGTCGAGATGCCGGACGCGGACGCCTGGCCGGCTTACTGAGGCGCTGCCTGCGCGGCCGTGCGCGCCCGGGCCACGGCCTGCCCCAGCTCGATGACGCCCAGCGCGTAGTAGGCCGACCAGTTGTAGCGCGTCACCGCCCAGAAGTTCTGCGTGCCCAGCAGCGGCGTGGTGGCCTGGCCGCCGTTCTGCAGCTCGATGACGGCCAGCGGGCCGGCGTGGCTGCGGGCGGCTTCGGGCAGCGTGGCGCCGGCGGCCAGCAGCTCGGCGGCGCTGAAGCTGGGCTTGATGTCAGGGGCCAGCAGGCGCGCGCGCTCGGCAGGGTCCTCGGGCAGCGCGATGTCGTAGTGCGTGGGCTGGCCGGCCTGCCAGCCGAAGGCGGCCAGGTAGTGGGCCACGCTGCCGATAGCGTCCGCCGGGCTGGCCATCAGGTTGATGTGGCCGTCGCCGTCGAAGTCCACCGCGTATTTGCGCCAGCTGCCGGGCATGAACTGGGGCCAGCCCAAGGCACCGGCATAGCTGCCGCGCACGTCCTCCGGGGTCAGGCCTTGCTCGCGCGTCAGCCGCAGGAACTCGGCCAGCTCGGCGCGGAAGAAGGCCTGCCGCTCGGCCGCGCGCGGGTGGGCGGCGGGGAAGTCGAAGGCCAGCGTGGCCAGCGCGTCCAGCACCTTGAAGCCGCCGGTGATGCGGCCGTAGTACGTCTCCACGCCAACGATGCCGACGACGACCTCGGCCGGCACGCCCCAGCGCGCCTGGGCGCGGGCCAGCGCGTCCTCGTGCTGGCGCCAGAAGGCCAGGCCGGCCTCGATGCGGGCGGGCTCGACGAAGCGGTCGCGGTAGGCGCCCCAGTTCTTGGCGCTGGGCGCGCTGGCGGGCAGGATGAGCTGGCGCACCTTGGGCAGGTGGCGGGCGGCCGCGAGCTGGCGACGCAGCGCGGCGGCGTTCCAGCCCTCGGCGGCCGCCAGCTCGTTGGCAAAGGCCACCAGCGCCGGCCGCGTGCCCAGCGGCTTCAGGGGCGGTTCGCGGCGGGCGCGGGCGTCAGCGTGAGCGGGCAGCAGCGCCAGCAGCAGTGCGGCGGCGAGGCAGGGCAGGGAGCGGCGTGGGTTCACGGGCGCAGCATACGAGGCCTGCTCACGACACCTTGATCTCGAAGGTCTGTTCGAAGATGAAGTCGCCCACACACTGGTAGCCGGCCAGCGCTTTCAGCACCATGTGGCGGAAGAAGTCGGTGGCGGCGCCTCGCTGGGCTCCCGAACTCGACAGCACGTCGAAGTCAGCCCCCTCGATGATGCCGGCCCGCGTTGCGATGGTGGCCTTGAACAGCACATGACCCGTCCAGCGGATGCCTGGCGGCATTTCCGGCTTGGGCATGCGCGGGCAGTGCAGCTGATGCACCTGCAGCAACGGTGACGGCTGGGCGGCACCGCGAGCGCGGCGCTCCAGCGGCACGAAACGCATGTCCTTCGGCGGCCGCTCGGTCAACTCGCCGAAGGTCTCGCGGGTGGCTTTGGCGAAAGCGATCTGCTGGGCCACGGCCGCGTTGACCAGCGCGGGCATCAGCGCCTGGCCCGCGAGGGACTCGCGCAGTGCCGGTGTCGCATTGGGGCAGCGGGCCAGCCAGGCCCGGCGGGCTTCGTCCTCACGCGGTTCGGCGCCGGCGTCTTGCAAGGCGGACAGGGTCTCGATGAAGGCCGAGGCCTGCGTATTCATCAGGTAGGCCATGCGCCGCACATAGGGCGGCATCAGCACATAGCGCTCGCGCGTCAGGGTGCCGGGCTGGCAGGCCGCCAGCGTGATGGGCTGTGCAAAGCTGGCCTTGATCCAGGCCGTCTCGCCCTGGGCGTCCGCGACGTCCGCCGTCAGCTTCACACCGGGCGCGGCGAGCAGGGCCCGCACCACCTGCACATAGCCGTGGCTGGCTGCCAGCATCAGCGGCGTGCCGCCCCGGCCGGCGTTCTCGGTCAGCGACAGGTGATGGGGGTCGGCCTGGATCAGGGCGCCAATCTGCTCGGCGACGGCGCGCTCAGCGTCGTCGGGCGTGCGAGTGGACGGGGTGGCTTCGAGGATCTGGCGGATCTCCAGCCCCAGTTGCTCGATCAGCTGGCGCGGCGTGCGCGGGGTGTCGGCATGGGCGCCGGGCAGGGCGCCCAGCAAGGCCAGCGCCAGCACGGCCGCGCGGAAGAAAGCAAAGGGCATGGCTGTCATTCGATCCTGAAGCTGAATTCCTGTTCGAAGACCTGGTCGCCTTCGCAGTGGTAGCCGGCCAGCGCCCGCACGATGGCGCCGCGGAAATGGTCCACGACGGCGGTGTCGGGCGGGGCGTCGGACAGCACGCTGATGTCCACGACCTCCACGACGCCGGCGCGTGTGGCGGCCACGGCCTTCAGGCGCAGGTTGCCAGCCCAGCCCAGCGCGCCCCGCATCGCCGGTGCCGGCATGCGCGGGCAGCGCAGTGTCCGCGCTTGCGCGGGGGTGGCGGCGGCGTCGATGAAGCGCATGTGCTGCGGCGGCCGTTGCGGGATGCTCGCCAGGCCGGCGGCATAGGCCTTGTTGAAGCTCAGTTGACGCGCCAGCGCCTCGTTGACGAGGGTGTTCAGCAGATCGCCGTCGGTGGCCAGTGCTTCACGCAGCGCAGGTGTGCTGTTAGGGCAGCGTGCCAGCCACCGAGCCCGGGCCGCCTCGGGAACGGCTTGTGCGCCCGCCTCCTCCAGCGCCTGGGCGATGGCCACGACGACGGACTTGCGCGCCGTCATCAGCATCGCCATGCGTCGCAGATAGGGCGCCAGCAGCGGGTAGCGGTCCAGCGTCAGCACGCCGGGCTGGCAGGCCGCCAGCGTCATGCCCGGGGCGAACTGGGCCAGCATCCACGCCGTCTCGCCACGTGGGTCAGTCTGGTTGATCTGCCGGCGCACGCTGGCATCGGTCAGCAGCGCCTGCACGATCTGCAGGTAGCCGCCGCTGACGGCCAGCATCAGCGGCGTGCGGCCGTGCGCGTCGGTCTCCGTCAGCGACACATGGCCCGGGCTGGCATGGACCAGCGCCGCGATCTCACCCGCAACCTCGCGCTCGACGTCCTGGGGCGTGCGGTCGGCGCTGGGGGCAGCGAGCGCCTGGCGGGTCTGCAGGCCCAGCCGGTCGATCAAGAGGCGTGGCGCCGTGCCGGCATGGGCGGCGGCAGTCAGGGCGAGGCTCAGGGCAAACAGGGCGGCGTGTTTCATGGCGGCAGCAGGGGCACAGGGGCCAACGCGGCGCAGTTTCTCCGAGCGCATGGGCCGGGTGAAATTTACCCGGGCGGCCGTCAGCGGCTGATCACCAGCCGCAGGCCCAGCCCGATGAACACCGTGCCGGCCAGCCGGTCCAGCACGCGGGCACTGCCGGGCACGCGCTGCAGCCAGGCGCCCACGTGGCCGGAGAACCAGCCCAGCAGCCCGAACAGCACGGCCGCCTGCGCCGTGAACAGCAGGCCCAGCAGGCCCAGCTGCGTGGCCACCGGCCCCTGCGTGGGGACGACGAACTGCGGCAGGAAGGCCAGGAAGAACAGCGCCACCTTGGGGTTGATGGCATTGGCCACCAGGCCTTGCGTGAACAGCCGGCGCAGGGGCGTGGCGTCGTGGCCGGCGTCGCCCGCCGCCGCGCGGCCGGCATGGCGCCAGGCGCCCACGCCCAGCCAGATCAGGTAGGCACCGCCGGCCCAGGTCAGTGCCTGCAGCGCCCATGGCGACGCGGCCACCAGCGCCCCGATGCCCACCACGGCCAGCAGCGTGTGGCTCAGGCAGCCCAAGGCGCAGCCCAGGCCGAACACCATGCCGGCCCGCCGACCCCGCGCCATGCCCAGGCTCAGCACCATGAGGTTGTCGGGGCCGGGCGAGGCGGTGAGCAGCAGGGCGGCGGCGAGGAAGGCGAGGGTCTGGGCAAGGTCCGGCATGGCACGGTCGGTGGTCAGTTGGCGGCGGCGCTCATTGGACCTTGAAGCGGAACTCCTGGTCGAACAGGTGGTCGCCCGGGCAGTCGTAACCCGACAGTGCCTGCAACAGCATGGTGTGCAGCAGGGCCTCGGTGCGTGCATCGAGGCGGCCGTCGATGACGCGGATTTGCGCCACGGCGGGCAGGCCGGCGTGGACTTCGGCGGTGAGGTGCAGGGTGACCTCGCCGCGCCAGTTGAGGGTCGGCACCTGCGGGCGCGCCATCTTCGTGCAGACCATGCCGGCCTTTGGGGATGCGGCCGGGTTGGCGGGCTTGGGCGGGCGCGCCACGATGGGGCTGGCGGTGTTCGGCAGCGTCGGCAGTTCATTGGCCCGCAGGGCCTGCAGGAAGGCTGACAGCCTGGACTCGCTGTCACGCAGCAGCGGCACTAGCAGGTTGTCGGCCTGCGCGATGCGGGCAGCGGTGGCGGCATCGTGCCCTGGGCAGCGTGCCAGCCAGGCGGCCTTGGCAGCGGCCATGTCGGCCCGCGCGCCGGCCTTGACGAGGGCCGCGCCGATGCGCTCGAACGCCGTGGTCTGCCCGTGCACGAAGTAAGCCGCGCGCCGCTGAAGCGGCAGCCACAGCAGCGCCCGCTCGCGCGTGGCCGCCTGTGGGTGGCAGCTCAGCAGCGTCAGCGGTCGCGCGAACTGGCTGAGCATCCAGGCACTGGCGCCCTGGCGGTCGAGGCGGTCGATGCCGGCCCGAACACCGGCGTCGGCGAGCAGGGCGTCCACCACCTCGGCGTAGCCGTTGACGGCGGCCTGCATCAACGGGGTGGCGCCGCTCGCGTCGGGGTCGGTCAGCGCGGCGTGGCCGGGGTTCTGCTCGACCAGCGCACGCACCTGCGCTGCTGCTGCAGCCTCAGCGGCCTGCGCGTGGTCGACGCGGCCGTCCGCGGCGGCGCGGGTCTGGGCTCCGAGCTCACGGATGAGTTGCGTGGGCGAGGGCTGGGCCAGGGCCAGGGTCGGTCCGGCGGCCAGGCCCAGGGCGATCAGCAGCGTGGAGATGGCGCGCCGTGGTGGGGGGGTGTGCTTGAGCATGGGCCGGGAGTGTCGGGGCCCACACCACGGCGCAGGCGCGCAGGGCGGTGAGTTTTCACGCCCTCAGCGTCGCGCCGGCAGCGCCGCCAGCGCACGCCGGAAGTCGGCCCAGGCCGGCGCGGGCCGGCCTTCGCCGTAGCGCGCGGCATGCAGTTGCAGCAGCCAGTCGCAGGCGGCCTGGGCAGCCGGGCCGTGGCCTTGCTGCAGCCGCTGGGCCCACCCGGCCGGGCTTTCGTGCGGCGGTGCTTCAACACCCAAGGCGGCCAGCCGGGCGGTGATGCGCGCCCGCTGACGGCTCCATGCATCGTGCGGGCGGCTGCTCCAGCGCAGCCAGGCCAGCCCCAGCAGCGCCGTCAGGAAGATGACGCCGGCCAGCGCCTGGCCGAGTGCGCTCCAGTCAGGGCGCTCGAAGCCGAGCTGCTTGAGCAGGTCGAACTGGTTCTGGCGCGAGTAGTTCAGCACCATCTGCTGCCAGCGGTTGTTGACCGTCTCCCAGCCGTTGCGCAGCGCGCGCCACAGCGTGGGGTTGAGCTGGCCCACCAGGCCGGGCTGCGGCTGCAGGGCCAGGCCTTGCGTGACGCGGTTGGGCGCCACGGCGGCGGTCGGGTCGCTGCGCAGCCAGCCCTTGCCCTGCACCCAGTACTCGGCCCAGGCGTGGGCGTTGGCGTTGCGCACGACGAGGTAGCCGTCCTGCGGTTCGGCGTCCCAGCCCTGGAAGCCGGTGACGATGCGCGCCGGCACGCCCATGGCCCGCATGAGGACGACGAAGGCCGACGCAAAGTGCTCGCAGAAGCCCAGCCGGCGGTCCAGCCAGAACTCGTCGATGACATGCGGCGTTTGTTCGCCGTAGCGGCCGGGGGACAGCGTGTAGGTGAAGTCCTCGGTGCGCACATGGGCCAGCAGCGCGGCGGCCAGCGCCTCGGCGCGTTCGGCCGGCGGCAGCGCCGTGAAGCGCGGCTGCGTGGCCAGCGCCAGGGCCCAGGCCAGCGTGCGCGGGTTGGCGCCGGGCGGCAGCTCGGTCAGCGCCGCGTATTGCAGCCGGTTGAGCTGCTGGCCGGCGCGCCAGCCCATGTGGGCCGTGGCCGTGAAGCGCAGCCGCTCGGTGATGGGGCGCGGGGCCAGCCATTGCAGCTCGGGTCCGCGCTGCACGGCCAAGTCGGGCAGCGCGAGTTCGGTGCCGGGGCTCATCTCCAGCAGCGGCAGCACGGGAATGCGCAGCGGCTCCAGCGTCGCCTCGTAGCGCAGCGCCGGGCCCTGGGTGAGCAGGTCGTCGCGGCCGCGCAGCCAGCCCTGGGCGGGGCGGGTGTCGGGAGCGCGCCAGGTCTTGCCGTCGAAGCGCGTCAACACCGGGCCGCGGAAGTAGCGCTGGTCGGGCGGCGGCACTGCGCCGTCGAACTTCAGGCGCATGGCGATGCTGTCGTCGTTGGCGATCTCGCTCATCGCCCCGAACTCCAGCTGGTTGCTCAGGCCCGTCTTGCCGATCTGCTCGGTGGGCACGCCCCATAGCGGCGCGATGCGTGGGAACAGCACGAACAGCAGCACCATCACCGGCAGGCCCAGCGCCGTGGTGCTGGCGGCGCGGCGCGCGGCGATGGCGATGCTGGGCACGCCCGTGGGCATCTGCGCCAGCACCACCGCCGCCAGCAGCCCCCACAGCGACAGTAGCGCGCCGGCCGCCGTCAGCAGCGACTGCGAGTACAGGAACTGCGTCAGCACCAGGAAGAAGCCGAGGAAGAACACGACGAAGGCGTCGCGCCGGGCGCGCAGCTCCAGCGTCTTGAGCGCCATCAGCACGGTCAGCAGTGTGATGCCGGCCTCGCGGCCGACCAGCGTGCGAAAGGTCAGCCAGGTCAGCACCGCGTACACCAGCGCGATGGCCAGCAACGCCCAGCGGCTGGGCAGCGGCCGCTGGCGCCAGGCGATGTGGGCGCGCCAGGCCAGCACCAGGCCGGTCAGGCCGGTGGCCCACAACGGCAGGTGGCTGGCGTGCGGCGCCATGACGGCCGTGATGACGGCCAGCAGGAAGAAGCTGTCGCGCGTGTCGCGGGGCAGGCGGCTCCACCAGCGTTGCAGGCCGTTCATGCGCTGAACCCTGCGAGCAGTTGCAGGCAGGCCTGGCGGTGGGCGGCACCCAGAGCGGGCGCCATCTCGCGGCTGCCTAAGCGCAGGCCGTAGGGCTGGCCCAGGCGCTCGGCGGCCAGCACCCAGGCCGTCAGGCGTGACAGCCTGGCCTCGACGTCGCGGCCTGGAGTGTCGCGCCAGTCCAGCCACAGGTCCCGCGCCAGCGGGGCCTCGGTCTCGCGTACCCACAGCGGCAGGCCCTGGTCCAGCGCCAGAGCGGACTTGCGCCACAGGATCTGCTTCAGCGAGTCGCCGCGGCGGTAGCTGCGCACGCCGGAAAAATCCGTGCCCTGCGTGGACTGCCGCGTCGAGGCTGCTTCGCCGGAGCCGGCCTCGGCTTGGGCAGGGAAGGCGGGCGGCTGTGTCTCTGCGCGCGGGTAGACCCACACCTGCGCCGCCGGCCGCCAGTAGCTCCAGGCACGAAAGAAGCCCAGCGGGAAGCGCGTGGCGACCACCAGCCGGGGCAGCACCCGCAGCCCGCGTTGCGGGGACGGCAGGCGCAGCTGGAGTACGGCGTGGCCACGCGCTGGCACGTCGACCCAGGCGGGCTCGCTGGCGCCGTCGTCAAGCTGGGCGCTGACGGCGATGCCGAAGCGCTCGCGCCCCGGGTTGTGCAGGCGCAGCTCCAGCGCGTAGTCGTCCCCGGCATGCACGCCCTCTGGCGCGCGCAGGTCCATCTGCAGGCCGCGCAGGTTGGCGTGCGTGGTGTGCATGGACGCGAGGCCCGCGCCGGTCAGCGCAAAGGTCAGCGCGTAGCCCAGGCTGAGCTGTTCATTGATGCTGGCCAGCAGCAGCACGCCCAGCGTGGCGCAGAAAGCCAAGCCGGCTGGCGTGGGCAGGATGTAGGTGTTGCGCTGCGTGGTGTGGTGGGTATCAGCCGCCGGCTGGCGGGCCTGCCACCAGGCTTGCCAGCGCCGGCGTGCCAACTGCAGGGGGTTCATCAGGTGGATCTTGCCTGCTCAGAGCCATCCGTGGGCGAGGTCTGTTTTTCGGCCTTGGCAATCAACTGGCTGACCCGCACCACCGTCAGCCCCAGTTCGGCGGCCATCGCCGTCATCGTCAGCCCACTCTCGGTGTAATGCGCGGTGCAGGGCCTGCTCGCGGCTGTCGCATAGTGCCAGCCAGCCGGCCCGGCTGTGGGTCGAACTGCATAGCGCCTTGGGCACCTGGGGGCCGTGGGCAATGCGGTGTCCTGCATGCGCCCGACAAACTCGTCGTCATCGAGATAGATCTGCCGGTTCAGGTGCTCCGCCCACAGCGCCACGCCCTACCCGTCGGCCGCCAGTTGCGCGTAGGCCTGCTGGGCCTGCACACGCTGCGCGTCAGTGTCAGCGGGCACTCCCAGCAGGTAGCTCCACAGCTCCTCGCTGCCCAGCCAGCCGCCCGGTAGCTGGACCAGGACCAATCGACCGGCGTGGCCACCACGCTGGCCCGCACCGGGTTGAGTTCCACATACCGGCACACCTCCAGCAAGTAGGCCTCGCGGTCCGCCAGGATCGCCTTGAAGCGCTCCTGGAACAGATGTCCCACCTTGCCATGCCGCCGGTTGATCGCCAGCGTGTAGACGCCGTTGATGTGGCGCATCAGCGCCGACGGCCCCTGAAACGACAACGGCCTGAGCGTGGCTCAGGCCGTTGGAGGACGCATCGCTGCCCATGGCGGGCGGGGGGAAGGCTTGCATCGGGCGAACCTCGTGCCCCGAGCGCGGTGCCAGGGTTTACTTGGGCTGGCGTTGCGCGACGCGCCGGCGCGTCGCGGCCAAGCCCGCGAGCGCCAGGCCGGCCAGCGCCCACGATGCCGGCTCAGGCACCGTGCCCGCCGGGCTCACATTGAACGTGATGTTGTCGAAACCGACACCTTCGGACTGCCCGGCGTTGGGCTGGTAGAAGGCAATGCGACGGATGTTGCTGCCGGTCAGGCTGAGCATGTCGACGGTGCCGCCAGCCCCGACGCCGAAGAAGTCGTCGGTCGCAATCAGGTTTCCGCCGATTTCCGCGTCGTAGGCATCGATGCGGGCGCCCAGCGAGCCGGCGTTGATCGCGTCCAGGGAGAAGCTGGAGATCGCGCTCGAGAACGTCATCACGATCGGCGAATTCGCTTTGGGGTTGAACGAGCTGGTGATGCCGATCGCGATGAAGGGCGATGAGCTGCCGAAGTCGCCGTTCCGCAGATTCCACTGTGCGTTCGTGAACGTGACGCCCTGTGCGCTGTAGAAGCTGCCAATGGCAGCGCCTGCGACGGCGCCGGCGCCGTCAAAGTTGATGAAGACAACACCGGCAAATGCGGTTTGCGATGCAATGCCCAGCAGCAGTGCACCCGCTGCAGCGATCCGGTTGAGCTTGAGTTCCATGGCGGTCATTGGGTTGTGATCCGCAGCACCGGTGCAACAGTCATGCCACAGGAAAATCACCCGTGGAATCAACGCGTTGCCAAGATGGCACAGCGGGCTCGTCGCCGCGATGTAAAGCAATCCGACAGCCCGCACGCAGGCCCAGACCGCTTGTGGCGGAAGACCGCAGCCGCATGACCAGCACGGCGGCCACCAGGCAGACCGCAGCGGCCGCGAACAGCGACGTGCCGGAAATGGGGGGCACGAACATAAATCCCATCCGTCCCCCCCCGCCCACCGCGTCAAGCACATGCGCATCCGGAAAGCCGACGCGGCGCGGCAGCAAGCCCTTCTGTTCAGCCGCTGGCGGGTGCGGGCTTGTACTCGCCCAGGCCCCTCAGCGCCGAGACCTCCGGCACGTCTCGCCAGCGTCTGTTTTGCGCCAGCCTGAATTACCAACATTCACTTTGTGATTCACCGATGAAGCACATCCCCTCCACGCTCACCGTCGCTTTGAGCCTTGCCTTCAGCGTCGGCGCCGCGCCCTCGCTGGCTGCCGGCAGCAAGCCGCAGCTCGGCAGCTTCGGCGTCGAACTGGCCAACCGCGACACCTCAATGAAGCCGGGCGATGACTTCGACCGTTACGCCAACGGCGCGTGGTCGGACAGCTATGTTACGAGACCCGCTACGGCTCGTTCAACGCGCTGTCCGGTCGCGCTGAGGAGCAGACCCGCGCCATCGTCGAGGAACTGCAGCCGCCCTTCTTCGACCTCAACGCCGACCCGGCCGTGAACTACGGCGCCATCGGCAGCGTGATTGGCCACGAGATGGGGCATGGCTTCGATGACCAGGGCTCCAAGTCGGACGCCGCCGGCATCCAGCGCAACTGGTGGACCGACGAAGACCGCGCGCGCTTCGAGGCCCGCACCAAGGCCCTCGTGGCGCAATACAACGGCTATTGCCCGCTGCCCAACCAATGCGTCAACGGCCAGCTGGCGCTGGGCGAGAACATCGGCGACCTCGGCGACCTCGGCGGCCTGTCCGTGGCCTACACGGCCTACCGCCTGAGCCTGAATGGCAAGGAAGCGCCGGTGATCGACGGACTGACCGGCGACCAGCGTTTCTTCCTCGCCTGGGCACAGGTCTGGAAGTCCAAGTACCGCGACGAGGCCATGCTCAACCAGCTCAAGGTCGGGCCGCATTCGCCGCCGACCTTCCGCGTCAACGGGCCGCTGCGCAACCTCGACGAGTGGTACCGCGCCTTTGACGTGAAGCCGGGCGACAAGCTCTACCTGCCGCCGGAGCAGCGCGTGCGCATCTGGTAGGCACGGCCCGACGGGCTGTTCCGCGTCGTCAAGGCAACGGGATGGCCTCCACCATGGCCCGCACCTGCTCGCGCGCGCCGCGCCCCGCGCCGGCGCGGGGCTGCAGCCGGTGGGCGATGGTCTGCGGCAGGATGGCCTGGATGTCGTCGGGCGACACGTAGTCCCGCCCCAGCAGCAGCGCCCGCGCCCGTGCGGCGCGCAGCAAGGCCAGGCCCGCGCGCGGCGACAGGCCTTCGACGAACCACTGGCCCGAGCGGGTCGCGGCGATCAGCGCCTGCAGGTAGTCCAGCAGCGACGGGGCGGCGTGGATGGTCTTGACCATGGCCTGCACCTGGATCAGCTCCGCCGGTGTCATCACGGGCTGCAGCGTCTTGAGCTGCTCGCGGCTGTCGCCACCCATCAGCAGCTCGCGCTCGGCGGCGGCGTCGGGGTAGCCCAGCGAAATGCACATCAGGAAGCGGTCCAGCTGCGACTCCGGCAGCGGGAAGGTGCCCAGCTGCTCGCTGGGGTTCTGCGTCGCGATGACGAAGAAGGGCTGGGGCAGCGGGTGGCTCACGCCTTCCACGCTGACCTGGTGTTCCTCCATCGCCTCCAGCAGCGCGCTCTGCGTCTTGGGGCCGGCGCGGTTGATCTCGTCGGCCAGCAGCACCTGCGCGAACACCGGGCCGGGGTGGAAGACGAAGCCGTTCTTCTCGCGCTCATAGACGCTGACGCCGAGCAGGTCGCTGGGCAGCAGGTCGGCCGTGAACTGCAGCCGCGAGAACTGCAGGCCCAGCGAGATGGCCAACGCGTGGGCCAGTGTCGTCTTGCCGACGCCGGGCAGGTCCTCGATGAGCAGGTGGCCACCGGCCATCAGGCAGGCCAGGGCATCGGCGATCTGTGCGGGTTTGCCCTTGATGACCGTGCTAATCTGGTTTTGCAGCGCCTGCAGTTGCGTTGCCAAGGTTCGTGCTTGCGTCATGGGCCCAGACCATATCAAGAGACTCCGGCCCATGCCCACTGCGTACTTCAATCCCCCCGAATGCCGTCGCCACGACATGGGCGACGGCCACCCCGAATGCCCCGAGCGGCTGGCCGCCATCGATGACTGGCTGATCGCGTCCGGCGTGGCGCCGGCACTGGTGCATGTGGACACCCGGCCGGTGGACCTGAAGGCCGTGGAGCGCGCGCACACGCATGGCTATGTGGCCGAGATCGGCGAGCTGCTGCGTGGTTGTGCCGAGCGCGGCGAGCGCTGCGCGGTGGACCCTGACACTTCGGCCAATGCCCACACCTGGGCGGCCGTGCAGATGGCGGCCGGCGCGGCGGTGCAGGCCACCGACCTCGTCATCGACGGCCAGGCTGACAACGCCTTCTGCGCCGTGCGCCCGCCCGGCCACCACGCCACGCGCGACCAGAGCATGGGCTTTTGCTTCTTCAACAACGTGGCCGTCGCGGCGCGCCACGCGTTGGACGACCGCGGCCTGCAGCGCGTGGCCATCGTGGACTTCGACGTGCACCACGGCAATGGCACCGAGGACATCGTCGCGGGCGATGACCGCGTGCTGATGGTCAGCCTGTTCCAGCACCCGCTGTACCCGTACAGCGGCGCTGTCCCCAAGGGCACGAACATGGTCAATGTGCCGGTGCCGGCCTACACACGGGGGGCCGAGGTGCGGGAGATGATCGAGGCCATGTGGCTGCCGGCGCTGGAGCGCTTCAAGCCGCAGATGATCTTCATCTCGGCCGGCTTCGACGCCCACCGCGACGACGAACTGGGGCAACTGGGGTTGGTGGAGGCCGACTACGAGTGGATCACGCTCAAGCTCAAGGACGTGGCCGCCCGCCATGCCAAGGGCCGCATCGTCTCGGTGCTGGAGGGTGGCTACGACCTCGGCGCGCTGGCGCGCAGCGTGGGCGTGCACCTGCGGGTGTTGGCCGATCTCTGAGCCATCCTTCCCTGATCTTCTTTTCCGACCTTCGCGGCCGCACTGTTCGGCCCGCGTCTTGACATGAATTCAATGCATCAACCGCTGAGCCTGAACGAACTGCAGGCCTTGCTGGGCCGCGTGTTCAGCGCCGAGGCGCTGGCCGAATGGGCGCTGCTGCTGGGCTGCCTGGCAGTGGCCGGGCTGGTCAGCTGGGCGCTGTCGCGCGCTGTCACGCGCCGTGACCACAGCGTGCTGTTCGGCGACCGCGTCATCGACGGCGCGCTGTTCCCGCTGCTGGCGCTGGCGCTGGCCTTCGGCGCACGCCGCCTGATGCCGCTGTGGGAGCTGGCGCCGGCGCTGTTCAAGCTGGCGCTGCCGGTACTGGTGTCGCTGGCCGTCATCCGCGTCATCGCCCGCGTGCTGCGGGCGGCCTGGCCCGACTCGGCGCCCATCCGTCTGGTCGAGCGCATCGGCTCCTGGCTGATGTGGCTGGGCGCGGTGCTGTGGATCACCGGCCTGTTGCCCATCATCCTGGACGAGCTGGACGACATCGGCTGGAAGTTCGGCACCGTGCGACTGACGCTGCGCAACCTCATCGAGGGCGGGCTCACAGCGGCGCTGGTGCTGGTGGTGGCGCTGTGGATCTCAGCGGCCATCGAGTCTCGGCTGCTGCAGCGCGAGTCCATGGACCTGTCCATGCGCAAGATCGCTGCCAGCGCCATCCGCGCGCTGCTGCTGTTCGTGGGCCTGCTGTTTGCGCTGTCGGCCGCGGGCATCGACCTGACGGCCTTGGGCGTGCTGGGTGGCGCCTTGGGCGTGGGCCTGGGCTTCGGCCTGCAGAAGCTGGCGGCCAACTACGTGAGCGGCTTCGTCATCCTGGCCGAGCGGAGCTTGCGCATCGGCGACATGGTCAAGGTGGACAACTTCGAGGGCCGGGTGACCGACATCAAGACGCGCTACACCGTGATCCGCTCGCTGGGTGGCAAGGAAGCCATCGTGCCCAACGAGATGCTGATCACGCAGCGGGTGGAGAACTCCTCGCTGGCCGACCCGCGCGTGCTGCTGTCCACCGTCGTGCAGGTGGACTACGGCTGCGATGTGGAGGCCGTCATCGCCGCGCTGGCGAAGGCCGTGGCCGCCGTGCCACGCGTGTTGGTCGAGCCAAGGCCTGCGGTGCAACTCAGCCGCTTCGCCGACAGCGGCCTGGAGCTGACGGCGTTCTTCTGGATTGCCGACCCCGAGAACGGGGCCGGCGGCGTGCGCTCCGACGTCAACCTCGCCATTCTGCGCACGCTGGGTGAGCTGGGCGTGGAGATTCCCTACCCGCAGCAGGTGCAGCGTCAGCTGAAGTCGGAGTCCAGCACCACGCGGTAGCGTGCGCGGCCGCTGCGCAGGTGGTCGATCGCGTCGTTGACGCGGCTCATCGGGAAGCGCTCGACCTGCGGCAGCACCTGGTGCCGCGCGGCGAAGTCCAGCATCGTCGCCAGCACCGAGGGCGGCGGTGTGGGCGAGGCGGACAGGCCCTTTTGCCAGCTCAGCAGGCCGCCACTGCGCAGGCTCAGCGCCTCCGTGACCACGCCCACCAGGTGCATGCGGCCCTTGGGCGCCAGCGTGCCGATCAGCGCGTCCCAGTTCAGCGCGGCGCCGACCGTGATGAGCAGGAAGTCCAGGCTGCCGGCGGCGGCCTTGAGCTCGGCCTTGTCGACGCTGGAGACCGTCTTGTGCGCGCCCAGCGCCAGCGCCTCGTCGCGCTTGCTGGCGGACGACGTGAACGCCGTGACTTCGCAGCCCCAGGCGCGCGCGAACTTGACGGCCAGGTGGCCCAGCCCGCCGATGCCGACGACGCCCACGCGGTCGGTCGGCTTCACGGCGTGCAGCACGAAGGGCAGGAAGACCGTGCCGCCACCGCACATCAGCGGGCCGACAGCGGCGGGGTCCAGCGCGTCGGGGATGGGGATGGCCCAGGACCAGTGCGCGCGGAGCCGGTCGGCAAAGCCGCCGTGTCGGCCGATCAGCGTGGGCTGGCGCTGGCCGCACAGGTGCTGCTCGCCGCCAAGGCAGAAGTTGCAGTGCGTGCAGCTGCCGGTGTGCCAGCCCACGCCCACGCGCTGGCCCAGTTGCCGGCCCTTGGCGTGCGGGCCCAGTGCGGTGATGCGGCCGACGACCTCGTGGCCGGGCACGACGGGATAGCTGGCCGGGAACCACTCGCTGTCGATCATCGCGAGGTCGGAGTGGCAGATGCCGCAGTGCTCGACGGTGATCTCGACGTCCTCGTCACCCAGCGGGCCGGGGTCGAAGTCGAACGGCTGCAGGGGGCCGCCAGCGGTGTGGGCGGCGTACGCGCGGATGTGGGTCATGACGGGGCTCCTCGACGAGAGCCCCGCATTCTTCAGCAAGCCGGCACCGCGCGGGTGCGCGTTGGCGACACCGCGGCGCAGAGAGGAGGCGGGGCCGGTGGCCCCGGCGCTCAGACGGCGTTGACCGGGATGGCCACGGGCTTGCCCGCCGCGATGCGCTGCTTCCACTCGGCCGGGCCGGTGATGTGGGCGCTGGTGCCGGTGGCGTCCACGGCCACGGTGACGGGCATGTCCACCACGTCGAACTCGTAGATGGCCTCCATGCCGAGGTCGGCGAAGCCGACGACCTGGGCGCCCTTGATGGCCTTGCTGACGAGATAGGCGCTGCCGCCCACGGCCATCAGGTAGGCGCTCTTGTGGTTCTTGATGGACTCGATGGCAACCGGGCCGCGCTCGGCCTTGCCCACCATCGCGATGAGGCCAGTCTGGCTGAGCATCATGTCGGTGAACTTGTCCATGCGCGTGGCCGTCGTCGGGCCGGCCGGGCCGACGACTTCGTCACGCACCGGGTCGACCGGGCCCACGTAGTAGATGACGCGGTTCGTGAAGTCCACCGGCAACTTCTCGCCCTTGGCCAGCATGTCCTGGATGCGCTTGTGCGCGGCATCGCGGCCGGTCAGCATCTTGCCGTTCAGCAGCAGGGTCTGGCCAGGCGTCCAGCTGGCCACCTCGGCCGGCGTCAGTGCGTTCAGGTCGACGCGCTTGCTCTTGTTGTAGTCAGGCGCCCAGTGCACATCGGGCCACAGGTCCAGGCTGGGGGCGTCCAGATAGCTGGGGCCGCTGCCGTCCAGCACGAAGTGCGCGTGGCGGGTGGCCGCGCAGTTCGGGATCATGGCGATGGGCTTGCTGGCAGCATGCGTCGGGAAGGTCTTGATCTTCACGTCGAGAACTGTCGTCAGGCCGCCCAGGCCTTGCGCGCCGATGCCCAGCGCGTTGACCTTCTCGTACAGCTCGATGCGCATCTCCTCGAGCTTGTTCTGCGGGCCGCGCTGCAGCAGCTCGTACATGTCGATGTCTTCCATCAGCGCCTGCTTGGCGAGCAGCGCGGCCTTCTCGGCCGTGCCGCCGACGCCGATGCCCAGCATGCCCGGCGGGCACCAGCCGGCGCCCATGGTGGGCACGGTCTTCAGCACCCAGTCGACGATGTCATCGCTGGGGTTGAGCATGTAGACCTTGCTCTTGTTCTCGGAGCCGCCGCCCTTGGCCGCGACGATGACGTCCACCGTGTTGCCGGGCACGACTTCCATCTGCACGACGGCGGGCGTGTTGTCCTTGGTGTTCTTGCGGGCAAAGATGGGATCGTCCAGCACGGACGCGCGCAGCTTGTTGTCGGGGTTGTTGTAGCCCTGGCGTACGCCCTCGTTGATGGCGTCCTCGATGCTGCCGCTGAAGCCTTCCCAGCGCACATCCATGCCGATCTTCAGGAACACGTTGACGATGCCGGTGTCCTGGCAGATGGGCCGCTTGCCTTCGGCGCACATGCGGCTGTTGGTCAGGATCTGCGCGATCGCGTCCTTGGCCGCCGGGCTCTGCTCGCTCTCGTAGGCGCGGGCGAGGTGGGCGATGTAGTCGGCCGGGTGGTAGTAGCTGATGTACTGCAGGGCGGCAGCAACGCTGTCGATGAGGTCTTGCTGGCGGATCGTGGTCATGGCGAGCCTGGAGCGGTGTGAGGGTTGCGCGGAATTATCGGCGGCGCTGAAAGACGGCGCGCGCGGCGGGACGCCCATGCTGCAGCGCGCATCCGACATGGCGCTGACAGGGGCTCGCGTTGATGGCGCCTGGCGACAGAGCCGCCAGGCCCGGGATCAGTGCTTGCCGGCGCTGTCGTTGTGGGCCAGCAGGCGGTCGGTGTAGGCGATGGCCATGGCCGACAGCAGGAAGGCGACGTGGATCAGCGTCTGCCACATCAGCGTCTGCTCGGTGTAGTTGCTGGCGTTGATGAAGGTCTTGAGCAGGTGGATGGAGCTGATGCCGATGATGGCGGTGGCCAGCTTGACCTTCAGCACCGAGGCGTTCACGTGGCTCAGCCATTCCGGCTGGTCGGGGTGACCGTCCAGGTCCATGCGGGACACGAAGGTCTCGTAGCCGCCCACGATGACCATGATCAGCAGGTTGCTGATCATCACCACGTCGATCAGGCCCAGTACCACCAGCATCAGGATGGTCTCGTTGAGCTTGCCGGGCAGGCCGTCGCCCTTGTAGCCGATGCTCTTGACCAGCATCTCCAGCGCGGCCTGGTTGCCAAAGGCGGCCTCGATCAGGTGCACCAGCTCGGTCCAGAACTGGAACACGTAGACCGCCTGAGCGAGGATGAGGCCGAGGTACAGCGGCAGCTGCAGCCAGCGGCTGGCGAAGATCAGGCGGGGCAGGGGGCGCATCGGGGGAGGGGTGGACATGGCGGGAGCTTGAGCGAAATCAAACGAAATTCTAGGTGGCGTGAATGACGTCACGCCGTCAGCACATCGTCAGACGCCCAAAGCACAGTCCGCGCCAAGCAACTCCAGGAGACAGACGATGAGCACGCTGAACACCTACGCCCCCAGCCCCGAGTGGGTGGCCAACGCCCATGTGAAGGGCGAGGCCGGGTACGCGGCGCTGGTGGCCGAGGCCGAGAAGGACTACGCCGGCTACTGGGCCCGCCTGGCCCGCGAGCTGCTGAGCTGGCAGACGCCGTTCACGAAGACGCTGAACGACAGCGACGCCCCGTTCTTCAAGTGGTTCGAGGACGGCAAGCTGAACGTCTCTTACAACTGTCTGGACCGCCACGTCGAAGCCGGCAAGGGCGACAAGACGGCGCTGATCTTCGAGGCGGACGACGGCACCGTCACCCGCGTCACCTATGCCGAGTTGCTGGCCAGGACCAGCCAGCTCGCCAACGCGCTGAAGGCGCGCGGCATCCAGAAGGGCGACCGTGTCGTCATCTACATGCCGATGTCGGTCGAAGGCGTCGTGGCCATGCAGGCTTGCGCCCGCATCGGCGCGACGCACTCGGTCGTATTCGGTGGCTTCTCGGCCCAGAGCCTGCGCGACCGCGTGCAGGATGCTGGCGCCGTGGCGCTGATCTGCGCTGACGAGCAGCAGCGCGGTGGCAAGGCGTTGCCGCTGAAGGCCATCGTCGACGAGGCGCTGGCTGACAACAGCTGCCCGACGCTGAAGGATGTCATCGTCTACCAGCGCACCGGCGGCAAGATCGGCTGGGTCGAGGGCCGCGACCTGTGGCTGCACGAGCTGACCGCGGCGCAGCCGACGAGCTGCGCGCCCGAGTGGGTCGAATCCGAGCATCCGCTGTTCCTGCTCTACACGTCCGGCTCCACCGGCAAGCCCAAGGGCGTGCAGCACAGCACCGGTGGCTACCTGCTGCACGCGGCGCTGACGACCAAGTGGACCTTCGACCTGAAGGACGACGACATCTTCTGGTGCACGGCAGACATCGGCTGGGTCACCGGCCACACCTACATCACCTACGGCCCGCTCGCGCTGGGCGGCACCGAGATCGTCTTCGAGGGCGTGCCCACCTATCCCGACGCCGGCCGCTTCTGGCAGATGATCCAGAAGCACAAGGTCACCATCTTCTACACGGCACCGACGGCGATCCGCTCGTTGATCAAGGCGGCCGAGAGCAACGAAGCGGTCCACCCGAAGAAGTACGACCTGAGCAGCCTGCGCCTGCTGGGCTCGGTGGGCGAGCCCATCAACCCAGCTGCCTGGGAGTGGTACCACCAGCACGTGGGCGGCGGCCGCTGCCCCATCGTCGACACCTTCTGGCAGACCGAGACCGGCGGCCACATGATCACGCCGCTGCCCGGCGTGACGACGCTGGTGCCCGGCTCCTGCACGCTGCCCTTCCCGGGCATCACGACGGCCATCGTCGACGAGACCGGCAACGACGTTCCCAACGGTCAGGGCGGCATCCTGGTCGTCAAGAAGCCGTGGCCGTCGATGATCCGCACCATCTGGGGTGACCCCGAGCGCTTCAAGAAGAGCTACTACCCGTCCGAGCTCAAGGGCTACTACCTGGCCGGCGACGGCGCCATCCGCGATGCCGAGACGGGCTACTTCACGATCACCGGCCGCATCGACGACGTGCTGAACGTGTCGGGCCACCGCATGGGCACGATGGAGATCGAGTCGGCGCTGGTCAGCTGCACGGAGCTGGTGGCCGAGGCCGCCGTCGTCGGCCGCCCCGACGACACGACTGGCGAGGCCATCTGCGCCTTCGTCGTCCTCAAGCGCCCGCGCCCCAGCGGCGACGAGGCCAAGGCCATCGCCAAGCAGCTGCGCGACCATGTCGCCAAGGAGATCGGCCCGATCGCCAAGCCCAAGGACATCCGCTTCGGCGACAACCTGCCCAAGACGCGTTCCGGCAAGATCATGCGCCGGCTGCTGCGCTCGGTGGCCAAGGGCGAGTCCGTCACGCAGGACACGTCCACGCTGGAAAATCCTGCGATCCTTGAGCAGTTGGGTCAGGCGTACTGATTCGTGCAGGCCTGATCGGCGCGTTTCGTTCGCAGGCCGCCGGGCGAGTGCCCGGCGGCCTTGTTGTTTTTTGGGTCGCGTCAGGCCTGAGCGGCAACGCATCGACAAAAAAACAAACAGGCCCCGCAGGGCCTGTCGTGTCGTGCCGCCTCGCGGGGGCGGCAGGGCCGGTCACTTGACCGTCAGCACCCACTTGGCGAGCGTTTCGGCCTCGGCCGGCGTCACGGCATTGGGCGGCATGGGCATGGCGCCCCACACGCCGGAGCCGCCCTTCTGGATCTTCTCGGCCAGCTTCTTGTAGGCGTCCTTCTCCTTGGCGTACTTGGCGGCAACGTCCTTGTAGGACGGGCCCACCAGCTTCTTGTCCGTCGCATGGCAGGCCATGCAGTTCTTCTTTTGCGCCAGTTCTTGGCTGGCGAAGGCGGCGGGGGCGATCAGGGCGAGGCCGAGAACCAGGGCTTTCATGAGAACCTTTCTAAAGGAAGCGTGAACTACAGTGGCCGTAAAGATACCTGAAGGAGATGCCGCATGGCGTTCGTATTGATCGGCGTGCTCTTGATCGTGCTCAAGGTCGGCGGTTTTGTGCAGTTTCACAAGGACGAGTTCTGGGCCTGGGTGTGGGTGCTGTCACCGTTTCCGCTGGCGGTGCTGTGGTGGTGGTTCGCCGACAGCACCGGCCTGACGCAGAAGAAGGCCATGCAGGCACTGGACGCCAAGAAGGCCGAGCGGCGCGAGCAGTTGATGGAGGGCCTGGGACAGGCCCGGCCGGGCAACAAGAAGCGCCGCTGAAGGGCGCGCGCCGGGGCGCTGGCTATGATGCCGGCCGCCTCTTTTTCTTGCCGAGCTCATGCTGGTCCACCCCCAGTTCGACCCCATCGCCCTCCGTCTCGGCCCGTTGGCCGTGCACTGGTACGGCATCACCTACCTGATCGCCTTCGGCCTGTTCCTGTGGCTGGCCGGCAAGCGCGTGGGCCAGCCCCAGCATGCCGCCGTCGGCTGGACGCGTCGCGATGTGGACGACGTGCTGTTCTATGGCGTGTTGGGCGTGGTGCTCGGGGGGCGGCTGGGCTACTGCTTCCTCTACAAGCCCGACTACTACCTGCACAACCTGGCCGAAGTGTTCGCCGTCTGGAAGGGCGGCATGGCCTTCCATGGCGGCCTGCTCGGCGTGTTGCTGGCGCTGTGGTGGTTCGGGCGGCGGCGTGGGCGCGGGTTCTTCGAGGTCGCTGACTTGATCGCGCCCTGCGTGCCCACCGGCATCATGGCCGTGCGCCTGGGCAACTTCATCAATGGCGAACTCTGGGGCCGTCCGGCACCGGCCGATCTGCCGTGGGCCATGATGTTCCCGCAGGCGGCTGACGGCGGCATTGCGCGCCATCCTTCACAGCTCTACCAGGCCATGGGCGAGGGGCTGCTGCTGTTCGTGATCTTGTGGCTGTACGCCCGCAAGCCACGCGCCACGGGCCAGATCTCCGGCGTCTTCATGATGGGCTACGGCACGCTGCGCTTCGTGGCCGAGTACTTCCGCGAGCCGGACGATTTCCTGGGCTTGCGCGCGCTGAACTGGAGCCAGGGCCAGTGGCTCAGTCTGCCCATGATCCTGACCGGCCTGGCCATCTTCCTCTGGGCTACCCGGCGCAACCTGCGTTCCGCCTGAGCTGCTCATGAGACAGATCTTCTTCGACACCGAAACCACCGGCCTGGAGGCCGACAAGGGCGACCGCATCATCGAGATCGGTTGCGTGGAGATGGTGAACCGGCAGTTGACCGGCAACAACCTGCACCTCTACATCAACCCCGAGCGCGCCAGCCATGAAGACGCGTTGCGCGTGCACGGGCTGACCGAGCAGTTCCTGTCCGACAAGCCCAAGTTCGCCGAGATCGTGGACCGGCTGCTTGAGTTCCTGGCGGGTGCCGAACTCGTCATCCACAACGCGCCCTTCGACATTGGCTTCGTCAACGCCGAGCTCAAGCGGCTCAAGCGCGGCGTGCTGACCGATCACGTGGCCAGCGTGCGCGACACGCTGCTCATGGCGCGCGACCAGTTCCCCGGCAAGGCCAACTCGCTGGACGCACTGTGTCGCCGGCTGGAGGTCGACAACACCAAGCGCGTGCTGCACGGCGCGCTGCTGGACGCGGAGCTGCTGGCCGATGTCTACATCCGCTTGACGCGCGGGCAGGACGCGCTGCTGATGGACGACCACGGCGATGCGTCGTCCGGCGAGTCCGAGGCGGCCGTCGAAGTCGTCGATCTCAGCCGTTTCGAGCTGCCGGTGCTGCGTGCCGACGAGGCCGAGTTGGCGGCGCACACCAAGATGCTGACTGACCTGGACAAGGCGGCAGGTGGCAGCTGCAAGTGGCGAGCGTTTGAACCTTCAGAAACCGTGGCATAATCGTGGGCTTCCCGCAAACGGAAGCGTTGTCGGGCGGTTAGCTCAGCGGTAGAGCACTGCCTTCACACGGCAGGGGTCGCAGGTTCGAACCCTGCACCGCCCACCAACTTCAGGCCTCAAGCGCCTGATGGGTCCTGACAACGCGCTGGTTTCTGGGAAAAACAGGGTCCGATCCCTGTAAAAAATCGGGCGGTTAGCTCAGGGGTAGAGCACGACATTCACACTGTCGGGGTCGGGGGTTCGAAACCCTCACCGCCCACCAAACACCCACCAAACCCGGCCTTGCGCCGGGTTTGTCGTTTCCGGCCCCATTCTGGGCTTCATGGCAGGCGCTGCACTGCTTGCCCGAACCACCGCGCGCTGTAGCTGCTCGCCCTAGTCGGCATCGCTCTGTACGGTGCTGTGGGGGCAGTCACCTGCGCCATTTCGCAGCGGTGCTGCTCTTTGCGCCGACCGTGGTCATGGCGCAGTTCAAGTGCACAGGCGCCGATGGAAAGGCCAGCTTCCAGCAGATGCCCTGTGCCGCCGGCGGGAAGCAGCAAGCGCTAGTGCTGAAAACGCCACCGCCCGATGCGGCATCCAATCGCCCGAGCGATGGCATCACAACACTCCGGGATGTTGTGACCGGAGAACCGCGCATCGTGAAGCAGATGGAAGCTGACCGGCGTGTCCGAGAGCTCGAACAGGAGATACGCGCCGCCGAATCAAGCATTGCCGGCCGAAGCGGTGCAATGGATCGCGAGCTAGTGGACCTGCGCAACCGCAAGCAGTTCGCAAACAACAACCTTGCGGACGCGACCTATGAGCAGTCGATCAGCGCGGAAATGCAAGCGGTCGCCGCGAAGTACAAGGCGCTGAACGACATCGACCTAGAGCGACTTCGACAACTCAACACCAGCTTGGTCGCAGCAAAACAGGCCGCGGGCAAGTAGTTCCCGTGAGCGCCCGCCGGGCTGCATCAGCTGCTCGCAAAGACTGACGCACGCCATGCTGGCGTGGTTGGTTGCGATTTTGTGGTCAGCTTTCTATCCATTAAATGATTTCTGTCGTTTTAAAGGATAGATCGCTGCCCCTTATTGCCTGTCGATGCCTTGATTTTTGTTGTTCTAAAGGATAGATTTCTATGCATTAAACACGGATTTCATCAGTTAAGAGACAGCATGCTGGACTTCAGCTTCGCAACGGCCGACGAAATCGCTCAGGAACTGGCCGGCCGTCTGAAGGCGGCTCGGCTGGCCCAGGGGGTTCAACAGTCTGAGTTGGCGCTGCGTGCTGGCGTTTCCGCGGGCACGGTCAAGGCGCTGGAGAAGAGTGGCCAGAGCACCGTGACCTCGCTCATTCGTGTGGTGCAGGCACTGGGCCTGACCCAGCACCTGCAGCAAGCGTTCGTGCTGGAGGTGCGCTCGATTGCACAGATGGAACAAGCCCAGCGCGCGCAGCGCCAGCGGGCGCCCCGCAAGCCCAAAGGTACGGGCACGGGCGCAGCAACCTCCAAGGCCTGACCCATGAAGAAGCTTTTCGTCTACTACGAGGGCTGGGGTGAGCGATGGCTGTTGGGCACGCTGGCCGATGATGGGCAGCACCTGCTCTTCGAATACTCCGCCGAAGCGCTGCGGCAGGGACTGGAACTGTCTCCCCGCCATCTGGCCCTGCGCGCGTCGGCGTACGGCGACTTCTCCGCCCACCAGATGCGCCTGCCCGGGCTCGTGGCGGATGCGCTGCCCGATGGCTGGGGGCTGCTGCTGATGGACCGACTGTTTCGCCAGCACGGTCGCAACCCCGCCAGCGTGTCGCCGTTGGACCGGCTGGCGTTCATCAACGGCCGGGCGATCGGAGCGCTGTACTTCGAGCCGGCAGAGAACATGGATCTGCCAGCCGCGGACGTGCAGTTGCTGGAGTTGGCGCAGCAAGCCAGGGTCATCATCTCGGACAAGGACAGTGACGCGCTGCGCAGGCTGGCGGTGATGGGTGGTTCGCCTCACGGCGCTCGCCCCAAAGTCCTGGTGCACTACAACCCCGCCACCGGCTTCATGAGCACCGTCCCGTTCGAGGGCTCAGAAGCATGGCTGGTGAAGTTCCAGGCTCAGGACGAGCACAAGGAGGCCTGCGCCATCGAGGTGCTTTATGCGGAGCTCGCTGGCGCGTCAGGACTGAACATGCCGACCACCCGCTACTTCGACCTGGACAAGAAGCTCGCGGCCTTCGGGATCCGGCGCTTCGACGTGGAAGACGGGATGCGCGTTCCCGTACACACCCTTGCCGGGCTCATGCATACCAACTTCCGCTTGCCTTCCTCGGTGGACTACCTCACCTTCCTGCGTGCCACGCGCTTCATCACCCGCAGTCAGGTCGAGGTGGACAAGGCCTATGAGCGCGCGGTGTTCAACGTGGTCTTCAATAACCGCGACGACCATGCCAAAAACTTCTCCTACCGGCTGGGGCGGGACCGCAGCTGGCGGCTCGCGCCGGCCTACGACTTGACCTTCAACGAAGGGCCGGGCGGTGAACACCAGATGGAGGCTGTGGAGAGGGCTGCCACATCACGCGCAACCACATGCTAAAGCTGGCGAAGCAAGGTGGCGTCGACGTTGATGTCGCGCAGGCCGTCGTGGACCGGGCTTTGGCCGTGGCGCAAACTGTTGCCACGCGCGCGAAGCGTCATGCGATTCGGCCCATGACGGTCAAGACCCTGTGTGCGGCCATCCAAGCGAACCAGCAGCGCATGGCCTGAGCGCTGCATCCATCGCACGGGCGTGCAGACACCCCCAAGGGGCCATGATTGGCGTTGGCATCATCAACCCGGCCTTGCGCCAGGTTTGTCGTTTCTGGCGCCGCAGGGGCGGCCGCGACTCAGCCCGCGCAGCGCACGTAGTCGACGAACTCGAACCTCAGGCCGTTGGCGCCCGTGTGCGCCTCGCGGCTTGCCGTGGTGAAGTGTTGGCGCGGCCAGGCCGGGAAGTGCCGGTCGGCGTCGGGAAACGCTGCGTCCACCTCGGTCAGCGCCAGCCGGTGGGCGTGGGGCAGCGCCAGCGCATAGATCTCGCTGCCGCCGATCACGCAGATCTCGGGCTCCGTGCAGGCGGTCAGCGCCGCGTCCAGGCTGGCGAATACCTCGGCACCGGGCAGTGCGCTCGCCGAGCGGCTGACAACCAGGTTGCGCCGGCCGGGCAGGGGGCGGAACTTGGCCGGTAGTGAGTCCCAGGTCTTGCGGCCCATGATGACCGGCTTGCCGGTGGTCAGCGCCCGAAAGCGCGCCAGGTCTTCCGGCAGATGCCACAGCAGCGCGTTGTCGCGGCCGATGGCACCGTCGCGGGCGACGGCGGCAACCAGCGTGATCGTGCTCATACCGCCACCGGCGCCTTGATGGCCGGATGCGGGTCGTAGCCGCTGAGCTCGAAGTCTTCGAAGGCGTAGTCGAAGATGGACGCCGGGCGGCGCGTGATCGTCATCAATGGGTAGGCGCGCGGCTCGCGGGCGAGTTGTGTCTGCACCTGCTCCACGTGGTTGTCGTAGATGTGGCAGTCGCCGCCGGTCCAGATGAAGTCGCCGAGTGCCAGGTCGCATTGCTGGGCCAGCATCATGGTCAGCAGCGCGTAGGACGCGATGTTGAACGGCACGCCGAGAAAGATGTCGGCCGAGCGCTGGTAGAGCTGGCAGCTCAGCTTCCCGTCCGCCACGTAGAACTGGAAGAACGCGTGGCAGGGCATCAGGGCCATCTTGGACAGGTCGGCCACGTTCCACGCGCTGACGATAATGCGGCGGCTGTCGGGGTTGCTCTTGAGCGTCTGCACGACCTCGGCAATCTGGTCGATGTGGCCGCCGTCGGGTGTGGGCCAGTTGCGCCATTGCACGCCATACACGGGGCCGAGGTCGCCGTCCTCGCGCGCCCATTCGTTCCAGATCGTCACGCCGCGTTCCTGCAGCCATTGGACGTTGCTGTCGCCGCGCAGGAACCACAGCAGCTCCAGGATGATGGACTTCAGGTGCACCTTCTTCGTCGTCACCAGCGGAAAGCCCTGGGCGAGGTCGAAGCGCATCTGGTGGCCAAACACGCTGCGGGTGCCAGTGCCAGTGCGGTCGCTCTTGCGCACGCCATGCTCGAACACATGGCGCATGAAATCTTCGTATTGCTGCGGAGGGCGGGGCAGGGTGCTCATGCCCCGCATTGTCTCCGCTACGGTGCCAGCAGCACCTGCAGCACGCGCCGCATGACCGGCGCCATGGCCGGCACGCGCTGCGACATCGCCGGATCGCGCACGCTCAGCGCGGTCAGCCCGTTGAACAGCGCGCCCAGCATCAGCGCGCGGCCCTGGATCTCGCCGGCGGGAAGGCGGTCCGCCTGCTCGCCCAGGCTTTGGCGGATCAGCTCCTGGGCCTTTGCGTTCACCAGCGCCTGGCTCTGCTGCACGACGGCCGCGAGCTTGGGGTTGCGGCTGGCTTCGGCCAGCACCTCCAGCTGCAGTGCGGCCTCGGCCACCTGGCTGTGCTCGTCGATGGCCTCTTCGGTGCCGGCCAGCAGCGTCTCCAGCAGGTCACCGGCCTGGCGGAACTCGGCGATGCGGGCCAGCACGTCCTCGCAGTCCCGCTCGACGATGGCCGCAATGATGTCGTCCTTGTTCTCGAACAGGTTGTAGATGTGGCCCGGGCTCATGCCCGCCGTCTTGGCGATCTCGGCCATGCTGGCGGCGTGGAAGCCGCGGCGGCGAAAACAGTCGGCCGCGGCGTCCAGCACTTGCTGGCGTCGGGCCAGCGTGCGGTCGGAGGGAGTGGTGGTGACAGTCACGAGCTGGATTGTGTGCCGGCCTGGCCGCCGGCCAGCACCTTGTACAGCGTCACGCGGTTGACCTGCTGCGCCAGCCGGCTGCTGATCAGGCCTTGCTCGGCGGCGTACAGCGAGCGCTGGGCGTCCAGCGTGGCGAGGCGGTCGTCCAGGCCCTGGCGGAAGCGCGCCTCGGCCAGCCGCAGCGCGTCCTGCGTCTGCGCCACGAGCCGCTGCTGCGACGCGATCTGCTGGCCCAGTGTGGCGCGTGCGGCGAGCGCATCGGCCACGTCGCGGAAGGCCGCCTGGATGGCCTTTTCGTACTGCGCCAGCGCGATGTCGCGGTCCACCTGGGCGATGCTCAGGTTGGCCTGGTTGCGGCCGGCGTCGAAGATGGGCAGCGACACCTGCGGCATGAAGGTCCACAGGCCTGAGCCCGAGCGGAACAGGCCGTCCAGCTCGCCGCTGGCGCTGCCGGCGCTGGCCGTGAGGCTGATGCGCGGGAAGAAGGCCGCGCGTGCCGCGCCGATGTTGGCGTTGGCCGCCTGCAGCGTGCGCTCGGCCTGCTGCACGTCGGGGCGGGCCAGCAGCACCTCGCTGGGCAGGCCGGCGGCCAGCTCGGCGGTCTGCGTGACGGCCGTGGCGGTGCCGGCCATGGGCAGTTGCTCGGGCGTCAGCGGCTGGCCCACCAGCAGCGCCAGCGCATTGCGGTCCTGCGCGACCTGGGTGGTCAGCCCGGCGAGGTCGGTCTGCGCCGTCTCGGCAGCGATCTCGGCCTGGCGCAGGTCCAGCGCAGAGGCCACGCCGGCCGCCTGCAGCCGCTGCGTGAGGCGCAGGCCGTCCTGGCGGGACAGCAGCGTCTGCTCGGCCAGACGCAGCTTCTCCTGGTCGGCGGCCAGCGTCAGGTAGGCGCCCGCCACTTCGGCGACGAGGCTGAGTTGCGCGCTGCGGCGGGCGTCGTCGGTGGCGAGGTATTGCTGCAGCGCCGCGTCGTTGAGGCTCTTCACGCGGCCGAACAGGTCCAGCTCCCAGGCACTGACGCCCAGCGTGGCGGTGTACTGGCGGCTGATGCTGCCGCCGGGCGAGCGCGTGGCCGATTGAGCCGCGGCGGCGTTGACGCTGGGCAGGCGGTCGGCCTGCTGCACGCCGTATTGCGCCTGGGCGCGCTGCACGTTCAGCACCGCCACGCGCAGGTCGCGGTTGTTCGCGAGCGCCTGTTCGATCAGGGCTTGCAGCCGCGCGTCAGTGAAGAACTCGCGCCAGCCGAGGTCGGCGGCCTTGGCTTGCGTGGCGCTGCCCTGGGGCACCGGCCATTGCGTCGCCACCGGGGCGGCAGGGCGCTCATACGTGGGCGCCATGCTGGCGCAGCCGGCCAGCGCGAGGCTCGCGGCGAGGATGGTCAGGAACTTGGTCATGTCACACGCCCTCCAGGGCTTGGGGTGCCGCCTTCGGGGCGTGCGCCGGGGAAGTCTTCTTGGGGAACCAGGTCTGCACGGCGACGAAGAACACGGGCACAAAGAAGATGCCCAGCACCGTCGCGCTCAACATGCCGCCCAGCACGCCGGTGCCGATGGCGTTCTGACTGCCCGAGCCGGCGCCGGTGGCGATCGCCAGCGGCAACACACCCAGCGCGAAGGCCAGCGACGTCATCAAGATGGGGCGCAGCCGCAGGCGCACGGCCTCCAGCGTGGCGGTGACGGCGTCGCGGCCGGCCTCCATCTGCTCCTTGGCGAACTCGACGATGAGAATGGCGTTCTTGGCCGACAGGCCGATGGTCGTCAGCAGGCCGACCTGGAAGTACACGTCGTTGGACAGGCCACGCAGCGTTGCTGCCAGCAGCGCGCCGATGACGCCCAGCGGCACCACCAGCATCACCGAGAACGGGATGCTCCAGCTCTCGTACAGCGCGGCCAGGCACAGGAACACCACCAGCAGCGAGATCGCGTACAGCATGGGTGCCTGGTCGCCGGTCAGGCGTTCCTGGTAGGACAGGCCCGTCCAGCTCACGGCTATGCCCGGGGGCAGCTGGGCGACGATGGCTTCCACCGACTTCATCGCCGCACCCGAGCTCTGGCCCGGCGCCGGCTGGCCCAGCACTTCCAGTGCGGGCAGGCCGTTGTAGCGCTCCAGGCGGGGCGAGCCCAGCTCCCAGCTCGCCGTGCCGAAAGCCGAGAACGGCACCATCTGGCCCTGCGCGTTGCGCACGCGCCAGCTGTTCAGGTCGTCGGGCTGCATGCGGTAGGCAGCGTCGGCCTGCAGGTAGACCTTCTTCACGCGGCCGCGGTCGATGAAGTCGTTCACGTAGGCGCCGCCCCAGGCGGTGGACAGCAGGCTGTTGATGTCGGCGACCGACAGGCCCAGGGCACCGGCCTTGGCCGTGTCTACGTCCAGGCGCAGCTGTGGCGCGTCGGCCAGGCCGTTGGGGCGCACGGCCACCAGCGTCGGGTCCTTGGCGGCCAGGCCCAGGAACTGGTTGCGCGCAGCGACGAGCGCGTCGCGGCCCACGCCGCCCTGGTCCTGCAGGTAGATGTCGAAGCCGCTGGCGTTGCCCAGCTCCAGCACGGCCGGTGGTGCGAACGCGAAGACGGAGGCGTCGCGGAACTGCATGAAGGCGCCCATCGCGCGGCCGGCGATGGCCTGCACCTGCTGGGCGGCGCTCTTGCGCTCGCCCCAGTCCTTGAGCTTCACGAAGCCGATGGCCATGTTCTCGCCACGGCCGGCGAAGCTGAAGCCGGTGACGGCGAACACGGACTCGACGTTGTCCTTCTCGTTCTGCAGGAAGTGGTTCTCCACGCGTTGAACGACGTCCATCGTGCGCGCCTGCGTGGCGCCGGCCGGCAGCTGGATCTGCGAGAACAGGATGCCCTGGTCTTCTTCCGGCAGGAAGGACGTGGGCAGCCGCATGAACAGCCAGGCCATGCCCAGCACCAGCGCGCCGTAGACCACCAGGTGACGGCCCCAGCGGCGCAGCATGCGCGCGACGACGCCCTGGTAGCCGGTGGTGGCGCTGTCAAAGCGCCGGTTGAAGGCACCGAAGAAGCCGCGCGTGGCCGGACCGTGGCCCGGCTTGAGCAGCGTGGCGCACAGCGCCGGCGTCAGCACCAGGGCGACGAACACCGACAGCACCATGGCCGACACGATGGTGATGGAGAACTGGCGGTAGATGACGCCGGTGGACCCGCCGAAGAAGGCCATCGGGACGAACACGGCCGACAGCACGAGGGCGATGCCCACCAGCGCGCCGGTGATCTGGCCCATGGACTTGCGCGTGGCCTCTACCGGGGACAGGCCTTCCTCCGTCATCACGCGCTCCACGTTCTCGACGACGACGATGGCGTCGTCCACCAGCAGGCCGATGGCCAGCACCAGGCCGAACATCGTCAGCGTGTTGATGGAAAAGCCCGCCGCGGCCATGACGCCGAAGGTCCCCAGCAGCACCACCGGCACCGCGATCGTCGGGATCAGCGTGGCGCGGAAGTTCTGCAGGAACAGATACATCACCAGGAACACGAGGATCACCGCCTCGATCAGCGTCTTCACCACCTCGTGGATGGAGACTTCGACGAAGGGCGTGCTGTCGTACGGGATGACGGCCTTCACGCCGGCGGGCATGAAGCCCTCCATGCGCTGGAGTTCCGCCTCGACGGCCTTGGCCGTGGACAGCGCGTTGGCGCCGGTGGCCAGCTTCACGGCCACGCCTGCGGCGGGCTTGCCGTTGTAGCGCGACACGGTGGCGTAGCTCTCCGCGCCCAGCTCCACGCGGGCGACGTCACGCAGATGCACGGTGGCGCCGTCGGCGGCCGTCTTCAGCACGATGTTGCGGAACTGCTCGGGGGTCTGCAGCCGGCTCTGCGCCGTCACGGTGGCGTTGAGCTGCTGGCCCACGTTGGCGGGCGCGGCGCCCAGTTGGCCGGCGGAGACCTGCGCGTTCTGCGCCTGGATGGCGGCGGACACGTCGGCCGGCGTCAGGCCGTGCTGGTTGAGCTGGTTGGGGTTCAGCCAGATGCGCATCGCGTACTGCGCGCCGAACAGCTGCACCTCGCCCACGCCTTCCACGCGGCTCAACGGGTCCAGCACGTTGGTGGACACGTAGTCCGACAGGTCGGTGCCGGAGAGCTTGCCGTCCTCCGACACGAAGCCCACCACCATCAGGAAGTTGATCGTGGACTTCACCACCTGCACGCCCTGGCGTTGCACTTCCTGCGGCAGCAGCGGTGTGGCGGCGGCCAGCTTGTTCTGCACCTGCACCTGGGCGGTGTCGGGGTTGGTGCCGGCGGCGAAGGTCAGTGTGATGCTGGCGTTGCCCTGCGAGTCCGACGTGGAGGACATGTAGGTCAGGCCATCAATGCCCTTGAGCTTTTGCTCGATGACCTGGGTGACGGTGTCTTCCAGCGTCTTGGCCGAGGCGCCGGGGTAGGTGGCATTGATGGAGACCTGCGGCGGCGCAATGCTCGGGTATTGCGAGACCGGCAGCGTGCGGATGGACAGCGCGCCGGCCAGCATCACGACGATGGCCAGCACCCACGCGAAGATGGGGCGGTCGATGAAGAAGCGTGACATGGGAGAGCCTTTCGATCAGCGGGCTTGCGCGGCAGCGACCGGGACGGTGGCGGCGGCCGCTGGGGCCTGCACCGGTTGCACCGGTGCGCCCGGGCGCAGGCGCTGCAGGCCGTCGACGATGAGGTGCTCGCCCGCGGCCAGGCCCGAGGTCACCAGCCACTGGCCGTTCACCACGGCGCCGGTCTGCAGCACGCGGGCCTCGGCCTTGCCGTCCTTGTCGACGACCATGGCTGTGGCGTTGCCCTTGGCATCACGTTGCACGGCGGCCTGCGGCGCCAGGATGCCCTCGGCCTGCACGCCGCTCTGCACCTGGGCGCGCACATACATGCCGGGCAGCAGCTGGCGCTTGGGGTTGGGGAACTGGGCGCGCAAGGTCACGCTGCCGCTGGCCGGGTCCACTTGCAGCTCGCTGAACTGCAGCTTGCCGGCCAGCGGGTAGGTGCTGCCGTCTTCCAGCAGCAGCGTCACGCGTGCCTGGCCGGCAGCGTCGCGCTGCAGCGTGCCGTCGGCCAGCTGGCGCTGCAGGCGCAGCAATTCGGCGCTGGTCTGCTGCACGTCGACATAGATGGTGTCCAGCTGCTGCAGCGTGGCCATGGCGGTGGTCTGGTTGGCGGTCACCAGCGCGCCGGGTGTCACGGCCGAGCGGCCGATGCGGCCGGCGATGGGCGCCGTCACGCGGGTGCGGTCCAGGTCGATCTGTGCGGTGCGCACTGCCGCGGTGGCGGCCGCCACGTCGGCTTGCGCCTGCTTCAGCGCCGCCTGGGTGTCGTCGCGCAGTTGCTTGGAGACGGCGTCGATGCCGGCCAGCTCGTCATAGCGGGCGGCCTTCAGACGCGCGGTCGTCGCGGCGGCCTCGGCCTTGGCCAGCGTGGCGCGGGCGCTGTCCAACGCAGCCTCGTAGCTGGCGGGGTCGATCTGGTAGAGCAACTGGCCGGCCTTGACGTCGCTGCCCTCGGTGAAGGCGCGGGTCTTGACGATGCCGGTCACCTGCGGCCGCACCTCGGCGGTCTGCGTGGCCACGGTGCGGCCGGCCAGCTCAGTGGCCAGCGTGACGCGCTGCGGCTGCAGCGTGAGCACGCTCACCTGGGCCGCCTGCGCTGCGCCGGCCTGTGGCTGGGTCTGGGAGCCGGCCTTGCCGCAGGCGGTCAGCGACAGCGCGGCCAGCACGGCGACCGCCAGCGTCAGCGCGGTGAACACCGGCATGCCGAATGAAAGACGGGAAGGGGACTTGGACATCGTGAACCTCGGTGGCGGAGCCGCTGCCTGCAGCGCCTTGAATATTGAATGATCGTTCATTCTATTTTTCTGCTGCGCCGCAGCAAGCGAAATCTGAATGACCATTCAGTCTTATGGGGACATTGCGGGCGCTGTCGTGACATCCCGCACAGGCTGTGAGCACAACGGCCGCCGGGCCGAGCGCGGGTGATCAGCCGCAGCGCCAGCAGGGTTTTGATGGGAATAATTCTCAAATGCGATTTGTTCGCATTTATGATGAAAAAGACCGCTGCTACCACGGCAGCGCGGCCGCCATCCCTTGTCTTTGACCCCACACGCCATGTCCCCTTACCGGCTCCGCCCGCTTGCCGCCTGCCTGACCCCGCTGCTGCTCAGCGCTGCGGCCCAGGCCCATTCGCCCTACCTCAAGCCCAACGACTTCAACCCCTCGGCGCAGCGCAAGCACGTGACCGTCGAGGCCTCGTTCGCCGAGGGCGACTTGCGCCCCGACGTGGCGATGAAGTCCGACGCCTTCCACCTCGTCGGTCCCGATGGCAAGCAACAGCCGCTGACGCCCGCCGCTGTGCTGAAGGACGCCAGCTACCTGGAAGTGCCGCTGGCCGCCGGCAACGGCACCTACCTGGTGTCCAGCGGCCTGCGCAAGGGGCGCCTCGCCAAGGGCGTGCTGCGCCAGGGCCAGGTGCATTTCGCCGAGCGCAAGGACGACGTGCAGCCCGGTGACCAGCCCATCGAGGTGCAAAGCCTCACGCGCGCCGATGTCTACGTGACGCGCGGCACGCCCACGGCGCCAGACTTCAGCATCGACGGCGTGCAGATCCAGCCCGTCAGCAAGCCCTATGCGCTGTATGCCGGCGAGACCGTCACCGTGCGCGTGCGCGACGGCCGCCAGCCGCTGGCCGGCCAGGCGCTGACCGTCATCGCCGATGGCCAAAACTACGCCAGCCACAAGCAGCCCGAGCAGGACTACACCAGCAACGCGGCCGGCGAGGTCAGCTTCAAGCCCAAGACCGCCGGCCTGTACCTGCTGCAGGTGCGCGTGCGCCGCGCCTCGCCCGACAACCCCGCGCTGTGGCTCAGCCACACCGCTACGCTCACCGTCGAAGTCCAGCCCCAGCCGTGAAACCCGCCATTGCCATGAAGCACGCCCTCGCCACCGTCCTGTTCGCCATCGCCGCGCTGCCCGCCGCAGCTGCCTCGCATTCCTCCACCACTTTCATCACCGAGCAGGACCTCAACGGCGACGGCCGCGTGCTGCTGGACGAGTTCAAGCTGGGCCGCCAGGTCGAATTCACGCGCATGGACTTCAACGCCGACGGCCAGCTCAGCGAGGCCGAATACCTGGGCGAGTTCGAGGGCCGCCTGATGCAGCGCGTCGGCAAGATGGCCGACCCCGAAAAGCGCAAGGAAGAGCTGCAGCGCCAGATGCGCCAGGCCAAGGTGCGCTTCGGTGTGCTGGACGCCGACAAGAACGGCAGCATCAGCCTGGAGGAGTTCCAGGCCACGGGCCTGCGCATGTTCAAGCTGCACGACCGCAACCAGGACAACGGCGTCGACGAGGTCGACATCAAGCTCGCCGAAGAAGAGCGCAAGGCCGGCAAGACCGGCTTCGTGTCGCCCTGAGCCTCGCGCGGCCCATCCCCGCCGCGCTGACGCCGCTGTGACGGCGGCGGCCAGCGCGGCCGCGCCATTTCCCATCCCTGTTTGCCCTCCCGGCCAGCGCGCCGCCGCCCAGCGGCCGGCGTGCGGCCCGCCGTCGCCAGCCATCGCATCGCGAAGCCAGCCAGGCTCACCCCACAAGGTTTCGCATGCACAAGAAGATCCATTCGCGCGTTGTCGTTCGCGCTCCCCGTGCCTTGGCGCTCGCACAAGCCGCACGCCAGGCCCTGATCGCGCTGGCCGTGACCGGCGCCACCGCGCAGGCACAGACCCCGCCCAAGAAGCCCGCTGAAGACGCCGATGCGCTGCCCGTCGTGCGCGTCAAGGCCGCCGCCGAGCGCCCCGAGGCCGGCAGCCGCAGCGTCGTGACGGCGGCCGATGTCGAGCGCAGCGGCGGCACCGGCATTGCCGACGTCATGCGTGAGCAGCCGCTGGTGGAGGCGCCCGGCACCACGCTGGGCTCCACCCGCGGCGCCAGCCGCTACGACCGTGGCGGCACGACCAACTACAACATCCGCGGCGTCGAGGGCAACCGCGTGGGCCTGGACGTGGACGGCATCGAGATGCCCGACGCCGTCAGCCGCGCGCCGCTGACCGCGCGGTCCGAGGACGGCACCTTCGGCATGGGCCGCGACTTCATCGACCCCGACCAGTACGCTGCCGTGGACATTCAGTCCGGCACCACCAACGCCCAGCGCTCGGCCGGCGGCATCGGCGGCGCGGTGAGTTTTCGCAGCAAGTCGCCGCAGGATTACGTCAGCGCGACCAAGCCCTTCTACGCCGGCGCCAAGCTCGGCTACAGCGAGGCCAACCGGACCTGGACCAAGGGCACCACGCTGGCCGCCCAGACCGGCGACCTGGGCCTGCTGCTCAGCTACACCCGCCGCGACGGCCAGCAGACCGAGAACCACAGCGCCAGCGTCGCCGCCTACCCGGAGGACTGGCATTCCGACGCGCTGCTGCTCAAGGGCGTGCTGCGCGTGAACCCGGCGCACCAGCTCGAACTCGCCGCCGACCTCTATCGCAAGCAGAGCGACTCCGCCTTCGACAGCTGGAACACGGCGGCCACCGCCATCACCGGCCGCTCGGTGCAGGACGCCAGCACGCGCCGCGACACCGTCTCGCTGGCCCACCGCTGGACACCCGGCGCCGGCGGCCTGCTGGACCGGCTGGACACCCGCGTCTTCGCGCAGAACACCGACATGGACGACGCCACCCGCACCGTCACGCTCGCCACCAACGCGCAGACGCTGGAAACCTCGCGCAACAGCACCACGCAGGTCGGCTTCTCCACCGTGGGCGAGAAGCGCCTCGGCCGTCACGGCCTCAAGTTCGGCCTCAACCACTCGCGCACCGAGAACGAACACCCGTTCACGACCACCGACACCGGCCTGGGCGCCGTGGGCCAGCCCTTCCCGGACACGCTGACGCTGCGCACCGGCGCCTTCATCGAGGACAGCATCGACTTCACGCTGGCAGGAAAGCGCCTCACCATCGTGCCGGGCCTGCGCGTGGATCGCGTGGACCCCAGCATCCGCAACACCGCGCGCTTCGGCAGCACGCGCATCACGCAGGCGGAACTGGAGGCGATGTACGGCAACGCGCCTGCCACCACCATCGCCAGCCCCAGCCTGGCGCTGCTGTACGAACTGCAGCCCGGCCTGAGCGCGTACGCGCAATGGAAGCGCGGCGGCCGCGTGCCCACCAACGGCGAGATCTTTGGCTACTGGAACAGCGGCGGCGGCAGCTACGCGCTGCTGGGCGACCGCAACCTCAAGGCCGAAACCAGCAACGCCTTCGACATCGGGCTCAAGGGCTCGCCCATGCCGGGCGTCACGCTGGCCGGCTCGGTGTTCTACACACAGTACGAGGACTTCATCTCCTACACCCGCTACACGCGCGCCAACAACCCGGAGAAGTTCGTCAACATCCAGCCCAGCCTGTCCATCCTCTACCAGGCCAGCAACCGCGACGAGGCCAGCATCTACGGCGCCGAGCTCAAGCTGCGCCTGGAGCACGGCACCTGGACGCCCGCGCTGCGCGGCCTCTACAGCAGCTGGGCGTTGGGTTACAGCCAGGGCACGTCCAAGTCCAACTACGCGGGCGACAAGGATGTGGACCTCGACACCGTGCAGCCCGCCAAGGCCGTGCTGGGCCTGGGCTATGAGGCCGAGCGCAAGGTGTGGGGCGGCCAGCTCACCGGCACCTTCGTGCGCGCCAAGCAGGCCGTGGCCACCACGCGCCAGTCCTTCAGCAACAACCCCGGTGCCCAGCTGGCCGATGCCACCACGCAGCTTTACCGCGTGCCAGGCTTTGCCCGCTTCGACCTGGCCGGCTACTGGCGCCTGACGCCGCAGCTGCGCCTGAATGCCGCCGTGCTCAATGTCGGTGACAAGCGCTACTGGAGCTACGCCAGCACCCGCAGCCTGCAGCCCGCCGGCGCGCGCGACCAGCAGCAGATCGAGCTGGCCACGGCGCCGGGGCGCACGTTCGCGCTCAGCGTAAGCGCGGAGTTCTGAGACGTGCTGCCCGCTACGCAGAGTTGATGAGGCTGGCCGCGCAACGGAGTGACAGCATCAGGGTGGAGGTTTCCCATGCGCCCGATGCTCTCTCCTTTGTTCGTTGTGATGTCGATGTGTGCCACCTGCTGGGCAGCGCCCGGTTCAGCCCCTGAGGTCGAATCGGCGCCCGGCAAGTCCGGCTACCGCGGCTGGCAATTCGATTGGGACAACGACATGTTCGCCCGCACGGATCGCTGGTTCACGAATGCGATGCGCGTCTCCTGGGTCGTGGAGCGGCCGCACCGGGAGGCCGACCCGATCAGTGCCCGGCTGCTCGATGCCAGGTCGCTGTTGCTGGGGCAGGCCTTGCTGGCCGCACCCGCCCAGGGCGAGAAGTCCGGGCAGGGCATCGCCTACAACGTCGGCCAGCTGATGTACACGCCGGCCGACATCACCATCTCGGCCCCTCAACACCTGGATCGGCCGTGGTCGGGAGCCCTCTACGCGGGCGCCACGGTGTTCGGCTACCGCAGCCAGATGTTCGAGAGCACGGACCTCAAGCTGGGCGTGGCCGGGCGTGGCAGCAAGGCGGCCTGGGTGCAGCGCAAGTGGCACCGGCTGATCGGGGCCGATTACCCGGCGGGCTGGGAGCACCAGCAGCCCTCGCGGCCTTTTGTGCAGGCGCAGCACATGGCCTTGCGGAGCTTCGGCGACCGCGGCGGCGCCTCGGACCGCTGGGGCTTTCACACCGGCTACGCGGCGGCTGTCGGTACCCATCGCAGCTACGCCAGCCTGCTGGCAGGCCTGAGCTTGGGTTGGCAGGCGGGGCGCAACCCTGTTTTCGCCGTGAGCAACGATGGCGATCTGGTGGTGCACGACCTCGGCGAGACGCAGGCGCTGCGCCGCCTGCTGGTGTTTGCCAATGTGAGCGCCACGGCCGTGGGCCACAACCGCTTCATCACGGGCCGCACGGTCTCGGGCGACCCGGAGCTGCGCCTGCGGCGTGGCGTGGCAGCGTTACAGCTGGGTGCCAACCTCCCGCTTGGCCGGCATTGGCGCGTGATGTACACACATACTCTGCGCAGCGCCGAGTTCGTCTCGAACCGGGGCCCGGCTCGCGAGGCGTCCCAGCGTTGGGGCACGGTGTCGCTCGTGCATACCGAATAGGTCGGCAGGACTCCGGTGGCCGGGGAGCCTCAAAATGCCGCATGAAACTCGCCATCACCGTTCACTTCGACGGCCCGCAGGCCCGCGTTGCCGCCGTCGCCTTCGACGCCTGGGACGCGCCCGAAGCCACCCGCAGCTTCGTCACCCTCATCGCCCAGCTCGAGAAGCCCGCGCGCGGTGAGCCTGACCTGCGCGAGCTGCATTGCGTGATGCAGTTGCTGCGCGAGCATGCGCTGGCCCCCGAGCTCATCCTCCTCGACGGCTTCGTTCACCTCGACGCTGACGAAACGCCGGGCCCGGGTCAGCACCTGTTCCATGCACTGGGCGGTCGCGTGCCGGTCATCGGCGTGGCCAAGGCCAGCCGGCCGGGGCTCACAGCGCAGTTCGAGGTGATGCGAGAGGAAGAAGCCAAGCCGCTGACGGTGACCAGCGCGGGCCTGGACATCGGCGCCGCCAAGGTGCGCGTGCGCGGCATGCATGGCCGCAAGCGCGTGCCGACGCTGATGAAGCTGGTGGCGCGGCTGGCGAAGAATGGCGAGTAAGCCGGCCGATTCAGAACGCGCCGAAGAGCGTGACCAGCGCGTCCGTGATGTTGCCTTGCTCGGCGCGCAGCTTGGTCAGCGGGCGTTTGAGCAGGTTCAGCGGCACGGCACCGATGGCGGCCGTGTCCAGCACGACCGCTTCGTCGGCGACATGCACCAATGGATTCAGCCGATCAGCGCGCGTGCCGAAGTAGGCCTGCGTGCGCAGCGGAATCACCACGCGCGTTGCCAGCCCCTCGATGTAGTCGTTCTGCACATCCAGAAGGAAGGGCGTCGTCTTGCGCTCGCGCACGCTCGGGTTGGCGTAGACGTCAAAGCGCGGCATCAATCTTTCTTCGCGAAGCTGCGGTAGGCGGCCAGCGGCAGCCCTTCACGCTCGATGCGCGCGTTGTAGTCCTCGATGGCTTGCCGGTTCCGCTCGTTCCAGCGCTCCCAGTAGCGCTTCTCCACCTCGGCTGTCAGCAGCGCATCGACCGTGGCCGAGACGTTCATGCCCAACTCCTTGGCCATGTCCAGCACCTTGCTGTTCAGGCTGAGATTGGCTGCGCGTTTTGGGGCGTCGACGGTTCTGGGCATGAACAGGCTGCACGAACAATGCGCGCTGCTTCAGCGGCGAGGTCGGACTGTGGCTTGCGAGGGGGGCACGCCTGCCGGGTGTCGGGGCTGGCGAAGATGATCCACGCAGGCCAGTGGGGCCGCGTGACGTTTAACCAGGATTTGGCTTGAAGACCGGGCCCCGAATCCTGGTAGCGAGTGCCTGCCAGCCCAGGGCGCCTTACCGGCCGTGTCAGGCCGCGGCAGCCGCCCGTTCGAAGTGACGCACGGCCCGGGCGCGGGCCGCGAACGCGCCGCTGAGCAGGCCTAGCGCGGCGCAGGCCGCGGCGATGAACCACGCCTGGTGCAGCACCTCGGCATGCACGCCGGCCGCGACCCCGAGGCCGAACTTCGTCATGAAGATGCCCAGCATCAGGCCCATCGGCACCCAGCTGCCGGGCATGCGCACAGCGCCGCCCTCCCGTGCCAGGCCACGCGGCGTGAGCAGCGGGGCGCCCCAGCTCACCGTGGCCGCAAAGCCCGCTGCCCAGGCCAGCACCGGCACGGCGCCGGCCCCGAAGGTGGCGATGGCTCCGAAGAAGGACAGCGCCAGCATGGCCGCCGCCAGCGTCACCAGTGTGGCCGGCCGCACGAGGCGGCTGCGCGACTGCCGATAGCCCACGGCCAGCAGCACGGCGAGCAGGGCGAAGGGCCAGACGGGGAGGTGGGCGGCAGTGTTCATGGCGGTGGCTCGGGGTGCGGTGGCGATGGACCGCACTGTGCCGACGCGCCGCGCGACGAGCTCTCCGCTTGCGACGAATCGACAGCAGGCGGGCCGAATGACGGCTGCGGCGCCGCCGGCCGGGCCGGTGCCTGCCCGTCATCAGCGCCCGCCTGCACACCAATCCGGCTTCAGGCAACCCCGACTGGGGGCGCGCACCTGTCGCCGCTAGTCTGACGCCTCCGTAAAACTGAAAGGTGTCGTCATGCGTGGTGGGTGCTGGATCGCAACGTGGGCGGCTGCGGCCGCATGGGTGGTGCTGGCCCCGGCCGCGCAGGCGCAGACCGCGCTGGCCAACGGCGTGGCCGCCACCGGCCTGTCGGGCGCTGCCAGCAGCACGCGCGACTACACGCTGGTGGTGCCCTCGGGAGCCACGCAGCTGAGCTTCAAACTCAGTGGCGGCAGCGGGGATGCCGACCTCTATGTGCGCCGCGGCGCGCAAGCCAGCAGCGGCAGCAACGACTGCGCGTCCACCAGCAGCACCAACACCGAGACCTGCAGCTTCGCCAGCCCCACGGCCGCCACCTACCACGTGCGCGTGCAGGGCTACAGCAGCTACAGCGGCGCCAGCCTGGCTGGCAGCTACACGCCGGCCGGCAGCGGCACGCCCGCCACCGTCGTGCTGCAGCCCGGCGTGCCGGTGACCAACCAGTCCGCCGCCGCCAGCGCCTGGCTGCGCTACCGCCTCGACGTGCCCGCCGGCGGCACCAACCTCGTCGTGCGCACCAGCGGCGGCACCGGCGCGGTGGACCTCTACGTGCGCTCGGGCGCCGAGCCCACCTCCGCCGTGTTCGATTGCCGCCCCCTCGTCAACGGCAACGAGGAAACCTGCACCTTCGCCCAGCCCCAGGCGGGCAGCTACTACATCGGCCTGTACGGCTACAAGGCCTTCGCCGGCGTCACGCTGACCGCGTCATTCACGCAGCCGCCGTCCGGCGGCGCCACCTGGAGCGGCTTCAACGCCTACTACGCGCAGGCCATCGGCAAGACCGGCACCGCGCTGCGCGTGGCGCTGAACGAGGCCGCGGCCCGCAACCACGCGCGCATGAGCTACTCGGCCGTGTGGGACGCGCTGAAGTACACCGACGAGGACCCCGCCAACACGGCCAACGTCATCCTGATCTACACCGGCCGCTCCGAGCCCAAGACGCACAACGCATCGGGCAATTCGAGCGACCAGGATGCGTGGAACCGCGAGCACGTCTGGGCCAAGAGCCATGGCTTCCCCGACGAAGGGCAATGGGCCCACACCGACATCCACCACCTGCGCCCGGCCGACGTGTCCGTCAACAGCACCCGGGGCAACAAGGACTTCGACTGGGGCGGCAGCGCCATCGGCGAGGCGCCCGGCAACCTGACCGACGCCGACAGCTTCGAGCCGCGCGCGGCGGTCAAGGGCGACGTGGCGCGCATGATGTTCTACATGGCCATCCGCTACGAGGGCAACGACAGCACCGGCGTGGGCAACCTGGAGCTGTCCGACACCGTCGGCACCAGCGGCAACCTGTTCGGCAAGCGCTGCACGCTGGTGGCCTGGCACCGCGCAGACCCGGTGGACGCCAACGAACTCCGCCGCCACGCCCGCATCGTCGAGCGGCAGGGCAACCGCAATCCGTTCGTGGACTACCCGGCGTGGGTGGAAGCGCTGTTTGCGGCGGGGTGCCCGTGAGCCGGGGCGTGTCAGTCGTCTCCCGCCGTCACGCCGTCCAGCATCACTGCGGGCTTGCCCAGAAAGTAGGCCTCCAGGTTCACGCGCAGCCGTTTCAGGGCCGGCGCCGTGCAGGCATGCGCCGCCACCGCCTTCCTGGCCGTGCCGTCCCAGGCATCGGCCTCCAGCAATCCCATCATGGCCTTGGTGTTGAGGCTCAAGATGGCGCCGAGGGTCTGGATGCCGCGCTCGCCATGGCGTGAGGCCTTGGCGTCCAGCAGGCTGCGCTCGGCGAACACGCCGGTCGGCACATTGATGGAATGAATGCAGTGGCGGGACACCTCCCGGTAGTTCTGCTCCTGCGTCTGCCACAAGGTGCACTTCGGCTCCGTCAGCTCCACGGCATCGACGAGATGCTGGCGGCAGCGACCGGAGAACTCCGCGATGTAGCCATCCGCCAGGGCCCCCAGCGCCGCGCTGCCGCGAGTCGCGCCCACGCGCTGGAAATCTCCGGTGTACAGCGCCACCATGGCTGTCGACCCGGGGCCGCCGGGAGCCTTGAAATCCTCGGCCTTCAGCGCCAGCCCGGCCGCTGCGGCGGCGGCCCGCGCGGCCTGCCGCTCCCGGGCCCGGCGGGCTTTTTCCTCGGCATTCAGCCGCTGGACCAGCTCGTCGGCCCTGGCGTCCAGCGGCGCCTTGAAGGCGGCGTAGTGCGCGTCGTCCACGGCCACATGGGCGCCGAACAGCGCCACCAGCTCATCGCGACGCTCGTCCAGCTCGGCACGGCGTGCGGGCGTGGCCGCCAGTTGCGCCTGCCAGGCCGGCAGCAGCGGCGGCAGCACGCGGTTGCGGGCGTCAAGCAGGGCCTGGTAGGCGCGCTGCACCGAGGGCAGGTCGCCATAGCTGTGCAGCTGCCGCTCGAAGTCCTGCTGCAGCGTCACCAGCGTGCGCGCGCCTTCGCGGGTGGCGGCAACGCGGGCCACGCGCTGCGTCACGTCGCTGAGCGTGGGGGCGAGCATCTCGTCCAGCAGGCCTTCCACGCGGCCCCGAACGGTGGCGTGGCGGTCCGGCGTCAGCATGCCCATGACCTCCGCCAGCTGCTGCCGGCCCTTGTGCAGTTCGCCCGCGCCGGCCAGGTTGCGCGGCAAGGCCTGCGCCTTGTCCAGCCAGGCGTTGATCCTGTCCATCGCAACGCGGGCGCGCTGTTCCGTCAGGGTGGCCAACAGCCGCTCGCGGTCGGCGGGCAGCAGCAGCGTGAGCTCCCGCACCGTCTGACGTTCCGGCGCCAGCTCCTTGGACAGCACCTGTTCCGCGTTGCCGCGGTTGGCCATGTTGGCGAGCTGGTTGGCGGTGGCGTACTGCTGCCGCACCTGCCGCACATGGGCACTGATGGTGCCGCGCAGGCGCGGGCCGGACGTGTAGCCCATCACCTCCCGCAGCACCGGCTCCAGGCGCTTGACGCGCTGCGCCTGCGGGCTGCTGCTCACATCCGGGCTGTCGTCCGGCATCACGCGGCGCAGGATGCCGATGGCCGACACCGGCTGCGCAGGCCGCAGCTTGGGGCGCACGCAGGCGGCCACTTCCGTGTCGTGCACCACCATGCGCAGCGTGTTGTCGTCATCGAACGTGCGGCCGAACACGGCGCGCATGTGCTCATCGCGGAAGGCCTCCTGCTCGGCCCCGTCCAGCAGCGTGGTCTCCATCCATTGCGCCAGTACGCCGCAGCGGGCCGCGGGGCTGCTGGCGCTGGCCAGGCTGGGCAGCGGGCTCGTGGGCGCGAGCAGGTTCGGCCCCTGCGGAACCGGCGCGGCGGACGGCGGCGCCAGCGCCAACGCCACGGCGCCCACCGCCGTGCCGTCCAGCGCAATCATGTGCTGGCCGCGCAACAGGTCCAGCCTCAGCGTGCGCGTCTGGGGACAGCGGGCCGTCAGCGTGGCCACGAGCTTCTCGGCAATCGCCTGCGCCTGCGCCGCCTCCATCTTCAACGCCGACGCCTGGGTGTACATGCCTGAGACCGGCACCGTCTCGGCACACCGCGGGAGCATTTGAAACATGATCCCGCCCTCGTTGAGGAGGAAGTTCTGGGCCGACGCCGCCGGGCTCAGGGCGCAGGCGCCGGCCAGCGCCAGGCCCTGCAGAGGTTTCAATGCCATGTGTTGCCTCGGGTTGCTGCCGTGGAACTGTGATGCTAGCGACGGGGCGAACGGTGTGCGAGGGCTTCAGCAGAAGCTGTGGCGGCGTTCGTGCCCGCCGCCGGGCTGACCGGTGAGGGCACGTGGTGCCGCCGGCGCGGGCCGTGGGGGGCACCAAGCCCGGCAGCGCTCCAGGAGCTGCTCGAACGGTTCAGCGCGCCGCGGCCGAGCCTGGTGGATCGTGCGGGGCGGGGCTGGCGAGGCAGGCGTCCACCGCCGCCGCCAGCGCGGCCACGCCCGGCTTGGCGCCCAGGTCCACGTAGTACGGCCCGCCTGCCTTCAGCTGCAGGCGCAACTGCCGCCGGGGCTCGTCGACCCGCGCGCGAAGGCGGAACCCGGCGAGGTTGGACTCCGGGTACTGGCCGGTTTCCAGCACGCCCTGCCCATCGTCCCGCCGGCTGACCGCCATCCAGAAGCTGTTGCGCTCGCGCAGCGACTGCACCGAGGACAGCACGCAGTCCAGCGCCGTCGTGCCGGAGATGGCCGGCGGCAGGGTCACCGTCTTCTCGGCGTAGGGCATGCCGCCCAGCGCTTCAAAGACGGCGCAGCCGGTCAGGGCGGGTGCCAGCGGCAGGAGCAGGACAGCGAGAGGCGGGCGCATGGGGTGGTGTTGTTGGGCGGGCGTGCATACCTGAGACCATCGATCTGACCATCCGGCGCAAGCCGGCAATGTCTTCAGTCGGCGACGGACCAAGCCACTTGGGCGTAGTGCCAGACATTGAACTCAGGCCCTTCAGTCAGCCGGCGGGTGACCCGGCTCAGCGGAAGCAGCACGGCCGGCTTGTCACCGCCCGTCCGTAGACAGAGCTGGCCGTCGTCCGGCCCGGCGGCTCTCAGCGTGTACCAGTTGCCACCCATCGCTTGGCGAAACACCTCGCCCAAATAGGCGCCCGCGATGGCGATCAGCATTTGCGACTGTTCCGACGCCGCGCTGATTCCAGCTTGCGCCATGTGCTCGGCGCATTCGGCAAGCACCTGCTCCAACCCTTCCAGACTGGCACGACTCCCGTCCAGCTCGACCCCGAACCCTTCCTTGGCCACGTCAACCATGGAGCGTGCGTGCTCTGCCAATTCATCGCGGCATACGGCATCCAAATCGGCGAGCTGAAGGGCTTCGCGAGTGGGGCTGGCGTGGACTGAAAGGGACATGTCGACAGGGTTTATGGAACTAGGCTGAACTTCTAGATTGGCGTTGGATGGAGGGACTTAGATTAAAGACCTGCCCCCGAATTCCCTTCAGATTTGAGGCCTGGCTCAGAAATTGCTTGAACCCGAAATTGCGATCCGCGCGCGCAGTCTCAAACGCGGGCGTAGCGTCGAAGTACGGAAGAGTTTTCTACCTCGTTGCGATATGTTTCGATCAGCGCTATTACGGCCGTATGAAGCTCTAAATATTCGTCCATTGTTAATCCCACATCCTCTCCGTGTGCTATGTGATTGCGAGGATTCACAAGGTTGGTGTCTATGAAAGCAAGTCGCGTGGCGAAGGGGGCTTTGTCTAGTCCAAGTGCTTCTAATATATCGAGGAGAACAGTCGATGAAAGATTGCTCTTTGTGTCAACGGCGCTTTTGTAGGGGATATTTGATTGTTGATTAATGTTGGTGCAAAAGAAGTCTGCTATTTCATTTCCTGCTGATATCTTATTGCTTGCGCCCAATGTATTGAACATTGTCCGTAGCTTTATTCCGACAAAATTTGGTGCGAGTTGCGCATATGGCAATCGATGGGATGCTACGAACTCCAGATAGTAGGACGAGGCCTTCTTAACAAATCCCTCCCAATGTGCGTACAGAAGAGCCACTGCTGCTCTGATGACAACGCGGGATCTGATTTCGCCTTCTGACTCGTGAATCAGCGCCTTCAGATCGGTGAGTTCCTTTCTGCGCCATATTAGATCTTGCGCTATTCGATCAATTAAATCTGAAGTGGTTCGAATCATGGTCAACTACTAAGCTTTGAAAAGCTTGCGGCCAAATGGAATCAGCCTGGAAAAGCGGCTGCTTGCATTAACGCCTGATGACGCCCAGTCAGTAAATTCTTTGGTTCGCCATACCGATCGCGCTCGCATTTCTATTTCGTCAACGTCACAGAGAGTGTCCTCAGCAATGTTGAAGGCAACGCCAAGTCCAACTACTTCGAACAACGACAGCAGGAAGCCGCCCTCATGGCGCTTTTTCTTTAGTGAGTATCGCTTGAACGCGGTATCGCCCATGGCTTCGTTCAAGACGGTAAATGTGTCTTGAAATAGATCCTTGGCCGCACCTTTGCGAAACTTTTTGTTGCGGGCGAGTTCCGTCATTTTGTCGGTAAGGAATGTGCCAATATCTCCGACACCCTTTAGATTGTTTTCCGAGATCTCCGCTAGCAGAACAAAGCGCAACGCCAATTCAATATCGTATGCCTCTTCAAGTGGACGATCACTCAACGCGGTTGTTTCAATGAAAGGCTCGTGATTGGGTAAATCCCTGAGCCATTCGAAAAGCCCCTTGTTGAGCATTACGAGAAGGCAGTTCCTCACTTCTTGCGGGCTCAGTTCCGATCCGCCAGTATTCAGTCGCTGAAAAAGGTCGTACTTCGCTGATGGATCGCTCTCTTTCAACACAATGCTCGCGGAAATCTTCGAGCGCTTGATGACGAGTTGTAGATCTTTGGGTAGGCTGTTTTTCTCATTGGCATCTTCCCAGCAAACGTCTTTTAGTGCTGGAAGGTATCTGGTGCCAGTGAGTCGCAGTGGCTTCATGGGTTTTCCATGTTCATCCTTAAGCAGGCCCATGAACTGCAATATTGTCGAAAGTCGCTGGAGTCCGTCGACGACATCCCAGACGCCGTCCTCGCGTTGGCTCACGAAAATTGGAGGGAGTGGAATGCCAAGTAGAATTGATTCGATCAGTGCGGCTTTTTGCGCGGGTGTCCAGCGAAAGAATCGCTGGAACTCGGGATGGATGTCGAGTTCATCTCGCTCATACATTCCAGTCCATTCGCCGATGGACATGGGATAGCCGTCGGTCTTAATCTCTCGGCGCTTTGTATTGATTTGGTCAAGTAAAGTCATTGATGCCTCTTGTGCGTGTCACAAAGCATTCGCTTGGGGCGAAGTTCTAGCATGGATTGCTGTTGCGAAATGGCTAGCTTAGGTTTTCTGGCACCGCCTCCAACCCAAACTGCATCGCCGCCAACTTCGCATACAGCCCGCCGCGCGCCACCAGCTCGTCGTGGCGGCCGATGTCGACGATGCGCCCGGCCTCCAGCACGACGATGCGGTCCGCCTTCTGGATCGTCGCCAGCCGGTGCGCGATGACCAGCGTCGTGCGGTGCTGCATCGCCGCTTCCAGCGCGGCTTGCACGACGCGTTCGCTTTCGGCGTCCAGCGCACTGGTCGCCTCGTCCAGCAGCAGCAGCGGCGGGTTCTTCAGCATGGCGCGGGCGATGCTGATGCGCTGGCGCTGGCCGCCGGACAGGCGCACGCCGCGCTCGCCCAAGAAACTGGCATAGCCCTCAGGCAGCGCGCGGATGAAGTCGTCGGCGAAGGCCGCCTTGGCGGCGGCCATCACTTCCTCGTCGGTCGCCTCGGGCCGGCCGTAGCGGATGTTCTCCATCGCGGTGGTGGAGAAGATGACGCTGTCCTGCGGCACCAGGCCGATGGCGGCGCGCAGGTCGGCCAGGCGCAGCGTCTGCGTGGGCTGGCCGTTCACGCGGATGACGCCGGCCTGCGGGTCATAAAAGCGCAGCAGCAGCTGGAACAGCGTCGTCTTGCCGGCGCCGCTGGGGCCTACCAGCGCCACGGTTTCGCCGGGCTGGATGGTGAGCTGCACGCCGTCCAGCGCTGCGGTCTGCGGGCGGGAGGGGTAGTGGAACAGCACGTCGCTGAACTCCACGCGCGAGCCGCCGGCCGTGGCGGGCAGCGGCTGCGGTGACACCGGCTCGGCCACGGGGGACTTGGCCTCCATCAGCTCCACCAGCCGCTCGGTGGCGCCGGCCGCGCGCAGCACATCGCCCCACACCTCGGCCAGCACGGCCACGCTGCTGACCAGCAGCGTCACGTACACCACCGTCTGCCCCAGGTGGCCGGCGGTGATGCTGCCGGCGATGACGGCCTGCGTGCCCTGGTACAGCCCCCACAGCATGGCGCCGAAGACCGTGGTGATGATGAAGGCGACGAGGAAGCTGCGCACCGTGGTGCGTTTGCGGGCGGTGTCGAACGCCGCCTCGCTGGCGTCGGCGAAGCGTTTGGCCTCAGCGCCTTCCTGTGTGTAGCTCTGCACCACGGTGACGGCGTTCAGCACCTCGGCGGCGATGGCCGACGTGTCGGCCACGCGGTCCTGGCTGGCGCGCGACAGCTTGCGCACGCGGCGGCCGAAGTACAGCGCCGGCGCCACGATGAGCACGAGGATGCCCAGCACCTGGCCCATCACGTAGGGGTTGGTGACGATCAGCATCACCAAAGCGCCTATGCCCATGACCGTGTTGCGCAGGCCCATGGACAGGCTGGAGCCCACCACCGTCTGCACCACCGTCGTGTCCGTCGTGATGCGGGACAGCACCTCGCCGGTCTGCGTGGTCTCGAAGAACTCAGGCGCCTGGCGCAGCACGTGGGTGTAAACGGCGTTGCGCAGGTCGGCCGTGACGCGCTCGCCCAGCCAGGTAACCATGTAAAAGCGGGAGGCCGAGAACAGGCCCAGCGCCGCACCCACGGCGAACATCGCCAGGAAGTGCTCACGCAGCGCCATCAGCCGCTCGCCGGCATTGGCGGCACCGAAGCCAGCGTCGATGAGGCCGCGCAGCGCGATGGGGAAGGCCAGCGTCGCCAGCGCGGCGAGCACCAGCGTCAGCAGCGCCAGCGCGATGCGGCCGCGGTAGGGCTTGAGGAAGGGGGCGAGTCCGGACAGCGAACGGGCCTGGCGCGCGGCCGGGCGTTGGGAGGTTTCGGGCATCGGGGCAGTGTAGGGACAGCTGGTGTCCCGGCCAGGTTACTCAGAGATTGGCGGCCAGCAGGCGGCGCAGCACCACGTCCTTCAGGCTTTGGGCCTCGTCCAGCCCCAGCCGCTGCAGGTAGGCGGCGGGCACGGCGCGCTGCGGGCCCAGGCTGGCCAGCGCCAGTTGCAGCAGCTCCAGCGGGTGCTGGCTGGCGTGCTTGAGTTTTTTGAGCGCGCGGACGATGCGGAGTTCGTCTTCGTCCAGGTCGGTGCCGAACGGGAAGTCGGGCAGCGCGCCGGCCTCGCGGGCCGGGCGCAGCAGTTCTTTCAGCGCCTCGGGCGTGTTGTGACGCGCAGCCTCGGGCAGCTGCCAGTCGGGCGCGAGCTTGCCGTGGGCCCGGGCCTCGTGCATCAGGCCTTGCTGGAAGCGCGAGTCGGCGATGCACAGCAGGCGCTGCACGCATTCGGCGTCGGTGGCGCCGCGCAGGTCGGCCACGCCGTACTCGGTGACGACGACATCGCGCAGGTGGCGCGGGATGGTGCAGTTGGCGTGGCTCCACACGAGGTTGGACTGCAGGCCGGCCGCGTTGTCGTGCGTGGCGCGCAGCGCCAGCACCGAGCGGGCACCGGCCAGCGCGTGCGCCTGCGCGACGAAGTTGTACTGCCCGCCCACGCCGGAGACGACGCGGCCGTCGCCCAGTGCGTCGGACGACGCGGCGCCCAGCAGCGTCATCTTCATCGTGGTGTTGATGAAGCGGGCATCGCGGCGCTGCGCGCGCTTGAGCGCTTCGGGCGCGCCGGGGCTGTCGTACAGCTCGTTGACGAAGGCGATGCGGGTCATCGCGATGTCGGCCAGCTCGTCGCCGGTCTTGTCGCGCAGCCGCTGGTAGAAGGCGCGCGGCCCGAGGAAGAAGCCGCCATGCATCGTGGCCGTGTCGCGCCAGGCGGTGCCCAGCATGCCGGCGGGCAGCAGGTTCACGTCGTTGGCGCAGCTGAGCTCGCCGCAGCGCAAGCGGTCGCCGTCCAGCTGCAGCGCGGGGTGCAGCAGGCCCAGGCGCTGCCAGTGCGCGAGCGTGGCTGGCGTGAGCTGCGTCGCCAGTGCGCCGTCGTCGGCCAGCGCCTGCACGGCGGCCAGGCTGGGCGCAGCGGGCAGGCGGCCGGCGTTGGCCAGGCGCTGCAGCGCGAGGTCGGGGTAGACGCGGCGGCGGATGAGGCCGGCATCCAGCAACTGCAGCAGGCCGTTGGCAAACATCTCGGAGCAGCCGTACAGGCCTTGCTCGAAGCGGCCCGTGTGCCGGCCGGCCAGCGGCGCGGCGTGGTCCAGCGTCTCGATGAGCGCGCAGAACTCGCCGTTGCGGCGTTCGCGCAGCAGCAGCGCCTGCGCGATGGCGTCGCCCAGCGAGCCGATGCCAATCTGCAGCGTGCCGCCGTCGGGCAGCAGGCTGGCGGCGTGCAGGCCGATGGCGTAGTCGGCCTTGGACACAGCCGGGTTGGGCGGAGCGAACAGCGCGTGGTGGCCCTGGGGCACGTCCACGATGAGGTCGAAGAAGTCCTCCCCCACCTCAGCCGGGCCGGGCATGAAGGGCATGTGCTCGTTCAGCACCGCCACCACCAGCAGCGGCTGGCCCAGCGTGCGGCACTGGTCGACGAAGTCGGCCGTCAGGTCGGGGTTGCTGGACAGCGAGTAGCGCCGCCGGCCATCGGCCTCGCGACCCACCGCCACGGCCTGGGCCAGCACGTTGGCGCCCTGGGCCAGCATGTCGCGCACGGCCAGGCTGTAGTTGCTGCAGATGAAGCCCTGCTGCGCGGCGTCGTTGCCGAGGTAGTCGGCCGTCTTCAGGAAGAACTCGCGCACGGCGATGTGTGCCGGCAGCGCCTGCGCGCGGGCGGCCTTCACGTAGGTGAGGTCGGGGTAGTCGCCGAACACGCGGGCCACCAGCGGCGCGAGGAAGTGGCGCTCCAGGTCGCTCGCGCCCGTGGGCTTTTCCAGCGACAGCGCGGTCAGGATGGTCAGCGGCCGCGACGGATCGGCGGCCATGCGCTCGTACAGCGCGTTGACCAGCGCATTGGGCTTGCCGATGCCCAGCGGCAGCGCCAGATGGACGGGGCCGTCCACGCGGGCCAGCAGGGTGGTGACGGCGGTGCCGAGGTCGGTGAGCAGGGCAGGCATGGCCGCAGTCTCGGCCATCGCGCGGGGCCAGGGCTTGACTTGGCGCAGGCGCGCGGCGCGTGGCTCAGAGGTTGAGAGTTTTTCGGCCGTGCCAGAAAGGCGCGGCAAAGCGCCCTCGAACGAGGCGCAAAGCGCAGCCATAGCTCGGGCTATGGCGAGCATTTGCAACGACGGGCGAGGGCGTTTTGGCGTGCAAGGCGGGCATGGGTGAAAGACTGTCAACCTCTCAGACCATGGGCGGCTTGCCGACGTAGCCGGTCAGCTCCAGGTAGCCCCAGCCGATCTCCTGGCCGGCGGCGTCCAGCAGGCGTGCGGCACCTTCCCAGTAGACGAGGCCGCTGCTGCGCCGGGCGTCTACCTCTTGCGCGTCGAAGGCAGCCTCCAGCCGCATCTCTCCGGCCGGGCTTTGCAGCCGCCAGGCCACCGGCCAGCGGCCGCCGGTGACGGGGCTGGTCCAGTGGCGCAGCGGCGTCATCACCACCTCGTCGGGGCGGAAGCTGCGGTCGGCCTGGCCCGGCGTGCGCACGCTGCCGCCGGCCCAGTCGCGCTGCCCGTCCTCGCGGCGCAGCTGGAAGAGTGTGAGCGCGCGGCCGTCGTGCAGGTTGATACCCAGCCAGTCCCAGCCTGCGGTGTCGCCGAGGTAGTTGTCGCTCCACTCGTGGTCCAGCCAGGCGCGGCCGGCCAGGCGCTGCGGGCGTCCGTCCAGCATGAGGTCGGCCGTCGTCGCGAGCTGGGGGCGGGAGTAGTAGTGGCTGAACTGGTCTTCGTCCGAGCCCTTGCGCGAGACGCCGCCCTCGCCCTGCAGCAGCGGCGGCGCGGAGGTGGCCAGTTGCAGCTCCAGCGTGAAGCCGGGGCCGGTGAACGCGGCGCGGTAGCCCTCGGCCGTGCGCGCGAGCGTCCAGTCGCGCAGCTTCAGCGCGCAGTCGCCCACGCGCGCCTCCACCACGCCGGGCAGCGCGCGCAGCAGCCGCTGGTTGTGGCGTTGCTTGCGGGCGACCAGGTCCGACAGCGCCACATGCCCCAGCAGCAGCTGCTTTGCTGCCAGCGGGCTGGGGTGGTCGCTCGGTGCCGGGCCGGGCACGCGGAAGAAGGTGAGCTGGTAGCCGTAGCGCGGCGGCTGGCCGGGCGTGCCCAGCAGGCCGGTGACGTACCACCACTCGATGCTCTGCGCCGGGTGGGCGCCGAAGTCGGCGGGGAAGCGCAGCGCCGCGCGCGCGTGCAGCGGCAGGGCGGCGAGCAGCAGGGCGCGGCGCTTCATGCGTCCTCCCGCACGGCGCGCACGGCATCGGCGCCCAGCGCGCGCCGTCCGGCCAGCAGCGACGCACCCACGGCGGCCGCGAACGCGAGGCCCACGAGGACGGCGAGGCGCGCGACGGGCAGGTGCATCTCCATGCTCCAGTGAAAACTTTGTGGGTTGACGACGAACACCAGCACCGCGCTCAGCCCCAGTCCCAACCCCAGGCCGGCCAGCGCGCCGGCGCCGCCGGTGAGGCTGGCTTCTACCAGCAGCAGCTTCATCAGCGCGCGGCGCGACAGGCCCAGGTGGCGCAGCAGCCCGAACTCGCGCTTGCGCGCCAGCGCCTGCGCCGACTGGCTGGCGATGACGCCGAACAGCCCCACCGCCAATGCCACGGCCTGCAGCCACACGGTGATGGCGAAGCTGCGGTCGAAGATGTTCAGCGAGAGGGCGCGCAGCTCGCCGGCGGCGGCGGTGTCGATGTCCTCGGCCTGCGCGGCGGCGGCACGCACGGCCTGGCGGGCGGCGTCCAGCGGCTGGCCGGGGTGCAGCCAGAGCGCGAGTTCGGTGATGCGCTCATCGCCGCTGGCGGCGCGGTAATCCGCCAGCGCCATCCACAGCGCCGCGCTTTGGCGGGAGTAGTCGCGCCACACGCCCATCACCTGCACGCTGACGCGGCGGCCGCTGTCCACCAGCTCCACGGTCAGCACCCGGCCGGGCTGCAGGCCGTTCTGGTCGCGCCCGGCCTCGTTGACCCACACCGCCAGTGCGCCCGGCGCCCGCTCGCCTTGCCAGCGCTGCAGCAACGGCAGGCCGCCTTCGTCTAGGGGTCGGGCGGTCAGCGACACCGGCTCGGCGCCCGGCGCCAGCCGCACGCGGGTGCTGCGCTGCGGCGCGCTGCGGGCGATGGCGGGCAGCTGGTCCACGGCTTGCAGGTAGGCCGGCGCTAGCGGGGCGGGCAGGCCGTCGGGACCGCGCAGCGAAGAGCGCACATAGAGGTCGGCCGGCAGCGCGTGATCCAGCCACTGCATCAGGGACGCGCGGAAACTGCCGATCATCACGGTCATCGCGACGGCCAGCGCCAGCGCCACCAGCACGCCGGCCAGCGAGCGGCGGGCTTCGGTGGCCTGATCGCGGCTGCGCTCGCGGGCCAGCAACAGCAGGGCGCCCGACGGCAGGCGCGCCAGCAGCGCCGCCAGCCCTCGCACCAGCGCCGGCACCAGCGCCATGCCGCCGATCAACAGCACGAACATCGACAGATAGGCGGCCACCGGCGTGCCGTCCAGCGGCGGCAGGGTGGCCAGCGCCGCGCCCAGCGCCAGCAGCCCCAGGCCCACCCAGGCCGGCAGCGTGCGCCCGGCCGGCAGCCCCAGGCCCTTGAGCACCAGGGCTGGTGCGATGCGGCGCACGGTGAGTGCCGGCGCCAGCGCCGCGGCCAGTGCCGCCACCAGGCCCAGTGCCCCATAGGCAAGCCCTGGTCCCAGCAGCGGCTGGTTGAACAGCAGTCCGACGGACGAGCCGCCCTCGCCATGCAGTCCCAGGTCGCTGCCCAGCAGCTTGAGCGCGCCGGCCGCCAGGCCCACGCCCAGCGCCAGGCCCAGCGCAGTGCCGACGACGCCGATGGCCGCGCCTTCGATGAGGATGAGCCGCCAGCGCATGCGTGCCGATACGCCCAACACGCCCACCAGCGCCCATTGCGGCTGCCGCTGTGCGGTGGCCAGAGACAGTACGGCGTAGACGAGGAAGCTGCCGGTGAACAGCGCCATCAGCGCCAGCAGGCCCAGGTTGACGCGGTAGGCGCGCGTCATGTCCGACAGGCGCTCGCCTTCATCGGCCGGCGGCTCGGCGCGCCAGTGGGCGGGCTGGCGTGCGGCCCAGGCGCGGGCGTCCACACCATCGGCGAGCTGGACGTCGATGCGGTCCAGCGCGCCCAGGCGGCCCAGCAGCTGCTGGGCGTCGGCAATGTCCAGCAGCGCCAGCGGGGCGTTGCCGGCGGCGATACGGCCGCCGACGGCGAACTCGACATCGCGCGGGGTGGGGTCGCCGGGCACGGCGATACGCAGCGTCAGCGTGGTCTGGCCCTCGGCCAGGTGGCGGCGCGCGGCGGCGTTGAGGTGCAGCGTGCGCGCGCCCAGAAGCGCGCCGGGGCCGCCGCCGTCGACCTGGGGCAGCAGGTCGGGCGCCAGCGGCCGGGCGCCGCCGGCCGAGGCCAGCAGGGCCAGCACGTCAGCGCCGGTGATGCGGATCAGCAGCGGCCGCTCATCGGCGCCAGTCTTGCCGCGCCAGACGGCCTGGCCCTGCAGCACGGGGTTGGCGGCGGCCACCTCGGGCTGCTGGAGCAGGGCGATGAAGTCGGCATCGGTCAGCGGGCCGCTGCGGGCGCGCAGTACGAGGTCGGGCTGGCCATTGACGCTGCGCGCCGCCCGCGCGAACTCGGTAAGCGCGGCGCCGTTGAGCAGGTGCACGCCGAAGGCGAGGGCGACGCCCAGCATGACGGCGATGACGGCCAGCACCACACGGCCGGGCTGGTCGCGCCAGGTGGGCCAGGTGAGGTGGCGCCAGAGGGATGTCATGGGGTGCGGCCTGCGCGCTGGTGTTGGTTGCCGCGGGAGGCCCAGCGGGGACGTCGCCCCGGCGGGCGACCTTCTTTTTGAGCGACCCCAAAGAGCGCTGCAGGGCGGGTCATGACCCGCCGCTTGCTGGTGAGCTGCCGCCCATGCCGGCGGGTCGAGACCCGCCCTACCGGCACGGCCGGTGGCGCCGAGCCACACCTACGCAACCGCATGCAACCCGCTGCCATCCAAGCGCAACCGCCGATCTGCCGCCTGCGCTGCCACGTCCGAGTGCGTCACCAGCAGACACGCCGCGCCCGCGTCCTGCGTGCAACGCCGCAGCAGGTGCAGCACCTCGGCCGCATGCCGCGCATCCAGGTTGCCCGTCGGCTCGTCCGCCAGCACCAGCCGCGGCCGGTGCACCAGGGCGCGCGCAATCGCGACCCGCTGCAACTGACCGCCCGACAACTGCCGCGGCATCCGCGCCGCCAGCGCGCCGAGGTTCACCGCGTCCAGCATCGCCGCCACGCGGCCGTCGTCCCGTTGCCGCAGCAGCCGCAATGGCAGCGCGACGTTGTCCGCCACGCTCAGGTGCGGCAGCAGGTGGAAGGCCTGGAAGATGAAGCCCAGCGACTGCCGCCGCAGCGCCGAGCGCGCCTCGTCGCCCAGCGGCCGCAGGTCCTGCCCGGCCAGCGTGATGGCGCCGGCATCGGCCTCGTCCAGCCCGGCCAGGCAGTTCAGCAGCGTGGACTTGCCGCTGCCCGATTCGCCCAGCAGCGCGACGATCTCGCCCGCAGCCAGGTCCAGATCGATGCCTGAGAACACCGGCACATCGCCGTAACGCTTGGCCAAGCCGCGCGCGCAAAGCACTGTCATGCGTTCATCAACCTCTGCAATCCGGGCAGCAGTTCAGCCAAGGGCTGCGCGCCATCGCAGGCGATGACGCGGCGCCTGGGCATGCTGCGCAGCCAGGTGACCTGGCGCTTGGCGAGCTGGCGCGTGGCGGCGATGCCGCGCTCGCGCAAATCACCGAAGTCATAGGCGTCCAGCGCCTCCCACACCTGCCGGTAGCCCACGCAGCGCATGGACGGCAGCGCCAGTGACAGGTCGCCGCGCGCGCGCAGCGCCTTCACCTCGTCGATCAGGCCGGCATCCAGCATCACGTCGAACCGCTGCGCCAGCCGCGCGTGCAGCCAGGCGCGGTCGGTGGGTTCCAGCGAGAACAGCGGCCAGTCCACGCCGTCGTCGCGCGACGCTGCGTGCAGCGTGCTCAGCGGCTGCCCGGTCAGGCGGATGACCTCCAGCGCGCGCTGGATGCGCTGGCTGTCGTTGGGGGCCAGGCGCGCGCCGGTCTCGGGGTCGAGGCTGGCCAGCTCGGCATGCATCGCCGGCCAGCCGCGCTGGGCCGCTTCGGCGTCGATGGCGGTGCGCAACTCGGCATCGGCCTGCGGCAGCGTCGACAGGCCGTCGAACAGCGCCTTGAAATACAGCATGGTGCCGCCCACCAGCAGCGGCAGCCGGCCGCGCGCGGCGATCTCGCCCGCGAGCCGCTTCGCGTCGCGAACGAACTCGGCGGCGGAGTAGCTGTCAGTCGGGTCGAGGATGTCGATGAGGTGATGCGGCACCGCGGCCTGTTCGGCGGCGGTGGGCTTGGCGGTGCCGATGTCCATGCCGCAGTACACCAGCGCCGAGTCGACGCTGATGATCTCGACCGGCAGCACCTCGGCGATGGCCAAGGCTGCCGCCGTCTTGCCACAGCCGGTGGGGCCAGCCAAACAAATCGGGGTCAGAAGCGCTCCCACGGCGCCAGGTAACGCCATTGCCCGACGGGCAGATGGCCCAGCGGGATGCGGCCGATGCGCACGCGCTTCAGGCCCACGACCTTGAGTCCGACCAGCTCGCACATGCGGCGGATCTGGCGCTTCTTGCCCTCGCGCAGCACGAAGCGCAGCTGCTGCTCGTTCTGCCAGCTGACCTTGGCGGGCTTGAGCGCCTCGCCGTCCAGCTCCAGGCCGTGGTTCAGCAGCGCGAGCTTGTTGTTGGACAGAGCCGCATTGGGCAGCGTGCCCTCGGGCACGGCTTCAGCGCCGGGCAGGCCGACGTACTCCACGCGCACGAGGTACTCCTTCTCGATGTCGGAGTCGTCGCCGATCAGGGCCTTGGCGATGCGGCCGTCCTGGGTCAGCACGAGCAGGCCGGTGGAGTCGATGTCCAGCCGGCCGGCAGGCGCCAGGTGGCGGTGGTGGTTGGGGTGGGGCTTGATGCCGGACGGGTCGTCCTTCCAGCGGTTCTCCTGCTGGAACAGCACGACGGCGGGCTCGTAGCCATCCTCGGCCTGGCCTGACACATAGCCGATGGGCTTGTGCAGCAGTACGGTGACGAGCTGGGCCTGCGCCTGGCGGGCGGCGGGGTCGATGTCGATCTGCACATCGCCGATGACGCGCTGGCCCAGCACGGCCACCTTGCCGTTGACGCGCACCCAGCCGGCGGCGATCCACTCGTCGGCCTCGCGGCGCGACGCGAGCTTGAGCTCGCTCATTCGCTTGGACAGGCGGTCCCCGTCCTCGGCGTCCACCTGGCGCGCCGGGTTCAGGCGCTGCTGCGGGCGCTGCGGCGGCTCGAAGCCGGGGCCGCGGTTGGCCACGCGGCGCTGGTCGACGCGCGGCGGACGGTCGTCGCGCGGGCGGTCGGCGGGGCGTTCGTCGCGGTGCTCGTTGCGGCGCACCGGCTCGCCGCGTTGCGCGCGCTGTGGGCCGTCGGGGTGGAAGCCGCCGGGCCGCGGGCCGGGGCGGTGGTCACGCGGCCAGTCGCTGCGGTCGCCACGATCATCGCGGTCATCGCGGCGGAAAGGCTCGCCGCGCTGCGGCGGGTATTCGGGCCGGAAACCCTCGGGCTTCGGCCGGGCCGGGCGCTCGTCGCGCCGCGTCGCGGGGCGTTCATTGCGCTGCGCCTGCGCCTTCTGAAACTGCTCCTCGCGCTCGGCGCGGTCGGCCTGGGCCTGGGCCAGCGTGGGGCGGGGTTTGGAGACGCCCTTGCCGCGCAGCGGCCCGCGTTTCTCGCCGTCGGCGGTACGGGCCGTCTTGGCGGCGGGTTTCTTGTTCTTGAGGGTGAGCGTGGCCATGGTTCAGCGTCCGCGGAGGAAAAGGGCGTCCAGCTCTTTCATGTCGAGCTGGCGCCAGGTGGGGCGGCCGTGGTTGCACTGGTCGGCGCGTTCGGTGGCTTCCATGTCGCGCAGCAGCGCGTTCATCTCGTCCAGCGTCAGCTGCCGGTTGGCCCGCACGGCGCCATGGCAGGCCATGGTGGCCAGGATTTCGTGCTGGGCGCGTTCCAGCACCGAGCTGGCGTCGAACTGTGCCATCTCGGCCAGCAGCTCGCGCGTCAGCGCGACAAGGTCGCTGGCCGCCAGCAGCGCCGGCCGCGAGCGCACGGCGAGCGTGCGCGTGGACAGCGGCGACACGTCCAGCCCGAGCTGGCTCAGCGTGTCGGCATGCTGCTCGGCGGCGGCGACCTCTTCGGCCGTGGCCGCGAAGCTGACCGGGATCAGCAGCGGCTGGCTCTCGATGGTCGTGGAGCCCAGCTTGGCCTTCAGCCGCTCGTAGACGACGCGCTCATGCGCCGCGTGCATGTCCACGATGACCAGGCCCTGCTTGTTCTCGGCCAGGATGTAGACGCCCTGGATCTGCGCGATCGCGCGGCCCAGCGGCCAGTCCTGGTTCTTGGGCAGCACGGGCAGGTCGACCAGCAGCGCGGGCCGGCTGTCGGGATGCGAGGTGGGCACGACCGGCCGGGCGGGTTGCCACAGCGCCTCGGTCTGCACCAGCGACAGCCGCACCTGCTCGGCCGTGGGCGGCACGGGCGGCGTGAAGGCGGCCGGCGCCGCGTAGGCCGGGCGCGGCTCGGCCACGTAGAGCGTGGCGGCGGCCGTCGGCTCGAAGGCCAGCGGCGCCATCGCCGACTCGATGGCCTCGCCGCCGGCCACCTCGGCGCTGCGCGATTGCGCCAGCGCGTCGATGAAGGCGCGGCGCACGGCCTGGTGGATGGCGCGGCCGTCGCGGAAGCGCACCTCGATCTTGGTCGGGTGCACGTTCACGTCCACCAGCTCGGGCGCGATCTCGATGAACAGCACGTAGCTGGGCTGGCGCTGGCCGTGCAGCACGTCTTCGTAGGCGGAGCGGATGGCGTGGCTGATGAGCTTGTCGCGCACGTAGCGGCCGTTGACCCAGACGTACTGCTGGTCGGCGCGCGAGCGCGAGGCCTCGGGCAGGCCGGCGCGGCCGGTCAAGGAAATGCCGGGCCGCCCCAAATTTCCTTGACCCCCTCGGGGGGCGGCCAGGACATTGGCCTGGCCTGGGGGCCTGATGACTCCGAGCGGGCCGGCGCTGTGCTCGAAGGCGCGGCTGTCGTGCACGAAGTCCTCGCCCAGCACGTCGCTGATGCGCTGCTCGACGGACGCGGCCCGCCACTGGTCGACGAGCTTGCCCTCGTGCCAGATCGCAAAGCCCACGTCCGGCCGCGCCAGCGCATGGCGGCGCACGGCCTCCACGCAGTGGGCCAGCTCGGTGGCGTCGGTCTTCAGGAACTTGCGGCGCGCGGGCGTGGCGAAGAACAGCTCACGCACCTCCACGCTGGTGCCGCGCGAGCGGGCGGCGGCGGACAGCTCGCCGCTGCGGGCGTCCAGCCGGTGGGCGTGGGCGGCGTCGGCTGTGCGGCTGGCCACCGACATCTCGGACACCGAAGCGATGGCCGCCAGCGCCTCGCCTCGAAAGCCCATGGTGGCCACGGACTCCAGTTCACCCAGCGACGCGATCTTGCTGGTGGCATGGCGCTTCAGCGCCAGCGGCAGCTGTGTCACGGGGATGCCGCAGCCGTCGTCCTCCACGACGATGGCGCGCACGCCGCCGGCCATCAGCTTGACCAGCACGTTCTTCGCCCCGGCGTCCAGCGCGTTGTCCACCAGCTCACGCACCACCGAGGCCGGCCGCTCAACCACCTCGCCGGCGGCAATCTGGCTGATCAGCTCATCGGGCAGCTCGCGGATCACGCGCGGCGGGGCAAGTTCTGGCAGGGGCACATCCATCCGCGGGATTATCGACGGGGTGTCATGGTGGCGTCGGGATAATGCCGCGCCATGGACTTGCTGACCTTCCTGATCGACTTCATCCTGCATGTGGACAAGCACCTGGCCACCTTCGTGGCTGCCTATGGCATCTGGGTGTACGCGCTGCTGTTCGTCATCGTGTTCACCGAGACCGGCGTGGTGGTGATGCCCTTCCTGCCGGGGGATTCGCTGCTATTCGTCGTCGGCGCGCTGTGCGGCGCGGGGCTGATGAGCCTGCCGGTGGCAATCGCGGTGCTGCTGGCCGCCGCCATCCTGGGCGATCAGTGCAATTACATGATCGGCCGCTACATCGGCCCCAAGGTCTTCCAGTGGGAGCAGTCGCGTTTCTTCAACAAGAAGGCGTTCGACGCAGCCCATGCCTTCTACGAGAAGCACGGCGGCATCACCATCATCATTGCCCGCTTCATGCCCTTTGTGCGCACCTTCGTGCCCTTTGTGGCCGGCGTGGCCGAGATGAGCCGCGGCAAGTTCACGCTGTTCAACGTCGTGGGCGCTGTCATCTGGGTGGTAGGCCTGTGCGTGGCCGGCTACCTGTTCGGCAACCTGCCGTGGGTGCAGACGCACCTGAGCAAGATCATCTGGGCCATGATCGTCATCCCGGGCCTGATCGTCATCGCCGGCGGCCTGCGGGCGCGATTCAAGGGTCAGCCGGGCTGACTTTCCGAACGGACAGTACTGCGGGACTAGAGTCGCGAGCTTTGCGACTCTAGTCGGAGATCCCGATGACTCTGTCCCCCCTCACGCGGGCGGCGCTTGCCCTGGCCTGGACGACCTCCGGCCTGGCGCAGGCCGCTACCGTGGCCGAGCCGACGCTGATGCTGCGTCAGCCCGCCGTCTCCAAGACCCATCTCGCCTTCGTCTATGGCGGCGACCTGTGGCTGGCCGACCGCAGCGGTGCCCACCCGCGCCGGCTCACCAGCCACGCGGCCAGCGAGTTCGCGCCGCGCTTCTCGCCGGATGGCCGGCAGATCGCGTTTTCGGCCAGCTACGACGGCAACACCGATGTCTACGTCATTGGCTTGGACGGCGGCGATGCGAAGCGGCTGACCTGGCACCCGGCGCCCGACATCGTCAACGGCTGGAGTCCGGACGGCCAGCGCGTGCTCTTCGCGTCGCCGCGCGAGGTGCTGAACAACCGCAGCAACCAGCTGTTCGAGGTCAGCGCCACGGGCGGTTTTGAAAAGCGGCTGATGGCAGCCGTGGCCTTCGAGGGCGCCTGGTCGTCCGACGGTCGTCAGCTGGCCTATCGGCCCTACAACGCGGCCTACAGCGGCCCCAGCGGCTGGCGCCAGAGCCGCGGCGGCTCGACGCCGCCGGTGTGGATCATGGACATGCAGGGCCCGCAGGCCGGCCAGCGCTGGCAGCAGATCCCGCACGTCAATGCGACGGATTCTGCGCCCGTGTGGGCCGGCCGCGAGGTGGTGTTCATCTCCGACCGCGACGGCGACGCGACCGGCGTGGCCAACCTGTTTGCGTTCAACCCGGCCACCCAGGCGCTGCGCCAGCTGACGCGCGAGACCCGCTGGGACGTGCGCAGCGTGGACGCCGTGGGCGGCACGCTGGTGTACGAGAGCGGCGGCCGCCTCAAGCAGATCGAGCTTGCCGGCGGCACCCCGGTGACGCTGGACATTCGCGTGGCCGACAGCGGCGCGCTGGCCCGCCCGCAGTGGCGCGACGCCGCCCGGGCGCTGAGCTCGGCGCGCCTGTCCAGCACGGGCAAGCGCGTGCTGGCCAGTGCGCGTGGCGAGGTGTTTTCGCTGCCGGTCAAGGACGGCAGCGTGCGCAACCTCACCGAGAGCGCCGGCGTGCGCGAGAAGGACGCGCTGTGGAGTCCGGACGGCCAGCGCGTGGCTTATGTGTCGGACGCGCCGGGCATGCGGCATGAGCTGATCCTGCAGGCGCAGAACGGCCTGGGCCCGCGCGAGCGCTTTGCGCTGGGCAAGGGCAGCTACTTCACGCTGCTGGACTGGTCGCCCGACGGTCAGACGCTGGTGCTGCACGACAACCACCTGAACCTCTACACGCTCGGCCTCGCGCCCGGCGCGCAGCGCGGCCAGCTGGTGAAGCTGGCGTCGGACGCGCGGCGCTTCGGCTCCGAGGGCTTCTCCGTGTCGTTCTCGCCGGACAGCCGCTGGTTGGCCTACACCACCTCGGGCGAGAACTACTTCGGCCGCATCTGGCTGCACGAGCTGGGCAGCGGGCGCCATCACGCCGTCACCGACGGTCTGTCGCACGCGGGCAATCCGGCGTTCTCGCCCAAGGGCGACGTGCTGTACTTCAGCGCGTCCATCAACTCAGGCCCTGGCCAGGTGGGGTTGGACCTGTCCACGCAGGAGCGGCCGCGCCGCGCCGGGCTGTACGCGCTGGTGTTGGCGGCCGATGGCAAGTCACCGCTGGCGCCTCGCCCGGGTGACGAGGAGGGCCGCAAGGACGACGACGAGGCCACCAAGCCCGCCGCCAAGAAGCCTGACGACACCAAGCCGGAGGCGAAGAAGCCGGCCGCGCCCAAGCCGATCCGGATCGACCTGGAGGGTCTGCCGCACCGGCTGGTGGCGCTGCCGCTGGCCGAGCGCAACTACGACAACCTGGCCGTGGGCGCGGACGGCGCACTGTTCTACCTGCAGCGCCCGCAGCCCGGAGCCAGTAACGAGGCGCCGCAGGCTGAGCGCCGCGCCACCGCCGAGCTGTGGCGCTACGACCCGCAGGAGCGCAAAGCCAAGCGGCTGAAGGAGGGCGTGGCCGAGTTCTCTCTGAGCGGCGACGCCAAGAAGTTGCTGCTGACGCTGGCCGGCAATGTGTTGGAAGTGGGCGACGCCAATGACAAGCTCGACGGCAAGCCGGTGGAGCAGTCGCTGCGCATGCGCGTGGACCTGCGTGCGGAATGGCGGCAGATTTTTGACGAGACCTGGTGGATGCAGAAGGAGTTCTTCTATGACGCCGCCCTGCACGGCATGGATTGGCAGGCCGTCTACGACCGCTACCTGCCGCAGTTGGCCTTCGTGCAGCGTCGCGAGGACCTGAACGACCTGCTGGTGCAGCTGATCGCCGAGCTGCAGGTGGGCCACAACCGCGTGGGCGGGGGGGATGTGCTGCAGGAGCCCACCGTGCCCGTGGGCCTGCTGGGCGCGGACTTCGCGCTGGAGGGCGGCCGCCACCGCATCACGCGTATCTACGCCGGTGACCGCCTCAACCCGCACCTGCGCGCGCCGCTGGCCGCTCCCGGCCTGGGCGTGAAGGCGGGCGACTTCCTGCTCGCCATCAACGGCCGCGAGCTGGATGCTGCGACCAACGTGCATGCGCTGATGGAGAACACGCTGCGCAAGCAGGTCGTGCTGACCGTCGCGCAGGACGCTGCCGGGACGGGCAAGCGCGATGTGACCGTGGAGCCTGTGGCCAGCGACGCGCTGCTGCGCCGCTGGGCGTGGATCGAGGGCAACCGCGAAAAGGTGCAGGCCAGGAGCGGCGGCAAGATTGCTTACGTCTACATGCCGGACACAGCGGGGCAGGGTTTCGAGCACTTCAACCGCATGTTCTTCGCACAGATCGACAAGCCCGCCCTCATCGTGGACGACCGCCGCAACGGCGGCGGCCAAGCAGCGAACTACGTGATCGAGCTGCTGTCCCGCCCCTACCTGGGGGGCTGGAAGGACCGCGACGGCCTGGTGTTCGAGACACCCGGCGGTGCCATCTACGGCCCCAAGGCCATGCTCATCGACCAGGATGCCGGCTCCGGCGGCGACTTCATGCCCTACGCCTTCAAGCGCGTGGGCCTGGGGCCGCTGATCGGCAAGCGCACCTGGGGCGGGCTGATCGGCATTTCGGCCAACCCGCCGCTGATCGACGGTGGCTTCCTGACGGTGCCGTACTTCCGCTTCTACACGCCCGAGGGCGAGTGGCGCATCGAGAACGAGGGCGTGGCACCGGACATGGACGTGGAGCTGGACCCCGCGGCCGTCAACCGCGGCGAGGACACGCAGCTTGACGCGGCCATCGCCGACGTCATGAAGCGGCTGGCCACGTGGAAGCCCGTGCAACGCAAGACGGCGCCCGCGCCGGCAACATTGGGCCGATGAAAGCCTGGTCGGCGTTGTCCCTGCGGGGCCGGCTGTTCCTGCTGGCCCTGCTGCCGTTGCTGGCGTCGCTGGCGCTGATCGCGTTCGCAGTGCGCCACCAGGAGCAGTCGCTGGCCGAGCGCGAGCAGGCGCTGGTGCGTGCCAGCTACCTGGACGCGCGCCGCACCGAGCTCAAGCACTACGTCGACCTGGCCGTCAGCACGGTTCGGCCGCTGCTGGGGCAACCCGACGGCCAGCGCCGCGCGATGGACATCCTGCAGTCGCTGGACTACGGCCGCGACGGCTACTTCTTCGTCTACGACCTGCAGGGTCGTGTGCTGATGCATTCGCGCCAGCCCGAGCTGACCGGCCAGAACCTCTGGGAGCTGCGCGACCCGCAGGGCCGGCCCACCATCCAGCAGCTGATCGCGCAGGCCAAGGCCGGCGGCGGCTATGTGGAGTACCAGTGGCGCAAGCCGTCCAGCAGCCTGCTGGCGCCCAAGCTGGGCTATGTGGTGGCCGTGCCCGAGTGGGGCTGGATGCTGGGCACGGGGTTGTACCTGGACGGCATCGAGGCCACCATGGCCGAGTTGGCGCGCGGCGCCCGCCACAACATCACGGTCACGCTGCTGTGGGTGGGCGCGGTGGCCGTCATCGGCGTGGCGCTGATCAGTGCCGGCGCGCTGGCGCTCAACCTCAGCGAACACCGCAGCGCCGAGGCCAAGCTGCGCGCGCTGGCCCGCGAGGTGGTGCAGAGCCAGGAGGATGAGCGCGCGCGTCTGGCCCGCGATCTGCACGACGGCGTCAGCCAGGCGCTTGTTGCGACCAAGCTGCTCATCGAGTCAGCCCAGCAGGCGCCGGCCGAGGCTGAGCGGCTGCAGGCGCTGGCACTGAAGCGGCTCAACAGCACGCTGGCCGAGGTGCGCCACCTGTCGCATGCGCTGCGCCCGGCGCTGCTGGACACGCTGGGCTTGGCCGCAGCGCTGCAGCACCTGGCCGGCGAGTTCGACGCGGCCGGCGGCACGCGCTTCACCGCGCGGGTGCGCGGTGATGAGCTGGCGCTGCCCGAGTCTGTGAAGACCGCGCTGTTCCGCATCACGCAGGAGGCGCTCAGCAACGCGGCCCGCCACGCGCAGGCCACGGCCGTGACGGTGATGCTGGCCTTTGAGCCGCGGGGCGGCGTGGCGCTGGAGGTGGAGGACGACGGCCGAGGCTTCGATGCCCACGCTGCCCAGGCCGTGGCCGACCGGGGCCTGGGCCTGCGCAGCATGCGCGAGCGGGCCGACGCGCTGGGCGCGGTGCTGAGCCTGGTGACCGCGCCGGGCGTGGGCTGCCGCCTGCGCGTCACACTCTCGGCTGCCGACCTCGCCCGCATTGCCCCATGACCGCCGCCCCCATCCGCATCCTGCTCGTCGACGACCACCCCATGGTGCGCGAGGGCCTGGTGGCGCGCCTGGCCGGCGTGCCGCGCTTCGCCGTGGTGGGCGAAGCCGGCAACCGCGACGAGGCACTGGCGCTGCTGGCGCGGGTGGCGCCCGACGTCGTGCTGATGGATGTCGGGCTGAAGGATGTCAACGGCATCACGCTGGGGGCTGAGATGCTGGCCGCGCGGCCTGCCATCAAGCTGCTGATGTTCAGCATGTACGACAACCCCGAGTACGTGCAGCGCGCCCTGCAGGCGGGCGCGCGCGGCTATGTGCTGAAGGACGCGCCGGCCACCGAGATCGTGTCGGCCATCGATGCGGTGGCGGCCGGCGGCACCTTCCTGAGCGCGGCCGTGTCGGGCCGGCTGTTCCGCAGCCAGGCGCCGAAGCCGGTGCTGACGCCGCGCGAGAGCGAGATCCTCGCCAAGCTGGGGCAGGGCGCGTCCAGCAAGCAGATCGCGCGCGATCTGGACCTGTCCGTGCGCACGGTGGAAGCTCACCGCCAGAGCATCAAGCGCAAGTTGGACCTGGAGGGGCAGGCCGAGCTGATCCGGTATGCGGTGGAACACGCGCGGGACGCTGGGGTTGACCCTTAGGTAATCCCGCGCGCCTGGCCCGCGTGGCTTGACCGATGCCCGGCCGGGGCGGTTTTTCGACACTGACCGGCCCGGCAGCGCCGCCCATCCCGACGTGCGCGCCGCATTGGAGACAAGCCTCATGAACCTGCGCCGCCACCTCGCGTGGGCGGGCGTCGCGATCCTGGGCGCTGCATCGCTTGCCACCGTGGCCTTGAGCCGTGGCGAGACGATCAGCGCGCTGTGGGTCGTGTCCGCCGCCCTGTGCGTCTACCTCATCGCCTACCGCTACTACAGCCTGTTCATCGCCGACAAGGTGCTGGGGCTGGACGCCAGGCGGCAGACCCCGGCCTGGAAGTACAACGACGGCCTGGACTACGTGCCCACCAACAAGCACGTGCTGTATGGCCACCACTTCGCGGCGATTGCCGGCGCCGGCCCGCTGGTGGGTCCGGTGCTCGCGGCGCAGATGGGCTATCTGCCTGGGCTGCTGTGGATCCTGGCCGGCGTGGTGTTCGCCGGCGCAGTGCAGGACTTCATCGTGCTGTTCATCTCCACGCGTCGTGACGGCCGGTCGCTGGGCGACCTCGTCAAGCAGGAGATGGGCACAGTGCCGGGCCTGATCGCGCTGTTCGGCGCGTTCATGATCATGATCATCATCCTCGCGGTGCTGGCGCTCATCGTCGTGAAGGCGCTGGCGGAGTCACCGTGGGGCGCATTCACCGTGGCGGCGACCATTCCGGTCGCGCTGTTCATGGGCGTGTACCTGCGCTTCATCCGCCCGGGCCGCATCGGCGAGGTGTCCGTCATCGGCTTCGCGCTGCTGATGGCCGCCATCTTCGGCGGCCAGTGGGTCAGCGAGCATCCGACGCTGTCGCACCTGTTCACCTTCACGCCGGTGCAGTTGGTGTGGGCGCTGATCGGCTACGGCTTCGTGGCCGCCTGCATCCCCGTGTGGCTGCTGCTGGCGCCGCGCGACTACCTCAGCACCTTCCTGAAGATCGGCACCATCGTCGCGCTAGCCATCGGCATCATCATCGTGGCGCCACCGCTGAAGATGCCCGCGCTGACGCAGTTCGCCGCCGGCAACGGCCCGGTGTGGGCCGGCAGCCTGTTCCCCTTCCTGTTCATCACCATTGCCTGCGGCGCGGTGTCGGGCTTCCATTCGCTGATCGCATCGGGCACCAGCCCCAAGTTGCTGGAGAACGAGACCCACGCCCGCTACATCGGCTACGGCGGCATGCTGGCCGAGAGCTTCGTCGCCGTGATGGCGCTGGTGGCCGCCTCTTGCATCGAGCCAGGCGTGTACTTCGCGATGAACAGCCCGGCTGCCGTGGTCGGCAAGGACGCGGCCACCGTCGCCCAGACGCTGTCGACCTGGGGCTTTGTCGTGACGCCCGAGATGCTGACGCAGGCCGCGGCCGATGTGGGCGAGAAGACCATCCTGGCCCGTGCCGGCGGTGCGCCGACGTTGGCCGTGGGCATGGCCGAGATCCTGCACCAGGTGGTGGGCGGCAAGGCCATGATGGCTTTCTGGTACCACTTCGCCATCCTGTTCGAGGCGCTGTTCATCCTGACCGCCGTGGACGCCGGCACGCGCGCCGGCCGCTTCATGCTGCAGGACCTGCTGGGCAGCTTCGTGCCCTCGCTCAAGCGCACCGAGAGCTGGGTGGCCAACCTGCTGGCCACCGGCCTGTGCGTGGCGGCCTGGGGCTACTTCCTGTACCAGGGTGTCGTCGACCCGCTGGGCGGCATTAACACGCTGTGGCCGCTGTTCGGCATCGCCAACCAGATGCTGGCTGCCGTGGCGCTGCTGCTGGGCACGGTCGTGCTGTTCAAGATGAAGAAGGACCGCTACGCCTGGGTCACGGCAGTGCCGGCCGCCTGGCTGCTGGTCTGCACGATGACCGCCGGCTGGCTGAAGATCTTCTCGGCCGACCCCAAGCTGGGATTCCTGGCCCATGCCGACAAGTACGCCGCCGCGATTGCCGAGGGCAAGGTGCTGGCACCGGCCAAGAGCCTGGACGCGATGTCGCGCGTGGTGTTCAACGACCGGCTGGACGCGGCGCTGTGCGCGTTGTTCATGGGCGTGGTGATCAGCGTGCTGATCTACAGCGTCAAGTCCATCCTGGCCGCGCGCCGCACCGGCAAGGTCACGGCGCAGGAAACGCCTTTCGTGGCGCTGCCGGCGGGCCAGGGTGCGTGAGCTGGGCCGCGAGCTGGCCCAGGCCGGTCGCTACCTCACGCAGAGCCTGCGGCTGATGGTGGGCGTGCCGGACTACGGCAGCTACCTGGCCCACCACCAGGCCACGCACCCGGAGCGTGAGCCCATGAGCTATGAGGAGTTCTTCAGGGAGAGGCAGGCCGCGCGCTACAGCGCGCGTGCCGGGAAGTGCTGCTGACCCCGCAGCGCGAACCACACGCCTCTTCCTGAAGACCACCCGCCGGCGCTGCCTGCAGTGCGGTTTCAGGGAGCCGCTGGCGAGAAATGCTTTCTGTCCTGGTCGGACGCTGAAGACGTGACCGTGAAGCGTGCCGTCTCCGGCCTGAGTTCAAGCCTGCAGCTCTGTGAACAGAACTCGCCGTTGTGGCGGCCGTGCAGTTCATGGTGAACCACGTTGCCGGCGCGGACGAAGACCAGCAGGAAGCTGCCCTCATCGACGCCCTGCGGGTAGGCGTTCGCGCAGGACGTGAACGACGCTGGCAGGGCGCTGCAGATGTCGTCCGTCGAGGTGTAGGGGCTGAACACCAACGCGCGATCCCACGCAAACGGTGTGAGTGCTGCGAGGTCAATAGTCTCGGCCTTGGCCGCTTCGGCGCCGATGCGCGCGGAAACCTGCGGGCTCGGTGAACAGGCAGCCAACGTGGCGGCGGTCATGAGACCCAGCAGCCCTCGAAGTGCGCGCATCGGGTGGTCCAGTGTTCGAGTCATGGCGTGCGGCAGTGTCTCTCCGTTGGCAGCGGTGTAGCGCGGCGGGGCGAGCGCATGCGTGGTTGGCGGTGCTCGCTCAGAGCGGCAGCAGCAGGCCTTCGTGCCGGGCCACGTGTTCCAGCGCCGCTTCCAGGCTGTTGCGGCAGGCCGCAGTGACGCGGACGAGGTGGCCGTGCAGTGCCGCATCGGCTGCGTTGCGGTGTTCGCAGTCGGCGCTGTAGGCCTCAAAGTGCGACAGCTGCACCAGCAGCTCGGCCAAGTGGCGAGGGCATTCGCAGGCGATGGTGGACGACAGGCTGGCGAAGTCGGCCAGCGCGGCGTCGCTCCAACGGCGCAGGGCCGGCGTCGGTAGCAGCCGCAGCGTGGGCGCGGCGCCTGCGTGAAGCACGCTCAGATCATGCAGCCATTGCGCCAGCACGCTGTCGGGCTGCGGTTCACGCAGCAGCCGCAGGCCGGCGTCCGCCAGCGCGTCGCTGACCGCATCGGCGGCGAAGCGGTACAGCACCCCCTTGGGCGTGGCGGCGAGCGCCGGCGCGGCGGCGTCAAAGGCGGTCAGCCAGTCCGGGTGCAACTGCGGCTGTTGCACGAGCACGGCATCCACCGGCGAATCGGCCAGCGCCGCCGCGGTTTGGGCTGCGTCCTCAAACGGGCCCAGCAGCACCAGCGCCGTGCCCAGCCGCTGCAGCAGCGCCGGGCGACGCAGCCGTTCGCCCAACGCGGTGCCGATGACGGCCAGGCGCAGCGGCGGCCGTGGCGCCAAAGCGGCCTTGCGGTCGCCGGCCGGCTGGGTGGCGGCCAGCGTGCTCGCATGCGTGGCCGCCACCTGCTGCAGTTGCGCCATGTCCAGCGCCGCGAGCTGGCCGATGGCGTGCCCCAGGTCATTGAGCTGCTTGATGAGGGTGAGCCGCCGCACATCGTCCGCCGAATACAGGCGCTGGCCGCTCGGCGAGGTGGCTGGCTGCGTCAGCGCGTAGCGGCGCTCCCAGTTGCGCAGCGTGGCCACCGGCACGCCCAGCATGCGGGCGACGGCACCGCTGCGGTGATGGCTGGCGGTGCGTGAGGACCGGGTCATGGGGCTCCTGAATGAATCGGATTTGAATCGGATTATGTGGATATTGTGGGCAATTTCGTTCGCTTGAATCTGAAATGAGTTCGAAATGCTTACGATGCCGCCATGTTGACGAGTTCGATCAGGCGCGTGGCCATCATTGGCGCCGGCATGGCCGGGGCGAGCTGCGCGCAGGCGCTTGCGCAGGCCGGGCTGGCGGTGCAGGTGTTCGACAAGGCCCGTGGGCCCGGCGGGCGGCTGGCCACACGGCGCATGGCCTGGATGGACGGCGCCGGCCAGCCCACCGAGACGCCACTGGATCACGGCACGCCCGGCCTCACCGTCCAGGGCGACGCGTTCGATGCGTTCATCGGCCACGGGCAACGGGCCGGCTGGCTTGCGCAGTGGCACCCGGTGTTGGCCGAGGGCAGCGGGCCGGCGTTGCAGGACGCGGTGTTCCACGTGCCAGTGCCCGACAACCCCGAGGTGTGCCGCCAACTGCTGAGCGGGGTGAGCACCACTTGGTCGTGCGCGATTGATCAGCTGCGCTGGACGCCCGCCGGCTGGCAGCTGGAGGCGGCTGGCGAGGCCCAGGGCGCGCCGGTTGATGCCGTGCTGCTGGCGCTGCCGCCGGCCCAGGCGGCGCCGCTGCTCGCCCCGCACCGCAACGACTGGGCGCGGCACGCCGCGCTCGCCCCCATGCAGCCCTGTTGGACGCTGATGGGCGTGGCCGCCGATCAGGGCGCGCCGGACTGGACGCTGTCTAGGCCCGCTGCCGGCCCGCTGGCCTGGGTGATGCGCAACGATGCGAGGCCCGGCCGGCAGCGTGTGCCGGGTCAGGCGCATTGGGTGGCCCATGCCCGTGCGAGCTGGAGCCGCCAGCATCTGGAGCAGTCGCCCGAGTGGGTCCAGCAGCAGCTGCAAGCTGCCATCGCCGAGCTGTTCGGCCACGCGGTGGCCTGGCAGCACGCTACCGTGCACCGCTGGCGCTACGCCACGCCACAGCCGCGCCTCACGGCACCGGGCGAGTCCTTCTGGTGGGATGGCGCGCTAGGCCTCGGCGTGTGCGGCGACTTTCTGGGGGGGGCGGGCGTGGAGGGCGCCTGGCTGTCGGCGCAGTCGCTGGTGGCCGCGGTGCGCGGCCGGGCGTTCGGTGCGGCGCAGGCCGCATGAGCCCGCGCGAACGCCAGGCCTTTCGCGGCAACAAGGCCGCTCTGCCCAGCAAGCCCTGCGTGGCCTGCGGGCTGTCCATGACATGGCGCCGCCGCTGGGCCAAGACCTGGTCCGAGGTGAAGTACTGCTCCGACGCCTGCCGCCGCCGCGGAGACGCGCGTGGCTGAGCTGCGCCATCTCGTCATCGTGCTGGGGGACCAGCTGGATCTGCACGCATCCGGCTTCGACGGCTTCGACGCCACGACCGATGCCGTCTGGATGGCCGAGGTGGCGGAAGAGTCCACCCACGTCTGGAGCAGCCAGCCGCGCACGGCGGTGTTCCTCGCCGCGATGCGCCATTTCGCGCTGGCGCTGCAGGCCGCGGGCCGGCCGTTGCACTACACGCGGCTGGAAGACGCGGGCAATGCGGGTTCGCTGGCCGGGCAATTGGCGGCCGACATCGCGCGGCTGCGGCCCGTCGGCCTCCTGATGACCGCGCCGGGAGACTGGCGCGTGCTGCAGGCCATCAAGGCGGTGGCCGCGTCAGCGGGCCTGCCGCTGGATATCCGCGAGGACCGGCATTTCTTCGTCACCGTGCGCGAGTTCGCCGCCCATGCCAAGGGCCGCAAGTCGCTGCGCATGGAGTACTTCTACCGCGAGCAGCGCCAGCGGCACGGCGTGCTGATGCAGGACGGCCAGCCCGAGGGCGGCCAGTGGAACTTCGACGCCGACAACCGGGAGGCCTTTGGCTCAGCTGGCCCGGGCCTGCTGCCGCCGCGCGCGAGTTTTGAGCCCGATGCCATCACGCGCGACGTCATCGCGCTGGTGCAGGCCCGTTTCGCTGACCACCCCGGCCGCCTGGACAGCTTCGCCTGGCCGGTCACGCGCGAGCAGGCGTTGCAGTCGCTGCAGGACTTCATCACGCACCGCCTGCCGCTGTTCGGCCGCTACCAGGACGCGATGTGGCCCGGCGACCCCTGGCTGTACCACTCGCACCTGTCCGCCGCGCTCAACCTCAAGCTGCTGAACCCGCGCGAGGTGGTGGCCGCCGCCGAGGCTGCCTGGCGCGCCGGCCACGTGCCGCTGGCCAGCGTGGAAGGCTTCATCCGCCAGATCCTGGGCTGGCGCGAGTACGTGCGCGGCATCTACTGGACGCGCATGCCGGCCTATGCCGACGGCAACGCGATGGACGCGCACGAGGATCTGCCCGCGTGGTACTGGACCGGCGCCACCGACATGGCCTGCCTGCGTGACGCACTGGCGCAGACGCTGGCGCACGGCTACGCCAACCACATCCAGCGCCTGATGGTGACCGGCCTGTTCGCGCTCATGCTCGGTGTCGAACCGCAGCAGGTGCATGCCTGGTATCTGGCTGTGTACGTCGACGCGGTCGAGTGGGTGGAGCTGCCCAATACGCTGGGCATGAGCCAGTACGCAGATGGCGGGCTGATGGGCAGCAAGCCGTATGTCGCCACCGGCAAGTACATCCAGCGCATGAGCCCGCATTGCCAGGGCTGCCGCTACGACCCCGCGCAGCGGGCCGGCGATCGCGCCTGTCCTTTCACGACGCTGTACTGGGACTTCCTGATGCGCCACGAGCAGGCACTGGCGCGCAACCCACGCATGGCGCTGCAAGTGAAGAACGTGGCCCGGCTCAGCGATGCGGACCGGCAGGCGGTGCTGGAGCGTGCCGGCGCCATCCGCCGCGGTGAGGTGGGCCATGGCTGACGCATTCGACCCCACGCTGGAGGCCGCGCGGGCGCGCATCGCCGCCGTGCGGCCGTCGGCCTATGCCCGCACACGTAACGCGCTGGACGGTGCGGTGACCGGCCTGTCGCCGTATCTCACCCATGGCCTGGTGACGCTGCCCGAGGTGCTGGCCGGCGTGGTGGCGCGTCACCCGATGGATGTGCAGCACAAGTTCGTCTACGAACTGGGCTGGCGCGCATACTTCCGCCATGTGTGGGCGCACCGGGGGGAGGGCATCCTGCAATCGCTGCACGACGGCCCGCTTCCCGACGAGGCCTATGCCCGCGCGTTGCCGGAGGACATCCGGCAGGGCTGCACCGGCGTGCCGGTGGTGGACGAGGCCGTGCGCACCCTCTACGCCACCGGCATGCTGCACAACCATGCGCGCATGTGGCTGGCCAGTTACCTGGTGCATGTGCGCCAGGTGCACTGGCGGGCCGGCGCCGACTGGCTCTACGCCCATCTGCTGGACGGTGACCTGGCCAGCAATCACCTCAGCTGGCAATGGGTGGCCGGCACGGGCAGCCACAAGCCCTATCTGTTCAATGCCGACAACGTGGCGCGGTTTGCGCCGTCCCAGTGGCACAGCCCGGGCAGCGTCATCGACACGTCCTATGAAGCGCTGGACCGCATGGCCCGTGAGCGCCGGCTGGCTGCCTCGCAGGGCCGCCCGGTGGCGAATGCCGTCGAACCCGGCCTGAGCCACGTGCCGCCTGCCGACCTGGGCGCCATCGCCCCCGACCCGGCCTGCGTGGCTGGCGCCGACGTGTGGCTGGTCCACCCTTGGTGCCTGGGCGATCTGCCGGCCGAATTGCCGGCCGGCACGCGCGTCATCGGTCTTTATGTGGCCGACTTCCACCGTTCTTGGCCGTGGAGCGAGCGCCGGTGGCGCTTCGTCGGCCAGCGGCTGTCTGCGCTGGCGCCCGAGGTCTGGCACGGCGACGCCGCGACCATCGCCGCGGCCCTGCAGGGCGCGGCCCGCGTGTGCTGCGTGGCCGAGCCGCACCTGGCGCCCTGGCTCACCCGCTGGGCCGACTGCCTGCCCGCGCCGGCGCTGTTCCCGCCGGTCGAGCGCCGCTGCGACTCCTTTTCGCAGTGGTGGACGCGCGCCACTCGCGGGCTGACGTCGGCGACGGACCTGCTAGCGGTCAACGAGGTGCCCGGCTGGTGAGGTACAAGCGCGGGCCATGCCGGTCCCGCACGACGACGCCCTGCCCGAAGGCTTTTTCCTCCTCCCCGGCCTGCTGACGCCCGAGCGGCGCCAGGCGCTGGTCGCCGAACTGGCCGCGCTGCCGCCCGGTGCGGCAGGGCAGCGTGAACTGCTGGATCAGCCCTGGTGCCAGGCGCTGGCGTGGTGGCTGAAGGCGTTGCCGCATTTGCAGCCGTTCCTGCCGACGGACGGCGTGGCCGTGCAGTGCACGCTGTTCGAGAAGTCACCTGACCGCAACTGGCTGGTGGCACTGCACCAGGACCTGGCCGTGCCGGTCGCCGAGCGCGTCGAGCACGCCGCGCTGAGCGGCTGGTCCGTCAAGGGCGGACGCCATTTCGTGCTGGCACCCGCCGCACTGCTGGCGCGGATGGTGGCACTGCGGCTGCACCTGGACGACGCGACCGAGGCCGATGGCGGCCTGCGCTTTGTGCCGGGTTCGCACCGGGCGGGCGTGCTCGACGACGCCGCCGTGGCGACCTGGCGCCAGCAGCGGGGCGAGGTGGCCGTCGATGCCCGGGCCGGTGACGCACTGCTGATGCGGCCGCTGGCGCTGCATGCGTCGTCCAAGGCGACCGCGCCGTCAGGGCGGCGGCGCGTGCTGCATGTGCTGTTCGGGCCGCGCGAGCTGCTACTGGGGCTGCGCTGGCATCAGGCCGTCTGACGCGTCACAGCGTTGTGCTGCGCTTCCTCGCCATGGGCGGGTTCTTCGCAAAGTACTTCGCGATGCCGGACGCCAGCGCGTCGACCAACTGATCCTGGTAGTTGGGATCGCGCAGCTTCTTCTCCTCCTCGGGGTTGGAGATGAAGGCCGTCTCGACCAGGATGCTGGGGATGTCTGGCGCCTTCAGCACGGCGAAGCCCGCTTGCTCGACGCGCGGCTTGTGTAGGCGGCCGATCTTGCCGATCTGGCCCAGCACCTCGCCGCCGAGCTTGAGACTGTCCTTGATCTGCGCCGTGGTGCTCATGTCCAGCAGCGCGCGCAGCACCTGGGCGTCCTTGGTGGCTGCGCCGACGTTGACGCCGCCCACCAGGTCCGCCGCGTTCTCCTTGTTGGCCATCCAGCGCGCGGCGGCGCTGGTGGCGGCACCGTCAGACAGCACGAACACCGACGCGCCGCGGGCCTGCGGCGTAAAGAAAGCGTCCGCATGGATGGACACGAACAGGTCGGCCTGCACGCGCCGCGCCTTGCGCACGCGCTCCTGCAGCGGCACGAAGAAGTCGGCGTCGCGCGTCATCAGCACGCGGATGTTGGGGTTGGCCTGCAGCCGTTCGCGCAGCTTCAGGCCCACGGCCAGCACCACGTCCTTCTCGCGCAGGCCGGTCGGGCCGATGGCGCCGGGATCCTCGCCGCCGTGGCCGGGGTCCAGCGCGATGACGATGAGGCTGTCCATGGACGCGGGTGTGCCGGGCTTGGACTCCGGCGCGGGACGAGGCGCCGTGGCGACGGCAGGCGCGCTGGCGGGCGTGGGCGGCTTCGTGGCGGCCGTCGGTGGCAGCGCCGGCGGGGCAGGGCGCTCGATCTTCTGGATCAGCTCGCCCAGCGCATCATTGACGGCGCTGGCCGCGTCCTCGGCGCGGCGGGCCGCGGTGGCGGCTGGCGGCTGCGCTTGCGCGAGCGCGGCCAGCGGGTCGACCTCGGTGCTGGGGTGCAGATCCAGCACGAGGCGGTGCTTGTAGGCTGCCACCGGTGCCAGCGTGAAGACCTGCGGCGCCGCCGGCTGCTTGAGGTCCAGCACGATGCGCACGACAGTGGGCGTGTTCTGGCCCACGCGCACGCCGGCGATGTAGGGGTCGTCAGCCTTGACCTTGCCAATGAGCTCACGCAGCCCCGGGCTCAGCGTCAGGCCGTCGACATCGATGACGAGGCGGTGCGGCGAGTCGACGAGGAAATGCTTGGCCGCGAGCGGCCGGTCGGACTCCAGCGTGACGCGGGTGTAGTCTGCCGCCGGCCACACGCGCACGGCCAGGATGCGGGCCTCGCTGCTGGCGGCCAGCGTGTGCGGCGCCTGCAGCAGCAGGGCCAGCAGGCCCAGGGATTCGCGGCGCGTCAGTGCCGCCCGGTCGCCCGAAGGCACTGACAGCCCCCCGGGGAGGCAGTGAGCCGCAGGCGAGCGTGGGGGCCTGCGGGTCATGACAACGCCTCCACCAGCTTGGCGGCGCCGACGGCCCGCACGCGGCGGCTGTCGTCGGGCAGCAGCTCGATGAAGAGCTGCAGATCCGGCGGCGGCAGCTGCCCGGCGGCCTTCTCGGGCCATTCGCACACCTTCAGGCCGGGCGCGGCGAAGACGTCGCGAAAGCCGGCGTCCTCCCACTCGCGCGGGTCGCCGAAGCGGTAGAAGTCGAAGTGGCTGGCCACGCCGCCGCCCGGCAGCTCGTAGCTTTCCATGACGGCGTAGCTGGGGCTCTTGATGCGCCCCGTGATGCCTAGCGCCCGCAGCAACAGGCGCGTGAAGGTCGTCTTGCCGGCACCCAGCGGGCCATGCAGCTCGATCACGGCGTCAGGGGTCGGGAGCAGTGCCGCCGCCAGTTGCTCGGCGGTGGCCTGGGCTGCGGCCTCGTCGGGCCACAGGAGATCGCTTTCTAGAATCGCAGGCAAATGCAAGAGGTCCCGTCCACTGTCGATGCTGCCGCGCTGTTCAACCGTTTGCGCGGCTGGGCGCGTGAGCTGGGATTCTCACAGATCGCCGTGGCCGATGTGGACCTCGCCAGTGCCGAACCGGGCCTGCAGGCCTGGCTGGACGCGGGCCACCACGGCCGCATGCACTACATGGCCGCTCACGGCATGAAACGGGCTCGACCGGCCGAGCTGGTGCCGGGCACGCTGCGCGTCATCACCGCCCGCATGGACTACCTGCCGCCCGCCACCGAGCCCGGCTGGCAGGCCGTCGAATGGGCCGGCCTGGCCAGGCCGGCGCAGGCGCAGATCTCGGTCTATGCGCGGGGACGGGACTACCACAAGGTGCTGCGCAACCGGCTGCAGAAGCTGGCCGAGAAGCTGGCAGCCGAGGTCGGCCCGCTGGGCTACCGCGTGTTCACCGATTCGGCGCCGGTACTGGAGGTGGAGCTGGCTACGCGCTCCGGCCTGGGCTGGCGTGGCAAGCACACCTTGACGCTGCACCGCGAGGCCGGCTCGATGTTCTTCCTCGGCGAGATCTTCATCGACCTCGCGCTGCCCGTGACCGAGGCCACCAGCGCCCATTGCGGCGAGTGCCGCGCCTGCCTGGACGTCTGCCCTACAGCGGCCATCGTCGCGCCCTACCGCGTGGACGCGCGGCGCTGCATCTCCTATCTCACCATCGAGCACGACGGGCCGATTCCCGAGGACTTGCGGCCACTGCTGGGCAACCGGGTCTACGGCTGTGACGACTGCCAGCTGGCCTGCCCCTGGAACAAATTTGCCAAGCCGGCGATGCTGGCCGACTTTGATGTGCGCCCGGGTATGGCGGGCACGTCCATCGCGGCGCTGCTGGGCTGGAGCGAGGCCGAGTTCCTGCGCCGCACCGAGGGCTCGGCCATCCGGCGCATCGGCTTTGTGCGCTGGCGCCGCAACCTGGCCGTGGCGGCCGGCAATGCGCTGAGCCAGCAGGATGACGCCGAACTGCGCGCCGCGCTGCAGCGGGCGCTGGAGGGCGCCGATGCGCTGGTGGCGGAGCACATCGGCTGGGCCTTGTCGGCGATGGCACCGGGCGCCGCGTTATCGTCACCGTCCATGTCTTGCCAGGGAGCTTCCGCATGAGTTTTTCCGTCCGCCTGCGCGCGGCCGCCGTCGCGCTGGCTGCTGCTGCCGTGCTGCCTGCGCAAGCCGTGCGCTACGAAGGCCAGGACTTCGCCGACACGTTGCCGCTTGGCGGCAGCACGCTGGTGCTCAACGGCGTGGGAAAGCGCCAGGTGGCCATCTATCCGATGTACCTGGCGGCGCTGTACCTGCCTGCCAAGGCCGGCACGCCGCAGGCCATCTATGGTCTGGCGGGCCCAAAGCGGCTGGAATTGCGCATCGTGATCCCGCTGGTCAAGGATGTCTCTACGCAGGAGTTCGTCAAGGCCATCAACAAGGGTGTGAACCGCAACAGCACCGAGGCCGAGAAGGCCGCCGTGGCCGAGCGCGTGGCGCAGTTCAATGCGGCCATCGCCGAGGTGGGTCGCGTGAAGAAGGGCGACCTGCTGGTCATCGACTACCTGCCGGCCCAGGGCGGCACGGTACTGACGGTGAACGGCAAGACCTGGGGCAACCCTATCCCGGGCCAGGACTTCTACAGCGCCTTCCTCAAAGTGTTTTTGGGCGATCGCAACAGCGATGCCCACCTGCGCGCCGGACTGCTGGGCCAGCCGGGCTAGCATCGACGCATCCCATACCGAGGAGACTTCCGCATGCAACGCCGCTCCCTTCTGCAGGCCGCCACGCTGGCTGGCCTGAGCCCCCTGTCGCAGCTGGCCCTTGCCCAGGCCTACCCGGCCAAGTCGGTGCGCCTTATCGTGCCCTTCGCGCCGGGCGGCACGACGGACATCATTGCCCGCATCCTGTCCGAGCGCATGCCGACGCTGCTGGGCCAGACCATGGTGGTGGACAACAAGGCCGGCGGCGGCGGCACCATCGGCGCCAATGAGATCGCGCGAGCGGCGGCGGACGGCTACACGCTAGGTGTGGCCACCGTGTCGACGACAGCGGCCAACCCGGCCATCAACCCCAAGATCGCCTACAACCCGCTGACGGACTTCACGCCCATCATCAACGTCGCGGCCACGCCCAACGTCATCGCGGTGCACCCCAGCTTCCCTGCTCGTGACTACAAGGGCTTCCTGGCCGAGCTCAAGAAGAACCCCGGCAAGTACAGCTTCGCGACCTCGGGCACCGGCGGCATCGGCCACCTGCAGATGGAGTTGTACAAGACGCTGGCCGGGGTGTTCGTGCTGCACATCCCCTACCGCGGCGCCGGCCCGGCGCTGAACGACACCGTGGCCGGCCAGGTGCCGATGATCTTCGACAACCTGCCGTCGGCGCTGCCCTTCATCAAGGACGGCCGGCTGGTGCCCATCGTCGTCGCCGCGCCCAACCGGGTGGCCTCGCTGCCCCAGGTGCCGACGTTCAAGGAGGTCGGCCTGGAGGCTGTCAATCGCATGGCCTTCTACGGCATCCATGGCCCCAAGGGCCTGCCCAAGGAGGTGGTGGAGCGCATCAGCGCGGCGGTGAAGAAGGCCGTCGAGATCCCCGAGGTGAAGAAGCGCATCGAGGACACGGGCTCGCTGATCGTGGCCAACTCGCCCGCCGAGTTCGCTGCGCAGATCGCGGCCGAGCTGGAGGTCTACAGGAAGGTCGTGGCGCAGCAGAAGCTGAAGCTTGACTGACCCAGGCATCGAGTCCTTCATCGAGGCGCTCTGGCTGGAAGATGGCCTGAGCGCCAACACGCAGGCGGCCTACCGGCGCGACCTGGCCGCGCTTGCCGCGTGGCTGCGGCCAGCGTCGCTGGACGCCTGCACCGAAGCGCAGCTGTTCGCCTATGCGGTGGAGAGGCCGGCGCTCAAGACCACCACGGCCAACCGGCGCCTGTCGGTGTTCAAGCGCTACTTCCGCTGGGCGCTGCGCGAGGGCCGAATCACGGCCGACCCGACGCTCAAGCTCGAGGCGGCCAAGGCGCCGCTGCGGGTGCCCAAGTTGCTCAGCGAGGCGCAGGTCGGTGCGCTGCTGGCCGCGCCCGATGTGGACACGGCGCTGGGCCTGCGGGACCGCGCCATGCTGGAGTTGATGTATGCCAGCGGGCTGCGTGTCAGCGAACTGGTGACGCTGAAGAGTGCGCATGTGGCGTTCAAGGACGCCGTGCTGCACATCACTGGCAAGGGCAGCAAGGCGCGGCTGGTGCCGTTCGGCGAGCATGCGCGCGACTGGATGGCGCGCTATGTGCGCGAGGCCCGCGCCGAGATCCTGGCCGGGCAGAGCAGCGACGACCTCTTCGTCACCGCACGCGGCGCGGGCATGACGCGGCAGATGTTCTGGATGCTGATCAAGCGCTACGCCGTGCTCGCGCATATCACGGCGCCGCTGTCGCCGCACACCTTGCGGCACGCGTTCGCGACGCACCTGCTCAACCACGGCGCCGACCTGCGGGCCGTGCAGCTGCTGCTGGGGCATGCCGACCTGTCGACGACGCAGATCTACACCCATGTGGCGCGCGAGCGCCTCAAACTGTTGCACGCGGCGCACCATCCCCGGGGCTAAGCCCGCTGCACCAGTGTTTTCCCGCGGGCGCACCATCCCGCGCCTGCTGTCGGCGTGCCACAACACCGCGTCACCCGGCCGGTGCGGTGAAGCGCAAACTCCGCGGCCATCACCTGTTCGCCCGGAGCTCCTCGCATGCATGCCATCCGCCTGTTGCCCACCGCGCTCGCAGCGCTGACCCTGCTGGGCAGCTCCGCCGTCCTGGCCCAGGAGGCCAGCAGTCTGGAGCGCGTCACCGTTGTGGGGTCACGCAAGACCCTGCCGGCCACGTCCGCCACCGAGACGCTGGTGCCGGTGGACATCTACGCCATGGGCAAGGTGGCCGAGGGCGGCGGGCAGTTCGACCTGGCGCAGAGCCTTCAGTACCTGTCGCCGTCCTTCAACTCGACGCGCCAGACCGGTGCGGACGGCGCCGACCTGATCGACTCCGCCGCGTTGCGCGGCCTGGGGTCGGATCAGACGCTGGTGCTGGTCAACGGCAAGCGCCGCCACACGGTGGCGCTCGTCAACCTTTTCGGCGCGCGCAACCGTGGCTCGACGGGCACGGACATGAATTCGCTGCCGCTGCTGGCCATCGACAACGTGCAGGTGTTGCGCGACGGTGCGGCCGCGCAGTACGGCTCGGACGCCATCGCGGGTGTCATCAACATCCAGCTGAAGAAGCGCGCCGGCTGTGAAGGAGTGGCGGGCTACGGGCAGTACTCGGCCGGCGACGGCAAGAACTACCTGACCTCGGCCTACTGCGGCGTGAAGCTGGGCGGCGGCACGCTGGCCGTCACCGGGGAATGGCAGGACCGTGGCCGCTCCAATCGCGCCGATCCGGGGGATCTGCGCACCATCGGCGACACGGCCGTCAAAAACAAGACGGTCTACCTGAACGGCGAGTTCCCCATCACGGGCGACAACAAGCTGTACCTCGTGGCCGGCGCGCAGGACCGCGACGCGTCGTCCGCCGCTTGGGCGCGGGGCGGCGTGGGCAGTGACGACATCCCCAGCCGCAACTCCGCGGCGATGTATCCGGGCGGCTTCGTGCCCTTCATCAACGGCGACGTGCGCGACCGCTACGTCATCGTGGGCTGGAAGTCCTCTGTCGCGGGCTGGGACACCGACCTGTCGCAGACCTACGGCAGCAACAAGATGCGCTATGTGATTAGCAACACGCTGAACGCCTCCATCGCGAACAAGGACCTGCTCGCGGGTGGCAAGGGCATCAGCCCCGGCAGTTTCGACGCGGGCAGCTTCGGCTTCAGCCAGGCGACGACCAATGTCGACGTGAGCCGCTACTTCCCCGAGCTGCTGGGTGGCAGCAACATCGCCTTTGGCGCCGAGTACCGCAAGGAGAAATACGACATCGCCGCCGGCGAGCCCGGCTCCTACATCGACGCCGACGGCGTGGGGCAGGGCGGCAACGCCGGCAGCCAGGGCTTCCCGGGCTTCCAGCCGGCGGACGCCACCCGGCGCAGCCGCGACAGCCAGGCGCTGTACCTGGACTGGGAGGCCAGCCCGACGTCAGCGTTGACCGTCAGCGCTGCCGTGCGCGGCGAGCGCTACAGCGACTTCGGTTCTACGACGACAGCCAAGCTGGCTGTCAGCTACAAGCTCGGCAAGGCTGTGCTGCTGCGCGGCGCGGCCAGCACGGGCTTCCGCGCGCCCAGCTTGCAGCAGCTGTATTTCTCGTCCACCTTCACCGATTTCATCAACCAGCAGCCGCTGGATGTGGTGCTGGCGCCCAATGGCAGCGCCATCACCAATGCGGCCGGCGTGCCGGCGCTGAAGCAGGAGAAGTCGAAGAACTTCACTGCCGGCTTCACTTTCAAACCCGGTGCGGACACGGCCTTTACGGCTGACCTCTACCAGATCAACATCCGGGACCGCATCGTGCTATCGGGCCGCTTCGACGACAGCAACTACCCCGCGCTGGGCGTCATCCTGCAAGGCCTGGGTGTGGGGCAGGCGCAGTTCTTCGTCAACTCCGTCAACACGCGCACCCGCGGGCTGGACCTGACGGCCTCGCAGCGCACCCGGCTCGGGGCTGGGCGGCTCAGCACCTTCCTGGCGCTGAACGTCACGCGCACGACGGTCTCGGCCATGCATGCGCCGGCGTCGCTGAAGGGCTTCGAAGACGTGCTGCTGTCCACGCGCGAGCGCCTGTTCATCGAGGAGGCCGGCCCGCGCACCAAGGCCACGCTGGGCTTCGAGTACAGCCAGGGTGCATGGACGGGCGAGGCGCGGCTCATCCACTTCGGCAAGCAGACGCAGGGCGCGTTCACGGAGGGGCTCTATCTGCACTACAAGCCCAAGACGTCGATGGACCTGGGCCTGACCTGGCAGGCAAGCCCGGCGCTGAAGTTCAGCGTGGGCGGCAACAATGTGTTCAATGTGAAGCCGACGCGCCAGGACCCGTACGAGACCGACAACGGTTTCTACTACGACAGCGTGCAGTTCGGCCTGAACGGCGCCTCGTACTACGCGCGGGCCCACTACCGGTTCTGACGAGCTCAGGGACAATCCGGGCGGATGGACCACAGTTTCCTCTCCGCCCTGATCCTGTTGCTGCTGGTGCTGGATCCGCTGGGCAGTCTCCCCATCTTCATTCCCATCATGCGCGGCGTGCCCAAGGAGCGGCGCACGCGGGTGGCGGTGCGCGAGGTGGGCATTGCCTTCAGCGTGCTGTTCGCCTTCATGTTCCTCGGTGAAGGCTTTCTGCGGGTGATGCACCTGTCGGAGCGCTCGCTGGAAGTGGCGGGCGGCGTGATTCTGATGATCATCGCAATCCGCATGATCTTCGGCGGCTCGCCGGAGTCGGCCTACGGGCTGGAGTCGGGCAAGGAGCCGCTGATCTTCCCGCTGGCCGTGCCGTTGCTGGCTGGGCCCTCGGCGATGGCGACCGTGCTGCTGCTGGCCTCGCGCCAGCCGGACCGCATCTACGAGTGGATCGGTGCGCTGGCGGCGGCGATGCTGGTGTGCGGTATCGTGCTGGTGATGGCGGATCGCATCCGCAAGCTGCTGGGCGACTCCGTCGTGTCTGCGCTGGAAAAACTGATGGGCCTGGTGCTGACGGCCATCGCTGTGGAAATGGTGCTCGCTGGCCTGAAGCGCTACTTCATCGGCGGGCTATGAAAATGGGGTCGGAGTCGATTTGAAAAAAATCAACTCCGACCCCATTTTGTGAAGCCCGCGCGGGCTTACTTGTTCTTCTTGGCTTCCTTGCCCTTGGGGATGACGCTGGTCATCGGGGCGACAGGGCGGTCGGAACTCGCTGCCTTGCCCTGAGGCGCGTCCTTCTTGGGTTTCTTCGTCATCTTGTTGCTGCGTTGTTCGGTGTTGGCCATACGTCCTCCGGGCAAAGAGTGAATGCAGGAAATCCGGACTATGCCTCAGCGGCGTAGCGCACCCGCGCGTCACCGTGCAGCCATTGCTCTGCCGTGATGTCGTAGCGCGCGCAATCCATGTCGTACCAGCGGCCCAGGCCGGTGAAGCTCATGCCCAGGCGTTGCATGACGGCGGCGGAGTCGTGGTTCTCGGGCTGGCAGACCGCGCAGACGCGTTCCGGCTGCAGGGTTGCAAACGCCCAGCCCACCATGTGGCGGGCGGCCTCGCTGGCATAGCCCTGGCCCCAGGCGTCCTGGCGCAGCCGCCAGCCGGTCTCCAGCGGGCCGTCAGGGTCGCGGTTCAGATGCTGGATGCAGCCGCTGCCGAGCAGCTGGCCACTGTCCCGCGACACGAACGCCCACCAGGAGTACCCGAACTCCGCCCACCGCACCTTCACGCGCTCGATCATCAGCCGTGTGTCATCCGGCGTGTCCGGCCTGCCGGTGATGAAGCGCATCACCACCGGGTCACGGTTGAGGGCATGCAGGCCGTCGAAGTGATGGTCGTCCAGCGGCTCCAGCCGCAGCCTGGGGGTGAGCAACAGAGTCATTGCGCGATTCTGGCGCTGCGGTCTCACGATTCGAAAGTTCCTTCCCATATCGTGAAAACAAGGCTTGCTGCGCTGCCGCATAATTTCTCATTATGGGTAATGTTGTTTTGTGATTTGAAAAGTGAAACGTAAGTTGTTGTTTTGTATGGGATAAGAATTTTGTCTTGTAGAAGACTTGGGGCTATGCAGCTGTAGGGGCGAGGACTAGGCTTGAGCCATCGGTTTTTGATGTTTAGCAAGGAGCCCTCCATGACCCGCCTCACCCGTGAACAACAGATCGCCGCCCTCGAAAAAGACTGGGCCGAGAACCCCCGCTGGAAGGGCATCACCCGCGGCTACACCGCCGCCGACGTCGTGCGCCTGCGCGGCTCCGTCGAGATCGAGCACACGCTGGCCAAGCGTGGCGCCGAGAAGCTCTGGGGCCTCGTCAATACTGAGCCCTTCGTCAACGCGCTGGGCGCGCTGACCGGCAACCAGGCCATGCAGCAGGTCAAGGCCGGCCTGAAGGCCATCTACCTGTCGGGCTGGCAGGTGGCCGGTGACGCCAACAGCAATGGCGAGATGTACCCCGACCAGTCGCTGTACTCGGTGGACTCGGTGCCCAAGGTCGTCAAGAAGATCAACGCCACGTTCAAGCGCGCCGACGAGATCCAGTGGAGCGAAGGCAAGGACGACATCGACTTCTTCGCCCCCATCGTGGCCGACGCGGAAGCCGGCTTCGGCGGCGTGCTGAACGCCTTCGAGCTGATGAAGGCCATGATCGAAGCTGGCGCCTCCGGCGTGCACTTCGAAGACCAGCTGGCCAGCGCCAAGAAGTGCGGCCACATGGGCGGCAAGGTGCTGGTGCCGACGCGTGAAGCGGTTGCCAAGCTCGTCGCGGCGCGTCTCGCGGCCGACACCATGGGCGTGCCCACGCTGCTGGTGGCCCGCACCGACGCTGAAGCCGGCGACCTCGTTACCGCCGACATCGACGACAACGACAAGCCCTTCTGCACCGGCGAGCGCACCGTCGAAGGCTTCTACCGCACCCGCAACGGTCTGGACCAGGCCATCAGCCGCGGCCTGGCCTACGCGCCCTACGCCGACCTGATCTGGTGCGAGACCGGCAAGCCCGACCTGGCCTTCGCTAAGGCCTTCGCGGACGCCATCCATGCCAAGTTCCCCGGCAAGCTGCTGGCCTACAACTGCTCGCCGTCGTTCAACTGGAAGAAGAACCTGGACGACGCCACCATCGCCAAGTTCCAGCGCGAGCTGGGCGCGATGGGCTACAAGTTCCAGTTCATCACGCTGGCCGGCTTCCACAGCCTGAACTACTCGATGTTCGAGCTGGCCCACGGCTATGCGCGTCAACAGATGAGCGCCTTCGTCCAGTTGCAGGAGAAGGAGTTCGCCGCCGCCGAGAAGGGCTTCACCGCCGTCAAGCACCAGCGCGAGGTCGGCACGGGCTACTTCGACGCCGTCACCACCACCATCGAAGCCCAGGCCTCTACCGCGGCGCTGAAGGGCTCGACCGAAGACGAACAGTTCTTCGACGCCAAACACGGTTGAGCACACCGAGACCGTTAATCAGATCAGGGAAAGTCAACTCCCCGAGCTTTGGGCCCGCAGATGCGGGCCTTTTTTTATCTGTGTGCCCCGTGCGGCCGTGTCAGCGGCCGGCGACCTGGAAGGTGCCCACGGCGCTGTTCAGCGTCATGGCCTGCTCGCGCAGGCTCTCGGCCGCCGCGGTGGACTCTTCCACCAGGGCGGCGTTCTGCTGCGTGACCTGGTCCAGCTGGCCGATGGCGATGTTGACCTGCGCGATGCCGTCAGACTGCTCGGCCGTGGCGGTCGTGATCTCACCCATGATGTCCTTGACGCGCTGCACGGCGCCGACGAGCTCGTCCATGGTCTTGCCCGCCTCGGCCACCAGCCGCGAGCCGGCTTCCACGCGCTCCACGCTGCTGCCGATCAGGCTCTTGATCTCCTTGGCGGCATCGGCCGAGCGGCCGGCCAGTGAGCGCACCTCGCCCGCGACCACCGCGAAGCCGCGGCCCTGCTCGCCGGCGCGCGCGGCTTCCACCGCCGCGTTCAGCGCCAAGATGTTGGTCTGGAACGCAATGCCGTCGATGACGCCGATGATGTCGGCGATCTTGCGCGAGCTGCCGTTGATCTCGTCCATGGTGTGCACCACCTGGGCCACCACCTCGCCGCCGCGCTGCGCGACGTTGGCGGCCGACTGCGCCAGCTGATTGGCCTGGCCGGCCGACGCGGCGGATTGCTGTACGGTGCCCGTCAGCTGTTCCATCGCGCTGGCGGTCTCCTCCAGGCTGGACGCTGCCTTCTCCGTCCGGGCGCTGAGGTCCTGGTTGCCGCTGGCGATCTCAGCGGACGCATTGCCGATGGACTCGGCCGTGTCGCGGATGCCGGTGATGGTGGACGACAGCGAATCGCGCATGCGGCGCAGCGTCATCTGCAGCTGGCCGATCTCGTCGGAGCCGGCCTTCATGCCCTTGCCCGAGCGCGTCAGGTCGCCGTTGGCGACGCGCTCGGCCAGCTCGTTGGCGGCCGCCAGCGGCAGGGTGATGCTGCGCGTGATGACCCACGCTGCCACGACGCCCAGCGCCAGCATGGCCAGGCCGAGCGCGATCAGCAGCACGCGGCTGTTGCCATTGGCATCGTTGATGCCGGCGGCGGTCTGGTCGATGCTCTCGCGCTGATGGTCCAGGAACTCCTGCATGCGTTGCAGGTAGACCTTGGAGCCCGGCACGAACACCTCGGTCAGCAGCTTGTCGGCGCCCTCGGCGTCGCCGTCCTTCTTCAGCTGGGTGATCTTGTCGCGTGAGGCCAGGTAGACCTTGCGTGCCTCGCCCACGGCGTCGAACAGCTGCTGCTCGTCGGGCGAGCGCACGAGGGCCTTGAGCTTTTCCTGCATCTCGCCGGAGGCCTTGGTGGACTGCGCCGCCTCGTCCTTGAACAGTTCCACCAGCGACGCGTCGGAGCTCTTGGCGATGGCCATCGTGCGGCGCACACCAGCGTTGATGTTGCGACTCCAGTCCGAGATGAGCCGTTCCTTGGCGAGCGGCTCGGCCATCATTTGCTGCGTGGCCGCGGCCGTGGACGCCAGCCGCCATGACGCCACCGCGATCACGCAGGCAGCGAGTGCCAGCACCAGTGCAAAGCCCGCCGCCAACCGCTGGCCGATGGATAGCTTGATCATGAAATGTGCCCCTTGTCTTCTTGTCTTCAAGCCCCCGGTACCTCGTGCACGCGGAGCAACGGAGCATGCTAGGGCCGCAGCCGCCCAGTCGTCAGCGCCAAAGCGGGACTTCGATCACGCTTGCCGCGATGAAAACGATGTCGTGGCGGGGCGCTACGCCAGCAAGTAGCGGCGCCACATCTCGTTAGAGAAGCGGCCCTGCGGGTCGACCTCAGCCTTCAGCCGGCGCAGGCCGGCGGCCTCCGGGTAGGCCGCATCTGCCAGCGCCAGCGGGCGCGCCAGCAGCTCGCGCCGGTGCCACGCCATCAGCGCGAGGCGGCGAGCAGTGCGCGGTAGTCGTCGGCGCTGGCGAGGCGTGGGTTGGTCTTGTGGCAGTGGTCCAGCAGTGCGCGGTCGATGATGGCGTCGTCCAGCGCGGGCGCCACGCCCATGGCGTCCAGGCCGACGGGCAGGCCCAGCCGAGCGTTCAGCGCGGTGATGGCGTTGGCCACGGCGTCGGCACTGCCGACCGCCAGGCCCATGGCCTGCGCCAGCCGGGCGATGCGGCCCTCGCGCTGCACGCTGGCGGCCTCGGCGTTGAAGCGGATGACGGCCGGCAGGAACACCGCGTTCAGCGTGCCATGGTGCAGCCGTGGCGCCAGGCCACCCAACGCGTGGCTCAGCGAATGCACGGCGCCCAGGCCCTTCTGGAAGGCCAGCGCGCCGTGCACGCTGGCGCACATCATGTCCAGCCGCGCGTCGCGGTCCTGGCCGTCCCGCGTGGCGCGTTCGATGCTCTGCCAGCCACGCCGCAGCCCCTCCAGCGCGATGCCGTCGGCCGGCGGGTTGAGGGCCGGCGCGAGGAAGGTCTCGATGCAGTGTGCGATGGCGTCCATGCCGGTGGCAGCCGTCAAATGCGGCGGCAGCGCCAGCGTCAGTTCGGGGTCGCAGATGGCGGCCTTGGGGCACAGCTCCCAGTTGTGGAAACCCAGCTTGCGGCCGTCGTCGACGATGAGGATGGCGCCGCGCGCCACCTCGCTGCCGGTGCCGGCCGTCGTCGGCACGGCGATGACGGGTAGCACCTTGGACGTGATGTCGACGGCGCCGCCCTCGATAGTGGCCCAGCGCTTGAGCGGCCCCTCGTGGGTGGCGGCGAGGGCCACGCCCTTGGCGAGGTCGATGCTGGAGCCGCCGCCGACGGCGATCAGGCCGTCGCAGCCCATCTCGCGCAACTGCTCAACAGCCAGGCGCACGGCGGCCTCGGTGGGGTTGGGTGGCGTGCGGTCGAACACCGCGGGCGGTGTGGCGAAGGCGGCCAGCGCCTGGTCCAGCACGCCAGCAGCGCGCACGCCCGCGTCGGTCACCACCAACGGCCGGCGCATGCCGACGCGCTCGCATTCCGCGGGCAGCAGCCGGCTGGCGCCGAACTCGAGTTCGATGCGGGTCAGGTAGAGGATCTGGGCCATGCGTGGTCTCCGCCGTGTCGGGGCGATGGTATTGCGGCAGCCCCGGCCCGCGCGTCGTGCGGGCGACTCGCTTGGCAACGCCGCTGGCCGGACAATCCGGCCTCAATGACCCATCCGCTGTCTCCCCGCATGGCCGAGCTGCTGGCACGCATCCAGCGTGCCAAGCGCCCGGCCTTTCACACCCTCACGCCGCGAGAGGCGCGCATCGCCTATCGCATGGGTGCCGAGATCCTGGACCTGCCGCGTGCGCCGCTGCCTCGCGTGCAGGACCTGACTGCCGCCGGCCTGCCGGCGCGGCTGTACGCGCCGAGCGATGCGCGGCTGCCGGTGCTGCTCTATCTGCACGGCGGCGGCTTCACCATCGGCGACCTGGAGACCCACGACAGCCTGTGCCGACAGCTCAGTCTGCGCAGTGGCGCGGCCGTGCTGTCGCTGGACTACCGGCTGGCGCCCGAGCACCGATTCCCGGCGGCGGTGGAGGACAGCTGGGCCGCGCTGGCCTGGCTGCACGAGCACGCCGATGCGCTGGGGCTGGACGGCAGCCGGTTGGCTGTGGGTGGCGACAGCGCTGGCGGCACGTTGGCGGCGGGCTGTGCCTTTTTCGCCCGCGATCGCGGCCTGCCGCTGAAGGGGCAGCTGCTCATCACGCCTGGCACCGACGCCCATGCGAGCCACGACTCCCATCGCCGTTTCGCCGAAGGCTTTCTGCTGGACGCCAAGGGCATCGAGTGGTTCTTCGGCCACTACATTGACCCCGGCCAGCGCACTGACTGGCGCTTTGCGCCGCTGCTGGCCGAGGACCACGCCGGCCTGGCTCCGGCCGCCGTGCTGCTGGCCGAGGCCGACCCGTTGGTGGACGAGGGTCTGGCCTATGCCGACACGCTGCGCGCGGCCGGCGTGCCGGTGCAGCTGGAGCTGGCGCGTGGCGTCACGCACGACTTCATCAAAATGGGCCGCAGCTTGCCCGAGGCGCTTGCCGCGCTTGACTTCTGCGCGGCCGCCATTGCCGACCATCTCAGGGAGACGACATGAAGAAGACCGAGTTCCGTCACCACGAACCCCTACGCGTGCGCTGGGCCGAGATCGATGCCCAGGGCATCGTTTTCAACGGCCATTACCTTACCTACCTGGACACCGCCGTCAGCGGCTACTGGCGCGCGCTGGCCATGCCCTATGCCGAGACCATGAAGGGCCTGGGCGGCGACCTCTACGTGCGTCGCGCCACTCTGGACTACCGTGGCTCGGCCCGCTACGACGACCGGCTGGACATCGGCATCCGCGTCCGCGAGTTCGGCAACAGCTCCATGAAGGTGGACGGCGCCGTCTTCCACGGCGAGCACATGCTGGTGCAGGCGGAGATGGTCTACGTGTTCGCCGACCCGGCCACACAGTCGCCGCTGCCGGTGCCTGACGCGCTGCGCGGCCTGATCCACGACTTCGAGGCCGGTCGCCCCGTGGTGGACGTGAGCCTGGGCAGCTGGGCCGAGCATGGCGCAGCAGCCACGGCCATCCGCCGCGAGGTGTTCGTTCAGGAGCAGCACATCCCGGCCGACCTGGAATGGGACAGCGCCGATGCCACTTGCCTGCATGCGCTGGCACGCAACCGCTTCGGCCTGCCGCTGGCCACCGGCCGCTTGCTGGAGCACGTGCCGGGTGTGGCCAAGATCGGCCGCATGGCCGTGCGGCGCTCCATGCGCGGCGCGCAGATCGGCCGCCTGGTGCTGGATGCGCTGATGGCTGAGGCCAGGCAGCAGGGCTACCGCGAAGTGCTGCTGCACGCGCAGTTGTCGGCCGAGAACTTTTACCTGCGCGCCGGCTTCCAGCGCCGGGGCGATCCGTTCGAGGAGGCCGGCATCGGCCACGTCGAGATGGTGCGGGCGCTCTAACCGAGCATCTCGAAGCGTTCGACCCGGCGTTCGCCGTCGATCCACGACGCCATTGCGGCCGCCACCTGCGGCTCGCGGTGCGTCCAGCCCTCGGGATAGATCTCCATCCAGGTCCAGCGGCCTTCGGCGTCGGGCTCGGGGCGCTGCAGCAGCTCGATGGGCGCCTCGACGCGCGCCTTGCGGAAGGCGACAAGGGCCGTGTCGGTGTTGTCGGCCGCGACCTTGTAGTAGACGTAGAGCTGCATCAATCTTGCGGCGGGATGTCGTAGGGCAGGGTGCGGGGCGTGAGCACCGCGCCGCTGGCTTGTCCCAGGTGCAGGCTGCCGTCTTCCAGCGTGGCGAGCTTGATTTCGGCGGCGATGACGGTGCGGCCGTCGCGCGATCCGCAGCCGGCCACGACACCGGCCGGCTGCTCGGGGTCGGCGCTGTGGAAGATCTCCTGGCCCACGTTGGCGGCGGCATCGGTCTCGAACACCTGCAGCCGGCGCTTCAGCGTTCCGCGGTACTGGCTGCGCGCCACGATCTCCTGGCCGGGGTAGCAGCCCTTCTTGAAGCTCACGCCGCCCAGCACCTCGAAGTTGATCATCTGCGGCACGAAGGCCTCGACGGTGGCGCCGCGCACCCAAGCCATGCCGGCCTCGGCCTCGGCACCCGCCCAGGCGTCGGGGGTGATGTCGGCGCCGGCCGGCGCGGGCGCGGCCAGCGGCTGCACGCGCAGCGCTCGGGTGGTGCCGGGCAGCGCGATCTGCACGGCATCGCCGTCGCGCGCCAGCGTCCAGGCCTCGGCGGCGGGCGTGCCCAGCAGTCCGTAGACGGCGAACTCCGCACTCGCATCGCTGAGCTTGCACTTGGCGCGCAGCACGAACATGGACAGCCGCTTTAGCGTGGCGGCCAGCGTCTCGGCCGGTAGCGCGAGCAGGATCTCGTCATCCGCCTGCTTCCAGCCGACCAGCGTGGCCAGCAACCGGCCCTTGGCCGTGCAGAAGCCGGCCAGGCGCGCGTGGTCGCGGCCTAGCAGCGCGAAGTCCTGGGTCAGCTGGCTGTGCAGGAAGCTGGCGGCGTCGGCGCCGGCGGCGCGGATCACGCCCCAGTCATGGAGGCGGAGTTGGGAGGCGTGGGAGGCTTCAGGCATGGGCGCAATTATCATCAGCGCCCTTTTCACCGGGCCGTCTCTCTGGGTATATCGGGCATGAAATGGTTGTTGCGGGCGCTGCTCGCGTTGTTGTTGATGGTGGCCCTGGCGGCCGGTGCGGCCTGGCAGTGGCTGCGCAGCCCGCTAGGCCTGGCCGCGCCGTCGGTGGAGCTGTCCGTAGAACCCGGCAGCAACCCGGCCGAGGTGGCGCGAGCCTGGGTGGCGGCCGGCGTGCAGACGGACGCGCGGCTGCTGTATCAGTGGTTCAAGTGGTCGGGTCAGGCGCGGCAGATCCGCGCCGGCAGCTACGAGGTGCATGCTGGCGTCACGCCGCGCGCGCTGCTGGACAAGATGGTGCGCGGTGACCAGGTGCTGGAGCAGTTGCGCCTCATCGAGGGCTGGAACTGGCGTCAGGTGAGGGCGGCCCTCGCTGCCGCACCGCACCTGCAGCCCAGGACGGCCGGCATGAGCGATGCGGATGTGATGGCCGCGCTGGGCGCGCCCGGCCTGGCGCCCGAAGGCCGTTTCTTCCCCGACACCTATGCCTACAGCCGTGGCGTCAGCGATCTGACCGTGCTACGCCGGGCGCACGAGGCGATGACCAGGCGCCTGGCCGCCGCCTGGGCGCAGCGCCAGCCGGGTCTGCCACTGAAGTCGGCCGAAGACGCGCTGATCCTGGCTTCTATCGTCGAGAAGGAAACCGGCGCGCCGGCGGATCGCAGCCGCGTGGCCGCCGTGTTCGTGAACCGGCTGCGCATCGGCATGCCGCTTCAGACCGATCCCACCGTCATCTACGGCCTGGGCGAGGCTTTCGACGGCAACCTTCGCAAGCGCGACCTGCAGACGGACACACCGTTCAACACCTACACCCGCGGCGGCCTGCCGCCCACGCCCATCGCCATGCCCGGCGCGGCCGCGCTGCAGGCCACGCTGAACCCGGCGCCGGTGCAGGCGCTGTACTTCGTGGCGCGCGGGGACGGCAGCAGCCAGTTCAGCGATGACCTCGCCGCGCACAATCGCGCGGTCAACCAATACCAGCGCGGCGGCAAGTGACGGGGCGATTTATTTCATTCGAGGGCATCGACGGTGCCGGCAAGTCCACGCAGATCGCGTCCATCGCCAGCTGGTTTCGGGCGCGTGGCGACGAGGTCGTGCTGACCCGCGAGCCCGGCGGCACGCCGCTGGCCGAACAACTGCGCGCGCTGGTGCTGAACCAGCCCATGGATGCGCTGACCGAGCTGTTGCTGATGTTTGCCGGCCGCCGCGATCATCTGCAGGCGCTGATCCAGCCCGCACTGGCTGCTGGCAAGACCGTGCTGTGCGACCGCTTCACTGACTCCAGCTTCGCCTACCAGGGTGGCGGCCGCGGCCTGCCGCTGAGCATGCTGGAACCGCTGGCCGACTGGGTGCAGGCCGGCACCGAGCCCGAGCTGACCTTCTGGTTCGACCTGCCGCCCGCCGTGGCCGCCGCGCGCCGTGCCGGCGCCCGTGAGGCCGACCGTATCGAGGCCCAGCAGCTGGACTTCTTCGAGCGTGCCCGCGGCGGCTTCGCCGCGCGCGCTGCGCAGGCGCCGCAGCGCGTCGTGCGCATCGACGCCAGCCTGAGCCCGGATGCCGTCTGGCAGCAGGTCGAGGCCGTGCTCGCGCAGCGGTATCCGGCATGCTGAACGCCGATCTGCCCTGGCTGCAGGCGCCACTTGCCGAGGCGCTGGCGCGGGCCCGTTCGCATGCGCTGCTGGTGCAGGGGCCGGCGGGCGTCGGGCAACTGGAGCTGGCCGTCAAGCTGGCGCAGAGCTGGCTGTGCGAGGCCACCGCGCCGGGCGAGCCAGCGTGCAACCACTGCGCCAGCTGCAAGCTGTTCGCCAGCGGCACGCACCCCGACTTCCAGTTGCTGCTGCCTGAGGCGCTCGACGCGCCCATGCGCGAGTCGCTGGGCCTGCCGTTCGAGGAAATCGAGGTCAAGGCCGGCAAGGCCAAGCCTAGCCGCGAGATCAAAGTCGAGGCCGTGCGCGGCCTGCTGTCCTTCGCGCAGGCGACGTCGGCGCGTGGCAGGGCCAAGGTGGTGGTCATCTTCCCGGCCGAGGCGCTGAACGGCGTGGCGGCCAATGCGCTGCTGAAGACGCTGGAGGAGCCCTCGGGCGTGCTGCGCTTCGTGCTGGCCAGCTTCGACCCCGCCAGCCTGCTGCCCACCATTCGCAGCCGCTGCCAGCCGCTGCCGCTGCCGCTGCCCGAGCGCGACGCGGCGCTGGCCTGGCTGGCGTCCAAGGGCGTGGAAGGCGCCGAAGGCCTGCTGGCCGCCACTGGCGGCCGGCCGCAGCAGGCGCTGGACTGGGCTCGCGGCGGCCTCAGCGACGCCGCCTGGCAGGCCTTGCCCAAGCGCGTGGCGCGGGGCGAGGTGCAGGCCTTGTCTGAGCTCGCGCCGCCGCGCGCCATCGACGCGCTGCAGCGTCTGTGCCATGACCTCGTGCGCCGCAGCCACGGCCAGCGGGGGCAGTTCTTTGCGCCGGCGTCGCTGCCCACGCCCAAGCGTGCCGGCCCGCTGCTGGCTTGGGAGGCCGAGTTGCGCCGCGCCTCGCGGCATGCAGACCACCCGCTGAACGCCAGCTTGTGGATTGAGTCGCTGGTGGCGCAGGCCCAGGCAGCCATCGTGGCGGCCGTTCGCTGAATACACTCAGGCTATGAGCGACGCCACTTCCAAGCAGGGCCCGGCCTCCCTGCAGTTCCAGCCCAGCCAGCTTGGTGGTGCGCTGCCGCTGCCCGTCGTGGGTGGTGTCGGCGCCAGTTCCGGCGCGCGGCCTAGCGTCATCCAGCTGGTGTTCCGCGAGAAGTCGGCGCTGTATGCGGCCTACATCCCGGCCTTCACCGAAGGCGGCCTGTTCGTGCCGACGACGCGCGACTACCGGCTGGGCGAGGACATCTACCTGCTGCTGGCGTTGCCGGACGACAACCAGCGCTACCCCGTGGCCGGCAAGGTGGCCTGGCTGACGCCGGCCAATGCATCCGGCGGCCGCACCCAGGGCGTGGGCGTGCGCTTCCCCGGCGACGAGAAGACCCGGCTGATCCGCGTGCGCATCGAGGAAGTGTTGGGCACGGCCGTGTCCTCCAGCAAGCCCACGCAGACGCTCTGACCTGATTCGCCCGCGCCACGCGGGCGCCGTGACCGATGTTCATCGATTCCCACTGCCACCTGAGCTTCCCCGAGCTGCGCCAGCGCCTGCCCGACATCCTTGCCGACATGCGTCACGCGCAAGTCGAGCAGGCCATCTGCATCTGCACGCAGATGGAGGAGTTCGAGGACGTGCACGCGCTGGCCATGGCGCATGACGTACTGTGGTCCACCGTCGGCGTGCACCCCGACACCGAGGACATGCGCGAGCCCGACGTTGCCGAGCTGGTGGCGTTGGCCGCACGGCCCAGGGTGGTCGCCATCGGCGAGACAGGGCTGGACTACTACCGGCTGAACGGCCGCAGCATCGCCGACATGGAATGGCAACGCGAGCGCTTTCGCACGCACATCCGCGCGGCGAAGCAGGCGGGCAAGCCGCTGGTCATCCACACCCGGTCGAGCGCCGCCGACACGCTGCGCGTGCTGGACGAGGAGGGCGGCGAGCAGGCGGGCGGCGTGTTCCACTGCTTCACCGAGACGGCCGAGGTGGCGCTGGCGGCGGTGGAGCGCGGCTACTACATCTCGTTCTCTGGCATCGTCAGCTTCAAGAACGCGCAGGACCTGCGCGACCTGCTGAAGCTGCTGCCGCTGGACCGCGTGCTGATCGAGACCGACAGCCCGTATCTGGCGCCCGTGCCCTTCCGCGGCAAGACCAACACGCCGGCTTACGTGCCTCACGTGGCCCAGGCGGTGGCAGACGCTGTGGGCCTACCGGTGGCCGAGCTGGCGGCTTGCACGGCGGTCAACACGCGACGCCTGTTCCAGCTGCCGGAGGCAGCATGAAGCGCGCGCTGACCGCCCTGGCCCTGGCCGGCACGCTGCTGGCACAGGCCGCGCCCATCGACGACTTCGTCAAGGCGGCCGAGATGAACGACCCACGCACCGTGAAGGCGCTGCTGGTGCGAGGCGTCAACCCCAACCAAGCCGATGCACGCGGCCGCACGGCTGTGTTTACGGCCGTGCGCGAGGGTTCGCTGCAGGCGCTGCAGGTCTTGCTAGCCGAGCCGGCGCTGCAGGTCGATGCGGCCAACGCCGACGGCGAGACGCCGCTGATGCTGGCCGCCATCCGCGGTGAGCTCGCTGCCGTGAAGGCGCTGGTGACGCGGGGCGCAGCCATCAACCGCCAGGGCTGGACGCCGCTGCACTACGCCTGCAGCGGGCCCGACAACGGTGTGGCCGCCTTCTTGATCGCGCAGGGCGCGGCGCTGAATGCGCGCTCCGACAATGGCACGACGCCGCTGATGATGGCGGCCCGCTATGGCAGCGGCGACTTGGTGCCGCTGCTCCTGAAGGCCGGCGCCGAGCCGCGCGCGGCCAACGAGCAGGAGCTGACTGCGGCCGACTTCGCGGTGCGCGGTGGGCGCGATGCGATGGCCGTCGAGTTGCGGCGCGCTATGGCTGAGCGCCAGCGCGCGGCAGACGCCGGGCGTTGAGCGCTGCGCCGCAGCGACCGTGTAGGAAAAAACCTGACAGCCCGCAGCGTGCTGTGCCGACTGTTGCGGCCCGGGCTGGCTGCCTACAGTGAGGCCATCGACTCCTCACGAGGCCCACCATGCTGTCCAACACCCCGAACCTGGCCGATCCCTTCGCGATGCTGATCTCGCCCGATGCGGTGATGACCGCCATCGAGCGTTCCGACCGCCTGGCCCGTTTGCAGCGCCGCGTCTACCGGCCGCTGGACCGCCCGTGGATTCCGCTGCGCAGCGGTGCGGCCGACTTCGATCGCGCTATCGACGCCGAGCCCGAGGTGCCTGACCTGTCCGACGACGCACTCTGAATGCAAAAACGCCCGCAATGCGGGCGTTTTTGTTGGCGAGGTTGCCGGCGCTCAGACGCGCTTGCGGTACTCGTGAGTGCGGGTATCGATTTCGATCTTGTCGCCGTTCTCGACGAACGCCGGCACGGAGATCTCGAAGCCGGTGCCAACGATGCGGGCGGGCTTCATGACCTTGCCCGAGGTGTCGCCCTTGGCGGCCGGCTCGGTCTCGATCTCACGCACGACGCTGGTGGGCAGCTCGATGGAGATGGCCTTGCCGTCGTAGAAGGTGACTTCGGCGGCCATGCCGTCTTCCAGGTAGGAGATGCCGTCGCCCATGTTCTCGGCTTCGACTTCGTACTGGTTGTACTCGGTGTCCATGAACACGTACATCGGGTCGGCGAAGTAGGAGTAGGTGCACTCCTTCTTGTCGAGGATGATCTGCTCCATCTTGTCGTCGGCCTTGAACACGAGTTCAGCGCCGGCGCCGTTGAGCAGGTTCTTCATCTTGATGCGCACGGTGGCGGCACCCCGGCCGCCGCGGCTGTATTCGGTCTTCAGCACGACCATCGGATCCTTGCCGTGCATGATCACGTTGCCGGCGCGGATTTCTTGAGCGAGTTTCATGGTGGTCTCTCGGGATTAGTCAGGAGCTGCGCACCAGAACTCCAACGGATTTGATCCGGTATGGCGCGGCAAAGCCCAACATTCTAGCTGGAAACCCCTAAGAAGCCCCGCAGCTGCGTCAGCAGGTCGGGCTGGGCTGCCAATTGCGCACGCCAGTGCCGGGCGTGGTCCGAAGCTTCCGCCAGACTGGCGATCGAGGTGGGCAGGGCGCCCAGGCCGTTCCAGCCGCGCCACACCGCCTGCCAGGCCGGCGGCAGCCCGGCGCGGGCCATGAAGGCTTCGAGCTTCGCGTGGTGGGCGTCGTCTTCGGGCTGCGGGTAGATGTGCCATACGAAGGGCTTGCCGGCCCACTGCGCACGCGCGAACGAATCCTCGCCACGCACGAAGTTCAGGTCGCAGGCCCACAGCAGCCGGTCGAAGTCGTCCTGCGGCAGGTAGGGCAGGGCGATGCTGCGCAGTCCGGGGCGGGCGGTGATCAGAGACTGCAGCGGCCCGGGGCAGGCCAGCACCAGCGTGGGTTGTTCGGCCAGGCTGGCCAACAGGGCGGGCAGGCGCTCGTTGGCATAGGCGAACAGGCTGACGACGCGCTCGCCCTCCTCGGGCGCCCAGCCGCGCGCCGCCAGCCAGGATGCGCCGTCGAAATTCTCGATGCGCTCCAGCAGGCCCGTCTCGCGCAGCAGGCCACCGGTGCGGGGTGTGAAGCCGGGATAGAAGAAATGCTTGCTCAGGCCCGCGCCGGGGCCGTGGAACTGTGGCGAGGCCAGGCCATGGCTGCGCTCGACGTAGTCCTCGGCGCTGAGGTATTCGAGGTTAATCCAGCGCGGTGCGGGCTGCCGCGCGGCCATGCGGGCGACGAAGAAGGCCGGCAGTTCGCACCCGAAACCCTCGATGACCACATCGCCCGGGCGGGTCTCCACATCGGTCTCGGGCCAGGCGCGGATCTCGACGCCGTGGCGCCGGTCGGGCCGCTCGGGCGCCATCCACGCCAGCGCCGAGGCGTCATCAATCCACAGCCTGGCCTGATGGCCACGAGCGACGATGTCCCGCGCCAGCCGCCAGCACACGCCCAGGTCGCCATGGTTGTCGATGACGCGGCAGAAGATGTCCCAAAGCATTGGTTCGCTCATGGGTCGATTGTCCCAGGCCAGAATGCCGGCAATGTCCAGCACGTCGCCCTCCAGCCCCGATCCCGTCGAGCAGTTCCGCGCCGAGCGTGCCGCCATCGAAGCCGCTGAGAAGCAGCGCGCCGCCGAGATGGAGGTGGCCGCCCGCGAGATGCGCGACAAGCTGCTGGTCGAGGTGGCTGCGCTGCCGGCGCTGCCGGGCGTGTACCGCTACTTCGACGCCAAGGACGAGGTGCTCTACGTCGGCAAGGCCAAGGACTTGAAGAAGCGCGTCAGCAGCTACTTCCAGAAGAACCACGGCGGCACGCGCATCGGCATGATGGTGGCGCGCATTGCCCGCATGGAAACCACGGTGGTGCGCACCGAGGCCGAGGCGCTGCTGCTCGAGAACAACCTGATCAAGACGTTGAACCCGCGCTTCAACATCCTGTTCCGGGACGACAAGAGTTACCCCTACCTGAAGATCAGCTCGCACGACTACCCGCGCATGGCCTACTACCGCGGCGCGGTGGACAGGCGCCATCAGTACTTCGGCCCCTTTCCCAGTGCCTGGGCGGTGAAGGAGTCCATCCAGCTGATGCAGAAGGTCTTCAAGCTGCGCACCTGCGAGGACAGCGTCTTCAACAATCGCAGCCGGCCCTGCCTGCTGCACCAGATCAAGCGCTGCTCCGGCCCCTGCGTGCCGGCCGGTCAGACGGGCGAGTACGCGCGTGACGTGAAGAGCGCCCAGGCCTTTCTGCGCGGCGAGACCGACGAGGTCATGGCCTCACTGCAGGAGCAGATGGCGGCCTACGCCGAACGCTTCGAATACGAACTGGCCGCCGAGGTTCGCAACCAGATCCAGGCGCTGGCCAAGGTGTTGCAGCAGCAGGTGGTCGACGAGAGCAGCGCCACGGGCGGCGAGCGTGATGTGGACATCCTGGCCGTCAAGGTGCAGGGCGGCAAGGCCTGCGTGAACTTGGCCATGGTTCGAGGTGGCCGGCACCTGGGTGACCGGGCCTTCTTCCCCAAGCATGTTGACGACGCGACGGCCATCCACCTGGATGACGAGGAGGCGGTGTCCCCTGAGCGGCAGGTGCTGGAGGCTTTCATGGCCCAGCACTACCTGGCCTCGCCGGCGCCCGGCCTCGTCATCGTCAGCGAGCCGGTCGACGCCGGTCTGGGCGAGGTGCTGGGCAGCCAGGCCGGCAGCCGTGTCACCGTGCAGGCCCAGCCACGCGGCCAGCGGCGCATCTGGCTGGAGATGTGTGTGAAGGGCGGTGAGCTGGCGCTGGCGCGGCTGCTGGCCGAAGAGGGCTCGCAGCAGGCGCGCACGCGCGCACTGGTGGATGCGCTGGAACTGTCCGTCACCGAGATCGACAAGTTCCGCGTCGAGTGCTTCGACATCAGCCACACGGCGGGCGAGGCGACGATGGCCAGTTGCGTCGTTTTCGAAGGGCACCAGATGCAGAGCAGCCAGTACCGCCGCTACAACATCGAGGGCGTGACTGGTGGCGATGACTACGCCGCCATGCGTCAGGTGCTGACGCGCCGCTACGCCAAGATGGCCGAGGCTGCGCAGCTGGGCACCGGGCGCCTCCCCGACCTCGTGCTGGTGGACGGTGGCCGTGGCCAGGTCAGCATGGCGCGCGAGGTGTTCGAGGAGCTGGGGCTTGACCTGAGCCTCATCGCTGGCGTCGAGAAGGGCGAAGGCCGCAAGGTCGGGCTTGAAGAGCTGGTGTTTGCCGACGGTCGCGAGAAGGTCTACCTGGGCCGCGACTCGGCGGCGCTGATGCTGATTGCGCAGATCCGCGACGAGGCGCACCGCTTCGCCATCACCGGAATGCGCGCCAAGCGTGCCGCCACGCGCACCGGCGGCTCGCGGCTGGAGGATGTGCCGGGTGTCGGGCCCAAGAAGCGTTCACAGCTGCTGCAGCGCTTCGGCGGTGTGCGCGGCGTGGCCGGCGCCAGCGTCGACGAGCTGTGCAGCGTGAAAGGCATCTCGCGTGATCTGGCCGAAGAGATCTACCGCGCGCTGCACTGACAGGCAGCGCACTGGAACTCGCCGAAGATAGCCACCGCGCACTGCCTGGGCGGTGCCACCCCGACCCCACCGGAGAACCTGTGATGACGCTCGCCACTGCCTGCCAACGTGCGACCGCATGGCTGATCGCGCCGCTGCTGGCGGCCTGCGGGGCCGCGCCGCGTGCGCCGGCCCCGGGCGCTGCCGTGGTGCCGCCACCGGCGCCGGTGGCCAGCCCTGTACCTGCGCCCGTGGCGCCGGCCGCGCCGCAGCCCTCGGCGGCGCTGAACAAGCCCAAGGGTCTGCCAGCGCCCAAGGCCGTGCGCACGCACGAGGAGCTGCGTCGGCAGGCGGCCGACCGCATCGTCATGGCCAACCCCGAGCGCACCTACATGACGCCCGCGCCCTCGCACCTGCTCACCGTCGTCGTGCTGGACGTGGAGCTCAAGTCCGACGGCAGCGTGCGCAAGATCAACGTGCTGCGGCCGCCCCGCTTCGGGCCTGAGACGCTGCAGATGGCCATCGACGCCGTGCACCGCGCCGCGCCCTTCGGCGACGTGCGCCGCATGCCCGAGCCTTGGCGCTTCACCGAGAGTTTCTTGTTCGACGAGGATCGCCGCTTCAAGCCCCGCAGCCTGGACTGAGCCCCGCAGCTGCAGGCTGCTTGGCAACGCCGCCACAGTCCCGGCCCGGAGAGGCCGCCGCCTTGGGCACAATGTCTGCCATGTTCTGGACACTCCCGACCCTACTGACCTGGGCCCGCATCGTGGCCATCCCGCTCATCGTCGGGGTGTTCTACCTGGAGCTGGCGCCTGTGCACCAGAACCTGTTCGCGACAGTGCTGTTCATCGTCGTCGCGCTGACCGACTGGCTGGACGGCTACCTGGCCCGCAAGCTCAACCAGACCTCGTCCTTCGGTGCCTTCCTGGACCCGGTGGCCGACAAGTTCCTCGTTTGTTCTGCGCTGCTCATCCTGCTGGAGCTGGGGCGCGTGAATGCTTTCGTCGCGCTGGTCATCGTCGGCCGCGAGATCGCCATCTCGGCGCTGCGCGAATGGATGGCGCAGATCGGTGCGTCGCGCAGCGTGGCCGTGCACATGGTGGGCAAGCTCAAGACCACCGTGCAGATGGTGGCCATCCCCTTCCTGCTGTTCGACGGCCTGCTGTTCGGCGTCATCCCGACGCGCGTGTGGGGCACCTGGCTGATCTATGCAGCCGTCGTGCTGACCATCTGGTCGATGGTGTACTACCTGCAGAAGGCGTTGCCCGAGATCCGGGCCAAGGCGCGCTGACGACGAGCCTTCGCGGCCCACGGCGCGTCGAGTTGTATCCGGACTTTTCCCGCCCCGCCGCACCGGTGGCCCGCGTCTAGAATCCGTTTCCCCGCGCCAGTCCTGGCCGTCGTCATCACGGCCACCAAGGGGCTGGCGGCAGTACGCGGGACCCAATCGCTGAATCGTCCAATCTTGGGGGCATGAGTGAATAAGTCCGAATTGATCGAGCACATTGCCAAGCAGGCCGACATTTCCAAGGCTGCGGCCGGCCGCGCACTCGAAGCCGTGATTGGCGGCGTCAAGACGACGCTCAAGAAGAACGGCACCGTGTCGCTGGTGGGCTTCGGCACCTTCAGCGTCACGAAGCGTGCGGCGCGTGCCGGCCGCAACCCGAAGACCGGCGACGCGATCAAGATCAAGTCGGCCAAGGTGCCCAAGTTCAAGCCCGGCAAGGCACTCAGGGACGCTTGCAACTGACGGCCTCGCCAGGCCTGATAATCCCGGTTTTTCCGGGCGCTTAGCTCAGTTGGTAGAGCACCTCCCTTACACGGAGATTGTCGGCGGTTCGAGCCCGTCAGCGCCCACCACCCACCCTGCAGCGGCAGCTGCGGTGCCGCATCTAGAATGCGGCTCCCCTCGAAGGCGAACCTCGGTTCGCCTTCGTTGCGTTTGATCCCTCAAGGCTCTCCGAGATGTTTGATTTCGTTCGCCAGCACAACCGCCTGTTCCAGTTCATCCTGCTGCTGCTGATCCTGCCGTCCTTCGCCTTCGTTGGCATGGAGGGCTACACCAGCATGATGGGAGGCGCAAACGCCGGCGTGGCCAGCGTCAACGGCCGCAAGATCACGCAAGGCGAGTGGGACGTGGCCGTGCGGGAGCAGAGTGATCGTGTGCGCCGCCAGAACCCCACCGTGGATGCCAAGCTGCTGGACACGCCCGAAGCCAAGCACCAGGCGCTGGAAGGCATGGTCAACGAGCGCACGCTGCAGGCCGCGGCGCTGCACCAGCACTTCACGCCCAGCCCCGAAGCCACCAAGGCGCGCTTCTGGGCCGATCCGCAACTGGCCTTCCTGCGCAACCCCGATGGCACGGTCAACAAGGCCATCCTGGCGGCCCAGGGCATGACGCCGTCCGGCTTCCTGGAGCGTCTGCGCCAGGACTACGGCCTGCGCCAGGTGATGGCACCCGTGGAGACGTCTGCCATCGGCGGCGCGGCCAACGCCAAGCTCGCCTTCGATGCGCTGCTGCAGCAGCGCGAAGTGCAATTGCAGCGCTTTGACGTCGCCGCCTTTGCCGCCAAGCTGAATCCCAGCGATGCCGAGCTGGAGGCCTTCTATAAGGAGCCGGCCAATGCGGCCAAGTTCCAGCTGCCCGAATCGGCCCAGATCCAGTACCTCGTGCTGGACATTGAGGCGTTGAAGAAGGAGGTCAGCTTCACCGAGGAAGACCTGCGCAAGTACTACGACGAGAACGCCTCGCGCTACGGCGTGCCGGAGGAGCGTCGCGCCAGCCACATCCTCATCAAGGCCGAGCGCAGCGCAGCGGCCGACGAGCACGCCAAGGCCAAGGCCAAGGCCGAAGCCCTGCTGGTCGATGTGCGCAAGAACCCGGCCTCGTTCGCCGACGTCGCCAAGAAGAACTCGCAGGACGAGGGCTCGGCCGTCAACGGCGGCGACCTGGACTTCTTCGGCCGCGGCGCCATGGTCAAGGAATTCGACGCCGCCGTGTACGCGATGAAGCAGGGCGAGATCAGCAACCTCGTCGAGACCGATTTCGGCTTCCACATCATCCAGCTCACGGGCATCCGCGGCGGTGACAAGAAGTCGTTCGACGACGTGCGTGGCGAGGTCGAGGCCGAGGTGCGCAAGCAGCTCGCCCAGCGCAAGTACACCGAGGCGGCCGAGCAGTTCGGCAATCTCGTCTACGAACAGTCCGACAGCCTGCAGCCCGCCGCCGACAAGCTCAAGCTCCAGGTGCAGACGGCCACTGTTGCCCGCCAGCCCCTGCCTGGCGCCGTCGGCCCGCTGGCCTCGGCCAAGGTGCTGGACGCCGTGTTCGGCGCCGAGGCGCTGCGCAACAAGCGCAACACCGAAGCTGTCGAGGCCGGCCCCAGCCAGCTCGTGTCTGCCCGTGTCGTGCAACACAACCCGGCGCGCGTGCCGCCGCTGGCCGATGTGAAGGACAAGGTCCGCGGCCAGCTGCTGCAGAAGCTCGCCAGCGCCGAAGCCAGGAAGGCCGGTGAGGCGCGCCTGGCCGCGCTGAAGGCCAACCCGGCCGACACCGCCGGCCTGGACGCCGCGACGACCGTGTCGCGCGCCAAGCCGCTGAACCTCAGCCGTGCCCAGCTCGAGGCCGTGCTCGGTGCCGACGCGACCAAGCTGCCCGCCGCCGTGGGCGTTGCCGCCGACGACGGCAGCTATGTCGTCGCGCGCATCAACCAACTGCAGCCGCGCGATGCCAGCGTCATCGACGACAAGCGCGCCGCCCAGCAATACGTCGCCGCCTGGGCGCGTGCGGAGGGTCAGGCTTACCTGTCGGTGTTGAAGTCCCAGTACAAAGCGGTCATCAATGTGGCCGCTCCTGCATCATCTGCTAGCGCACCCTGAATTTCTGCGCTATACTCTATGGCTCTGCGGTGGTTGTAGCTCAGTTGGTAGAGTCCAGGATTGTGATTCCTGTTGTCGTGGGTTCGAGTCCCATCAGCCACCCCAAAAAATGCTAGTAAAAACAAGGACCTTCGGGTCCTTGTTTCGTTTCAGGGGCACGCCAGGGGCAAAGCTGAAATCGCCGACTGTTGTCTTGGTACTCTCGCGGCCTGATCGGACTTCCAGTCTTCGGCGGGTCTTTGCTGCCTCGGCGCAGATCGACTCACTCAAGCATCGCCGGCAAACACTGCCTCAAGACGTCATGCGGGACGCATGTCGCCTTTGTTGGTGCCATCAATGTGTCGCGTCGAGGAGAGGGTCCCCTGTCCTGAGTCGAGCAGGTTGCGGGCAGGGCCTGTCTTGACAACGCGATCTCTGACAGCCATGCTCTGCTTGTGAGATAATTTTAAAGTGATATCACGTTAAAATTATTATGGCGGGAAGATCCAAGAAATCGTCGTCGGCGTCCGAGCCTGCTGTACCGGCTCCCTCGGAGAATTGGGAAGTCATCTTTCACGATGAGTTCCTGCCGGAGTTCCGCGCGTTCGACTTGGACGTGCGCCGCGAACTGGCTGCTGCTGCCAAGGCCATCGAGCTGGCAGGGCCGAAGACAGGACGGCCTCATGTCGACACGCTCAATGGCTCGAAGCACGACAACATGAAGGAGTTGCGCTTCAAGGCACACAACGGCTCGGAGATCTGGCGGGCGGCTTTTGCCTTCGATCCCCAGCGAAAGGCCTATGTGCTGGTGGCTGGCGACAAGCAGGGGCAGGACGAGGCAGCGTTTTACAAGTCCCTGATCAAGACGGCCGACAAGCGGTTCGACGCCCACCTGAAAAAGCTCGCCAAGGCGAAGAAGGAATCACCATGAGCACCACACTGCAAAGCATCATCGAAGAGTTTTCCGCTGAGGATCAGAAGCTCATCCAGAGCAAGGCGAGCGTCCTGGCCGAGGAGATGGTTCGCCACGCGGACTCGCTGGCCGAGGTCCGCTCGGCATTGGTCAAGACCCAGGACGAAGTGGCGCGGGTGCTCAATGTCAAACAAAACGCTGTGGCTCAACTGGAGAAGCGTTCGGACCTGCTGCTCTCGACGCTACGCAAGTACGTGGAAGCCATGGGCGGAGAACTGGCCGTGGCTGTCAGAACGGGCGCAGGCACTGTGATCATGCTTGATAGCCTGAGCTCCCTCGCCAAGCCATCGGCGCCACATCGCGCGCGCGCGTCCGGCGTGGCTCGCAAGTCGGCGGCTCGTCCTGCCAGCAAATCCAAGCTCAAGGTCAAGCACGAAGGAACAGCGGTTGCCTGACGTCGGCCTCGACGGCGGGACACAGGAGTTGCGTACGTTGTAGTCACCAGCGCCACCGCAAGACCGCTGCGCTCTACTACCAGGGGCAGCAGATTCCGAGGCGCTGCTGGCTCGCATTTACCACCACATCGCCGTGATGTGAGCACAGCGCAGCTGCAACTGGCTGGCGTCAGCTGACGCCGCCGATCACGGCAACCCCAGGCGTCTCCAGTGCGAGGAACTGCTCGAGCTTCTGGTCTTCGAGTGAGCTGTGGCCGTCGTTGATCCAGCGTGTGTAGGTGTGGACGAACATGTCCACGGTGTGGCCCATCTGCTGCGCCGCGTAACCCAGGCGTTGGCCGGCCATCAGTCGCATGGTTGCGTTGGTGTGGCGGCATTGATAGGGCTTGCGGTAGCGGATGCCGAGGCGCTTGATGGTCGGCGTCCAGTACGAGCGGCGGAAGGGGCGCTCGTCTACCCAGGGGCCGCCGTCATTGCGCGGGTCGTCCCACACGTGTTCTCCACGCAGGTAGGTGTTGGCCTTCTGTGCTTTGAGCAGTTCCAGAGCGCGCTGGGGCAGCTTGATCTGCCGATCTTTGTTCGTCTTGGTTGTCGCCTTGGACTTGCCGCGCACCATGACTTCGTGAATGTGGATGGTTCCTTGCCGGAGATCGACCGAGCCCCACCGCAGGCCATGCAGTTCGGATGTCCGCAGACCGGTGAGGAACCAGAATTCGCACATGGCCGCGACCTGCGCGGGGTAGTGCGACCACATGTCTGCCACGATCAGGCTGACCTCTGCCTTGGAGAACGGGTCAGGCGTACCCGTCTGCCACGTGCGCCTCACCGGTTTGCCAACTACCGGGTGATCAGGAATGAGCCGATCACCGACAGCCAGATCCAGCGCCTGCTTCAGCACGCTGATGTAGTTGTTGGTCGTCTTGCCTGAACGGTGTGCCTTGCTGGCCAAGGCAGCCTTGACCTGTGACAGCACCAGAGCGTCGATGGGCACCTCGCCGATCAGTGGCATGTCTTGCCATGTCTGTCCCTCCAGGGGAGCGGCTGCGGGCGCCTTTTTCCAGAACCGCACGGCGGTGTCGTAGCCCTCAGCCGTGGACGGGGCGACGATCAGCGAAGAGCGCCAGATGTCCAGTTGCTGTGCGACCGTACGGCGCTTGGCTTGCTCGGCCTGCGCAGCAGCGAGCACCTCTGCATCGTCGGGGAAGTGCCGTGACATGTCGAAGACGCCGAGCTTGATCTCCGACTTGATCTCTTGGACCAGTCGCATCGCGGCTTTCATGTTGGGCCCGGTGGGGGCCATCACGATGCCGTCGAGTTTGTAGGTCTTCTTGTGGCGGGTGCCGTCCCGGGTCGTGAACGAAATGCGGATCGAGTTGCCGCGCTTCTCCACACCGGGGAGGCTCTTGATCGAGGTTTCCGTTTTCATTGCAGCCCCCGAACCCACTTCTGGAAGGCTTCGATGTCAACGTAGATCCGCTTGTCAGGGCCGACCACGATTTCGCGTCCTTCGCGCCAGATGCCTTCCTCGCGTTTGCGGCGAATGGCTTTCACCGAGAGGCCTGTCAACTCGGCGGCCTTGTTCACGGTCACCAACCCGGCTGCCGCTTCGATGGTCAGGGTTTGGGCTGCGCTCATTGGGTGGCCCCTTCGCTCAGTTGGCTCAGTGCCCATTCAGCATGGTGCCGCGCTGCACCCTGGAGTTCTTCGGCTTGCGTCTGCCATGGGGCGAATCCCTGGCGCGGTGATTCCGGCGCTGAATCGCAGCGCAAATCGTTGCCCGCAGTAAAAACCGCGATTCGCGACAGAAGGGGATTGAGGGTGTGGCTCGGGCGAGCGGCCGATTTTTGGCAATCGTGCATGGTGATCCAAGGTTCGAAATCCCCGAGGGGAAAGAACCGGGTCACCGTTCGTCGCAACTTTGCGCTCCTGATCCCCTTACCCAGAATTGGGGGATACGAACCGGATCTACTGATGTCCGACCGTCCACTGCCCCAAGAGAACTTGTTCCTGGGCTCCGTCGTGGATCAGAGGGCTACCTCTGATGTCGTCAGTGCACTATATGAAGTCCCGTCACTGCCTGCTGCGATCCCGTGCACCCATACGCCGCATCAGACTCTTTTTCGCTCAGGGACGTCGTCAGTATCTGGATACATCGCACCTTGGGTCAAGAAATGCGCATGTTGGCTTCCTCGAGGCTGATGTTTTTATGCAACGCGTACCGGAGGCGCTGAGTCGACCGCCGGCAGGAGTCGTGGCGACGTTGCGCCGCTCGGTCAGATGGTGTGCCGCGACGCTGTGGGCAGAGGGGCGGGCGGGCGCTTCGCTCACCAATAGACGTCTTCTGCCGTTTCGCTTCTTTTTCTCGGTTGCATTTTGTTTCATTTGTTGCGAAGCGCCAAGCGGCTTATTTGGCGGGCAAGTTATTAAACGTTTAGACGTTTGATTTGACCTGTTATTCACGTCACGACGTGAATCGATGGTTTATCGAGTAGTTCAAAAACTATTGCCGATCTTGAATTTTCAGATGTAACTTTCGCCAGATTGGCCGGCGTGCCAATTTGCGTCATATCCGGCAAACTTTCCCCATCGATCGCCGAAGAAGAAGGCGTTTCGATGGCGAATGTTTGAAATCCGTGTTCCTCACCATCGTGGGGTTTTCCGTTATTTTCGGTGGCCCGGGGTTTCTGCCATTCGTCTCCTTCGCGGGATTTGAAATGGGTACCCTGAACCAGAGCCCCCATTTCATTCCCATCAAAGTTACGGCCGATTCAGGCCAACACATATTTGGGAACCGATGAGACTGAGTAAATCAGAAACAAGCGCGGTCAGCGGGCCGGCCGCGGAGCAAGATGAGCCGCTGGTTCCTGCGCAAGTCAATCTGGCCACGTACCCCTGGGCGCCTGTCCGCATGGACTACTTCACCGGGCACCTGCTCGCGCTGGCCGCCAACCCGGAGCCATTCCGGGCCCTGGTGCTGCTGATGGCGCAGGCCTGGCGGCAGCAGCCCGCCATGACGCTGCCGGACAACGACACGCAACTGGCGGCCATGGCGGGCTTTGGCCGGGATGTCGCCGGCTGGACGGTCATTCGCCCCGAAGTCCTGGCTGACTGGTACCTGGCCAGAGATGGCCGCTGGCATCACCCTGAGTTCGGAGGATGGGCCTTGCAGGCATGGGACAGCAAACAGAAGACCGACCGCAGCTCTGAAAAGCAACGCGAGCGCGCGCTGGTGGGCGTTGCCCGCAGGCAGGCCGCTGCCGCAGTGGTCTTGCCGTCGGGAGCGGGCCACGGCCCGGCCGCGGCTCAGCCATATGAGATGACCGAAGAGTCAAAACATAAGGTAGATGAAAAGACACATGAGAGGGAGAGGGACAGGAGCACATCGTCAGACAGCTCCTGGCTCCCCTCCTCAGCAGGTACTACTTCGTCTCATGTCGACCAGGACACAGGCACAAAGGAGGACAGCCAATTGGTGGGCGAGGTCGATCCTGTTCTGGTGATCTTTGAGCACTGGAAGCAGGCAACAGCGCGTCCCGATGAGCACTTGTTGAAGGCCCGCCGAAGCGTCATCCAGGCCCGGTTGGACGAAGGTGTCAGCGCAGCGCTGATCTGCCGCGCCATCAGCCATGCGGCGCAGGACCCCTTTTACCAAGGGCGCACGGCCAAATGCACCCGCAGGCTCGACACGCTCGAGGTCATCTGCAAGACCACCGATCGCGTCGTGGGCCTGGCCAGCGAGGCCCGTTCAGACAACGCCCCGCAGATCAGCATGCTCAAGCCTGCGGCCCAGCGCACAGCAGAAATCGCCGCAGCCGTGGCAGCACGGTACCAGGCCGACGTGATCGATGCCGAAGCGCCATCGGTGCTGACGATCGAAGGGAGCGCAGCATGAACCGCGTGACCGTCAAACCGTCGCCATCGGTCGTGCGTGTGGTGACTGAATGCCTGTGCGAGGTCGCGGAGCGCACCGGGAAGGAGGTCGGTGCCCTGGAGATGGCGAAATGGTACGAGGCGTTCGCTGCCTGTCAGCCCTTCGAACTCCGTGAGGCGTTCGACAACCATGCCTTGACTTCGCCCTTCGCGCCCAGCATGGCCGCCATTCGCCAGGAGCTGGACCGTTCTCGATTCGGCGGCATCTCGGGTGCGTGGCTGATGGTCAGGGAGGCAGCCCTGGCGTGTGCAGACCGCAACTTCTTCGTCATCTTCGAGCACGCCGCCATCCACTTTTCCATCGAGGTGATCGGGGGATGGCACTCAGTGATCCGGCTGGTCCGAGATGCCGGCAGCGTCTCATTCGCTCGACGTGACTTCATCAAGGCGTTTGAGGACCATCGCCCCTCGATCAGCTACCCGGCTGGGTTGGGTGGGTTCAACGGAGTCAATGCGGTCCTGATCGGACACCGGGGACGCGCGCTGGAGGTCTACCGGCACGGTGCGAAGGGGGGCGCAGCCTGTTTCCCAGGAATCGACATCCTGCAACCCCAGGTCGAGCTCTTGCCCGGGCAACACCTGCAAGCCTGGCCGGCGCATTTGGGTCCTGAGCACATGGCCGCGCCACCCGGGCCACCTGTGCACATCACCCCGACATGGTGGGGCACCGAGCCGTCGCCATCGGCGCTGCCCGTAACACCCACCTGATAACGCTGCGTAACGCTACACGCGATAACGCACCGTAACGCTACCTGTTACCAACCGAAGAAATGAAGGAATGAAAACATGAAAACACTCGACCTGACCTACAGCGCCGTTGCGGCCGTTGCGGAATCGATGGAACAGCAAGGGCTGGAGCCCAGCGTTCGCACGGTTCGTGATCAACTGGGTGGCGGCTCCAACAGCAAGGTATTGCCGATGTTGCGGCAGTGGAAGGAGGCCCGTGCGGCCCGCGTTGCCAGCAACGTCCAGCTCAACCCAGGCATCGTCGATCTGATCCTCGCCCAAATCGCAGAGACCGCTAGCCTGGCGTCGAACGACGCCAACATGCGCGCTGCGGATGCAGAAGAAGCGATGGGGCAACTGGCCGCGGAATTGGAGGCGATGGAAGGCCGGCTGGCCGGAAAGGAGCAGGAGCTGAACACGGCACAGACCCAAGTGCTTCGGCACCAGGGGCAACTGCAGGAGCGGGCGAGAGAACTGGAGGAGCTGCGGGACCTGACATCCAAGGCGATCAATGAGGCCGAGGAGCGCGCCGCGGCCGACCGCGGCCAAGTAGAAGCGCTACATCGGAAGCTGGAGCGTGATTCGATCGGTCTGGATCGGCTTGAGGCTTTGGAAGCCGAGCTGCATCAGGCCCGGCAATTGATCAAGGGCAGCGCCGACGATGTTGCCATGGCTAGACAGACTGCTGCCGTCGCGGAAGAACGAACCAAGGCCCAGTCCTACCGCGCACACCAAGCCGAACTGCGTGAGGCCAAGCTGGAGACTCAGTTGCAGGGTCTGCAGGAACAGCAAGCGGCGGCGTTGGCATTGGAGCGCAAGCTGAAAGATGAGATCAAAACGCTGTCCAAGGCTTCGTCATCGCTGCAAGCGCGTTGCGTGGTGCAGCAGTCCGAGATTGCACGGCTGCGGCAGGCAGCGCGCAAGGCTGAAGCCAAAGACGATGACCGCACCCCTGACCGCGATGGCGCCGAGCCTGCCGCCACGCCGCGTGATCCGCGCGGCACTGTCTGACACCCAGCGGCGATCCGCGCTGGTCAGTGTGTCACCGACTTGGCCCGGATGCCGTTGCCACCGTAGCGGTGCGGCGCCGGGAAGAGGCTGGCTTCTGACCGCGAGCCGAGCGCTTCAGCGGCCGGCCTTCTGCCGGGCTTCTTGGTCGGCGATCATCTGGCTCAGTTCCTTGAACGTGCCGGGCTTGTAGAGCTTGATGCCCAGCTGCGCGAACTCACGCTCGCAGGTGGGCACGCGGCCCGGCTCGGCGGGCTCGCAGCGCTTGGCCTGTAGCACGGCGCAGGGCGTGTTCATCAGCCGCACGCTGATGCCGCCAGAGGGCAGCGCGGTGATAGACAGTTGATCCGGTTTGCCCCAGCCGGCTGTGGGCTTCTGCGTCCATTTGAGTTCGTCAGATCGGAACTCGCCCGTGGTGCCGCTGGGGCGGACAAAGCCCGCGAACGCCCCGTTCGGAAACGCGGCCTCCGGCCGATCGCCGAAGCTGAACTCGGCGTCCTTCAGGCCGTCCCTGTAGGGGCCGAAGGGGCGAACATCCACGATGGCCGCCACGCTCTGGCCCGGCCGGCAGCTGTAGACGCCGGCGAATCGCCCTTCAACAGGATGAGGGCCGACGACTTTCTGTTTGCACTGCCGCGCGATTTCCAGCGGATTGCCCAGTGTGATCATCGCGGTTCCCGCCGCGCAGAGGTTGTAGTCCATCCGTGCGCCGAAGCCTGCTTGCCATGTTCCGGTTGACGAGAGCAGGCCGGGATGCCCGGAGCCGAACGTTTGCCCGAACATCATGGCGATGAACCCGATCACGGCCAAGCCGGCCAGGATGGGCGCCAGGCTGAAGGCCAGGGCCAGCGCAGGCACCGAGAGGGTGCCGCCGATCCACACCCACGCGAGCATCGCGACGACCAGCGCCACCATGCCCGCCCACCCGGGCTGGCCGATGCCGCCCACCAGAGCGGGCAGCACGCCAGCACCGATGACGCCGCCGATGAGGCCTGCGACGACGATCACGAACAGCATGACCGCGTTCGGCGAGGCTGAACTCAGCACCGCTGTGCTGGCCGCGTCAGCAGCCCCGAGGGCCCCTGCGCCACCGGTGCTGCGCACATGCCCCGAAAAGATGGGCGACCGCATGCGCGGGTCGGACCAGTCCAGCCGCAGTTTGACCGCGCGGCGGATCCAGAAGGCCAGCGCGACGGACGCGGTGGCGTAGGCGATGAGAAGAATCGATGCGATCACGGACGTGCTCCCACAGTGGTTGAACAAGTGGTGAGCGGGGTGACGAACTATTTCGTTGAACTGACCTGCGGAACGTCCCGGACCGATCCGTTGAGGTGCGGGTCCGTGTCCTTCTGTGCGGCTGCCGCTGCTCGGGCCTCGAGGTCGCGCTGGGACGCGCCTGCCGACACGGCGGCCGCGACGGGATGAGGTGTTGCGACGCGTGCGGACGTCTTGTGCGGCATCTGAGCGGCCTGCGCCAGTGCTGCGCCATTCATCAGCAAGCCCATCGAGAGAAGGGCGACAGAGGTTTTCAGGTCAGTCCAGATGGATGGGGTCATCAGTGATGGGTGGTGAGGGAAGTTTTCGCGGCGGTCCCGGTGACTGAATCTCCAGCCGGCCAGCATTTGCACCGACTCTATCATTGATGTATTTAATTAAGTGTGGTTTTTATGCATACGTAAGGCAACCCTTGTGGGATGGCAACAGCAAGCAAAAAAGTCATCCCCAGGGGCCGGCCCGTTGGCTCCAAATCGACCGACCCGACGATTGCAAAGGCCTTCGGCCAAGCGGTCGTTCTGTTGCGGACATCCAAGGGTTTGTCGCAAGAATCTGTTGGATTGGCGGCCGCCATCGGTCGCTCGAACATGTCGTCTATCGAGAACGGCCGGACGGTTCCCAATTTTGTCGGCGCGGTCAAGATTGCCGCTGCACTGGGATGCAGCCTGCCCGTGCTGTCTCGAGAGTTCGAGCGAGCCTACAAGGAGCTCCTCCAAGGCACTGAGGGTGACGAGCTGGCCAGGTGACCGGAGGTCGCATGCCGCCTTCACCGGCCGGCCAGCCGGCCAGGTTTTTCTTGTGCGGACGATGGGTGTGCCGCTACAGTGATAGCGGTTGCCATCATGGCTCGCACCCGATTCAGCGGCATCCCGCGTTTTCTGCCTTGCACACCACATGCCCCAGTTCTTCGACGCACGAACCTCATCGCCTCAGCAGGTGGTGCGTGAGCGCGGCCGGCCAGATTTCGCGGGCATAGCCAGACGATAGGTCGCCCATTCCTCAGTTGGCGCGCCGCACTGGATGTCGGCGTCATCGCGGACTTCGTTCGCCCCAACTGAGCGTTATGTATGACCAAAAACCTGTTTGAGACCGCAGTCGGCGTGGGCGAGCTGCTGCCGCTGTTTCAATGCCCCGACTGGCTGAGCGTTCGGCTCGATCCCGAGCTGTCGCGCGATGGCCGGCACCTGAGCGAAATCTTCCTGCGCACGTTTGCCCTGATCCTGGGCCGCAGGCAGCCCCGTCGGGCAGCCGTCAGCTGCGTGAGCGTGGAGGGTGCCTTGCATGTGATGTTCGACTTCTCCCCGCGACGCGGCGATATCGAGCACGCAACCCTTAGCAGTCTGGCCGAGTCCCTGCAGGAACTGCACAACCGCCGCTTGGCAGCCGAGCTGCGCGACCGCACTCAGCCGGCCAGAAGCGAGGTCCCGGACTTCGACCTGCCTGACGTGGATGGCGGTCTCGACCTGCTGGGGCTGGTCACCGGCCCGCGCGCACTTGAGCCGATCGATGTCTTCAAGTTCGCAGAGGACGCAGAACAGCTCGAGCAGCGCATCAAAGGCCGCGATGGCGAAGCCGGCCGACGTATCGCGCAGACACTGGAGCGCCTTGCGCTCAGCGGCATCAGCCGGCCGATGGCGCCACCGCCCGCTGATTGGCTGCAGCGGCTGGACGCACTGGTGGCGAGCTTCCCCAGCTTCGCGCAGGTGATCGAGACGGCCATCCGCCCGCACATCACACTGTGCGCGCAGGGGTTGCCTCACCGGCTGGCGCCCATCCTTCTCGTCGGTGGACCCGGGATTGGAAAAACCACTTTCGCCAATGCACTGGCGGCTTTGCTGGGCACGCCGCCGCCGCTGTTCGTGTCCATGGCGGCCGAGACAAATGGCAGCTCGATTGCGGGGTCGAGCACTTTTTGGTCGAACTCCTCGCCGGGTCAGGTTTTCGAGTTCATCGCCTGGGGCCGCGCCGGGCATGATCCGGTGGCGAATGGGTTGATCGTTCTGGACGAAATCGACAAGGCCCACACGACCGGGTACAGCGGGCTCGGGCCGCTGTATTCGCTTCTGGAGGAGCACACGTCGAAGTTTTTCGTTGACCAATCGCTGCCCGATTTGATCTTCGATGCCAGTCACCTCAGGCTCATCGCGACGGCCAACAATGCCGATGAGATCCCTGCGGCGCTGCGCTCGCGCATGCTGGTTTTCCAGATCTCGCCGCCGTCCGCTGGGCAACTGATGAACGTCGCCCGGCAGATCCTGGCGGAGCTGATCCGCAAGATGCGAGTGCCGTTTTCAGCCGATCTGCCCGCAGCGTTGAGCGGGCAGATCGGAGACATGAGCCCGCGGGCCATCAAGTACGCTGCGGAAATCGCGTTCGCGCGTGCCGTGATGGCAGGACGCAGCCATCTCGTCGAAGAAGACTGGCCGGCGCTGCGCATGGATGAACGCCAGCCGGCCCGACGCGCAGCGATGGGGTTTGTGCACAGCTGATGCGCCAGGTGCCGGGGTCCGGCGCCCTTGCAGCTGCGTCCAAGCTGTGGACACGGCACCTCTGCGGGTCAGCTGATGGCGGTGGGCTCGGCGTCGTCATCAAAAGGCAGTTGGATGTCCACATGGGAAATGCCGGAAGCCACCTGGCCTCCAGCTGCCGCGGGCGGCATTTTGAACACCGCGCGATCCTGGTCGCGCTCCAGCATGCCGGCGATCTCGGTCACGAGCTCCGGCCGCTTGGCCATGACCCATTTGCCGATGATCACGGCTTGGCGCGTGATGCGTTTTCGCTCAGTGGCACCATGCTGCGCGAGCAACAGGGCGCGTCGGTTTTTGAGCTGCTGAAGTTTGATGTCAATCGACTGGATGTTGTTGGGTGTCATAGCGCCACTCGGATACGTTTGCTCAGTACAGTGTATTTATTGGCAAGCCAGCTGTGGGGCTGCGCGATCCTGATTACCCCCGGTCATTTCGCCCATATTGCGAATGGCTCTTGGATGGTGGTCGCGAACGACTTACCCCCCGAAGGGCGCACTTAGAGTAATCCTACGGATTACGTGCGGTCAGGGCTGCACCCCGACACCCCGAAGGAACTGCGATGGCAATTTTTCATTTGAGCGCTCGCCCGCCCATTGCGCGCGCCAGCGGCCGATCTGCAACTGCGGCGGCGGCTTATCGCGCCGGCGCATTGATCACTGATCAACGCACCGGTCAGGTCTTTGACTACCGTCGCCGCAAGGGCGTGCTCGACGCGCGCATCCACCTGCCGGGTGGCCGGCTTGTGCGGGATCGCGAAAAATTCTGGAGCGACCTGGAGCTGCACCACCGCCGGCGTGATGCCGTGCTCGCGCGCGAGGTTGTGCTCGCGCTCCCCAACGAGCTGGATGCCGACGAGCGCGCCGCGTTGGCTTTCGGCTTCTCCCAAGACATCGCCACCGAGTTTGGTGTCGGAGTGGATTGCGCCCTGCACGCGCCATCCCGTGACGGTGATGACCGAAATTTTCACGCGCACTTGCTTCTGACCGCATGCATCGTCGATGCCGACGGCGGGCTCGGCAAAAAAGCAGAACGGCTCGATCCCATCGCCTGCCGGCGAAGTGGCGCAGCGGATTCCGTGTCGTGGCTGCGGCCACGTTGGCAGGACGCGGTGAACACCGCGCTTGCCCGCAAGGGCTCCAATGCGCGTGTTGATCACCGCAGCTTCAAGGTCAGAGGGATTCAAAGGCTGCCCACAGTCCACGTCGGCCTCAATGGTGCTGCAGCCCGAGGGCGGGCCAGCCTCAACGCGCGCCTGCGACGCCGGAATGCGCGGGTGGAAGCCCTTGACGAGCAGGCGAGCAAGCTGGTGCGTTTGAAGGCCAGGTTGGCTGCAATGGGGGAGCCACGGCCATCCCCGCAGAAAGTTGCGCATGTCATCAACGTCGTTGACGACCGTGCATCCGATTTGCAGCCGTGGCGGCGCCGCAAGGCTGCACAACTGGTATCGCAGCAGGACCACACCGAGGAGGTGTCGGATCACGACAGTCCAAGTCGTGGAGCCGCGGTGAAGATCACGAATCAAGGCCCGCGAAAAGTGCGAAGGCGCCCTGGGCCCTGATTGTTCAGGCGAACCCTGCGTTCAACCGCAATCGGTGCCAAGCCAAGTACACGCGATGTGCATCGCTGAGCCAGCGCAGCGCCAGGCCGGGATGTAGCCCCAGGCGACTCCGGATCTCATCCGTCAATGTTGGCGATATCAAAAGTCCACCGTCATCGTCAAAGCTGATCAGAAACCGGTCGAACAGCGCATCCAGATTGGCCACCAGCAAGAAGCCGTTAAACACGTCCAGTCGCTCCGCATCGCTGGCGCACTCCGCCCATGGTTTTGCATGGCTGGCGCGAAGCACTTCGGGCAGTGCCACGGCTGTCACAGCGCAGGCGCCGCCCCAGTAGTCAAGCATGGCCTCCCGGAACTTCTGCTGTCCTACTCTCTGACGGACCAGTCGTTCCACCTCTGTCCCGCCAAGGTTCGGTGGCAGTTGAGCCAACTGGCCGGCCACTGTCGCCTCATAGTCGTTGGCAGCTTGGCTGGGCAGGGCACGCGCCAAACCAGCGGCGCGGCGAAGCAAAGTCGCCAAGCTCGCTACCGTGTCGGCAGAAAAGCCATCGGTTTGACGCTGCTGGGGAAATGAGCGGCGCATCTCGGGTAGCAGGGCTGGCGTTTCGGCGCGCAAGCGCAGCAGGTAACCGCCTGTGGGCTGGACAACTACCTGCGCGGTTGCGGCGTGCCGTGCTGAAGCCAGCAGTACACCATCCGGCTCGCTGGCGACTACATGCTCGAAGCCATGATCGTGACCCGCTTTTTCAATCAATGAGCGTTGCAGCAGGTTCATCGGTAGGCATTGTTGGAGCGATCTCATGCGTCGTGGTCTCAGGTCAAAGGCATCTGCCCCACGCCCACACGATGACGCAGAAGGAACCCGCCGTCGCTGTCTGCGGAGAGCCTGAGGCGTACATGCGGGCGGAACGCCTCGACAGGTTCTGTCGACGTGGTGACGATGTACTGAAATGAATCATTTCCAGCCGATGCCACATGGCCCAGCAGCGCCCACAGCATGGATTCACTCATTTCGGCCTCCCGGGGCGAGTCATGCAACAGGAACCCCGGGTGATAGCTTTGTGCCTTGCTGCTGTCGAGCAGGCAGGCGATATCTCCGGCCAGGATTTCGAGAACCTTGAAGGTTGTGGAGTGCATCGGCCCCATCTGGAAGGGGCGGCTGCGGCTCTTGTCGTCGTCACTCAGCACGCCCCAATGAAATGAGGGAAGGGCCTTGGCAACGGCGTGCATGGCACTGCTGATGACCTGATGTCGCCCCTTCAACGCGGCCCGTTCCTTGTCAAGCTGGATTTGAAGCTGGTCATGGCGACGTTGAGCCGATTCAAGTTGCCGCTCCACCGATACGATATCGGCTGACGAAGACTTTCCGGTCGCGATGCCGTCGTAGTGCTCGTAGTCTTCGAGGGCGTCGTCAAGCAACTGGACTGCAGACAAGGATTGCGCCTGCCTCGTGCTTAGGGCAGTGCTTTTTTGGTCGATGTCGGCCAGTTGTAAATCCATTGGGGCAACCTCGGCTTTCAGTTCTTGAAGCCTGCGGCGCAGAGGCAGCATGTCATTCTCGAGAGCCTGCTTGGATCGTTGATGCCCTGTGATGCGCTGGCTTCGATCAAGCTGGGTCTGCTCGATTCGATTGATCACGTAGCTGCAGTCCCTGCGCAACAGGTTCCCGGCATCGCAACGTGTCGGCAACTGTTGCTGCAATGACGCGGCCTCGTTCTGCAGTTCCGTTACGCGTTGCATGTCGCCCGCAATCAGTGCCTCTATCTGCTGGATTTCGTTGGTCAGAAGATCCATGCTGCTTTTCAGAGGCGCACGTGTTTCCAGCCAAGTTTGACGCGTTGCCGTGAGCTCTTGCCGTTCGGCTTCAATGTCGCGCAGTTCTTGCTGATACGCGCCTTGCCGCTGCTTGGCGAGCCCGATCAGGTTGGGGAGTTCGAGCAAGCCATCCTGGCGGAACGGCGTGGTGGCAGACGCGTTGAGGCGGCGTGTCAATTGGCGGCGCACGTGCTTGAGCAAGCGTGCAGGTTCCTCTCGCAGGTCTTGCAGATTGGCTTTTTGTTCCTCCAGCGTCTTGGCTGTGCCGTCCAACTCCTGCAATGTCGCGGCATCGTGCATCAGGCCCAGTACGATCTGCATCAGTGCGGCGGGTGACTTGGCAGGCAGGCTGAATCTGACGCCATCCGACCGCCACTGGTAGTAGTTTTGATAACGGGCGTTCTGGTCACGCGAACACCAGGCCAGAATCTGGTGCCATTCGATGGGCTGCTCGGACCCCGGCAGTTTTTGTACAGGCAGTATTTCCACCAGATGCTGCCGGAGCGCAGCTTGGTAGGCGCTGAACTCGTTTTCGACCTCGTTGGCAGCCAATTGTCGCCAGTCGGCCGTGCGGGATGCGCGGTATTGCTTTTGATGCAGCCAGGGTTTCAGAATTGTCCACACCTCGCCGCCGACGTGCACGCGGGCAGCCACCGCCCCTTCTTTCAGCTCGCGGCTGTGCAGCAGTTCGTCGCGAAGGGTTGAGCCATCGGACCAGAGGGGGTCGTCCAGCACGAAGCGCAACAACTGACAGAAGGCCGTTTTGCCGACCCCGTGGCCGGCGCTGCCCTTGCCAGGCGGCGAAACGACCAGGTTGAGTCCACGCCGCAAGGGAATCTCGCGTAAGGGCTCCTTAGTCGTCAGCGAATCCAGCAGCCACAGTGTTTCCACCCACAGGCGTGGTCTGGCATGGTCAATGGGTGGAGTGGCTGCGTCATCCATAGGTCTTTATCCCTGTTTGCGTATTTCGTCGGGTCGAACTTCTGATGTGGAACCTGCCAGAGCTTCTGCCAGCGCGGCTTCTTGTTGGCGACGAGCCGCTATCAAAGCGCGAGCGAGCGCCTCGGTGCGATGGTCGCCCAGGACTTCTGCTTGCGCTTGAGCATTACGGATTGACAGGGGCGCTGTTGCTGGAACACCCAACAGAGCTCGAAGCCAACTGCAAATGTGACCCCAGCGTTCTGTATTCACGGGTGCCAGCCAAGCATGCAGAACCTCGGCATCCGGAGTTTCATCTGGGAGACGGGCGCCGAGAAGTCGCCGAAGTTGATTGTCATCACATGGTCCGGCTTGTTGAAGCACATCGACTATCAGCCCCGCCAGCCAATCTTCTGCGGCGGAAGCCGGAGTACCGCCTTCTGCGTAGATCGGCAACGGTGCCCCGCGGCGGACTGGCTTGGGTGCCGGCGTCGTGATCGGCTGTCGAACTTCCAACATATCCCATGCGGCCAGCACCAACTGCTGAGTGCGGTATTGGTTCGTACCAGGAATGCGCTCCTTGTTCTTGAGCACACGGAAGGTTTCGCTGGGGTAGTCCGAGCCCATAACATCTGCTGGGTCGAGGATGTAGCGCAGCTCTTCGCGGGTCAGACCGTACAAATGAGCGTAATAGGCATCAAGTTCTGCGCGAATCTCAGCACGGCGCTGCGAGTTGAAGGTGAAGGGCGGGCCGTCAAATCCTAGGTCTTTCGCCCAAGGTTGCAGGTCGTGGGCTGTGAATGTGAGCTCCAGCACCCGCGGGACGATGAAGGCGAGGTCTTCGTCGGTGTATTGATCTGGCGCTAGGACAGGAAACTGCTTGAGATACGAATAGGTGAGATGCGTGCCACCTACTTTGACCCGGGCGCAGTAGTCCAAAACCAATGAGCAAAGGTTACCCAGCAGTGCCGCCGCAAGCTGCGGCGACTTCAATGTCAGGATCAATGGCATGGTGTGCCCGATTCCCATCTTTGGCGCCACGCTGGCAATTACGGTGCGTTCATCCGTGGCCCTACAGATGTCACGCCAACCCATAAGCCACCCACGTGCCCAATCCTTGTCTTTCAGCCGCCTCTCTACCTCGACTTGACTCACCCAGTAGCGCGGGATGACGGCGCAGTTCGCGTCTGCTTTTTCGGCGTCAGTCAAGTCGCGGCTGCTGCCGTCTGGCGTATAGGTGGCCCAGCGATGGTCAAACTGGTGGATAAGCTTGGCTTCGTATAGTGGTACCAGACCCGCCCCCGACGCTTCGGGAAACGGACTGTCACTCGTCATATTGAACAAGCCCTGCGAGAAACTGACGTCCCAAGGGTTTCCGTCAGGACGGTTCTCATTGATGAGCACGGGAGCGGCGCGGTATAGCTTCTTGGTCAGCTCTGCATCGCGCCCACTGCGGAACACCGGGCAAGTGAGAGTATTTGGGTTGATGAGACGGAACTCATCCGGCGTGAGGTTGAACCGGCGGAGTGGATCGGCCAACTGATCCACCTGCGCGGCAAAGCAAACGAACTCGGCTCTCGGCACAGAGCCAAGCGTGAGCAGGCAAAATTTGTAGCTACGATGGACGGAGGGAAACACCCCCTCGCGGTTCTCCATGTCGTACAGACTAACCAGCCGGCCGCTCTGTGTGAGATCGGCGAAATAGGCCTTGGTGCTGTCATCTGTGGCAATGCCAGTGGGCACAATGAAGCCAGATCGCCCGCTGGCCTGCGTGATCTGGTTGATGCTTTCGGCAAATAGGGCGTAAGTATTGAGTTTTCCGAAGGCTGTTAGTGGGTAGCGCCCAGATTCTCGGAAGAAGGTGTTTGCGGCAGCGATGCGCTGGCTTTCCACTACGTATGCCTGCCACAGACGAGGGTCAGCCACTGCCAGTGACGCGATGGCTTGCTTGCGCTTGTCGCCGACCAAGTCAGCAATGTGCGGGGCACGGGTTGCAAAGAATTCTTCTCCACCCAATTGAGAGACTTCCCACGGCGGATTACCCAGCACGCAGTCAAATCCACCCTGAGCAAACACTTGAGGAAAAGCCAGCGGCCAGTGCAGCACGCGGGCTTCATCGCATGCAAGTTGTGCAGCGGCCAGGGTGCCCTCTTGGTCAGCAGGAAGCGGTACACCTTGCAGCGTCAGGTAGAGCGTGGCGGTGGTGGGAACGTGGCTGGCGGTGTCCGCGCGCTTGGGCAACAGGTAGGCGCCCAGCAGAAGATTGGCGGCTTGGGCCAGGCGGCCAGCTCGGGCCTGCCGTAGGTAAGCACCATAGGCTTCAGCCTTGGCCGCTATCTGAACGGTGCTGTCTTCGGGCTGGGATTCGAGTGCTCGCAACTCTGTCAGGCCGCTGCCGCTCTGGCTTGCCACATCCATTTGACCAAAGACGTGGGCGTCGCGTTTTCTGTCCAAGTCTTTCAGTGCAGCGGCGTTGGTCTTGGCGAGTTGCTTGCAGACGTCCTTGTTGTCGCCACTCAGGGGCTTGAAGGCGTCTTTGGCGATGCCGAGTTCCAGCGCCTTCAGGTCGGTTAGGCCCAGCAGCGCGTCGCCTACTTGAAGGTGGTGGTCCAGAAAGCCCAGGGGGCGGCCTTCTTCAAAGCCCTCCAGCCATAGAGCGGTGCGGGCCAGTTCTATGGCCATGGGATTTCGGTCGACCCCAAAAATGCAGCGGGCCACCACCTCACGCAAAGCGTGGCGGTAGTCTTGCGGGCGCACGGCACCCTCCTGCCCACTCTCAACGCTGCGCAGTTCTGCCAGCTTCTCTGCCAGCCGGCGGGCTGCTGCCAGCAAAAAGTGGCCGCTACCGCAGGCGGGGTCCATCACGCGGATGGATAGCAGAGCCTCGGTGGGGTTGTCGGTGCGCGCCTGTAGGCGTTGTTCGATGACAGGGTCCAGCGCGCTTTTGATCAGCTCCTGCACCAGGCTGTCGGGCGTGTAGTAGCTGCCCGAGGTTTTGCGGGCGTTGCCAGCGGTGCTGCCTTCTTCGGTGATGCCGACAAAGCCGAAACGGCGCGCAGGCAGATCGATGGTGGGTACCAGTTCCAGCAGGCTTTCGTACACGCTGCCCAGCTCTTCTGGCCCCATGTTGCGATAGTCAACCGGGGTGAGACTGCTGGCCTTGCCCTGAGTGATGACGGCCCAGCGCAGGTGTTGCAGCGCGGCGAGCATGTGGGTGTTGTGCAGGTTCGCGGCGTCCAGCTGCGGACATTGATCTTCCGCGAACAGGCCGCCCAGAGCGGGCAGAGCCAGCCGTGCTTGGCCGTGCGCCAAGCCGCGCCAGACGATGCGGATGGCCTGCCAGTGGTCGTCATGCCGGTTGCGGGCACGGCGTTTCAGGCACAGCTCACGCAAACGGCCCAGTGCATAGCCTGCGGCATAGGCCTTGCGGGCAGCCAATGCCTCGGCGCTGTCATCAACCGGATGCAACACACCGCGTTCTTCCACGGTGAAGACAAAGATCAGCCGGTAAATGAGGCGCAGCAGTTGCTGGAAGTAGGCGTCCTTACTCAGGCTGCCGTCGTGCAGTGCGGCGCGCAGTGCATCGTTGGTGGGGTGCTGCAGGAAGCCTTCGCCAAACGTGAGCAGGGCTTTCTCGACGCCGTTGCGCAGACCGTCGCGTACACGCGTGCCCTCGGCTTTGCCTGCTTCGCGCCATTGCTCCCAGACGCAAGCGGCACCACCAGAGTGCGGTGCACGGCTGCCGTGCAGCAGGCGCCACACGTTGGCGAACTCGGCATAACGCTGGCCGCCCAGCAGATCGGCCAGGTCGAATTCCAAGTAGGTGGGTCGGGTGAGCGAGGCCGCATCGCGCAACAGACGGAGTTGCTTGCCGTTGCTGACGATGCCCCAGGTGTGCTCAGGGCTGGCGTTGAGCAGCTCTTGCATGGCCTGGAAGGCGGACTTCTTGCGGTTACCACTGCCCGCCACTGCGAAACGTGGGTCGGCATCGTCCAGCGCCAGGTTGTGCGGGGCTACCAACACAGCCATGCGGCCTGCCATCACGTTGACGGGGTAGGCCATGGCGGCCACTTGCACCGAAGTGGTGGGCTGTACTGGGGTGTAGCCCAAGGCGTCGCGGAGCAGTTCGCTCACAAAACCAATGGTTAGCCGGTGGGCATCTACGTCGGCACGGTCCAGCTGGGCGGCGAAGTGTTGCCACTGCGCGCAGGCAATCTGGAAGGCGCGGCTGTACTCGTCTTTGAGCTTGACGCCCTTGGGCACACCGTAGTCCACCTCGGTTTGACCTTGGGCGCGGCCTTGCGCGGCCTTCTCCAACTGGTCGGGCAGGAACAGGCTGCCTTCCAGTTGAATGGTGGGTAGGTTGAGCGTGGCCTGGTGCTTGCTGTTGCGTATGCGTTTCATGTTTTTCTTGGCTCAGGCTTACAGCGAATCGGGAAGGAGCACATACACGCCCATCACATCCACCGGCAGGCAGGGCTTGACGTTGTATTGGCCCACGTCTCGAGCGGCTTCACGCACGCGCTTGTGGTCGTCCAGAAGGGCATCAGCACGTTGCTGTGCCAGGGATTGCAACTGCTGAGGGTGGGCGGCCAGGAATTCGAGGGCTTGGCGCACCTCGCGCTGCACGGCCTCAGGCAGCAGGTTGCCACTGGGGGTGCATTCGATGAGGCGGGCTGCTTGGTCATCGGCCAGCCACTCTGGGTTTGCCCGGCCGCGTACGGCCAAGGCCACGGACTCTTCGGCCATCATCTGGAAGGGTTCGCGGCGGCGCACGTAGCTGAGTTGATGACGCACGCGCAGCAGGTATAGGGTGGTGGCCACTTCCACGTCGTTGGTCAGCGTGGCCGCACAGCGGGCTGCTACGGGCTGGGTGTTGCCCAGCGCGTCTTCCAGCAGGTGTTGAGCCAGCAGGCCCACGAGAGGGTGGCTGCGGTGCAGCTCGTCGAAATCGATCAGCTGAGCTGCGTCCAGCCCTTCATCGGCCAGGCGCAGTCGCAAGGCCTCGGGCAGATGTTGAGGGGTGAAGCGCACCTGGTTGGCGCGGCGCGTGTTGTCCAGTGGTGAGCCCAGGCGTACGCAGGCGCTTTGCAGAAAGCGCTTCACATCGGCTTGGGCACCCAGGGCCTGCTGCTGTTTGTGCCACTCGGGCAGTACCTCGTCGGGGCGAATGCGGCGCTGCGCAAACACGGTGCGGTTGGCCTTGGCCTTTTCCAGTGCGTCTTGCCACTGAGCCTGCAAAGGTGCGAGCAGCCGCTCCGGCTCGCCAAAGTCGAAGGACTCTTGCAGCATGATGGCCGGTGCCCTGTGCTCGCGGCGCATCAGCGCGGCCTTGACCAAGGCCTGGTTGATGCGGGCATCGTCTTCAGGCAGAGGGACCATCACGCCCAGCTCCTTCTGGATCGCCTCGCCCTTGCGCAAGATGACCTTCAGTACAAAGCCGTCGATCGGGTTGTCTTGCCCATAGAGCATGGTGCAGCGCACTTCAGGCGCTTGCTGGCCAAAGCGGTCTACCCGGCCTTCGCGTTGTTCGTGGCGCGTGGGGTTCCAGGCCAGGTCGTAGTGGACGACTGCGGTGAACAGGTGCTGCAGGTTGATGCCTTCTGACAGGCAATCGGTCGCCACCAGGATGCGGCTGTCGGCTTCGCCCATGTCCTCCACACGCTCACGCCGCTCTTCGGGCGTGAATTCGCCTGTGATGGCTTCGATGGTGGCCTGGGGAAATTTCGTCTTGAGGTGGTCCGCCACGTAGTGTGCGGTGGCGATGTAGCGGCAGAACACCACCGGGTGGTAGCCATCTTTGAGCAGTTGGCCGACATGCTGAATCAATGCAGCCAGCTTGGGGTCGCCGGATTGGCCGGAAAGGCGCTGGGCCGTGGCGATGAGGTCTTGCAGGCGGGACGCGTCTTGCACCTGAGCAGGAGGCTCCAGGTCGCTGGCCGACAGGTCATCGGCCGCGCCATCGTGCAATCGCTCGTCGGTCAGCAGGTCTTCTTCGGACTGGGTGCCTTCAAGACGAGTGGTCAACGCTTTGACCGCTGCGGCAGGAGAGGACGCCACGCAACGCAGCAAGGCGAGCGTGGCGTACCACATCAGTCCGGAGCCTCCGGCCACCCCTTCGCGTTCGGCAGCCTCTGCCAGTTCGCGGCAGTAGTCTTGCACGGCGTCGAAGAAGTTGCCCCAGTCGCCACTGAGCTGGTAAGTCAGCTCGGTCTTCATGCGCCGGGCAAAGCCGCGCCCGTCTTCTGTTTCGGCCTGCCACTCGGTGATGTCCTTGCGGCGGCGTTGTACGAAGTGGCGGGCCAGTTCCTGGCGCAGCGGATCGCTGGCTGACATGCGGCCTTGCAGCGCCAGGAAGCGCTGATCCAGCAACGACAGCAGGTTGTAGAAGGCGACTTCGTCGCCGGAGTGTGGTGTCGCGGTGAGTAGGATCAGATGCCTGTGCTCGTTCCTTCCCAGCCGCTGCAACAGCTCAAAGCGAAGTTGCTTGCCGGCGCCGCTGCTGGCGCAGGTGTGGGCCTCGTCCACGATGATGCATTCGGGCGCCGTGGCGATGAACTGCTCGCGGTTGCGTTCGCTCTTGATGTAGTCCAGGCTCACCACCACCACGGGGTGGTGATCGAACAGAGCCACGCCGTGGGGTAGTTCGCGCTCGACCCGAGCGGCCGACGATGCCGTGAGCGCGACGGCATGGAGGTTGAACCGGGTTTCGAGCTCGGACTGCCATTGCTCGACCAAGTGGGGTGGGCACAGCACGGCGAGACGGGCAATTTCGCCACGGTCCATCAACTCGCGGGCAATCAGCCCTGCTTCAATGGTTTTGCCGATGCCCACGTCGTCGGCAATCAACAGGCGAACTGTGGACAGGCGCAGGGCCATTAGCAGGGGCACCAGTTGGTAGCCACGTGGCTCCACCGCGATGTTGCCAAACGACCGGAACGGGCCAGCACCGGCGCGCAGAGTGAGGCGCAAAGCATCGCGTAGCAGGACGGCCGCTGCATGGTTGCCCGCGAGGGCGGGATCCGGCAGGTCAAAAGTGGCGTGTTCAACCGGTGCCAGTTCCAACTCGGGGATCAGGGCGATCGTTTCGTCTTCGGCGCCGCCCAGAGGGCGCAAGCGCAGCCAGTCGCGGTGCGAGTCGGTCTGCACCACCCATTCGCGGCCACGTGCGCGAACCAGGTTGCCAGGCTGAAAGTCGTGTTCAAGGGTTGTCATGGAATGCGTTCAGGGATATCAGCTGGCCGAACCGAACACGGCCGGGTGTTCAGCGAAGCGCTTGGACCAATGTTCGGGTTCGGAGAAGTCCAGCAATTGCCAGCCCTTGTCTTGCAGCGAGGCGGCTGTGGCGGCATCGACCGGGCTGAGGAACACCAAGGCGCGCGCGGCCTTGTACTGCGCCGCGGCGGTGGCCGCGCCCTGATTGACGGGGATGCTCAGGGCGTCTGGTGTGGCGAGGCCTGCCTGATTCAGGGCGGCCAGCCAACGCGCCTGAGGCGTGTCGTCGGTTGGTTCAGCACCGGCGGTGCCGGCCTGGCCGGCCGGTGAACTGTCATCTGAGGGGCGCAACCTGACCTGAGCGTTGGCCATGGCAACCAGCAGTTTGAGCGCCTCGGGGTTGCGGCGGTTGATGTGCTCGTGGTCAGGCTGATTGAAGTACGAGAGCAGGCACTGGTAACAGCCAGCCTCGCAGATGTGGTTGCCGAGATCATTGGTTTCTTCCAGCGCAGGCAGGTCTTCAATTCGCCAGATGCCATCGGTGGGATCTCTGTGATGCAGGAGCCGAAGCGCATTTTGTGCAACCAGGGCCAAGCTGGCGGAGTCATTGGCCAGCCGGGTGAGCACGCCCGCCCCGCCTTCTGCGGCCTCGTAGAACAGCAGCGCGCGGCGTTCGTCGAGCTTTGGCAATGGCTCGGCCACCAGCTCGGACTCTTCGATCTGAAAAGTCATTTCGACACCACGCTTGAGCGCAGCCTGCAACGTGGCCATGGCCTCCAGCGAAAGCGCATGCACCGGCGCCAGAATCAGCAGGTTGCGATGGTCTTCGACGAAAGGGACGATGCGCTGGTTGGGCACCTTGTCCATGAGCGCGTCATCGTTGCCGTTGTCGTCGCCCGCATCCGGGGCATCCTGCTTGCTCCAGGTGCCCGTGATGGGGTTGATGTAGAAGCCCAGTTGCTCCTTGTCCTTGCGGCGACGCCATCCCCGGTTGATGCGCCAGATGCGTGCGGCCGGCGCGTAGCTGAGTTCGGCCAGAGCTTCCTCGCTCTGCAGAACGTCGGCCTTTTGCTTTTGAATCCTCCCATCAGGACCAGGCAGAAACCGGTATGTGGTCTGCAGCTCGAAGCCTTGTCGCTGACGGTCTTCGTCGTTGATGGAGATGCGTTCGACCGGCAGGGTTTCGACTGTCTCGATGCGGTAAAGCTCGCGCACCCAATCGGTTTCCGTCAGCAGCGCATCGCAGTTTTCGCAACGGTTGACCAGCGGCTGCCCGCCGCCCGGCTCGCCCAGGTGGCCGTAGCCGCATTGGCTGCACACCAAGGAGGTGATCGTTGAGAGCTGGCTGTTGCCTGAGATGTGGTCGGCATTGCCCACGTTGAGCTTGGCACGTACCACGCGGTACATGCGCCCCTGGTGGTAGATGAGGCTGCGCGGTCCGAACTCAGACAGGGCCAGGAACCTGGGGCGGCTGACCATGCTGCCCTCGTCGTCTTTGCCGTTGGTGGTCTGCCCGCCGCGGGCTGGGATCCAGGCCATGAGGGGCAGGCGAGGGAAGTTGTAGCCCGGCAAGAAACCCTGGCTGGCCAGGTAGCGGTAGGTGTAGAAATCGGTGTTCTGGCTGTTGCCTGATTTGAGGAGTACGGCGTACTGCCGTGCCGCGTCACCGTAGCGGCGTTGGGCGTTCTGGCGCTCTGCGTGCGATGCGGTATGGCTCTTGACGATTTGGTCGGCCATGTTCATCTGCTGCCGAGTGGCGTCGAACAGGACACGCCAGCGCTCCAGGGCGCCCGAAAACTGTTGGGGAGCGCGCTCGATGACCTGCTGCACGTACTCAGTTGTGAACCAGTGGCTACCGTTCAAGTCGGTCAGAAGCTGGTCCACGACGCGCTGCGCGCTGCCCATGGCGCGTTCACGCACACCGGGTGCGTTGAAGGCGTCTTGGTAGCTCTGCTTGAGCGGCTTGCCTGGCTGGTCCAGATCCAGCATTGGGGCGATGCTGGCATCCAGCGGGGTTTGCGTGCTGGCCAGCCACACGGCCTGCAGGTGGCTGTCCACGAGGTCGCGGTTGGCCAGATCCAGTGTGGGCGCGCGGACCACACCATGCACCATGTCGTTGGCATGGTGGAAGAACCATTGGTCGTGCGGACTGAGTGCAGCGCAATAGGTGACGACCAAAGCCTGTTGGCCGGAGCGGCCCGCCCGGCCGCTGCGCTGCGCGTAATTGGCTGGAGTGGGCGGCATGTTCCGCAGATACACGGTGTTGAGAGCGGAGATGTCCACGCCCAGCTCCATGGTGGGTGAGCAGAACATGACGGGCAATCGCTCCAACGGAGCCTCATGCGCGGGGTTCTGCGACCAGTCGTTGCGGTCTTTGTCGGTGTAGCGGAAGCGCTGTTCCAGCAGCTGGCGGCGCGGGGCGTCAACCTGTGCGGTGTGTTCTTGGGCCTCGAACTCGAACAGGGGGTGAGACGGCAGGCGCAGCAGATCGGCCACGCTGAGGTAGAGCTCCCGGAAGAAGGTGTTGACCCGACTGTCGTCACCAAGCGCCTGATCGCTGGTCAGGCACCAGTCCAAGGCGGCGGCGTTCAGGCGCCAGCCTGCCAATTGCGCGTCGATGGCGTGCTTCTGAACATAGCCGTAGTTGCCTGCGGCGCGCAGCAGCGCCTCGATGAGTTCAACCCACTCAGGGTCCTTCCAGCATTTGACCTCACCAGCAAACACGGTGTCTTGCCAGAAGCTGGATGTCTTGACCAGCCGCAGCAATCGCGAGCGCGCGCCGCCGGTGACAAGGTCGGTTCGTGGCTTGCCTTTGTATTCAGGGCGTTTGCCCAGAATCAGATAGCGGCCCGTTTCGAGCTTTTCATCAGGAGCAAAAGCCCAGCGCTCCGTGAGGTAGGTATGTCCGCTCGTGCGCGCTTTGTCGTGCTCGACAGGGTCAAGATATCGGGTTTCAAGACACAGATGGCGACGCAGATTGTCAAACAGCAGCTCGCTCAATCGAGTGCGGTGTGCCGGGCTGAGACCGGACAACACCTTGTTTTCCGCAAATGCACCAGCATCCGCGGAAAACTCGTCCAGGCCGCGATAGCGGATGGCCAGCAGACCGAGCTGATCAAGATTGGGGTTGTTGTATCGCCAGCCTCTGCGCAGGTCGCGCAGCAGTCGATAGGCGATGATGAAGCGCAGGGTGCGCTGTGCCTCTTGACGTGCCAGGCCCATCAGCTTGGGAGAACGCAGGTATTCCACCAAGATGCTTTGCTCCACCTGTTGGAAGCCAAGCGCTTTGAACACAGCATCAGCAAGCTGCTCTTCGTTGAGCACGCCAGCGTTGTCCTGCAGGGCACCAATCAGGCCCGAACGCAGGGTCAGCAAGAAGATGAAGTCGTTGAAATGCCCTGCCTGCAAGGCGGCATCCTGCCGGTTGTCGGTGAACCCCAAAAGCTTGCGTGGGTCGGGTTGCCCAGGCGAGGGATCGGGCAAAGCGAAGAGCTGTTGTAGGGCACTCAGCGCGATCATTGTGGTGGCCGAGGATCGGCCCTCACCGGACAGGCTGGATAGGCGGTTGGCATCCTTGCCATGTGCCTCATGCACCACGCCACAACTCAGGCAGAAGCGGAATTTGCCTGGGATGAACCAGAAATCCTCACCTGACCCATCGTGTCCCTGAGGGTCGGCGGCGACACGATAGGGGATGGCCTTTCTGTAGGCTGGCTTGACCTTCGGCTCTTCCCGGCTCAGGTCCAGCCACGCCTCAGGCAGATCGTCGATCTGACCGCCATACTGCTGTCCGCCTTTCGTTGGGCAGAGAAACCCGTAGCTGGCGTCTTCATTGTCGTCTGCGCTGACGTCGTCGATCTCTCTGGGCAGATAGGTGATGGGGCGTTGCCCAGATTGCCACACGGGCAGGTACTCTTGGCCGCAATCCCGGCAAAAGTGAGCGGGATACAGATGCACGCCTTCGTCTTGCCTACCTGGCGCGAAGCGTTGCGCATCTAGGGTGATGTGCCGATGACCTGAGGCCTCCAGCGTGGTGAGTACCTTGCCGGGGCCGCTGATGAATTGGTGCAGCTTGAAGGCAAAGGGCGGGCGCCCTTGGGGTGTCCGCACCTCATGGGCGGCCACCAGAAACTTTTGCAACGCCGCTCGAGCCAGCGCCACATCGCACTTGGCGTCCAGCGCTAGATCTTCGCTGGCGACCTGAAGTGTCTTGGGTTTGGCTCGTCTTGGGGGTTCGTGATCGGGTAGCTCAATGCCAAGGTTGAGCTCGACCCAGATGGACAATGGATCGCGCTGAAATGCTTCAAAGTCTGGCCAGCCGAACTGCTCGCGCATGACGGCGGCTGGCAATTCAGCGGCAATCGCCGCGACGTCTTTGAGCGGGTTCGTGACGCGTTCCAGTGTTTCGCCAATCACATCGTGCTCGCTGATGTGGGCGCCAAAAAGTTTGGCGGCCACCTCGGCCACGGTGCGGTTGCGATCTGCCTGGGTGCCCGCGCTCGACATGGTGGCGGAGGTGCCGATACACACGAGCTTGTCGGCCTTGAGCCGTTCGCGTAGGCGACGAACGAGCAGGGCCACATCGGCTCCCTGCCGGCCTCTATAGGTGTGGAGTTCATCCAACACCAAGAACTCCAAGCCTTCGCAATGGTCCACCACCCTGCGATCCACATCATCGAAGCGGGTGAGGATGTACTCCAGCATCATGAAGTTGGTGAGCAGGATGTCTGGCGGGTTGTCCGCTATGGCATCGCGCTCGGACATTTTTTCCTGGCCGGTGTACCGCGCGACGGTGAATGGGCGTTCATCTGACCCGTAGCCATGGAGGAACTTGTCGAGTTCTTCCAGTTGACTGTTTGCCAAAGCGTTCATCGGGTAGATGACGATGGCCCGTGTGCGCGCCTTATCCCCCTCTGCCTTGGCTTTGATGATGCGGTCAATGATGGGGATGAAGAAGGACAGTGACTTGCCGGATCCCGTCCCGGTTGTCACGACATAACTTTGGCCTGCCTGCCCCTTGGCGAGAGCCTGCAACTGGTGGGCGTAGAGGTGGAGCGGTTGCGGATGGCCTTCGGGCTTCCCAACCTGAAAGACATCCGCGCACACGGGGTGCAACACACCTTCCGCGGCCAACGACTGAACGGTACCTTTGCGCTGGTAGTTGGGATTGATCTGAACCAGGGGCTCAGGCCAATAGCGACCATCCTGGTACTGGCGCTCAACTTCCTGCTGGATGTCATCCGCAGCAATGCGAACAAAGCTGCGAGAGAAATTGCTGTAACGGTCAACCAACTGGTTGCGAAACTGAAAAACGTCATCCACGGTTCTTCTCTCCCTTGTCTTCTTTGTGGGCGCGTGACGCGCCAAGGGCCACGGCGGCCCTGCAGAGGGTCATGGCTGTTTGTGCTGCCATTTGGCACCTCTGCCTTTGCCATTTGGTTCAATCAAGCCTTCAGCCTTCATGGCGCGGAGAATCACCCGCACCATGTCGCGGCTGACGCCAGGACAGGCTTCCTCAATTTCCGAGATGGAGAAGGGCAGCCGGCGCTTGAGAATCTCCGCGCGGACACGGTCGCCCTTGGCTCCGCGCCCGCGTTCGATGGTGCCCACCCGTTCTTCAAACTCTTTATAGGCGCGCAACAGGGCGCCCCAGAAGTAATCCAGCCATGGGGCGATGTTGTGGGCAGCGTCGTGCCAGTGCTGCGAGCTGGCCTCCAGCGTCTCGTAATAGCTTTCTTTCGATTCCTCGAAAATCCGCTCCAGGCTGATGAAGCGGCCCACGGCGTAGTCGAAGTGGTAGAGCAGCTGCAGTGTCAACAGTCTCGCCATGCGTCCGTTGCCATCCGGGAACGGATGGATGCAGAGGAAGTCAAGGACGACCAGCGGCACCAGCACCAGCGGATCGGCCAGATGTTGATCCAGCGCAGTGCGGTAGCGGGCGATCATGTCTGCCATCGCCATGGGCGTTAGATGCGCGGCCACCGGCCGAAATCGGATGCGCGAACTGCCATCAGAGTGGCGCTCGATGATGTCGTTGTTGGTCGCCTTCCAGTGCCCGCCTGGTTGGGGCATGTAGCGATACAAGATGCCGTGGAGCTGCAACACGGTGCCTTCCGAGAACGGCATCTGGTCCCCGCTTTCGTGGATCAGGCTCAGTGCGTCGCGATAGCCCGCCACCTCTTGTTCGGATCGGCTCTGCGGCGCGGCGTTCTTGAGCACCAGTGACTTGAGTCGGTGCGCCGCTACGACCACGCCTTCTAGGCGGTTCGAAGACTCGGTCGATTCCACTACAGCCACCTGGCGCAGGTCGCTCAAGACTTCTGGCGACTGGGCGACATAGAGCTGCTGCTTGCCCCGGTACTCACCGAGGGCGCGCAGCGTCGCCAACTGCTGCGTATCGAAACGTAGCTTGGCGAGGTAGTCGGGCGAGAGCGAGTGCATGCAGCATCATCCAGGCAGCGAAGAATGGGGTAATGCTACAGTGAATTGGGGTACATGAGTCTCTGATTACCCCAATAAATCGATCAATACCTCATTCTTTGAGCCTGCTGCAGCCTAGAGCGAGGCCTTCCCTTCGGGCCCTCATCCCTCCAGGGGCTGTCACAGCGCGTGTCGGCCAAAGGCCGTGAGTCGAGCGGCGGGTAAGGTGAGGTGTATCTCCCTGAAGTGGACTTCGGAGCAAGGCAGCGCGCACTTCGTTCGTCAAGAAGGAGTGAATTCTTGCGTGCTCACTGAGAAGCCAGTTCTTTGATGTCCGCAATGCGTTGCAACTGCTGCAAATACTCTGGGTGACTTTTGGCTAGCCATCGAACGACCGCGGCGTTTTCCAGCAAGGACGCCCCGATATGGGTCTTGATAATCTCCAGTTGAAGGCTTGCAGGGCCGTACCCTTCCTCAAGTAGTCGTGTATCGGCCTGCGTGGCCGCCAGTTCGCGCTCCAGACGCTGAAGGGCTTCAGTTGGCCCCCCGCGCTGTGCCTTGGAGGTCGCTTCTTCCGTCAACTGATCTGCGGGAGTCATTTGCAGCATCGCGGTTGCCAGCTTGATGGAGTAGTTGCCAAGATTGACCATGGCTTGTGCCACGTCGATCTGGCGAAAGGGCTTCATCTGCCTGAGAACACGGAACATGCCATAGGTTGCCGGTTTGTCCGCCAGCAGCGCCACGGCTTCGGTGCAAATACCATCAAGTAACCGAAACTTCTCACGGATGGCGCCAGGGGAAACATTCAGTGCTTCTGCCAGTTGCTGTACGGAAACCCCGCGCTCGGCGGCGCGCACGATCATGCGATGTGCCTGGACGACAGAAAGCCGGTTCACCCGTTTGTTGTAGGTATAGCCTTCGTCATCTGTGGAAATCAGGCACAACACGCGTTGTGCACCCAAGTCGCGCAAAGCTTCTAGCCGCATTCGGCCGTCGAGCACGATGAAAGTACCCGTCTGCTCACGGTTGAGGGCCACGACGACCGGCTCGACCAACCCTATCACTTGAACTGAGCTGCGAATCTGCAGGTACATCACCGATTCCTTGATGCCGCCCGGCAATGGAATCGGGCAATGGATCTGATCTAGAGGAACTTCCACGCAGTCGCGTTCGAACCCCAATCGGACCTGCTTTTGCGCCATCTTCGTCATCGCCCCAGTCCTCCGCGAGGTAACAAATCGGCCAAAGGCTGCGGAACGCTGGTGAGCTTCTCGGTCTTGAGGAGTGCGCAGAATTCCTTGTTTGCAAACAGCTCCTTGAAAATCTGCCGGGCCAGCAGAAGCGACTGTTGTGTGTACTCGGATTTTTTTTGAATCCGTCGGTGCATCTCCACGTCCCGCTTGTACAGCTTCGCCAGTTCTTCTGGCGTCATTGGCTTGCGAGTGGAGGCCTTGGCGAAACTGTTGTTTCCCTTCTTGCCGCTGCGGGTGCGCTGCTCCAGTATCTTGCGCACGATGGTCACCTTGCGGCCTTTGAGATCACCGCTTTCATAGGCGTCAAGCAAAAGTTGCTGTGCTTCGCTGTCGCTGGATCGGGAAATGCTGACGGCCAGGTGCAGCGGGATATGCCCGGCCTCGGCGGCAGCCAACAGGCGCTTTTCCCCACGCTCCAACAGGTTAGCCACGTTGTTGACCCAGGACGCCGTGCAGCCCAACTTGGTAGCGATTTCCGTGTCGCTGTAGCCGCGCTGTTTGAGCACCCGAACCTGTTCCATGGTCTCGACTGCTCTCGGCGTCCGCCGGGCGACGTTCTCCACGATGCTCATGACGTGGCCGGTTTCTTCATCGACATCCAGTACAAGAGCCGCAATCTCGCTCTGACCCAGCAATTTGCAGGACTCCAGTCGCCCCTGTCCACAAATTAGTGCGTAAGGCAGATCACCTTGACCAGGGTGGACGCGGCGGACTGTGATCGGCCGCTTTAGCCCGACTTGCTCGATGCTTTCCGTGATGGTCTTGTGAATTTTCGGATTGCGTACGCGCGGGTTTGCGATGGTGATCTCGGCGATGCGGATCATCTCGATGCGCGGCGGTGGTTTGGTCATGCGGCCTCCGACAGGGGCATCCGCCCCGCCAACTGGTAAAAGCTGTCTAAGGAATCGGTGCGATAGGCGTCCAGCGTGAAGCCGTTGTCTTCCAGTGTCGGCAGTGTTTCAGCGGAGAAGTCGATCGCGGGCAATACGTAGTAGTCGTGAGCACGCTGATTCGAGGGATCCATGCGCGCTACCACCGTGATATCTGGGTGAAGGCTTGCGTCGAACCGAATGCGCCAGCGGTAGGTTCCTGCTGGCGTCGGTTTGCACCGTGCAATGACCAGTGACGTCGTGAACTCCCCGTTGACTGTGAGCAAGTCGGTAGTCTCGTTTCTGACAGTCCAACCGCCAGACTGTTGGATACCAAAGGCCATTTCGTCTATCAGTTCAGGGTGGCGCCTCCGCAACGCGCGGTTGATCTCCAGGTAGGCGTAGTCGCGCCGAGGGGTGTAGCCGATGAGGCTGTAAGCGCGGAGCAGACTGCCGAATCGACTTCGATATGCGGAACTGGACGGCGCATCATCGTCCTCGTCGATCAGGATGCCGGAGAGTGCACCGTGTCGCTCAAGCGTTTGCCGCAGCATGCCAAGCATCTGTCCGTCGTCCAAATGGTGCGAACGAGCCGCGATGATGGCCTGCACCTGCATGAACAGAGTGACGGAAACAATCGCCTCGAATGCGCCTTCCCGACGAACCCACTGCTCCGGCGGGTTGCGAACGTGCTGAACCTTCAACTTGAAAGAGGTGCGGTTATAGACGTTGTTGCCGATGTACTTTTCGTTCGTGAGGATTTGATGAATGGTGCCGCGTGTCCACGGCGTGCCCATGTCGGAAACCAGTCCTTCCCGATTCAACACAGTGGCGATCACGCGTTCCGGCATACCGTCCTCGAGAAACATCTGGTAGATGCGGTGCACCAACGCGACTTCTTCTGGCGGACCTGGCACAAGGATGACGCGGTCCGTCTGAATGCTCTTTCTCTCGCCGCGGGAAAGCAGGCCCTTCACGTTCAGCTGTTCGTCGATGAGTTGGCGACGCAGGCCGAAGCCCGGCGTTCCACCTTGTCGAAAGCCATGCCTGACGATATTGCACGCCCCATGAAACACCTTGACGCCAAGTTCTCGCACGTATTCGGCGGCCATGCTGCGTTTGAGGCCGACAAGAACGGTGGATGAAATGGATCCATCATTGTTGAATGGCTCGGCGCAGTAAATCACCTGAATGCCGTGGCTTTTGCACGTGTGCGCGTAGGCCGCCGCTTCGTCTGGGTCGGGAAAGCGTCCCCACCGGCTGACGTCGTAAACAAGAACTGCCTGAAAGCCTGGCATTGGCTTCTGTACGTCATGAAGCAACGCCTGCAGGCCACGACGACCTTTAAGGTTCAGACCGCTCTTGCCAGCGTCCTCATAGGTCTTGACGATCCGCATGCCGTGCAGGCTGGCATATTCAGAGATTGCTGCGGCTTGGTTCTCGGTGGAATACTTTTGGTGCTCCGTGGACATGCGAACGTACTGGGCCACCGGTATCTCGGCTTCCCTAAAAAGTTCGTCAGTTGCCCCCTCGCTTCGATGACGCACCCAGTGACTCCATCTTTTTGATGCATACGGTTACATCGGTCAGACTAGTTGGAGCGTGTGACACTTCCATGAAGTTTGGCCCGCCTTGCCAGAAAATGGTGCGTGCCGGAGTCCGCGTGGCAGACAAGACATGGAGTCTGAGTTGGTCCTCCGCAACCTTCCTGATTTGCAGCTTCGGGTGGGGATGCAGACGCGTAGACTCGGCACCATCAAGTTGGTGAAAAAGAAGCCACGCTCAAGCCAAAGTCAGGGGCATATTTGGGGGCGGAGCCGGGGCAAAGGCGGGTATCCAGGGGCATCTCCCTGGGACAGAGGTGCGATCGAGGCCCCTGAAACCCCCTTGATACCCCCCGTTTCCGGTTCGAGCCCCATCAGCCACCCCAAAAAAAGCAAAGACCCGGAAGCGAAAGCCTCCGGGTCTTTTTCTTTGTGCGGCGCGCGCTCAGGCCCGGCCGAGTGCCGTGGGATTCAAGAGGCGTAGCCCAGCGGAAGCGCCGTCGTGAGCTTGAGCTCCTCCATCGCGAAGCTCGAACTCACGTCGTGCAGCTGCGTGCCGGCAATCAGGCGCTTGTAGACCTTGTCGTAGGCGGCGATGTCCGGCACAACGACGCGCAGCAGGTAGTCCACGTCGCCGCTCATGCGGTAGAACTCGACGACCTCGGGAATGGCCTGCACCGTGGCCTTGAAGGTCTCGAACCAGGCCTCGGTATGCACGCTGGTGCGCACCGACACGAACACCGTCACCCCGACGTTGACTTTGCGCGCGTCCACCAGCGCCACTTGACGCGTGATGACACCCGCTTCCTTCAGCCGCTGGATGCGCCGCCAGCACGGCGTGCTGGACAACCCCACCTGCTCGGCAATCTGCGCGACCTGTTGTTCCGCATCCCGTTGAAGGATGTCGAGAATCCTGATATCGATGGCATCCAGTTTCATATTTGAGATGCTAAGAGGAATTGGATTGCGTGTGACGCGTTGACGGGCGCCGTTTCGGCAATGTGGTGCTCTGCCGCCGTCCGCAGAATGCCGGCATGGACATCTATCTCGACGCCAATGCCACCACGCCCGTCCTGCCCCAGGCCCGTGAGGCGGCGCTGGCGGCGATGGCGGAGGACTTCGGCAACCCCAGCAGCATCCATGGCACCGGCCTGAAGGCGAGGGCATTGATGGATGGTGTGCGCGATCGCGCGCGCCGCGTGCTGGGTGCCGAGGGCGGGCGCTTGCTCTTCGTCAGCGGCGCGACCGAGGGCATACAGACAGCCGTGCTGTCCGCGCTGCTGGCGCTGCGCGACCGCGTGGATCGGCCGGCACTGCTGCTCTACGGCGCCACGGAGCACAAGGCCGTGCCCGAAGCCTTGCAGCACTGGCAGGCGCTGCTGGGGCTGAACATGCAGTTGCTGGCCATCCCGGTGACGCGGGACGGCCGGCATGACCTTGACTGGCTGCGCGCCCATGCGCCGCGGGCCGGGCTGGTGTGCACCATGGCGGCCAACAACGAGACCGGTGTCATCAGCGATCTTGACGGCATCGCCGACGCGCTGGCCGGCAGCCAGGCGCTGTGGATGGTGGACGGCGTGCAGGCGCTGGGCAAGCTGCCGCTAGCACTGACGCGGCGGCGCATTCACTACGCGCCGTTCTCGGGCCACAAGCTGTACGCGCCCAAGGGCATCGGCTTGCTGTACGTGCGCGACGGTGCGCCGTTCACGCCACTGCTGGCAGGGGGTGGCCAGGAGGGCGCCTCGCGCGCGGGCACGGAGAACATGTCAGGCATCGCCGCGTTGGGCGCTGTACTCAGCGCGCTGGAGGACGGGCGCACGTTTGCCGATGCCGCGACGCTGACGGGCCTTCGCGATCAATTGGCGGCGGCGCTGCGCGATGCCTTCCCGTCCCTGGTGTTCAACGCACCACCTGCGCTGTGCCTGCCCACGACGCTGAACTTCTCCGTGCCCGGTGTCAGCTCGCGCCAACTGCTGGACTTGTTCGACGCGGCCGAGCTGCGCGTGAGCGGCGGCTCGGCCTGCAGTGCGGCCGCCGCCCGGCCCAGCGAGGTGCTGACGGCCATGGGCCTGCCGGCTTGGCAGGCCGCGTCGGCAGTGCGGCTGTCGTTCGGGCCGGCGACAGACCCGGCCTTCATCGCCGAAGCCTGTGCGCGCATCCGGGGCTGTGGCCAGGCCTTGCGCGACAGCGGCCAGCCGGTAGCCGGCCTGACCCGCTTCGTCGTGGATGGCGCCTGTTGCTACGCCCTGGCCGATACCGCCAGCCGGCGTGCGGTGGTGATTGACCCGCTGCCGGAGCTCACCGAGCGCCTGTCGCGCTGGCTTGGCAGCCAGCAGCTGACACTCGCGGCCGTGCTCGACACCCACAGCCACGGCGATCACGCGTCGTCGGCAGCGGCGCTGTGGGCCGCGGTTGGGCAGGCGCCCGGCGACGTGGATGCACTGGGCTGGCCGCACGCGGCGGCGGCGCTCGCGCTGGGCGAGCGCTCGATCACGCGGCTGGCGCTACCCGGCCACACGCAGGATTCGACCGCCTACCTGTTGCATGACGCCACCGGCCTGCGTCACACCTTCGTTGGCGACACCGTGCTGCCTGGCGCGCTGGGGCGCAGCGACTTCCCGCAAAGCGCGCCGCTGTCCTATGCCGGTTCGCTGCAGCGCCTGGCCCAGGCCGTGGGCTTGCACGGCCTGCTGCTGCCGGGGCATGACGAAGCTGGCGCCTTGGCGACCACCCTGGCCGTGGAATGCGCTGCACAGCCGCTGCTGGCCGCGGCGCTGGCCGGGCGGCTGGATGCCGTCGGGCTGGCCCAGGCCAAGGCCCAACTGGAACAAGACCTGGCACCGACCCGGTACCAGACGCTGGCCTGCGGTGCGCGTGTGGAACCCGACCGGCCGGCGGACGCCGTGGAGCTCAGCGCGCCGGCCCTGCGCGCGCTGTTTGCGGCGCACCCCGGTCTGCGGCTGGTGGACGTGCGCGAGCCGTACGAGCAGTGCCTGGGGCTGAGGCCCGCGCTGCCGGGCTCCTGCGTGGTGGAAGCTGTGCCGCTTGGTGGCTTGCCTGATGCGTTGTCGCGCTGGTTGGCTCTGCCGGCCGGCACGCCCGTCGTGTTCTTCTGCCGCAGCGGCAACCGCAGCGCCCAGGCCGCGCGGGCCTTGCGCCGGCTGGGGTGCGTACAAGCCTGGAGCCTGGCCGGCGGCCTCGCGCTGTGGCCGCGCGCGCCAGCGTCGGCGCGGGATGCCGCGCTGGCGATCTGATCTGCCGAACAAGGCCTCCAACGCCGGCCAGTTCGGGGCTTGCGGCGCCGCTTTGTATCCGCCTCGACACACAGCGGCGACAGAGGGCTTACCTGCGCTTCCAAGAATGACGTCACCCGCTGCCGCACCGGCGGCGGCGGGGCCTCAACCTCTTTGCGAAGGAGTCACCATGAGCACGATCAGCGGCCTGGGCGGCACGAGCCGTTCCTGGCCAAGCGCCGAAAGCGGCCAGAGCCGCAAGGCCGAACACGAGGCGCGCCTGTTCGCCAAGGTGGACAGCGACGGCAGCGGCGGCGTGGACGCCACCGAGCTGGCCTCGATGCTGGAACACACGGGCCAGTCCGGCGACGGCGCCGAGCTGCTGGCCAAGATGGACGGTGACGGCGACGGCAGCCTGTCCAGCGAGGAGCTGGGCCAGGGCATGCGCGAGCTGATGCCGCCGCCGTCGTCCACGCTGGCGTTCGCGCAGTCGCGCGGCGCTGCTAACGACGAGGTAGACGCCTTCGCCGAGCTGGACGCCGACGGCGATGGCCAGCTGACGCGAGCCGAGTTCGAGGCCGGCCGCCCGGCGCCGCCGCCCGGCGGCATGCCACCCCCGGCAGCCGGCGGTGGCAGCACCAGCAGCACGAGCGCGACATCGACGGACTACGACCCGCTGGACGTGAACCAGGACGGCACGGTGTCCGAGATCGAGCGCCTGGCGGGCCAGCTCAAGGAACTGGCCGATGCGACGGCCAGCGACGCTGCGCAGGACCCCGCCACCACCGAGATCGCCCAGCTCGCGCAGAAGCTCTACGACCAGATCGCGAAGAACTGGCTGCAGAGCACGGCCACGACGGCCACGCAACTCAGCACCACGGCTTGACCGGGCGGCGTCAGAACCGGGCGGCGACGTCCTCGGCCAGCGCGAGCGCGGCCGTCAGCCCGGGCGACTCGATGCCGAACAGCTGCACCAGGCCCGGCGTGCCGGTGTCGATGCGGAAGTCCGGCGCGGCCTCGCCCGGGCCACCCAGCTTGGGCCGGATGCCGCTGTAGGCCGGCTGCAGCGCGCCGGCCGGCAGGCCGGGCCAGTAGCCGCGCACCTCGGCCTCGAACGCAGGTGCCAGCGCCGGGTCGACGGCGTAGGCCAGCGTGGCGGGGTCGGTGTCGGGCAGCCACTGCACATCGGGGCCGAAGCGCGCCTGGCCGCCCAGGTCCAGTGTCAGGTGCACGCCCAGGCCGCCGTCCACCGGCAGCGGGTAGATCAGGCGCGAGAAGGGCGCCCGCCCGGCCAGCGAGAAGTAGTGGCCACGCGCGAAACGCAAGGCCGGCGCCGGTGTGCCCAGCGACGCCGCCACCTGCGCTGCGAACAGCCCCGCCGCGTTGATGACGACCCGCGCCCCTATCGCGAAGTCGCTGCCGACCTGCAGCCGCCAGCCGTCGCCGTCACGCCGGCCGCCGGTCACCGGGCTGGCCAGCGCCAGCATGGCGCCGGCCTGCTCGGCATCGCCCAGCAGCGCCGTCATCAGGCCATGGCTGTCGACGATGCCGCTGGACGGCGACAGCAGCGCGCCTGCGGCCTGCAGCGCGGGCTCCAGGGCCAGCGTTTCGGCGCGTGCCAGCAGGCGCAGATCGTCCACGCCGTTGGCGGCGCCGCTGGCGGCGAGCGCTTGCAGCCGCACGACGTCCTCGGGCCGTGTCGCGACGACCAGCTTGCCGCAGCGCCGGTGCGCGATGCCCCGCGCAGCGCAATAGTCGTACAGCAGTGCCTTGCCGCGCACGCACAGCCGCGCCTTCAGGCTGCCGGCCGGGTAGTAGAGCCCGGCGTGGATGACCTCGCTGTTGCGCGACGAGATGCCGGTGCCGATGGCGCCGGCCGCTTCGATCACGACGACCTCACGGCCGCGCAGCGCCAGTTCGCGCGCGATGGCCAGGCCCACGACGCCCGCGCCGATGACGGCAATGTCCACTTGATCCATGCCGGTGAGCCTAGCACCCGACCCCGAGCCCGGCAGGATCCTAGAATCCGGCCACACCGCGTGGCGGTGACGTCCCGCCGAGGGGTGCTGCGACGGAGCCCGGTCTCCGCCACGCTCGGTGCCGACGACGGGACAAGGGCGCCCTCTGTGAACCAGGGCTGTTCGTGTCTGCTATCCCTCCTTCCGCGTCCATACGCACCATCCTGCCGTTGGCCTTCGTCACAGGCGTCAGCATGGCCGCGATGGATCTCTACCTGCCCGCCGTGCCCGCCTTGCAGCTGGGCATGGGTATCAGCGTGTCGTTGGCTCAGGCCACCGTGGCCGTCTACCTCGCCGGCCTGGCCGGCGCGCAGCTGCTATGGGGCGAGCTGCTGAACCGGCTGGGCCCGCGCCGGTGCCTGCAGATCGGCCTGGCGCTGCTGGCGCTGACCAGTCTGGGCTGCGCGATGGCGCCGGGCATCGAGTGGCTGCTGCTGTGCCGGCTGCTGCAGGGCGTGGCGGCGGCGGCGGCCACCGTCGTGGCGCCCACTGTCGTGCGCGCCACGCTGGGCGATGCCGATGTCGTGCGCGGCATCGCCGCCATCTCGATGGTGGAAGCCATCGTGCCGGCGGCCGGCCCCGTGCTGGGCGCGCTGATGCTGCAGGTGGTGGACTGGCGCGGCACCTTCTGGGTGCTGGCGGCGCTGTCGCTGCTGGTGTTGCCCTGGGTGGTGAAGATCGCGCCGCGCGAGCTGCCCGGGCTCAACCTTGACCACGATGCCAGCTACGCCACCATCCTGCGCAACCGCAGCTACCTGCGCCTGGCCCTGTCGCATGCGCTGTGCATCGGCGCGCTGCTGACCTTCCTGGCCAGTGCGCCGCAGCTGCTGCACCACGCGCTGGGCCTGGGCCCGCAGGCCTTCCCGCTGCTGCAGGTGCTGGGCGTGGGCTCGTTCATGCTGGGTGCGTCGCAGTCAGGTCGGCTGTCAAAGCGTCTGGGCCATGCGCGCATCGTGCGGCTGGGGGCCTCGCTGCAGGTACTGGCCTGTGGGCTGGCGCTGGCCGGCGCCGCTTTGGGCATGCTGACCTACGCGGCGGTGGCGGCCTACTGGATGTGCTTCTGCGGCGCGTTGGCTCTGCGGGGGCCGGCCACCTTTGTCGACGCGCTGGCCGTGCCGCCCGCGCAGATGGGCCGTGCGACGGCGCTGCTGGTGCTGGCGTTGCTGGCGGCCGGGGCCCTGGGCACGCAGCTGGTGGCGCCCTTCCTGGATGGCGATGCCGGCGCGGTGCCGGTGTTCTGCGGCGTGGGGCTGCAGCTGCTGGTGAGCGCGGCACTGGTGTGGCGTTATCCGGCCGTGCAGGCGGTGCCGGGGCGTGCCTAAGGCCTGATCTCGACAGCGCGAAAGCGCTGGCGCGCTTCGGGGAGGTCCTTGTGCAGCGAGCCATCGTCGCTGAGCAGCGTCAAGCGGCCGTCAGGCCAGGCGAACAGGCCTTCGGGGCGCAGGTCGCCCAGGTCCAGCGACGTGGCCTGTGGGGTGTCGCCCGCGCGCCCGGTCCAGTGAAAAAGCTGGAAGCGGCCGCCATCGCCCGGCAGGCCGGCGGCGATCAGGTAGCTGCCGTTGGCCAGCCGCTCCAGGCTGCGCACGCCCAGGCCGGCCAGATCCAGCGTGAGCGCGCTGCCGAAGCGTGCCGGCCCGCCGCCGGGCACGACGAGCTCAGCCGGGTTCAGCAGCGGGATCAGCAGCGCGCGGCCCCGGTGCAGCGGGTTGCGCAGGCCGATCAGCAGGCTGCCCTGCGGCCCTTCGGCCAGGCCCTCGATGTTGAAGCCGCCGGGCAGTTCGGGTGCCAGCCGGGCTGCGTCGGCCAGCTTCAGTGCAGCCAGCGCGGGCGATGCGATCAGGTCGTCCAGCAGCCGCGTGTAGGGCGTGCCGACGGCGCGCACGGTGGGGCCGGCGCCGATGTCGGTAGCGAAGAAGCGCTGCCGGTCCTCACGCACCTTGCCCTTGGCGTTGCGGGCATGCGAGGCAATCCAGTAGAGGCGGCTGCCGACGCGGGCTGCGCCTTCGAGGTCGGCTTCCTTGCGGGCGCCCAGGAAGGCGCTGAGGTCCACCTCACGCACCGCGGCAGGCAGGCCCCGGCGGTAGATGACGAGGCGGTTGTGCTCGTCGTTGGCGACGACGAAGTGCGCGTCGTCCAGCGCGATGCCGGCCGACGCGTCGCTCAGGCCCACATGCTGCACGGCCGAGCCGGCCACCAGCGCGAGGGCCAGCGCGGCCATCATGCAGCCAGCGGCTCGGTGCGGGCCAGCAGCCAGGCCAGTGCCGCGCCGCTCACCAGTGGCTGTAGGCGCTCGCGCACGGTGGCGTGGTAGCTGTTCAGCCAGACAAGTTCGTCAGCGCGCATCAGGCTCAGGTCGATGCAGCGCGTATCGATAGGGCACAGCGTCAGCGTCTCGAAGGCCAGCATCTCGCCGAAGGCGTTGTGCTCGGGTGTGTCGATGGCCACGTTGAGCACCAGGTTCTCGATGCGCACACCCCACTGGCCAGGCCGGTACAGGCCGGGTTCGATGGACGTGATCATGCCGGGCTCCATCGCCATCGTGGGCTCGGGGATGGCTTTGCTGATGCTCTGCGGGCCCTCGTGCACGTTCATGAAGTAGCCCACGCCGTGACCGGTGCCGTGGCCGTAGTCCAGGCCGTGCTGCCACAGCGGCGCGCGGGCTATGGCGTCCAGCATGGGGCTCAGCGTGCCGCGCGGAAAGCGCGTGGCGGACAGCGCGATGGTGCCCTTGAGCACCAGCGTGTAGTCGCGCTTCTGCGCGGCGCTGACGCTGCCGATGGGCCACACGCGGGTGATGTCGGTCGTGCCGCCCAGGTACTGGCCGCCGGAGTCGATCAGCAGCAGGCCGTCGCCGTCGATGTGGGCGAAGGACTCGGGCAGCGCGCGGTAGTGGGGCAGGGCGCCGTTGGCCTGCCAGCCGGCGATGGTGGAGAACGACAGCCCCACGAAGCCGGGGCGCTTGCGGCGCGCGGCGGTGAGGCGCTCGTCCACGTCCAGCTCGCTCCAGCGCTCGCCACGCGCGAGCGAGGCCTCGAACTCGGCGTAGAACTCGCACATGGCTGCGCCGTCCTCGGCCATGGCCTGGCGGATGAAGACGGCCTCGGCCGGGGTCTTGCGGCTCTTGAACAGCGTGCTGGGGTTGATCTGCTCGATCAGTTTCACGCCGGCTGGCGCGGCCTCACGCAGGCCCAGCGTGACGCGGCGGGGGTCGATCAGCAGCGCGGCCTGCGCCGGCAGTGCGGCCAGCGCGCCGGCAGCCTCGCCGTACGGCGCGAGCTGGATGCCGTCGGCCGCCAGGCGCGCGCTCAGGTCGGCGGGAACCTTGCCGTCGGCGATGAAAAGGCGGCCACCGGCCGCATCCAGCAGCAGGTGGGCGATGAAGACGGGGTTGCACTCCACGTCGCTGCCGCGCAGGTTCAGCAGCCAGGCGACGTCGTCGACGGTGGACACCAGGTGGTGCGTGGCGCCGATGCCGGCCATGGCCGCGCGCACGCGGGCCAGCTTGTCGACACGCGTGACGGCGGCCTGCGGCGGCAGGTGCTCGTAGACGGGCTCGGTGGGCAGGCCGGGGCGGTCGTCCCAGGCCTGCTGGACCAGGTCCAGGTCGGTGCGCAGCGCAACGCCCTTGGCGCTCAGGCCGGCGCGTAGCGCCTTGGCAAGCGCCAGACCCAGCACCTGGCCGTCGACGGCCAGGGCCTGACCGGGCTGCAGGTGGGTGGCGATCCAGTCGATGTACTGCGTGGAGGCGCCGGACGTGGTTTTCTCCAGCGCGATGCCGCTGCCGGCCAGCTGCACCTCGGCCTGTGCCCAGTAGCGGCTGTCGGCGAACAGCGCGGCGCCGTCCCGCGTGACGACCAGGTTGCCCATGGAGCCAGTGAAACCGGAGGCCCATTCCCGGCCCTGCCAGCGCTGCGGCAGGTACTCGGAGAGGTGCGGGTCGGCGGACGGCACCAGCACGGCGTGGGTGCCGGTGGCGATCAGGGCATCGCGCAGGCGTTCGATGCGTAGGCGGGTGGTGGAGGTTCGGGCGTCCATGGTGGCGGACCTTGTCGGCAGCAACGGTGCGCCGATTCTAGGTTTGGGCCCTCAGAGCTCCGTTCGTAATGCCCACAGTTCCGGGAAGAGCACCACCTCCAGCATCTTGCGCAGGTAGCTGACGCCGCCGGTGCCGCCGGTGCCGCGCTTGAAGCCGATGACGCGCTCCACCGTCGTGACATGGCGGAAGCGCCAGAGCCGGAACGCATCTTCCAAGTCCACCAGCTCCTCGCCCATTTGGTAGAGGTCCCAGTGCTGCTGCGGCGCGCGGTAGACGGTGAGCCAGGCGTCCTTGACGCCGTCGGCGGCGGCGTAGGGCTGTGTCCAGTCGCGCTGCGTGTGCGAGGCCGGCACGGCGATGCCGCGGCGGGCCATCAGCTGCAGCACCTCGTCGTACAACGACGGGGCCTCGTAGGCGGCCTGCACCTGGGCCAGCAGGTCGGCGCGGTGCTCGTGGGGCTTGAGCATGGCCGGGTTCTTGTTGCCCAGCATGAACTCGATGCGCCGGTACTGCGCGCTCTGGAAGCCGCTGCTCTTGGCGAGGTAGGGACGGATGGCGCTGTACTCGGGCGGTGTCATCGTGGCCAGCACATCCCAGGCATGCACGAGCTGTTCCATGATGCGCGAGACGCGCGCCAACATCTTGAAGGCCTCGGGCAGACGTTCCGCCGCGACGTGGGCGACCGCCGCCTGCAGCTCGTGAAGCATCAGCTTCATCCACAGCTCCGAGGTCTGGTGCTGCACGATGAAGAGCATCTCGTTGTGATCGGGCGAGAGCGGCGTCTGGGCGTTGAGGATGGCGTCGAGCTGGAGGTAGTCCCCATAGCTCATGTCGCGCGAGAAATCGAGCTGCGCGCCGTGGTGTTGCACTGTGTCGCTCATGTCAGGTCACTTTGGCGCGGCTGGTGAACTCGGGTGCGTTCCAGGCGCCCGAGGTGACCACGTCGGCCAGCGCGTCCACGCCCTGCACGACGTCGGCGAAGCTGTTGTACAGCGGTGCGAAGCCGAAGCGCAGCAGCTCGGGGACGCCGGCGCGGAAGTCGCCGATGACGCCGCGCGCGATCAGCGCCTGCATGACGGCATAGCCGTCCACGCCCTCGGGCAGGGACAGCGACACCTGCGAGCCCCGTGCGGCGGCATCGCGCGGCGTGTGGATCTCGGCACCGGGCACGCGGGCATCCACGCCGGCGATGAAGGCCTCGGTCAGCGCCAGCGACTTGGCGCGCAGCGCACGCATGCCGCCCCGCTGCTGCGCGGCGTCGTAGACGTCCAGCGCGGTGTCCAGCCCCGTCATGGCCAGCACCGGCGGCGTGCCACATTGGTATTGCTGGATACCGGGCGCCGGCAGGTACTCGCTGTCGAAGTCGAACGGATGCGCGTGGCCCAGCCAGCCGGTCAGCGGCTGGAACACCTGTCCCTCGTGGCGCGGGTGCATCCACACGAAGGCCGGCGCGCCGGGGCCGCCGTTGAGGTACTTGTAGCCGCAGCCGATGGCGAAGTCCGCCGCGCAGCCCAGCAGGTCCACTGGCACGATGCCGGCGCTGTGCGCCAGGTCCCACACGGCCAGCGCGCCGGCCTGTTGGGCCCAGCGGGTCAGCAGGCCCATGTCGTGCATGCGGCCGCTGCGGTAGTTCACGTGCGTGAGCATCAGCACCGCGCAGCGCTCGTCCAGCAGCGCGGGGATGTCCTCTGGCGTCTCGGCCAGCACCAGTTCGCCGCCATGCGCGCGCACCACGCTCTGCGCGATGTAGTTGTCGGTCGGGAAGTTGCTGCGCTCGCTGACGATGACGCGGCGCTGGCCCTGCTGCAGCTGCAGCGCGGCGTGCAGCACCTTGTAGAGGTTGATGGAGGTGGAGTCGGCCACCAGCACTTCGCCGGGCCGCGCACCCAGCCACGGGGCCAGGCGGTCGCCCAGGCGGCGCGGCAGGTCGATCCAGCCGGCGCTGTTCCAGCTCTTGATGAGGCCCTGCGCCCACTCCTGCGTCACTGCGCGCTGGATGCGCTCGGGCGTCGCCTTGGGGCAGGCTCCCAGCGAGTTGCCGTCCAGATAGGTGATGCCCTCGGGCAAGGCAAACAGCTCGCGCAGGCTGCGCAGCGGGTCGGCGGCGTCCAGCCGCTTCGCGTCGTCGAGATTCATGGCAGTTCCCTCAGGATGGCGCGCACGGGAGATGCGCAGGCGCCTTGGAGTTTGAGTGGCAGCGCGATCAATTCATAGTCCCCCGGCGGCACGTCGTCGAGCACCAGGTTTTCCAGCACGCGCAGGTCCAGCCGCAGCAGTTGCTGGTGACTGTCCAGCGACTTGGAGCTGGCGGGGTCGACGCTGGGCGTGTCGATGCCGATCAGCCGCACGCCACGCGCCGCCAGCCAGGCGATGGCCTCGGGGGCGAAGGCCGTGAAGTGGTCGTTCCACACGGTGTCGGCGCGCTCGCAGCAGCGCACCAGCACGCGGGTCGGCAGGTCGGCGCCAGCGTGCTGCAGGTGCTCGACCGTGATCAGCGGCGCGGCGCCCAGCGCATGGATCACGCGGCAGCGGCCGAGGTAGGTGTCCAGTGGCACGTCGGCGATGTCAGGCGCGCCGTTGGCGTAGTGCAGCGGTGCGTCGGCATGCGCGCCGACATGGGGCGACATCGTGATCGCGCTGAGGTTGACCGGGCAGTCGTGCGACAGGCGTGCGGTCCAGTCGAGGCGATAGGGGGCGTCGCCCGGAAAGATGGGCGCATTGGGGGCGACGGTGGGCGAGATGTCCCACAGGCGTGGGGGCGGGGAGGCGGTGCTGCTGCTCATGGGGGCGGCACCTTAGCGCCGGCGTCGGGTGCGTGGTGTCGGTTATTTCCAACTGCCTGGCTGGCGCGAGCCGGCGCGGCGCGCTCAGGGCGGGCGCGCGGACAGGAAGCGCTGCCGCAGCACGGCCGCAGTGTCAGCGCGCCAGGCCGCGAACACGGCCGAGGGCTCGATGGCTTCCACCAGCGGCCTGAACACCGCGCCCTGCACGCCCGCGCGCTGGAAGGCTGCGGGCACGATGCTGACGCCCAGCCCCTGCGCCACCAGCGACACCACCGACAGCCAGTGCCGGCCCTCGTGCTGCAGGCGCGGGTAGAAACCGTGCCGGCGGCAGATGTCGACGATGCGGGCGTGGTAGTCCGGCGAGCCCTTGCGGGAGAACAGGATGAAGGGCTGCTCGCCGAGGCTGGGCAGCGCGATGCGGGGCTGCGTCGCCAGCGGGTGCGCCGCGGGCAGGCAGGCGACGAAGGGCTCGGTGTAGAGCGCCGCCGAGGCCAGCGCGGGCGGCAGCCGGTCGGTGTGCACCAGGCCCAGGTCCAACTCGTCGTGCAGCAGTGCGTCGATCTGGTCCTGCGAGTTCAGCTCCACCACGACCACCTCCACCTTGGGGTGCGCGGCCTGGAACGCCTTGAGCCAGCCGGACAGGTCGTTGAACAGCGTGGAGCCGACGAAGCCAAGCCGCAGCCGCCCCACCTCGCCGGCCTGCACGTCGCGCGCCAGCGCGCAGGCGCCCTCTGCGCGGTCGATCAGCGCCTGGGCGCTGCCGCGAAAGGCGGCGCCGGCCGGCGTGAGGCGCACGCCCTTGCTGTCGCGGTCGAACAACCGCGCGCCCACGCTGGCCTCCAGCTGCTGGATGGCGACCGACAGCGGCGGCTGCGAGATGGCCAGGCGCTGCGCTGCGCGGCCGTAGTGCAGCTCTTCAGCCAGAGCGAGGAAGTAGCGCAGGTGGCGGAACTCCAGCGAGCGGATGGCCTCTATAGGCATGGCGAATCGTGAAAGTGGATTCTTGAATTGGACACGAATCGTTCGCGGCGGAATACTGGCGCGGCTGCGCAGGCCCACCGCCTGCGCCATCATCAGTGCCTGACTGCAGGCCCCACGATTACACGGAGACCGCCATGGCCCACAAGGCAAGCTTTCACTGGGACGACCCCCTGCTGCTGAACGCGCAGCTGAGCGACGAGGAGCGCATGGTGCGCGAGGCCGCCGCGGCCTACTGCACCGACCAGCTGCGCCCGCGCGTGCGCGAGGCCTTCCGCCATGAGCGCACGGATCCGTCCATCTTTCGCGAGATGGGCGAGCTGGGTCTGCTGGGCCCCACCATTGCGGCCGAGTACGGGGGCGCGGGGCTGAACTACGTCAGCTACGGGCTGATCGCCCGAGAGGTGGAGCGCGTGGACTCGGGCTACCGCTCGATGATGAGCGTGCAGTCGTCGCTGGTGATGGTGCCGATCAACGAGTTCGGTTCCGATGCCACCAAGCAGAAGTACCTGCCCAAGCTGGCCAGCGGCGAGTGGATCGGCTGCTTCGGCCTGACCGAGCCTAACCATGGCTCCGACCCCGGCTCCATGGTCACGCGTGCGCGAAAGGTGGACGGCGGCTACGAGCTGACGGGCGCCAAGATGTGGATCACCAACAGCCCCATCGCCGACGTCTTCGTCGTCTGGGCCAAGGACGATGGCGGCCAGATCCGCGGATTCGTGCTGGAGAAGGGCGCCAAGGGCCTGTCGGCGCCGGCCATCCATGGCAAGGTGGGGCTGCGCGCGTCCATCACCGGTGAGATCGTCATGGACCGTGTGTTCTGCCCCGAGGAGAACGCTTTCCCCGAGGTGCGCGGCCTGAAGGGCCCGTTCACCTGCCTGAACAGCGCCCGCTACGGCATCGCCTGGGGCGCGCTTGGCGCCGCCGAGGACTGCTGGCACACCGCGCGCCAATACACGCTGGACCGCCAGCAGTTCGGCAAGCCGCTGGCAGCCAACCAGCTCATCCAGAAAAAGCTGGCCGACATGCAGACAGAGATCACGCTGGGCCTGCAAGGCTGCCTGCGGCTGGGCCGCATGAAGGACGAGGGCACGGCGGCCGTGGAGATCACGTCCATCATGAAGCGCAACAGCTGCGGCAAGGCGCTGGACATCGCCCGCATGGCGCGCGACATGCTGGGCGGCAACGGTATCTCCGACGAGTTCGGCGTGGCTCGCCACCTGGTGAACCTGGAGGTCGTGAACACCTACGAGGGCACGCACGACATCCATGCGCTCATCCTGGGTCGCGCCATCACCGGCATCGCAGCGTTTTGAGCGCCGGCCCGCGCTGCAGCGTCAGCGCGGTGCCGTCAGCTGGATCTCATACAGCCGCGGCCACAGCTTGCCGGTGACGAACAGGCGTCTGGCCTTGGCGTCGTAGGCGATGCCGTTGAGCACGGCGTCCGGGTGCGGGCGCTGCGGGCCGGCGAGCAGGCCGGTCAGGTCGATCCAGCCGGTCACGCGGCCGGTCCTGGGGTCGATGCGGGCGATGCGGTCGGTCTGCCAGACGTTGGCGAGGATCTCGCCCTCCACCCACTCCAGCTCGTTGAGCTGCGTCAGCGGCCGGCCATCGGCCGTCACCTTCACGCGGCGCAGCTCCTTGAAGCTCAGCGGGTCCAGGAAGCGCAGCTCGGCGCTGCCGTCGCTCATGACCAACTCGCGCTCGTTGTGCGCCAGGCCCCAGCCCTCGCCGGAGTAGCTGAACTTGCGCCAGAGCTTGAAGGTCTTGAGGTCCAGCACGAAGGCGGTCTGCTCCTGCCAGGTGAGGGCGATGATGCGGTCGCCCCAGCGCGTGATGCCCTCGCCGAACACCTCGGGCGGCAGTTCCACGGCCTGCAGCACGCGGCCGGTCTCCAACTCGACCTTGCGGACGCTGGAGCGGCCGCGCAGGCCCGTGCCCTCGTACAAGAAGCCGTCGTGGAAGAACAGGCCCTGCGTGAAGGCGTCGGGGTCGTGCGGATAGCTGCGCACGACCTTGTAGCCCTGCACGGGCGTGGCGGCGAGCGCCAGGGGCGCGAAGGCGGCAGCGGCCAGCGCGGCCAGCAGCGCCCGGCGGCGCGGGAAGGAACTCGGTTGCATGCCGGCAGCGTAAATCAAGCGCAGGGCATGCCGGCCGTGCTGCTCAGCCGCCGAGTGCCTTGAACAGCGCCGCCTGCCGCAGCCATTGCTGCAGCCGCAGCTGAATGGCGTTTTGCTCGGCGTCCAGCTTGGCGCTGCGCGCCTGCAGCCAGTCGGCGCGGGCGATGACGCCGGTGTCGTAGCGCAGCTGCGCCAGCCGCTCGTTCTCGCTGGCCTCGCGCAGCCGGCCGGTGTTGGCGACGAGTTGCTGGCTCAGACGCTCGGCCTCGATGCGCTGGGCCTCGATCTCGGCCAGCGCCTTCTGCAGCGTGTCGCGCAGTCCCAGCGCGGCGCTGTCGAGCTGGCTGCGGGCGTTGTCGCGCTGCAGGTTCAGCCGCTGCCAGTCGATCAGCGGCACGGCCAGGTTGGCGCCCAGGTTGGCCAGCGGCTGGGAGAACCAGTCACGCGCCTGCGTGCCGCCGGTGCTGAGGCCGGCGCTGAAGCTCAGCCGCGGGTAGCGCTCGGTCTCGCTGACGCGCAACTGGGCCAGCGCCTGGTCCACGCCCAGCCGTGCGCGCTGCACGTCGGGGCGGCGGGCCAGCTGGTCGGCGGGCTCGGCCAGCCGCCAGCGCGGCGGCTCGGCCGTGGGCAGGGCGGCCTCGGGTGCCGGGCCGGGCAACGGTTCGGCCAGCAGCAGCGCCAGGCGCTGGCGTTGCAGCAGCGTGTCGGCGGCCAGGTCGGCGAGGCGGTTCTCGGCGGTCTGCACGGTGATGGCGATCTTGTCCAGCTCCACGGGCAGCAGCTTGCCTTCGCGCACGCGCTGGCGAGTCAGGCCCAGCGTTTCGCGGGTCAGCGCTAGCTGGGTCTCGGCCAACGGCTGCTGGGCACGCAGCGCGGCCAGCGTCCAGTAGGCCTCGGCCACCTGGCTGCGGATGGACAGCCGCGCCGCCTCGATGTCGGTGTGCGCCGAGTCGGCACTGGCCCGTTGCGCCGCGGTGGTGTTGGCCAGGCGGTCCCACAGGTCCAGCTCGTAGCCCACGCCCAGCGAGGCGCCGTAGCTGCGGCTCCAGCCGGTGCTGGTGGTCACGGGCACCGTGATGCCGCCGCCCACATCCACGTTGCGCGTGCTGCTCTGCGTCTCCACGGGCCGGCTGGCGCTGGTGGACAGTCCGGCGCTGGGCTGCCAGCGCAGCGCGCTCTGCTCAGCGAGGCGCTGGGCCTGCTGCCAGCGCTGGGCGGCGATGGCGATGTCCAGGTTCGCGGCCAGCGCGCGGGCCTGCAGTGCGGCCAGCGTCGGGTCCAGCAGGCCGGCCCAGTCGGGCGCGGCGTTGCCGGCGGCCTGGCTCCAGGCGGTTGGCATGGCGACCTCGGGCGCACGCGCGGCCGGCCCGTGGGCGCAGCCCGCAAGCCACAGCGCGACGGCCAGGGCGGTCAGTCTTGTCTTCATGGTTTCACTCCCGAGCCAGCGCATCGACGGGGCTGAGCGCCGCGGCGCGGCGCGCCGGCAGCGTGCCGAACACCAGGCCCACCAAACTGGACACGCCAAACGCCACGCCCAGCGCCGCCCAGCTGATGCTGACCTGCAGGTGCTGCTGGGCCGCGTTCAGGCCTTGTGCAGCCAGCCAGCTCAGCAGCACGCCCACCAGCCCGCCCAGGCAGCAGAGGACGACGGCTTCGATGAGGAACTGCAGGCGCACATCACCCTGGCGTGCGCCCACGGCCATGCGGATGCCGATCTCGCGCGTGCGCTCCGACACCGACACCAGCATGATGTTCATGACGCCCACGCCGCCCACCAGCAGCGAGATGGCCGCCACGCCGGCGAACAGCGCCGCCATGGCGCTGGTCACGCTCTGGAACTTGCGGAACTCTTCCTCGCCGTTCCAGGTGCCGAAGTCTTCGGCGCCGTGCAGCGCCTTCAGGCGGTGGATGATCTGCTCGCGAACCTGCTGAGGTGGCACCGTCAGGTCCAACAGCACGTCGAAGTTGTCGACGTCGGCGCGTGCGTCCAGCTTGCGCGAGAACGTCGTGTGCGGCAGATAGATCTGGCCCAGCCAACTGCCGAAGCTGAAGGCGCCGCCTTCGGGCGCGACGACGCCCACGACGGTGAAGGGCAGGGCGGCCACCGGTGGCGGCGTCGCGCCGGGCAACAGTGGCTGCATGTCACCGCCGCCGCCCGACATGGGGTTCACGAACACCAGCTTGCCCAGCGGCGACTCGCCCTTCTTGAAAAGCGCATCGCGCGCCTTTTCGTCCAGCACGACGACCTGGCTGCGCGTCTCGTAGTCCATCGCGGCCAGGTAGCGGCCCTGGGCCAGCTTGAGCTTGCGGGCGCGCAGCGTGTTGGGGTCGCCCGCGACGGCCTCCAGCATCGCGTCCCGCGACTGGTGGCGGGCGGTGAGCTGCATCTGGCGGTTCAGCGTGATGCCCTTGACGCCCGGCAGCGCTCGTAGCGAATCGATCTCGTTGGGCCGGAAGGGCTGCGCCACGGCACCGGGCGGCAGCGCTGGGTTGCCGCGCCAGACGGGGATGCGGCCGGAGATCAGGCTGCTGAGGTCGGTCTCGATGGAGGCCCGCGCCGCGGTGGTGAGAGCGACGATGCTGACCACCGACGCGATGCCGATGCTGATGCCCAGCATGGACAGCGCCGTGCGCAGCCGGTTGCCCTTGAGGGCCAGCACGGCGGTGGCGACGGCCTCGCGCCACTGCACCTGCAGGCGGCGCAGCCGGCCCCCTTCCTTGACCGGCGGTGCGTCGCTGGGCAGCGCGGTGGGCGGCACATGGCCGGCCGGTGTGCCGTTGTCGGCCACCACCTTGCCGTCGCGCAGCTCGATGACGCGCTGCGCGTGGGCGGCGACGCTGGGGTCGTGCGTGACCAGGATGATGGTGTGGCCACGCCCGTGCAGTTCCTTGAGCAAGCGCAGCATCTCGGCGCCAGAGGCGGAGTCCAGCGCGCCGGTGGGCTCGTCGGCCAGGATGATCTGGCCACCGTTCATCAGCGCCCGCGCGATGGATACACGCTGCTGCTGGCCGCCGGACAGCTCGTTGGGCTTGTGGTGCAGGCGCTCGCCCAGGCCCAGGCGCTCCAGCAGGGCCTCGGCGCGGCTGGTGCGCGGGCCGCTGGCCACGCCGGCGTAGACGGCCGGCAGCGCCGCGTTGGCACGGGCGTCCAGGTGGGGCAGCAGGTGGTAGCGCTGGAAGATGAAGCCGAAGCGCTCGCGGCGCAGCGCGGCGAGCTCGTCCGCGCCTAAAGCGCTGGCGTCCTGGCCGTCGATGTGGAAGCTGCCGTGCGTGGGGTTGTCCAGGCAGCCCAGCACGTTCATCAACGTGCTCTTGCCCGAGCCCGACTGGCCCATGATGGCCACGAACTCGCCGGCCTCGATGGCCAGACTCACGCCGGCCAGTGCCGGGACGTCGATCTCGCCCAGTTGGTAATGCCGGGCGACGTCTTTCAGTTCGATGAGGGCCATGTCAGCTGGACGCAGCGCTGGCGGCTGAGGCGGCGGCATCCGCCGCGCTCGGCGGTGCCAGCAGCACCTTGTCGCCCGTCTTCAGGCCGTCCAGCACCTGCACCTTGGCGCCGTCCTGCAGGCCGACCTTGACCTGCCGCGGCGCTTGCTTGCCGGCGGCGTCGAGCACCGTGACCGTGAAGCGGCCGTCCTTGCCACGCTCGCCCAGGGCGACGATGGGCATGGCCGGCACCTGCTTGGCCGAGCCGGTCTCGATGTCCACCTGCACCGTCATGTCGCTGAACAGCGCGCGGTCGCGGTTGTCCACCTCGAACAGCACGTTGTAGAACACGGCGTTGCCGGCGCGCTCCGGTACCGGCTGGATGACGCGCAGCTTGCCCTCGTAGCGCTTGCCCTCGCCCGACAGCGTGGAGAAGCGCGCCACTTGGCCCACCTTGATGGCCTGGATGTCGGCCTCGGGCACCTTGGTGCGCACTGTGATGGTGTCCAGGTCGGCCAGCGTCAGCATGACCGGCGTGACCTGCACCGCGATGACGGTCTGGCCGGCCTGCACCGGCAGGCTGACGACGGTGCCGTCCATGGGCGCGGTGATGCGGGTGTAGGACAGGCGCAGCTTGCGGTTGTCTAGTTCGGCCTCCAGCCGGGCCAGCGTGGCGGCCTGGCCGCGCAGCGCCGCCTCGATCTTGGCCAGCTCGGTCTCGGCCCGCTCGGCCTCGGTGGCGGCCGTGGCCTGGCCGGCCAGCAGGCGGCGCTGGCGGGCCAGCTCGCGCCGGGCGGCGTCGGCATCCACGCGGCTGGCGTCCAGTTGAGCGCGGGCCTGGGCGAGCGAGGCCTCGGCTTGGGCCACGTCGCTGCGTGCCAGTTCGGGGTCCAGGCTGACGAGCAGCTCGCCCTTCTTGACCTGCTGGCCCAGTTGCACATGGATGGTCTGGATCTGGCCGCTCACCTGGGCGCCGACATCCACCTTGGTGCGTGCTTGCAGCACACCGGCGGCCTGCACGGCCTGCGTGATGTCGGCCAGCGCGACGACGCCGCTGGGCGGCGGCGGCGGCGCATCCGATTTACGGGTGGCCCACCAGCCGCCGCCCGCAGCGGCCAGCACGGCGACGACGATCAGGCGCGTGCGCCAGCGCTTCAGCATTGCTTTCATGTCCCTCCCTGGGTCTCGGGGTCAACGCCCCGTCAGTGACTGCGCCGCAGCGTAGCAGCCGCCACGCAGCACGGCATCCTGCAGGCGCATGGTGTGAGCTGCCGCGCAGTCTGGCGAAAGTCATGTGGGGTCAGGGCTTGCCTGAGAGGTTGAGAGTCTTTCACCCATGCCCGCCTTGCACGCCAAAACGCCCTCGCCCGTCGTTGCAAATGCTCGCCATAGCCCGAACTATGGCTGCGCTTTGCGCCTAGTTCGAGGGCGCTTTGACGCGCCTTTCTGGCACGGCCGAATAACTCTAAACCTCTGACTCCACGACTCAACGGCTGTGCGAAGTCAGCCGTGCAAGTGGCGTGGCGGCACTCACGCCCGGGGCCACGCTGCTGGCACCGGGCCGGCCGGGCTTGGCCTCGTCTTCGCCAGGGCCCACGGCCAGTGCGGAGATGCTGTCGGGGTTGCGGCGCATGGCCACGCCCACGGCCAGGATGTCGATGACCAGCAGGTGCAGGATGCGGCTGACCATGGGCAGGTGGGTCTCGATGTCTTCCACGTGGTCGACGATCAGCGCCACGTCGGCTCGTCTGGCCAGCGGGCTCTGGCTGGCCGTGATGGCCACGACCTTGGCGCCGCGCTCCTGGGCCTTCTCTACCACCTGCAGCAGCTCCGGCAGGCGCCCGCCGCTGCTGATGACGACGGCCACGTCGCCCTCGCGCAGCACGTCGGCGGCGAGCAGCTGCAGGCGCGGGTCGGTGTAAGCGCCGCAGGGCATGCCGAAGCGCAGGAACTTGAACTGCGCGTCCTGTGCGACGACGCCGTAGTGGCCCAGCGCGAAGAATTCGATGCGGCTTGCCGCCAGCAGCATCTCGGTGGCGCGGTCGATGGTGTCGCGGTTCAGGTGGCTGCGCACCTGCAGGATGGCACTGGCCGTGTTGCCCAGCACCTTGGCGCCCAGCTCCAGCATGGAGTCGTTGGTGTTGACCTGCGTGTGCGTGACCGGCACCGTGCCCGTCAGCCCAGAGGCCAGGCGCAGCTTGAAGTCCGACAGGCCCTCGCAGCCCAGCGAGCGGCAGAACCGGATGACGGTGGGCTGGCTGACGCCGGCCGCGCGGGCGATCTCGGCGATGGGGTCGTTCAGCACCGAGCGCGGCTGGGCCAGCACCAGGTCGGCCACGCGCAACTCGGCCGGCGACAGCTCGCTGCGGGCGCGGCGGATCTGGCCCAGGATGGCCGAGCCGGGCGAGGCCTGCAGGTGGCGCAGCTGGTTCTCGAGGATGGCGGAGGCGCCCTTGAACGTGGCGTGCTCGGCCGTGATGACGAAGGTGGGGATGGCCGACACGTAGTCGCGGAAGCGCCCTTTGTCCTCGAAGCGCGCACGGAACGGGCTGCGGTCGAAGTACTCGCCCAGCCGCGGCACGATGCCGCCGCCGATGTAGATGCCGCCCAGCGACCCCAGCGTCACCGCCAGGTTGGCCGCCGCCGTGCCCAGCAGGCCGCAGAAGACCTCCAGTGTCTCCAGGCACAGTGTGTCGCCATCGTCCAGCGCACGCTGCGTGATGGCGGGGGCGCCCAGCGGTTCTGCGCCGGCCACGCCGTTTCGGTCGGCCAGGGCCTTGTAGATCAGCTCCAGGCCGGGGCCGGAGATCAGGCGCTCGTAGGACACGTGGTCCTGGTCCAGGTGCTTCCACGCGAACTGCAGGATGTCCATTTCGCGCGCATCGCGCGGGCCGAAGTTGACGTGGCCGCCCTCGGTGCCCAGCGCGATCCAGCCTTCGCCAGCCGGGATCAGCCCCGACACGCCCAGCCCGGTTCCCGCGCCGAGCAGGCCGATGACGCTGGGCCGGCGCGCCAGGCCGCCGCCGACCTGGCGCACGTCCACCTCCGCCAGGCGCGGCAGCGCCATCGCCAGCGCGGTGAAATCGTTGACGACGACCAGCGTGTCCAGCCCCAGGCGCTGGCGCATCTCGTCGATGGAGAACTGCCAGTGGTAGTTGGTCATGCGCACGCGGTCGCCCTCCACCGGGTTGGCGATGGCGATGGCGGCGTGCGCGATCTGTTGGTTGCCGTCCTGCCAGCTCAGGCCGCCCAGGTAGGCGCGCACGGCGGCGTGGAAGTCGGCATGGTCGGCGCAGCGCAGCGAGGCCATCTGCGTGAACTCGCCGGGGCCGGTCTCCAGCGCGAAGCGGGCGTAGGTGCCGCCGATGTCGGCAAGCAGGCGGGGGCTGTCGAAACGGGGCATCGGTGGGGCTCGGCAAACCGGTGAAGGGGAGGGAGCGGATTATTCAGCACGCCCCGTGTGTCGTTGTCCTGATGTCCAGCGGCGGCGGCGCTGTAGCTTCACTACGCTTCCGGCGCGAGTGACATCCTGGTTTCAGAGCGAGGGTTCAGCATTTCCGCAGGGAGGCTGGGGTGAGTCTTCATTGCCGATGTGTTGTAGTTTTGCTACCGTCCGCAGCGACCCATTTTTCGAGTTTTCATGGCCGTGTCTGTTCATCACCTGAAATTCATTCCCGCCGCCGCGCCTGCAGCGGCGCCTTGCCGGAGGCGTGCATGAGCGCGCCGTATCCGTGGCTGGTGGCCGATGTTGGCGGCACCAATGCGCGCTTCGGCACGGTGTCCGGCCCGGGCGCCGAGGTGGAGGATGTGCGCGTGCTGCCGGTAGCTGCGCATGCCGGGCCGGCCGCCGCCGTGCGCCACTACCTGCAGGGCCGTGACGGCCCGGCGCCGCGCAGCGTGGCCATGGCCCTGGCCACGCCGGTGCATGAGGACCGCATCGCGCTGACCAACGGCGCGTGGGACTTTTCCCGCCGCGCCACCCAGGCCGAGCTGGGCTTGCAGACCTTCCTGTGCCTGAACGACTTCGAGGCGCAGGCGCTGTCGCTGCCGCGCCTGCGGCCGCACCAGCTGCGCCCCTGGGGAGAGGCGCCGGTGGCGGCGCAGCAGGTGCCGGTCGGCACGGTGCTGGCGGTCATCGGCCCCGGTACGGGGCTGGGTGTGGGCGGGGTTGTGCGTGCGCCGGGCCTGTGGCTGACGCTGCCCGGCGAGGGCGGTCATGCAACGCTGGCGCCCGGTAACGACTTCGAGAGCGAGGTGCTGTGCCATGCCCGGCGCGAGTTCCCGCATGTGTCTGCGGAGCGTTTCCTGTCTGGTATCGGCCTGCCGGTGCTTTGCCGCTCGGTCGCGGCCGCGCTGGGGCAGGGCGAGGACGTGGCGGCGCTGACGACCGAGCAGATCGTCGCGCGCGGGCTGAGTGGCGAGTCGGCCGCCTGCGCACGGACGCTGGATGTGTTCTGCGCCATGCTGGGCGGCTTCGCTGGTAGCGTGGCGCTGACCCTGGGCTCGCGCGGCGGCGTTTTCATCGGTGGCGGCATCGTGCCGCGGCTGGGTGAGCGCTTCTTCCAGTCCGCGTTCCGCGCTCGCTTCGAGGCGAAGGGGCGCTTCCAGCCCTTCCTGGCTGGGATCTCCACGGCTCTCATCATCGACACGCTGGCGGCGTTGTCGGGCGCCGCGCTGGCGCTGGAGCAGGCCCAGGCCTGACCCCGTTCAGGCAGGGCGGCCGGGCGCCGCCTGCCTGACTTGTCCGCCGTTTCCTCTTTTTCCTCCTCCGCAGAGCGGCGGCGGCCTGCTGCTGCCTGGCGCTGCGCCGTGTCGCAATGGCATCGCCCCGCTGCGGTGGGCTTTGCTCGTTGCGCTGCTGCGGGGCTGCCGCGGCACAGGTCGCGCCTGCGCTGCAGTGCGGCGCCTGGTGTGACTTTGTTCACCCTTTTTGCGCCCTGTTTAGTGGCTTTCCTGTGAATGTAGTTGAGCTACAGAATCGGCCTGGTCTTCTGGAAGTTGCGTCGACTGTTTTGAGTGCTTCCCCTTATTTGTCAAGGGTTATCCCTTGGTATTGAGGCGAAATCGGGTCGTTTCTTCGCAACGTCTAGGGTTTACGCAGGTGCGGATCAAAATCTAGTTTTGATACAAACTTGGCTGAGACGTTGGGTTCTCGCCCCTGTGTGGTGCGCCGATGTGCCGGTACCGTGCTGAGGGCCAAGCCGTTTTCCAATGAACCAGAGGAGACATCCATGACCCTGAACACAGAACAGCGCAGCGCCGCCGCCCGCGCTTCCTTCCGCATCAGCCCGGTGGCCGTCGGCTGCGTGATGCTGATCGCCGCCGCCAGCGCGACCGCCCAGCAGGCGACGCCGCAGCAGCTCGAGACCGTCACCGTGACCGGCATCCGCAAGGGCATCGAGGACGCGATCTCGGTCAAGAAGAACAACGACTCCATCGTTGAAGCTATTTCCGCCGAGGACATCGGCAAGCTGCCCGACGCGAGCGTGGCCGAGTCCGTGTCGCGCCTGCCGGGCGTCACGTCCCAGCGCAACAAGTCCACCGGCAAGGCCAGCTCGGTCAGCGTGCGCGGCATGTCGCCCGACTTCAACGGTGCGCTGCTGAACGGCCGCGAGCAGGCGTCCAGCGGCGACAGCCGCGGCGTGGAGTTCGACCTGTACCCGTCCGAGCTGCTGGGCTCGGTCGTCATCTACAAGACCCCCGACGCGCAACTGGTGGGCCAGGGCCTGGCTTCCACCATCGACCTGCGTACGGCGCGCCCGCTGGACTTCGGCAAGCGCACCATCGCCGTCAACCACCGCAAGCAGCGCACGGGCGTGGCCTCCGGCGCCGGCGAGGGCACGGGCGACCGCACCTCGCTGTCCTACGTGGACCAGTTCTTCGACCGCAAGGTCGGCGTGGCCGTGGGCCTCGTGCGCTTCACGGAAGAGGGCGCCGATCAGCAGAAGTTCAACTCCTGGGGCGGCTGGAACGTCGACGACTGGGTGACCACCAAGGGCACCGGCTCGGCGCTGGCCCGTGAAGCCCAGTGCGCCACGATGGCCCGCACCGACGCGACCATCGTCTGCGGCACGACCAAGTACAAGGTGCAGGGCGGCTTCACGGCTGACACCGAGAGCAGCACCGCCGAGCGCGATGGCGCGATGGCCACCTTCCAGTTCAAGCCCAACAAGGACTTCGAGTCCACGCTGGACTTCTTCCGCTCCAAGGGTACCTTTGGTCTGAAGAAGACCGGCCTGGAAGGCGCCATTGGTGGCAACGACAACGGCACGTATGACCCGGTCGGCGTCATCACCGGCTACACGCTGAGCAACGGCGTCGTCAGCGCTGGCACGCTGTCCAACTACAAGGGCGTGGTGCGCAACCACGTCGAGGGCGGCGACGACAAGCTGACCTCCTGGGGCTGGAACAACAAGCTGCGCGTGGCCGACTGGACGTTGGTGGCCGACATCGCGCAGTCCAAGGTGACGCGTGACAGCTCGCGCTACGAGACCACCGCCGGCCAGCCGGGCTCGGCCAGCCCCGCCACGCAGGCCGGGCTGGGCAGCATCAGCTGGTCGGGCTTCGACGGCGGCAACTACACCAGCGTCAAGTACAACACCAGCCTGAGCTACGCCGACCGCGCCGTCGCCAAGCTGACGGACGTGAACGGCTGGAGCGGTGGCGCGAGCTCGCCGCAGGCTGGCTATGTCGCACTTCCGCACGTGGAAGACAAGGTGGACTCCATCCGCCTGTCGGGCAAAACTGATCTGGGCTGGGGCCCGCTGACCGCCGCCGAATTCGGCGTCAACTACACCAAGCGCGACAAGGTCCGCACGACCCAGGAAGGTCGCCTGGTCATCAAGGGCGGCAACCCCTACGGCGTGGCCGACGTGCCTGGCAGTGCCACCACGACGGCCGGCACCACGGGCCTGAGCGTCGTCTCCTGGGATCCCAAGGGCTCGCTGGGTTCGGTCTATGAACTGGGCCAGAAGATCGATGCCGACATCCTGAACAAGGACTGGACCGTCAGCGAGAAGGTCACCACCGCCTACGCCAAGGGTGACCTGGATGGTGAGCTGTTCGGCCTGAACTACCGCGGCAACGTGGGTCTGCAGATCGTTGGCGCCGACCAGAGCTCCACCGGCTTCAACGTCGACCGCAACAGCTGCACCGGCAACACCGCCGCCACCTGCCCGGGCGCCACGGTTGGCCGCGGCACCAGCTACACCGATGTGCTGCCCAGCCTGAACGTTGGCTTCGACCTCGGCAACGACCAGGTTGTGCGCCTGGCTGCGGCCAAGGTGCTGTCGCGCCCGAACATGGGTGACATGCGCGCCAGCCTGGGCTTCAGCCTGAACAACAGCGGCACGCAGATCCTCAACGGTAGCGGCGGCAACCCCGAGCTGAAGCCGTTCAAGGCCACGGCGCTGGACCTGTCGTACGAGAAGTACTTCGGCAAGAAGGGCTACCTCAGCGTGGCGGGCTTCTACAAGAAGCTGGACACCTACATCCTTCGCATCCCGACTGTCTTCGACTTCAAGCCCTACGTCGGCCCGACGACCCCGCTGCCCACGACCGGCCCCGCCGCCGGCTCCACGGTTGGCATCCTGAACCAGCCCATCAACGGTGAAGGTGGCAACATCCGCGGCATCGAGCTGGCGCTGAACGTGCCGCTGTCCATGGTGCACTCGTGGCTCGACGGCTTCGGCATCCAGCTGAACCACTCCAGCACGAACAGCTCCGTGGTGCTGCCGACGTCGGGCTTCTCGACCGAGAGCGTCAACCCGATCTCGATCCCGCTGCCAGGCCTGTCCAAGAAGGTCACCAACCTGCGCTTCTACTACGAGGCCCACGGCTTCCAGATCGCGGTGGCGCAGCGCAAGCGTTCGGACTTCCTCGGCGAAGTCAGCGACTTCCAGGACAACCGTCAGCTGACCTTCATCAAGGGCGAGTCCATCGTCGACCTGCAGATCGCGTACGAGTTCGGTAGTGGCTGGCTGAAGGGCCTGTCCCTGCTGGCCCAGGGCAACAACATGACGAACTCCAAGTTCCAGCGCTATTCGTCGTCGCCCAGCGAGATCACCGAGTCGATCAAGTACGGCAAGACCTACCTGTTCGGCGTCAACTACAAGTTCTGACGCCGCGATGCGGGGAGAGCCGCTGTCGGCCCTCCCTGTCATCGGTTAGAAAAGGTCCCGCAGCGTCCGCGCCGGCGGGACCTTTTTTTGTTTGCAGGAACCTCAGACCATGTCATCCGAATCCCTGATCCAGGACGTCGTCATCGTCGGTGGTGGCACCGCCGGCTGGATGACGGCCGCCGCCCTGTCCACTGTGTTGCGGGGGCGTTACCGCATTCGTGTCGTCGAGTCCGACGACATCGGCATCGTGGGCGTGGGCGAAGCCACCATTCCCATGATCCAGCGCTTCAACCGTATCGTCGGCATCGACGAGAACGAGTTCATGCGCGAGACCCAGGGCAGTTTCAAGCTGGGCATCGAGTTCGTGAACTGGGGGCGCCTGGGCGACCGCTACATGCACGGCTTCGGCCGCGTTGGCCAGGACCTGTGGACCGTGCCCTTCGAGCAGTACTGGCACCGCCTGCGCGCGCTTGGCAAGGCCCGGCCGCTGGAGGAGTACTCCATCACCCGCATGGCCAGCAAGGCCAACAAGTTCATGCCGCCGCGGCTGGACGTGGAGAACTCGCCGCTGCGCGAGATCGCCTACGCCTACCACTTCGACGCCAGCCTGTATGCGCGCTACCTGCGTCGCCTCAGCGAGGCGCGCGGCGTGCAGCGCACCGAGGGCAAGATCACCCACGCGACGCGCCGCAACGAGGGCGCCCTGGCCGGCCACGTGGACGCTGTCGTGCTGGAGAGCGGTGAGCGCATCGAGGGCGACCTGTTCATCGACTGCTCGGGCTTTCGTGGCCTGCTCATCGAGCAGACGCTGCAGACCGGCTACGAGGACTGGACGCACTGGCTGCCCTGCGACCGGGCGCTGGCCGTGCCGTGCGAGTCAGTGTCGCCGCTGACGCCCTACACCCGCTCCACCGCCCACCGCGCCGGCTGGCAATGGCGCATCCCGCTGCAGCACCGCACCGGTAATGGCCACGTCTACAGCAGCGCCCACGTCAGCGACGACGAAGCCGCCGCCACGCTGCTCGCCCACCTCGACGGCAAGCCGCTGGCCGAGCCGCGTCTCATCAAGTTCCGCACCGGCATGCGGCGCGTGGCCTGGCATCACAACGTTGTCGCCATCGGCCTGGCCAGCGGCTTCTTGGAGCCGCTGGAGTCCACGTCCATCCACCTCATCCAGTCAGCCATCCAGCAGCTCATCGACTTCTTCCCCGACTCCGGTTTCAACCCGGTGGACATCGACGAGTTCAACCGCCAGAGCCGTTTCCACTACGAGCGCATCCGCGACTTCGTCATCCTGCACTACCACGCCAACCAGCGCGACGACTCGACGTTCTGGCAGGACTGCGCCCGCATGCAGGTGCCGCAGACGCTGAAGGACAAGATCGACCTCTACCTCGCCCACGGCCGGCTGTTCCGCTTCAACAACGAGCTGTTCACCGAGGTCGGCTGGCTGCAGGTGATGGAAGGTCAGAACCTGCACCCGGCTCGCCACCACCCGCTGGCCGCGCTGCAGGACGTGCGCGACACCGAGGAGTACCTGGAGAACGTGCGCGCCGTGATCGCCAAGTGCGTGGACGTCATGCCTGACCACGCGGCCTACATCGCCCGGCATTGCGCCGCACGCGCCGGCTGACGCCGCGCGCCTCCGACCGCCCCCTGAATGAAAGGTCCCGCCATGCCCACCCGCCGCACGGTGCTTTCCACCGCCGCCACCTTTGCCCTGCCTGCCTTGCCCGCCATGAGTGCCTCGCCCACCGCGCCCGCCGCCGCCTTCGACACCGTCGCCGACATGTCCCACCTGCCCTGGACGCGCCAGGCCGTCATCTACCAGATCAACGTGCGCCAGTACTCCCAGGCCGGCACGCTGGCCGCGGTGCAGGCGGACCTGCCGCGCCTCAAGGCGCTGGGCGTGGACATCCTGTGGCTGATGCCGCTGCAGCCCATCGGCAAGCGCAACCGCAAGGGCACGCTCGGCAGCTACTACTCCATCAGCGACTACACCGCCGTGAACCCCGAGTTCGGCAGCCTCGCCGATGCCAAGGCCTTCGTCGCGGCGGCGCAGCTGCAGGGCATGAAGGTCATTCTGGACTGGGTGCCCAACCACACCGCTTGGGATCACCCCTGGGCCTCGCAGCACAAGGACTGGTACCAGCTCGACGCCAAGGGCGAGCTGTTCCCCGTCACCTTCGGCGAGGGCGCCACGGTCGAGTACTGGACCGACGTCATCGCGCTGAACTACAAGAACCCGGCGCTGCGCGACGCCATGGTGGACGCGATGAAGTTCTGGGTGCGCGAAGTGGGCATGGATGGCTTCCGCTGCGACGTCGCCAGCCTGGTGCCTACCGACTTCTGGGTGCGCGCGCGCCGCGAGCTGGACGCCGTCAAGCCCTTGTTCATGCTGGCCGAGTCCGACGCGGTGGACCTGCACGCCAGCGGCGCCTTCGACATGACCTACTCTTGGGACCTGCCGGACCAGGTGTTCAAGAAGATCGGCAAGGGCGAGGCAGGCCCGATAGGCAATGCTGCGCTGCTGAAGGCCTGGCTGCAGAAGCAGCCGGCTGGCTACCCGGCGCATGCCTACCGCATGCGCTTCACCAGCAACCACGACTACAACTCCTGGCACGGCAGTGACGCCGAGCTGTACGGCGACGCCCACCAGGCACTGGCGGTGCTGAGCTTCACGCTGCCCGGCATGCCGCTGATCTACAACGGCCAGGAGTCGCGCCTGGCCAAGCGGCTGGCCTTCTTCGAGAAGGACGCCATCGCGTGGAACACCTACGAGCTGACCGGCTTCTACCAGCAGCTCATCGCGTTCAAGCACCGGCACCCGGCGCTGGCGGCCGGTCAGTACGGCGCGCCGGTCGCGCTGCTGGACGCACCGGACGGCGTGGTGGCCTTCGAGCGCCGGCTGGGCGCGGATGTCGTGCGCGTGGCCGTCAACCTGTCCGGCACGCCGCAGACCTGGCGCGGCCACGCGCTCAAGCCCTGGGGCTGGTGGCTGGCTTGAGGCTGCTCGTTGGTGTGGTGCGCGACAGGGGCAGCGCTGGCGGGTGCCGCGCGCTCTGTGTCAGATCAGGCCCGGCCAGGCGCTGCGGCTGTGGCGCTCGAAGGCGTCACGGAGCGCGCGGCTGAGTTCGGCCGGCAGCGGGCCGCGGGCCAGCGCGGCCAGGTTGGCCGGCCTGGCGGTGCCGACGATGGCGCTGGCCGCGCCGGTGTGGAAGGCGACGAAGCGCAGCGCCACGTCGGCCCAGTCCTCGGCGCTCGCCAGGCCCATGGTCCGGAAGCGATCCCAGTACTGGCCCTCGGCGACGTCGTCCGGCCGGCTGACGTGGCGCCACACGGCGCCGGCCAGCGGGCGCTTGGCGATGACGCCGGTGCCGGCGTGGTCGGCCCGAGCCGCGCGGTAGCTCAGGTGGGCCTGGTCGCACAGGCTGATGGAGGTCTGCAGGCTGCCGAAGGCGCCGCTGGCGATGGCGAAGTCGACCTCGTCGTTGTCGCCCGAGTACGCGGCCACGCGCAGCTTGCCTGCCGCGCGGCAGTCCAGCAGTGCGCGGATGACGTCGCCTTGCTGCAGCACCGGCAGCGGGCAGGAGTGCAGGTGGACGATGTCCAGCCAGTCCGTGCGCATCAGCCGCAGCGCGCGCTCGACGCCTTGCATGATGCAGTCGTAGGTCCAGTCGGGCACGCCGTCCACGCCGTAGCCGACCTTGGTGGACAGCACGAATTCGGCGCGCCGCGCACTGAGGTGGCGGCCGATGCGCTCCTCGCTGAGGCCGTAGCCGCGCGCGGTGTCGATGAGGGTGATGCCCAGGTCCAGCACCTGGTGCAGCAGCGCTGCGGCTTCGGCCTCGGTGGTGCGCAGGTCGTTCAGGTGCATGGCCCCGAAGCCCAGCGCCGACACGCGCAGGCCCGTGTGCCCCAGCGGCCGCTGTTCCATCAGCGGGTCAGCACCAGGCCGGACAGCGGCGCCAGCGTCAGCGTCAGCCGGCCCTGGCGCGCCTGCAGCGGCACGCCGCCGTCCAGCGCGTTCGTGAAGCGCGCATCGCGCGGCAGCCCCGCCGGCAGCGTGACTTGCACGGTGCGCGGCTGTAGGCTGTTGTTGGTGGCTGTCAGCGCCCAGGTCTGACCGAGCTGGCGAGCCAGCACCAGCACCTGCTCGTCCGCGTGCAGCGGCGCCGACAGCGTGCCGTGGCGCAGCACCGGCAGCTCGTGGCGCAGTGCCACCAGGCGCTTGAACTCGCGCAGCAGCGCCTCGTCGGGCTGGCCACCTTGGTCGGCCCAGGGGTAGGTCGCGCGGTTGTAGGGGTCGTCGCCGCCGCCCAGGCCCACTTCGTCGCCGTAGTAGATGGTGGGCGCGCCGGGGTAGGTCATCTGGAAGAACACCGACAGCAGCAGCCGGCGCTTGGCCTGCGGCAGGTCGCGGTCTTCGCCGAAGTGGTGAAGCGCGCGGGGCTGGTCGTGCGTGGACAGCAGGTTCATCAGTGCCGAGAAGGCCTGCGGCGGGTAGGCCTCGCGCATCAGCTCCAGGTTAGCGGCCGCCAGCTTGCCGCTCTTGCCGGCGGCGTAGTCCAGCACCGCGTTGCGGAAGATGTAGTTCATCGTGCTGTCGAACATGTCGCCAAGGAAGTACTTGGAACTGTCGAACCAGGTCTCGGCGACGGTCAGCGCGTCGGGGCGTTTGGCCTTGACAGCACTGCGCCATTCGCGCCAGAAGTCGTCGGGCACCCATGGCGCCACGTCCATGCGCCAGCCGGCGGCGCCACGGTCCAGCCAGTAGTTCGTGACCGAGTCGGGGTCGCGGTAGGCGTAGGCACGCCAGGACGGGTCGTTCTTGTCCAACTCCGGCAGGTCGCTCACGCCCACCCAGCCCTGGAACTGCTTGTTGGGGTCCTTCTCCTCGGGCTTGAACTTGAACCAGCTGTAGTACGGCGAATGCGGGTTGATCTTGCCGCCGTCGAAGGCGCCGCCGCCGCGGGCGCTGGGCCGCCCCGAGCTCGCGGCCGCCCCCTCGGGGGGCAGGCTGCCGTCAGGCAGCCGTGGGGGCTGATAGGTCGGGAAGTTGTTGAAGCGGTTGAAGTAGGGCGAGTCGGCGCCGACGTGGTTCAGTGAGGTGTCGGGGATGACGCGGATCCCGCGCTTGGCGGCTTCGGCGCACAGGCGCTCGAAGTCGGCGTTGCTGCCGAAGGCGGGGTCGATCTGCTTGTAGTCGGCCGCGTCGTACTTGTGGTTGCTGGGCGCGCGGAAGACCGGTGTGAGGTAGAGCGCGTTGGCGCCCAGCGCCTTGATGTAGTCGAGCTTGTCGATCAGGCCCTGCAGGTCGCCGCCGAAGAAGTCGTTGTTGAACAGCGCGTCGGAGCCGTCGCCCGTGCCGGGCTTGAATGGCTTCTCGTTCCAGCGGGCGTGGCGCTCCACGTCACGGTCCTGGTAGCGGTCCTGCGGGCGGCCGCCGCCGGGGCGCGGGTCGTTGGCGCTGTCGCCGTTGCGAAAGCGCTCGGGGAAGACGTAGTAGTAGACGACGTCGCGCGCCCAGGCCGGCACCTGGAAGTCAGCCGCGTGGATGGTCTGGCGGTAGCGGCGCACGCGGTTGAGATTGGCCGGCAGGCGCTCGACCGTGGCCGGGCCCATGGAGCCCTTCTCGCGCGTCCAGTAAATGGCGTCCTTGTTGTTCTGCAGCGCGTACTTGCCCTGGGCGGTCTCGATCTCGAACCAATAGCCGTAGACGCCGGCAGCGTCGAAGCGGTAGCGCGCGCTGAAGCCGGTGCCCAGGCCGCGGGAGCGCGGCGTCATGGGGATGCGGGCCAGCGGCTCGTAGGCGAGCTGCTCCTGGTTGCCGCTCATCTGGCGGCGCTCGATGATGAGCGTGGCGGCCTTCAGCCCAGGCACGTCGTTGCCGATGCTGAAGCTCACGTCGGTGCCAGCCGGCTGGGCGCCGAAGGGCTGCTTGAAGGCGGTGTCGCGCGAGTCGAAGCGGGTGCGCAGCGCGACCTTGTCGGTCAGCGGCGCGGGCGGCGTGGGCTTGAAGCTGAGCGGGCCGACGCTGAGTTGAGCGCTGCCGTCGGCGGCGATGCTCAGGCGCAGCGTGTGCTCGCCGGAGAACTCACGCCGGATGTTGCCGGCGCCGCCCCGGGCCGGGTTGCCCTGACCGTCGCCGCCGAAGGTGAGGCGGCCTGTCCAGTCCTCGTCCGCGAGCTTGAACTCTTGCACGCCGCTGGCCTTGAGGTTCAGGAAGTAGGCGTCGCAGCGGTACTCAAAGGCGTACTCGTCCGCAGCCGCCCAGTTGTTCACGCCGCCGCGGAGGTAGAGCGTGGCGTCGCCCAGCGGCGCGGGTTTGCAGTCTGCGGCGTGGGACGCCGAGGCGAGCGAAAGCAGCGCTGCGCACAGCGCGGTCATCTTGATCATGTGATTAGCCCTTGACGCCGCCAGCAGTCAGGCCGGAGACGATCCAGCGCTGGGCGAGCAGGAAGACCGCCGTGATCGGCAGGCCGGAGAGCACCGCCGCGGCGGCGAAGTCGCCCCACAGGAAGCGCTGGTCATGCAGGAAGTACTTGGAGCCGACCGCGAGGGTGAGGTTGCTTTCCTCGCGCAGCAGGATGCTGGCCACGGGGTACTCGATGATGGTGCCGATGAAGGCCAGCACGAACACCACCATCAGGATGGGCACGGCCATGGGCAGCAGCACGCGCGAGAAGGCCTGCCAGTGCGTGGCGCCGTCGACCTTGGCGTTCTCCTCGATCTCCACCGGGATGGTCTCGAAGTAGCCCTTGATGGTCCACACATGCGTGGCGATGCCGCCAAGATAGGCCAGCACCAGGCCGGCATGCGTCTCGACGCCGAGTGCCGGGATGTAGGTGCCGATGGTCTCGAAGATCGCGAAGATGGCCACCAGCGCCAGCACCGGCGGGAACATCTGCAGCAGCAACATGCCGTTGAGCACGGGCTTGCTGAAGCTGAACTTGAGCCGCGCGAAGGCGTAGGCCGCGGTTGTGGAGATGGCGACGATGAGAAAGGCCGACGCGGTGGCGATCTTGATGGAGTTCCACAGCCAGGTCAGCACCGGGAAGGGCGGCTGCACGAGGCTGCCGTCGGCGGCCTGGTAGGGGATGCCAAGCGCGAGCTTCCAGTGCTCCAGGCTGATTTCGGTCGGGATCAGGCTGCCGGTGGCGAAGTTGCCGGGCCGCAGCGAGATCGAGACGACCGCCAGCAGCGGGAACAGGGTGATGGCGATGAACACCCACATCACCGCGTGGGCGGCGAAGGTGCGCCAGCGGGCTTGTTTGCCGAGGACGATGGCCATGTCTTCAATACTCCGGATCCGTGTGGGTTGGCGAGCGCGGTGACCGAGGGACTCCGTGTCCCCCGCCCGCTGCGCGGGCTCCTCCTTTACCTGCGTCCCTCGGCCACCGCACTCGCCAACCGGCGACACCGGTCTTGCTCGCCGAAATCAGTGCCAGCACCCGGCCTGATCCGGCTCCACCCTTGCAAGCGAAGTCCTTCATCGCTGCGCCTTCGCAGACAACCGAAGATTGATCAACGACAGCGCCGCGACCAGGAAGAAGATCAGCGTCGAGATCGCTGCCGCCAGACCGAAGTCGGAGCCCGAGTCCTTGAATGCGATGCGGTAGGTGTAGCTGACGAGGATGTCGGTCTGGCCCGCCGGCAGCTTGGTGGACAGGAAGTCCGGCCGGCCGTCGGTCAGCAGCGCAATCAGCACGAAGTTGTTGAAGTTGAACGCGAACGCGCTCACCAGCAGCGGCGCCAGCGGCTTGATGATGAGTGGCGCCGTGATCTTGAAGAAGTTGGTCGCTGGCGACGCGCCGGCCAGCGCCGACGCCTCGTACAGGTCGGCGGGAATCGCCTTCAGCAGGCCCGAGCACAGGATCATCACGTAGGGGTAGCCCAGCCACACGTTGACGATCAGCAGCATGGTCTTGGCCAGCAGCGGGTCGGCGAACCAGGCGGGCTTGACGCCGAACAGCGCGTCCAGGATGGCGTTGATCTCGCCGAAGTTCTGGTTGAACAGGCCCTTGAAGACGAGGATGGAGATGAAGCCCGGCACCGCGTACGGCAGGAACAGCAGCGTGCGGTAGGTGGTGCGGTACTTCATTCCCTCCCAGTTCAGCATCACGGCGAACAGCATGCCGATGGCCGTGGCGAACACGACGGTCAGCGCCGAGAACACCACCGTCCACGTGAAGATGGACAGGAAGGGGCCACGGAACTCGGCGTCGAACAGCATGCGGCTGTAGTTGGCCGTGCCGATGAAGGCCTTGAAGCCAGGCTGCAGGGTTTCGACCGTTCCGTCCGGTTTGCGCGATTCGAAGAAGCCGGTGTCGCGGTTGGGGCTGAAGACGACGCCGTCGGCCGTGCGCGTCAGGCTGCCGTCGTCGGCCGCCGTCCATTGCGGCTTGACGGGGCCGAACTCGCGCAGGCCCAGGTAGTGCAGCTCGGTTTTGTCGGGCAGCACCAGCACCAGCTGCGCCAGCGCGTCGCGGTGCTTCACGAGGTCGGCCAGCGCCAGCGGCGGCTGCAGCATGAAGCCCGTGGTGGGAGGGGCAAGTTCCACCTTCAGCGGCTTGCCGCTGCGCAGCGCCAGCGGCGGCGACAGCCAGCGCGGCGCGGTCTCGTCGTCGGCTTGCAGCGCCAGGCGGAACTCGGCGCCTTCGGCATGCAGGCTGTAGCCCAGCACCTGGGGCTCGATGGCGTCGCGCTGCTCCAGCAGGTATTCGCGCACCCGGCTCTCGCCGAGCAGGTGAGTGCTGGAGTAGTTGGTGAAGCCGATCTGCGCCGTGTACAGCAGCGGGAAGGCGATGAACACCAGCATGCCGGCCATGCCGGGGAACAGATAGCGCCACGCAAAGCCGCCACGGCTGAGGTAGACGTAGAAGCCGGCCGTGAACAGCACCAGCAGCCCGGTGGCCCAGGCGGCCTGGCCGGACGTGTAGATGCCGAAGACGAGGTACAGCGCACCCAGCATCAGCACGACGGCGGCCGGCCAGTACAGCGCCCGGAGCAGCCGCTCGCCGACGCTGGGCGGCAGCGTCGTGTAGCTGCCCTGCCCGAGGGGAGAGGAGGTCGCGTTCATTTGTTCAGCAGCATCCGGGCGGCCGCGCCGTCGAGCGCGTCCTTCGGTGATTGCAGGCCGTTGGTGATGGCCTCCAGTGCCGCGTCCATCGCGGTCCAGAAGCGGCCCACCTCGGGGATGTTGGGAATGGGCGCGCCGTTGCGCGCGTTGACCATGCTGGCCGCGATCAGCGGGTTGACCGACAGCTCGGCATAGAAAGCCTTGTTGGCCGGCACGCCGATGGGTACGTCGGCATCCAGCACCTTCAGCGCCTCGGGGCGCATCAGATGGTTCTCGATGAACTCCTTGGCCAGGTCCTTGTGCTTGCTGGGCGCGGCGATCATGCAGCCCAGCACGCCGACGAAGCTCTTGCTCGGCTGGCCGGGCACGACGGCTGGGATGCCGGCCACGCCGAAGTCGATCTTGGCCCGTCGCGCGTTGTCCCAGGCCCAGGGGCCGGAGATCATCATTGCCACCTCGCCGCGCGCGAAGCCGGATTCCATCTCCGCGTAGTTGGCGCCCTTGGGCATGTGGCCGTCGCGGATCAGGCGGTCCAGCACCTGCGCGGCGCGCAGGGCGCCGTCGGTGTTGACGCCGACCTTGCCGGCGTCGAAATCACCCTGCGCGTTGCGCCCGAAGATCTCGCCACCCGCGCCGGCCAGCAGGGGCCAGGTGAAGAAGCTCTTGTTGTAGTGCCAGAGGATGGCGCGCTTGCCTTGGCGTTGCAGTTGGCGGTCCAGCGCGATGACCTCGTCCCAGGTCTGCGGCGGGGTCTTCACCAGCGCCTTGTTGTAGATGAGCCCGGTCGTCTCGATGGCCAGCGGATAGCCCCAGATGCGGCCGCGGTAGCTGAGCGCGTCCCAGGCCTGCGACTCGGACTCGGCCTTCAGGCGCGCGGACGGTCGCAGCGGCGTCAGCAGGCCGGCCTTGGCCCACTCGCCGACGCGGTCGTGCGGCCAGCAGAAGATGTCCGGCCCCTTGCCGGCGCCGGCTGCCTGCTGGAACTTGTCGGTGGGATCCACCGGGTGCTCCACGACGACCTTGACACCCGACACCTTCTCGAAGGCGTCGCCGACCTTCTGCAGGCCGTTGTAGGCCTTGTCGCTGTTGATCCAGACCAGCAGCTGCGGCGACTTCGCCACGGCCGACCCGGCGGCCAGCAGGGCCGCCATGCAGACAGCGGCCAGCCTCACGATGCAAGCTCCGGTGCGGCAAGCCGGCGCAGGGCCAGGCCTTGCGCGTTGAAGACATACAGCGCCTCGGCCGGCAGGTGCAGGTCCAGCGCCTGGCCGCTGCGCAGCCGGTCGGCGCCGTTGCGGCCCTCAAACTGGCAGGTCAGCGGCTCCTCCAGGCCCGGGTAGGGGCAGTAGGCGAAGGTCAGGCCGCCTAGCGACTCGACGAAGGCTACGGTGCTTTGCAGCAGGTTGTCGGGCCCGCCCTGTCGGATGTGCTCGGGGCGCACGCCCACCGTCACGGCGTCACCCACCCGGCTGTCAGCCGCATCTACAAGTGCGCGCAGCACCACGCCGCTGCCTGCCAGCTTTACGCTCACCTGGCCCGGTGTCACGGCCACCAGCTCGCCGGCGACGAAGTTCATCTTGGGACTGCCGATGAAGCCAGCCACGAACAGGTTGCGCGGGTGCTCATACAGCTCCAGTGGCGAGCCGACTTGCTCCACCTTGCCGGCTGACAGCACGACGATGCGGTCGGCCAGCGTCATGGCCTCCACCTGGTCGTGCGTCACGTAGATCATCGTGGTCTTGAGGTCCTCGTGCAGCTTGGCGAACTCGTAGCGCATGCGCACGCGCAGCGCCGCGTCGAGATTGGACAGCGGCTCGTCGAACAGGAAGACCTCGGGCTTGCGCACGATGGCGCGGCCGATGGCGACGCGCTGGCGCTGACCGCCGGAGAGATCCTTGGGCTTGCGGTCCAGCAGGTGCTCGATGTGCAGGATCTTGGCGGCATTCTGAACAGCCGTCTCGATCTCCGCCTTGGGCACCTTGGCCAGCTTCAACCCGAACGCCATGTTGTCGAACAGGTTCATGTGCGGGTAGAGCGCATAGCTCTGGAACACCATGGCGATGCCACGCTCGGCCGGCGGCACGTCGTTGACGACGCGGCCCCCGATGCTCAGCGTCCCGCCGGTGATCTCTTCCAGCCCGGCGATGGAGCGCAGCAGCGTGCTCTTACCGCAGCCCGAGGGCCCGACGAACACCATGAACTCGCCGTCGCGGATCTCCAGGTCGATGCCGTGAAGGATGTGGATGTCGCCATAAGCCTTCTCCACACCGGTCAGTCGAACGTCTGCCACTTCTTACCTTTCAATCAACGGGCGCCGGCGCTTGGCGTGGGCCCGCTTGTCTCGCAGAATTGGGCTCAAATTTCACGTGTTTGGCCGTCTTTGTAGACAATATACATTCCGAGACGGGTGGCAACAACAGGAGTTTTCTTTGTGAATGCTTCAGAAAACAAGGAAAATCAATGTGTTGCGATGCTTATCGGGTTTTCCCGATGTAGTCAAACTACACAACTTGCCGTGACTGGCCGATACTTCGGTCAACGCTGCCGGTCGAGTAGCATTCTTGCCCCCGTCGCCGGGGGCTGGCACTGATGAACACCCCAACCACCAAGAGCGCCGCGTCCGCCGTGGCGCGCACGTCCAGCACCAAGGCCTCCCCCGCGATGAAGAAGCCGACCCCTCTGACCGCCGAAGACCAGGCGCTGCATGCCGCGTTCGAGACTGCCTACGAGCGCGAGCTGTCCCAATCCAGTCATGGCCCTACGCCGCAGGCGGCGCTGCATGCGGCGGCCGTGGCCTGCCGTGAGACGCTGGCGCGCCGCTGGGCCAGCACCCAGGCCGAGGACGCGCAGCGCGGCGAGAAGGCGCCGGTGCGCCGCGTGCACTACCTGTCGATGGAATTCCTGATGGGCCGCGCGCTGTCCAACGCGCTGGCCGCGCTCAAGCTCGTCGACCCGCTGCAGGCCAAGCTGGCCGCGCAAGGCACGACGCTGGGCGACGTGCTGGAGCGCGAGCCTGATGCCGCGCTGGGCAACGGTGGCCTGGGTCGCCTGGCCGCGTGCTTCCTGGACTCGTTCGCAGAGCTCGAACTGCCGTCCTTTGGCTACGGCCTGCGCTACCGCTACGGCACCTTCGCGCAGGTCATCCAGCAGGGCCGCCAGCAGGAACAGCCCGATGACTGGACGCGCGACGCGCCCGCTTGGGAGCTGCCGCGCCACGACGTGCGCTTCCACGTCGGCTTTGGTGGCCGTGTGGAGGTCGATGCCTCCGGCGTGCGCCGTTGGCTGCCGGCCGACGAGATCGAGGCGCAGGCCTTCGACTTCGTCGTGCCCGCCCACCACAGCGACCGTGTCTCCACGCTGCGCCAGTGGCAGGCCACGGCCGCGCCGATCGCGTTCAAGCCCTTCTGCGAGGGCGACTACGCCCGCGCAGCGCGCCACCAGGTGCTGGCCGACGCGCTGAACTGGGTGCTGTACCCCGACGACTCCACCGAGGCCGGCCGCGAGCTGCGCCTGAAGCAGGAGGCCTTCCTCGTCAGCGCGTCGCTGCAGGATCTCATCGCGCGCCACCTGCGCGAGTTCGGCTCGCTGCACAACCTCGGCAAGACCAACGCCATCCACCTGAACGACACGCACCCCGCGCTGGCGCCGGCCGAGCTGATGCGCCTGCTGCTGGACGAGCATGGCCTGGGCTGGGACGACGCCTGGAAGATCACGCGCCAGGCGGTGGCCTACACCAACCACACGCTGATGCCCGAGGCGTTGGAGACCTGGCCTGTGCGCATGTTCGAGCAGCTGCTGCCGCGCCACCTCGAGATCATTTACGAGATCAACCATCGCTTCCTGGAAGAGCTGCAGCAGCGCTTCCCGGGCGACCATGCGCTGGCGGCCCGCGTGTCCCTCATCGACGAGGGCGGTCACGGCCACGGCGAGCGCCGCGTGCGCATGGCGTCCCTCGCGCTGGTGGCCTCGCACCGCGTCAACGGCGTGGCGGCACTGCACTCGGAACTGATGGTGCAGACCATCTTTGCCGACTACGCCCGCATCTGGCCCGAGCGCTTCCACAACGTCACCAACGGCGTCACGCCGCGGCGCTGGCTGCAGCAGGCCAATCCGGCGCTGTCCAGCCTGCTGGACAGCCGCATCGGCGAGGGCTGGCGCAAGAACCTGGCGCAGTTGGGCGAGCTCGGTGCCCTGGCCGCCAACCGTGGGCTGGGTGAGGAGTTCCTGGCCGTCAAGCGCGCCAACAAGGAGCGTTTGGCCGCGCTGATCCGCCGCGAACTCGGCATCTCGGTCAACGTGGACAGCCTGTTCGACATCCAGATCAAGCGCATCCACGAGTACAAGCGCCAGCTGCTGAACCTGCTGCACGTCATCAGCCGCTACCAGGCGATTCGCGACAACCCGGACGCGAACTGGGTGCCTCGCACGGTCATCATTGCGGGCAAGGCGGCGTCGGCCTACCAGATGGCCAAGAGCATCGTGCGCCTGGCGCACGATGTGGCCCGCGTCATCAACAGCGACCCGCGCGTGGGCGACAAGCTCAAGCTCGTGTTCCTGCCCAACTACAGCGTCACGCTGGCCGAAAGCATCATCCCGGCGGCCGACCTGTCGGAGCAGATCTCGACCGCCGGCACCGAGGCCTCGGGCACCGGCAACATGAAGTTCGGCATGAACGGCGCGGTCACGATCGGCACCTGGGACGGAGCCAACATTGAGATGGCCGAGGCCATGGGCGTGGAGAACATGTTCGTGTTCGGCCTGCGTGCGGATGCGGTCGCCAAGATCAAGCAGCTGGGCTACGACCCGCGCCTGTACGTCGAAGAGAATCGGCAGCTGAAGCGAGTCATCGATGCCATCTCTGCGGGCGTCTTCAGCAACGGCGATACCGAGCGCTACCGCGCCCTGGTGGACAGCCTGTTGCACCGCGACGTCTACCTGCTGATGGCCGATTTCGCTGACTACGTCGCCACCCAGGCCAAGGTCGATGCGTTGTTCGCCGACCGTGCCGCCTGGGCTGAGCGTGCGCTGCGCAACATCGCCGGCATGGGCCCGTTCTCGTCCGATCGCACGATCGCCGAGTACGTGGACCGTGTCTGGTCCGTCAAATCTCTGAACTGATCCGATGCTCACCGAAGCCGACCTCGACGCCCTCCTGGCAGGCCGCCATGCCGACCCTTTCAGTCGGCTGGGTCTTCACGCGGATGACAGTGGTCGGCTGTGGGTGCGGGTGCTGTTGCCCGGCGCGTCCGACGTGGCGCTGCTGGATTCCGGCAGCAAGAAGCACATCGTCGATCTGACGCAACGCCGCGGCGGCTTCTTTGAAGCCCAGGTGCCGCGCCGCAAGCACCGCTTCGACTACCGGCTGGCCGTGCGCTGGGCGGGGGGCGGGGAGGGCGTTTACGCCGACCCCTACAACTTCTACCCGCAGCTCGGCGACGAGGAGCTGGCGGCGTTTGCCGAGGGGCGCAACTTCCGCCCCTGGCAGAGCCTGGGCGCCCACCTTGTCACGCATGGCGACGTGAGTGGCGTGCGCTTCGCGACCTGGGCGCCGAATGCGCGGCGCGTCAGCGTGGTCGGCAACTTCAACAACTGGGACGGGCGCCGCCACCCCATGCGCCTGCGCCACCAGGCCGGCGTATGGGAGATCTTCGTGCCGCACGCGGCCGAGGGCGACCTCTACAAGTTCGAGATCGTGAACGGCAACGGAGCCCTGCTGCCGCTGAAGGCTGACCCCTATGCGCGCCGCGCCCAGCTGCGGCCGGACACCGCCAGCATCGTCGCGCCGCTGCCCGAACCCACGCCGCTGCCGCGCCAGCGCGAACGCGCCAACCAGCGTCAGGCGCCCATCAGCGTCTACGAGGTGCATGCGGCCTCGTGGCGGCGGGGCGTGTCGGGCGAGTTCCCCACCTGGGACGAACTTGCCGAGCACCTACCGGCTTATGCGGCCGACCTGGGCTTCACGCATGTGCAGCTCATGCCCATCAGCGAGCACCCGTTCGACGGCTCCTGGGGCTATCAGACGCTGGGCATGTACGCGCCGAGCGCCCGCTTCGGCCCGCCCGAGGGCTTTGCGCGTTTTGTGAAGGCCGTGCATGAGCAGGGCATGGGCCTGCTGCTGGACTGGGTGCCGGCCCACTTCCCGGCCGATGCGCATGGCCTGGCCGAGTTCGACGGCACGCGGCTCTATGAATACGCCGACCCCAAGGAAGGCTTCCACCGCGACTGGAACACGCTGATCTACAACTTCGCCCGCACCGAGGTGCGCGAGTTCCTGGTCGGCAGCGCTACCTATTGGATCGAGCGCTGGGGCGTGGACGGCCTGCGTGTGGATGCTGTGGCCAGCATGCTATACCGCGACTACTCGCGCCCGGCCGGCGAATGGATTCCCAACATCCGTGGCGGCCGCGAGAACCTGGAAGCCATCTCGCTGCTGCGCGAGATGAACGAACACGTCGGCGAGGTGGAAGGCGCCATCACCGTGGCCGAGGAGAGCACCAGCTTCCCCGGTGTGTCGGCTCCCACGTACGCGGGCGGTCTGGGCTTTCACTACAAGTGGAACATGGGCTGGATGAACGACACCTTGCGCTACATGGCCGAGGACCCGATCAACCGCCGCTGGCATCACGACAAGATGACCTTCGGGCTGATCTACGCGTTCAGCGAGAACTTCATGCTGCCCATCTCGCACGACGAGGTCGTGCACGGCAAGGGCTCCATGCTCGCCAAGATGCCGGGCGACGACTGGCAGAAGTTCGCCAATCTGCGGGCCTACTACGGCTTCATGTGGGGCCACCCGGGCAAGAAGCTGTTGTTCATGGGCCAGGAGTTCGCCCAGCGCAACGAGTGGAACCATGCCGAGAGCCTGCCATGGGGGCTGCTGGAGGACGACCGCCACGCCGGCGTGCAGCGCCTGGTGCGCGACCTCAACAAGCTCTACCGCGAGCACTCCGCGCTGCACCGGCTGGACTGCGAGGCCGGCGGCTTCGAGTGGATCAGCGCGCACGACGCTGAGCATTCCATCTATGCCTGGGTGCGCCGCGACGGCACGGGCCGCATGGTGCTCGTCGTCTGCAACATGACGCCGGTGCCGCGCGAGGGCTACTCGCTGGGCGTGCCCGATGGCGTGACGGCCTGGAAGGAAGCGCTGAACACCGACTCCGCCTACTACGGCGGCAGCAACATGGGCAATGGCGTTGCGGCGGCCGGCTTGCCGGTGCAGGCGCAGCCGGCGCATGGGAAGCGACTGTCCATCACGATCAATCTGCCCCCGCTGGCGACTGTCTTCTTCATCCCCATCTAGTCACCTTGCAGCAGTAACGCATGGCGCACTTGCCCGACCTCCAACCCGGCTGGCACGAGCCGCTGGGCTCGCTGGCCCGCGACGGCGGCGTGAACTTCGCCGTCTTCAGCGAGAACGCCACCTGCATCGAGCTGTGCGTGTTCGACGCCGAGGGCCAGCGCGAGTTGCGCCGCTACGCGCTGCACGGTCCGCACGACGGCGTGTGGCATGGCTTCCTGCCCGGCGTCGGCCCCGGACTTGTCTATGGGCTGCGTGCGCACGGCCCCTACGCGCCGGAGCAAGGTCACCGCTTCAACCCGCACAAGCTGCTGCTGGACCCGCAGGCGCGCGAGATCGTCGGCCACTTCGGCTGGCGGGCTGAGCACCATGGCTACGAACTGGGCCATCCGGACGGGCCGCGCTCCTTCGACACGCGGGACAACGCCACGCAGGCGCTCAAGGCCCGCGTGGCGCCGCCGCCCGTGCCGTGCGCGCTTCGCCGCCCGCGTGTGGCGGCTGCCGACGCCGTGCTGTACGAGGTACACGTCAAGGGCTTCTCCAAGCTGCTGCCGGGCGTGCCGGAAGAACTGCGCGGCACCTACGCAGGCATGGCGCATCCGGCGTCCATCGCGCACTTCAGGCGGCTGGGCGTGACGACGCTGTCGCTGCTGCCGGTGCAGTACTGCATCGACGAGCCCCATCTCGCGGAGCGTGGCCTGCACAACTACTGGGGCTACAACACGCTGGGCTTCTTCTGCCCCGACCCGCGCTGGGCGCAAGCCTCGCATCGCGACGACCCCACGGCCGTGACGGCGGAGTTCCGCCAGATGGTGGCTGCGTTGCATGAGGCCGGGCTGGAGGTGGTGCTGGACGTCGTCTACAACCACACGCCCGAGGGCAACGAGTTCGGCCCCACGCTGTCGCTGCGTGGCCTGGACAACAAGAGCTACTACCGGCTTGTCGGCGGCGACTGGAGCCGCTACGAGAACCTGACCGGCTGCGGCAACACGTTGCACGCCTCGCATCCGCGTGTGACGCAGTTCGTGCTGGACTCGCTGCGCTACTGGGTGGCCGATTTGGGTGTGGACGGCTTCCGCTTCGACCTCGCGCCCGTGCTGGGGCGCAGCTCGCACGGCTTCGACCCGAACGCGGCCTTCTTCACCGCGCTGCGCCAGGACCCGGTGCTGGCCGGCGTGCACCTTATCGCCGAGCCCTGGGATGCGGCCTACGACGGTTACCAGGTCGGGCGCTTCCCCGGCCGCTTCCTGGAGTGGAATGACAAGTTCCGCGACGCGGTGCGCGGCTACTGGCTCAAGGCGGGCCCCGGCGTCGGGCGCGGCGAGTTCGCGCGGCGCTTCATGGCGTCCAGCGACGTGTTCCATCACGGCCAGCGCCAGCCCACGGCCTCAGTCAACTTCATCGCCGTGCACGACGGCTTCACGCTGGCCGACCTGACTAGCTTCAGCGCCAAGCACAACCATGCCAACGGCGAGGACAACCGCGACGGCCGCGACGGCGAGCTGTGCGCCAGCTTCGGCGCGGAGGGGCCGACCGAGGATGCGGCCATCAACGCCACCCGCGACCGCGTGCGCCGCGCGCTGCTGGCCACGCTGCTGCTGGCGCAGGGCACGCCCATGTTGTGCGCCGGTGACGAGATCGCCAACAGCCAGGGCGGCAACAACAACGCCTACTGCCAGGACAACCCGACGACCTGGCTGAACTGGGATCACGCCGACGGCTGGCTGACCGAGCTGGTGTCGCAACTGCTGGCGCTGCGCGCGCAGGAGCCACTGCTGCGCCACCCGCGTTGGTTCGCCGCCGGCTCGGGCGAGGCCAGCATCGCCTGGTACGCCCCCAGCGGCCACGAGATGACGCCCAACGACTGGCATGACGCTGGCCAGCGCGCCTTCGGCGCCCAGCTTCGCGAGGCCGGTGTCGGCGCACCGCGGCTGATGATCGTCTTCAACCCCGACCCGGCGCCGCTGCCCTTCCTGCTCTGCAACGGGCCGTGGCAACTGGTGCTCGACAGCAGCGGCGAATCGGCCGCGCCTCTTGTCCTCCCCGGCCAGCCGCTGAACGTGCCGGCCCGTTCGCTCCTTGTATTGAGACACCAATGAATCTCAACCAACGCTCCTCCGGTGTGCTGCTGCACATCACCTCGCTGCCCGGCCCGCACGGCATGGGTGACTTCGGCCCCGATGCCTATCGCTTCGTCGATTGGCTGCAGGCCGCCGGCCAGCGCGTGTGGCAGCTGCTGCCGACGACGCCCATCGGCCCCGGTGACAGCCCCTACCAGGGCGTGTCCGCCTTCGCGGGCAGCCAGTGGATGGTGGCGCTGGAGCCGCTGATCGCCAAGGGCTGGCTGAAGTCGCCGAGCGTGCCGGCCTTCAACGGCGAGCTGATCAACTACGGCGAGGTGACGCCCTGGCGCGAGCAGCAACTGCGCGCTGCGGCCAAGGGCTTCTTCGCCAGCGCGCTGGACGCCGACCGCATCGCCTTCGCCAAATGGTGTCTGCAGGCGCAGAGCTGGCTGGACGACTACGTGCTCTTCATGGCCATCCGCTCGCCGCTGAATGGCCAGCCCTGGTGGACATGGAGCGAAGGCCTGAAGCGCCGCGACCCCGCCGCGCTGGCCCAGGCCCGCAAGGACTACGCCGACGAGATCGCCTTCTGGCGGTTCGTCCAGTGGCAGTTCGACGTGCAGATCGGCGCGCTCAAAAGCTACGCCAACGCGCGCGGCGTGCACATCATGGGCGACCTGCCCATCTTCGTCGCGCACGACAGCGCCGACTGCTGGTCGCGCCCTGACCTGTACTACCTCGACGAGCACTTCCAGACTACCGTCGTCGCCGGCTGCCCGCCCGACGACCTGGGCCCGTTGGGCCAGCGCTGGGGTAACCCGCTGTACCGCTGGGACAAGATGGCCGAAGAGAACTACGCCTGGTGGACGGCGCGTATTCAACGTGCGCTGTCTCAGGCCGACGTGTTCCGCATCGACCACTTCCGCGGCTTTGCCGGCTACTACGAGATCCCCGGCGACAGCCCCGACGCCACCCGCGGCGAGTGGAAGACCGGCCCGGGCATGGCGCTGTTCGACGCCATCAGGAAGGCGCTGGGCCCGCTGCCCATCGTGGCCGAGGACCTGGGCTTCATCACCGACGACGTGCACGCGCTGCGCGACGGCTGCGGCTTCCCAGGCATGAAGATCCTGCAGTTCGGCTTCGGCGCCGAGGGTGACCACGAGTTCCTTCCGCACATGTGGCCCACCACCTCGGTGGCCTACACCGGCACGCACGACAACGACACCGTGCGCGGCTGGTGGAACCAGGCCAAGCCGCGCGAGCGGGCGTTCGCCGGCTCCTACCTGGCCTGCGGCGAGCACGACGTGCACTGGGCCATGATCCGCGCCTGCGCCAACTCCGTGGCCAACATGGCCGTCTACCCGCTGCAGGACGTGCTGGGGCTGGACAGCGCCCACCGCATGAACGTGCCCGGCGTGCTGGGTGGCAACTGGGGTTGGCGCTTCCGCTGGGACTGGGTCGGCGCGGAGCCGACCCGCGTGCTGGGCCTCATCACCGCCGCGGCCGGCCGTGGGCCGTTCGAGCTGCTGAAGCTGCCGAGCTGATCGCCTGACCGCCGCCACCTGAGCGGCAGCAATAAGCAACGGGCGCCTGAAGCGCCCGTTGTGCTTGGTGGCGCCTACTTGCGCGCCGCTTCTTCCAGCGCACGCCGCACCGCGTCGCCGTCGTCGGCCGGGGCGCTGGCCTCTGACGCAGGCGCCTCGGGCGCGAACAGCTTGCTGGCGTCGTCGGCGCTGAGGTCCTCGGCCGGCTTTTCCTGGCCGCCCATCTGCTGCAGCAGCTCGGAGGCCTGGTTCAGGTCCACCGCCTTCTCCTTGTCCAGGAAGGCCGTCACCGTCTGCGGGAAGAAGATGACGATGGCTACCAGCACCAGCTGCATCACTACCCAGGGGATGGAGCCCAGGTAGATGTCCTTGGACAGCACCTTGCGGGGCAGGGCGCCGTTCTTGAACAGCGTGTCGGAGATGCCGCGTAGGTAGAACAGCGCGAAGCCGAACGGCGGGTGCATGAAGCTGGTTTGCATGTTCACGCACAGCATCACCCCGAACCAGACGAGATCGATGCCCATCTTCTCGGCCACTGGCGCTAGCAGCGGCAGGATGATGAAGGCGATCTCGAAGAAGTCCAGGAAGAAGGCCAGGAAGAAGATGAACAGGTTGACCGCGATCAGGAAGCCGATCTGGCCGCCGGGCAGGTCGCTGAGCAGGTTCTCGATCCAGTGGCCGCCTTCGACGCCCTGAAACACCAGCGAGAAGGTGCGCGAGCCGATCAGGATGAACACCACCATGGCGGTGATGCGCATGGTGCCGATCATGGCTTCCTTGACCAGCGGCCAGTTCAGCCGGCGGTGCATGGCGGCCAGGATGAAGGCACCCACCGCGCCCATCGCGCCGGCCTCGGTGGGCGTGCAAATGGCAGTGTTGATGCCCGGCAGCCCGCCCATGGAGCCCAGCACGGCGAAGATCAGCACGGCCGACGGGATGATGCCGCGCAGGCACTTGCGCCACAGCGCCCAGCCTTGCAGCGTGCGGGCCTCCTTGGGCACGCCGGGCACGTGGTCCGGCTTGATGCGGCTCAGCAGGAAGGTGTAGAGCGCAAAGATCAGCACCTGCAGAATGGCCGGGCCCCAGGCGCCCTTGTACATGTCGCCCACCGGCCGGCCCAACTGGTCGGCCAGCACCACCAGCACCAGCGAGGGGGGCACCAGCTGCGTGATCGTGCCCGAGGCCGCGAGCACGCCGGTGGCGTAGCGCATGTTGTAGCCGTAGCGCATCATGACCGGCAGCGAGATCATGGCCATCGCGATGACCTGGCCCGCCACCGTGCCCGTGATGGCGCCCAGGATGAAGCCGACGATGATCACCGAGTAGCCCAGGCCGCCGCGCACCGGGCCGAACAGTTGGCCCATGGCATCGAGCATGTCCTCGGCCAAGCCGCATTTCTCCAGCAGCGCGCCCATCAGCGTGAAGAACGGGATGGCCAGCAGCAGGTCGTTGGACAGGATGCCGAACACGTTCTGCGGCAGCGCGCTCATGAACTCCGGCGGGAACCATCCCTGGCTCACGGCGAAGAAGCCGCAGGCCAGCCCCAGTGCGGCCAGCGAGAACGCGACCGGGAAGCCGATCAGCAGCACCACGATCAGCCCCGCGAACATCAGCGGCGGGAAGCTCTCCATCGCCATCATTGCAGCGGCCTCTCGTAGTGCATGTCCATTTCCAGCTTGTGCGCCAGCCAGGCCGCGCGCTTGATCACCTCACTGACGCCTTGCAGCGCGAGCAGCGCGAAGCCCAGCGGCAGCATCAGCATGGCAGGCCAGCGGATCAGGCCGCCGGCATTGCTGGACACCTCGCCCGATGTCAGCAGCTTGACCCAGTAGCCCACGAAGCCGAGGCTCGCGACCGAGTCGGTCGGCGTCATGCCGGTGCTCAGCTTGACGATGAACAGCTGCCAGGACAGCCAGGTCATGTAGCCGATCACCGGCAACAGGAACACGATCAGGCCGAACAGGTCCACGCCCACCTTGGCCCGGCCACTCAGGCGGCTGTAGGCCAGGTCCACCCGCACATGTTCATTGAGCCGCAGCACCTGAGCAGCGCCCAGCATCACGCAGGTGGCAAATAGATACCACTGGATTTCGAGGAAGGCGTTGGACGAGTAGTCCAGCGTGTAGCGGACGACGGCATTGGCGGCGCTGATGACGCAAGACAGCAGCACGGCCCAGGCGGCCAGGCTGCCAAAGCGATCGTTCAGGCGGTCGATGCGCCGCGCCAGGCTGAGCAGGGCGTTCATGGAGCAAGGGTGTGAAATGCAAAACGGCCGCCAATGTAGCGACCGTTGTGCGTGCAACAGCTGACGGCAGCTGTCGTTCAGGGAAAGCCCCGACGGGCTTCAGCCCAGTTGCTGCGCCTGCATGAACAGGCGTGCCGAACGCGCGCCCGAGCGGCAGAACATCAGCAGCGGCCGCGGCAGCTCCGCCAGCAGCTCGGCCATGGCGGCGATCTCCTCGGGCGACTGGTAGCCACCGGCCACCGGCAGGTGGCGGTACTGCAGGCCGGCGGCCCGCGCTGCGGCCTGGATCTCGGCCGAGGTCGGCTGGTCCGGTCCATGCTCGAAATCTGGCCGGTTGTTCACCACGCTCTTGAAACCCATGGCCGCGGCTTCGGCCATGGCGTCAGGCGTCAGTTGCGGCGCGGCGCAGATGTCGGGGGCGATCGCTTGCAGCGGCAGGCTCATGGCAGCTCCTTACTTGGCCAGCGCGGCCTTGACGGCGGCGGAGACGGTGCTCATCTCGGCGGAATTCCCCAGCGCAGCCTTGGCGGCGGCCATGACCTTGCCCATGTCGCCCGGGCCGCTGGCGCCCAGCTCGGCCACGATGGCCGCCACCTTCTCGGCGACGGCCTCGGCGGACAGGCGCTCCGGCAGATAGACCTGCAGCACGGCGAGCTCGGCGCTTTCCTTGGCGACGAGGTCGTCACGGCCGGCCGCGGCGAACTGGCTGATGGAGTCCTTGCGCTGCTTGATCAGCTTGTCGACGATGGCCACGAGGCCAGTGTCGTCCACGACGATGCGCTCGTCCACTTCCTTTTGCTTCACGGCAGCCAGCAGGCCACGGATGGTCAGCAGCCGGTCGCTGTCCTTGGCGCGCATCGCGGCCTTCATGTCTTCGGTGATGCGGTCTTTGAGGCTCATGGGGGATTCCGGTTCAAAAAGACAAAAACCCGCAACAGCGTCCTGTGGCGGGTTCTGGAGTTCACCGGAACGCGAGGTTCCGGGTCGCGTCAGGAGGCTATATCAGTACAGCTTCTTGGGCAGCTGCATGCTGCGCACGCGCTTGTAGTGGCGCTTGACAGCCGCGGCCTTCTTGCGCTTGCGCTCAGCGGTGGGCTTTTCGTAGAACTCGCGGGCGCGCAGGTCCGTCAGCAGGCCCAGCTTTTCGATGGTGCGCTTGAAGCGACGCAGTGCGACGTCGAACGGCTCGTTTTCCTTGACGCGGATGGTGGTCATGTATTTCCTTCAGAATGCGCTCGGTGTTCGCGGCTAAGTTTCAGCAGCAGGTTCCGGATTACTGCTTCTCTTGGTCTTCTTCGAGAAGTGCAGCGAATCGACGCGCGGGTTTGCTAGCAAAGCCGAGGATTGTAGCCGGGAAATCAAGGGTCTGCCAAGATTCCCTCAGTTTGCGGCGCAGCCGGCTACCAGGGCCTCAGCGCAGGCTGCGGCGCTGGACCAGGCCCACTGGAAGTTGTAGCCCCCGAGCCAGCCGGTCACGTCCACCACCTCGCCGATGAAATGCAGGCCCGGCACGTGACGGCTTTCCAGGGTCTGCGAGCTCAGGTCCCGGGTGCTGACGCCGCCGCGCATGACCTCGGCCTTGCGCCAGCCCTCATCACCACTGGGCATGAGCTGCCACTCGTGCACGCTGCGCCCCAGGCGCTGCAGGTCGGCGTCGCGGCATTCCGGCAGCGGCCGCGCGGCATCCAGCGCGGCCCGCTCCAGCCAGGCGGCGGCCAGGCGCTGCGGCAGCCGCGCGCCGAACTCGTTGCCGAGCTGCCGGCGCGAGCTCGCCTTGGCCTGCACGAGCTCGGTGTCCAGTCGAAGCTCGGGTGCCAGGTTGATTTGCAGCGGCTGCTCCGCCGTGCGATAGCTGGAGATCTGCAGGATGGCCGGGCCGCTCAAGCCTCGATGGGTGAACAGCAGATCCTCCAGGAAGCGCGCGCGCGCCTTGCCACTGCCGACACTGACCTCCACCGGCAGCGACAGCCCGGCCAGCGCGGCAAACGGCGCCCAGGCATCGGCATCGAAGGTCAGCGGCACCAGGGCAGGACGGGGCTCGACGATGGCATGGCCCAGGCGCTTGGCCAGGCGCAGACCCCAATCGCTGGCGCCGATCTTGGGCACGGGCAGGCCGCCTGTGGCCACCACCACGCGGCGTGCTTGCACGGGGCCGTGTGCCGTGTCCAGCTCGAAGCCCTCGGCCACCGGGCGCACATCGGCGACGGTGCAGGGCTGCCAGCGCGTGACCCCGCCAGCCTCGCACTCGCGCAGCAGCATCTGGATGATCAGTTCGCTGGAGTCGTCGCAGAACAGCTGGCCCTTGTGCTTTTCGTGGAAGGCGATGCCGTGCTGCTGGACGAGTTTGATGAAGTCCTGCGCGGTGAACCGGGCCAGCGCGGAGCGGCAGAAGGCCGGGTTCTCGGACAGGAAGTTGGCCGGCGTCACATCACGATTGGTGAAATTGCAACGACCGCCGCCGGAGATTCGGATTTTTTCAGCCAGCTTGGGGGCATGGTCGATCAGCAGCACGCGCAGGCCACGCTGTCCCGCGCGCCCCGCACAGAACAGCCCGGCGGCGCCAGCCCCCACCACGACGACATCAAATGCCTGCATAAACCTCCCTCGAATAGGGATGCATTCTCGCGGGGCGGGGGATTGAAACTCGCTACGATGCCTCCCAACTGACGCGCCAGGCTTCTTAGGGGGGGAGGCCCGGATCGCGGGATGGCGCGGCCTTGCCGGCTGCGCAGCCCGCCCACTACAGTGCCTCGACATCAGCGCCCGCCCTGGCCCCCACCAGCGGCACACGATCGAATCACCACGAGTTCATGAACACGATCGCCGACTCCTCCGCGACGCAGCTGGGCGGCCTGTCTGCCTGGCTGGCCGAGCATCCCGAACTGGGCGGCGATACGCTGGCGGGCCTGGTGGCGCTCATCGAGCCCCTGGGCTGCCAGGCGGCCATCAAGCTGGTCTCCAGCGGGCGCTATGTGTTCGCCAGCGCCGGCTTCGGCCAGATGTTGGAGCGTGAGGAGGTCGTGGGGCGCAACGACGCCGAGTTGCTCCGGCCCGACGAGATTGGCGCGCTGCGCCGCGTCGAGCAGACGGTCATGGCGCAGCGGCACCCGGTCGTGTCCGAGCACAAGCTCGAGATCAATGCGCGTCGGCGCGAGTTCAGCGTCACGCGACTGGCGCTGGGGTCGGACTTCCTGCTGGCGGTCTGGCAGGAGCGCACCGAAGAGCGGCATCGCGAGACGCAGCTGCAGCGCGCGCTGACGCAGATCGAGCAGCAGCAAGGTGCCATCGAGCAGATTCGCCGCGAGTTGCAGCTCGGTTCTGGGCGCGACGATGTGTCGGGCCTCTACCTGCGCGCGCAGTTCGACGATCAACTGCTGCGCGAGATCGACCTGTCCTCCCGCGAGCACCGTGAGTTCGCGCTGGTGGTCATCGCGCTGGACGCATCGCCGGCCGTCACGCAACTGGGTGACGAAGCCCAGCAGCGCCTGCTTGAAGGTATTGGCCGCATGCTGCGAGCCAACACGCGGGCGATGGACTCGGCCTGCCGCATCGGGCCCCAGCGCTTCGCGGTGCTGCTTTCCGGCGTGGGCCTGGCGACGGCGCATGCCCGCATGGAGCAACTGCGCCGTCAGTGCGCGGCGCAGATCGTCGTGCTCAACGGGCAGGACCTGGGTCTGTCGATCTCCATGGGCGTGTCCAGCTTTCCGCACACCGCGTCGCGGCAGGATGAGCTGATGACGGCCAGCGAGAACGCCGTACACGAGGCCCAGCGCCGTGGCGGCAACCAGGTCGTGCTGGCCTCCATCGCGTTCGGCTAAAGCCCGCTCAGTCCCTTGTAGAGCATGTAGGCCGCCAGCGCGAACAGCAGCGTGGCGAAGGCCTTCTTCAATTGGGCCACGTCCATCGCATGCGCCACGCGGGCGCCGAGCGGGGCCATGGTCACGCTGGCGGCAGCAATGAGTGCCAGCGCCGGCAGGTAGAGGTAGCCCGCAGCGCCGGGCAGTGCCGGCGGCTGGCCCCAGCCGCCGACGACATAGCCGGCCGTGTTGGCCAGCGCGATCGGGAAGCCCAGTGCCGCGCTGGTCGCCACGGCTGCATGCACCGGTACATTGCACCAGACCATGAAAGGCACGCTGGCGAAGCCGCCGCCGGCGCCCACCAGGCCGGACAGCAGGCCGATGCCGCTGCCAGCCGTGAACTGGCCGGCAGGGCCGGGCATTTGCCGGCTGGGCGCCGGGCGCTTGTTGCGCAGCATCTGCCAGCCGGAGAAGCTGACGAACAGCGCGAACAGCAGGGCCAGCCAGGCGCCCTTGAGCAGGCTGAAGAGCCCGGCGCCCGCGAGCAGCCCGCCGGCCAGGATGCCGGGGGCCAGCCCCCTGACGAGGTCCCAGCGCACGGCACCGCGACGGTGGTGTGCTCGCACGCTGGACAGTGACGTGAACATGATCGTGGCCATGGACGTGGCGATGGCCATCTTGACAGCCAGCCCGGGCTCCACGCCGCGCTGATCCAGGATGAAGGTCAGGAACGGCACCATCAGCATGCCGCCGCCGATGCCCAGCAGGCCGGCCAGGAACCCGGCGCTCAGCCCCAGGGCCAGCAGTTCAACGGCGAGGGTGAGCGTCATGCCTGATGCAGCCTGGTCAGCACGGCCTGCCATTCGGCCGGCGTGACGGGGGTGATAGACAGCCGACTGCCGCGCTGCAGCACACCCATGCCGGCCAGTTCGGGCGCCTCGCGCATGGCCTTCAGGCTCAGCAGTCGGGTCGTCTCGCGCCAGCGCACGTCCACATGCACCCAGCGTGGCGCCTCGGGCTTGGACTTGGGGTCGAAGTAGGGGCTGGCCGGGTCGAACTGCGTGGCGTCCGGGTAGGGTGCGCTGCAGACCTCCGCGAGGCCGGCAATGCCCGGCTCGGCGCAGGATGAGTGATAGAACAGAACGCCGTCACCGATGCGCATGTCATCGCGCATGAAGTTGCGGGCCTGGTAGTTGCGCACGCCGGTCCAGGGCAGGGTGCCCGCACGCTGGAGGTCTTCGATGGACGCCTCGTCGGGCTCGGACTTCATCAGCCAGTAGTTCATGGGCCGATGCTAGGGGAGGAAAAGGTGTCCACCGCCATCCTGGGGGCCGAGATCCTGAACACCCAGGGGTAATCAGGTGGGCCAGGTCATCCGGACTTCGGGTTCATCTGACGCGAGACGCTCACGCCCATCCGGCATATTCCAAGCCCTTGCTCATAGAGCATCGGATGAAGGAAATTAAAGCCCCAGAGGAAAGCAGTGGACGGGGTGGAGTTTACGCGGTCAGAGCAGCTGGCCGTCGTGTCCGAGCGCTTCATCCAGGCGTTTGATAAGGGCATCGAGCTCGGGCGGCTCGTCCGGGGTTTGGGAGGGAGCGGCCGCAGTCGTCTCGCGCGGCGCTTCGACCAGCTGGTAGGCGAGGTTCAGCGCGGCCAGCACGGCGATGCGCTCGCGAGCCTTGACCTTGCCGGCGTCGCGGATGGCGCTCATCTCGCGGTCGACCTGGGCGACGGCCGCGGTCAGTGCGGCCTCGCCGCCGGGCGGGCAGCCCAACAGGTAGCTCTGGCCCATGATGGTGACTTCCATCTGCTTCATGGCTGCTCCTCCTTGGGTGCCTCGGCGGGTAGGCGTTCCAGCAGCGCGTCGACGCGGGCGCGGGCGGCGCTCAGGCGCGAACGCAGGCTGTCGCGCTCCTGCGTGATGGCGGTGAGCTGCACCTGCAGCAGCAGGTTGGTGCGCAGGATTTCGTCGTGGCGCACGAGCAGGCGCTCAACGCGGTCGGTCAGGTCGGTGAGGCTGGCCATGGAGGGGCTTCTGATCAGGCGGACGCTGATTTTAGTTGGCGACCGTGGTCGCATTCGTCGATGACAGCGCAAACGTTGCACATGGGCTTGCGCGCCTGACAGACGTAGCGGCCGTGCAGGATGAGCCAGTGATGGGCGTCGACGAGATAGGCCGCGGGCGCGCGCTTCAGCAGGCCCAGCTCGACGGCCAGCGGCGTCTTGCCCGGTGCGAGGCCCGTGCGGTTGCTGACGCGGAAGATGTGCGTGTCCACTGCCATCGTCGGCTCCCCGAAGGCGACGTTGAGGACGACGTTGGCGGTCTTGCGGCCGACGCCGGGCAGCGCCTCCAGCGCCTCGCGCGAACGCGGCACCTCGCCGCCATGCTGCTCGATGAGGATTTGGCAGGTCTGCAGCAGGTGCTTGGCCTTGCTGCGGTACAGGCCGATGGTCTTGATGTGCGACTCGAGGCCGTCCTGACCCAGCGCCAGGATCTGTGCCGGCGTGTTGGCGACGGCGAACAGGCGCCTGGTGGCCTTGTTGACGCCGACGTCGGTGGCCTGCGCGGACAGCAGCACCGCCGTCAGCAGCTCGAAGACGCTGGAGAACTCCAGCTCGGTCTGCGGCGCCGGGTTGACGGCTTTCAGCGTGGCGAAGAAGCGTTCGACTTGAGCGGCGTTCATGCCGCGCATTGTCAGCCGCCTTCAGCCTCGCTTGGCTCTGGCTCGGGCGAGAGCGGCTTCGATGACGGCGCGTTTGCGGTCGAGCTGGGCGGGGTCGGTGATGTGTGACGCGGCGGGCAGGTCGGCCAGCTTGGCCTCGGCCTTGGCGGCCAAACGGGCGTCGTTTTCCTCGGCCTCGCGGTGGCGTCGGAACTGCTTGAAGACGTAGCGTTCCCGGGCTTCTTCGGCCTGCGGCTGGCTCCAGGCCGCCCAGCCGGTGGCCGTGGTCACCTCGGGCATGGAGATGCAGTCCACCGGGCAGGCCGGCACGCACAGCTCGCAGCCAGTGCACTGCGCCGTGACGACGACGTGCATGGCCTTGGGCGCGCCGACGATGCAGTCGGCCGGGCAGGCCTTGATGCACAGTGTGCAGCCGATGCACCAGGCCTCGTCGATGACGGCCACGCCGCGCGTGGCTTCGATGCCGTGGGCCGGGTTCAGCGGCAGAGCCGGGCGGCCGGTGATAGCGGCCAGCCGGGCCACGCCTTCGGCGCCGCCGGGCGGGCACTGGTTGATGCCGGCGTCACCGGCGGCGACAGCCTCGGCGTAGCGGCGGCAGTCCGGGTAGCCGCAGCGCGTGCATTGGGTCTGCGGCAGCGCGGCGTCGATGAGAGCCGCGAGGCTCACGCGCGGCGGGTACGCTTGGCGGCGGGCTTGGGCGCCGCCTTCACCGGCGTGGCCTTGGCCGTCTGCTTCAGCGGGGAGGCTTCGTACTTGGCGATGAAGTCGCGCACCTGCGGGTAGACCTTCTCGCGCCAGCGCCGGCCCGAGAAGATGCCGTAGTGCCCGGCGCCGATGGCGTCATAGTGGAACTGGTGAACCTTGGGCACGCCTTCGCACAGGTCGTGTGCGGCGCGGGTCTGGCCGGCGCCGGAGATGTCGTCCAGCTCGCCCTCGACCGTCAGCAGCGCAGTTGTTTGGATGTCCTGCGGGCGCACCTGCTGGCCATCGACGAACCAGGTGCCGTTGACCAGCGCGAAGTCCTGGAACACGGTCTTGATCGTGTCCAGGTAGTACTCGGCGGGCATGTCCAGCACGGCGTTGTACTCGTCGTAGAACTTGCGGTGCGCCTCGGCGCTGTCGTCGTCGCCGCGCACCAAGTCCAGGAAGTAGTCGTAGTGCGAAGAGAGGTGGCGGTCCGGGTTCATCGCGACAAAGCCGGTGTGCTGCAGGAAGCCCGGGTAGACCTCGCGGCCGGCGCCGGGGAAGTTGGTCGGCACGCGGTAGATGACGTTGTTCTCGAACCAGCTGTAGCTGCGGTTCATGGCCAGGTTGTTGACGGCCGTCGGGCTCTTGCGGGCATCGATGGGGCCGCCCATCATGGTCATGCTGCGCGGCGTGGCCTCGCCGGCGGAGGCCATCAGCGAGATGGCGGCCAGCACGGGCACCGTGGGCTGGCAGACGGACATCACGTGGCAGTCGGCGCCGCCGACGTGCCGGATGAACTCCTGCACGTAGCGGATGTAGTCGTCCAGGTGAAAGGGCCCCACTTCCAGCGGCACCATGCGCGCGTCGGTCCAGTCGGTGATGTAGACCTTGTGATCCTTCAGCAGCTGCTTGACGGTTTCGCGCAGCAGCGTGCTGTGGTGGCCGGACAGCGGCGCCACGACCAGCACTGTCGGCTGGTCCTTCATCTTGGCCAGCACCGCGGAGTCGTCGGTGTAGCGCTTGAAGCGCAGCAGGCGGCAGAACGGCTTCTCGATGGCCACCAGCTCCTGCACGGCGACGTCGACGCCGTCGACTTCCACCGTCTTGATGTCGAACTCGGGTTTCTCGTAGTCCTTGGCCAGCCGGTGCATCAGGTCCAGCCCGGCCGACAGGCGCTGCGCCATCGGCGTGTGCGTGAACGGCGACAGCGGGTGGCTGTAGAGCTTGGCCGATGCGGCGGCAAACTCGGAGAACGGGCTCAGCAGGGCGCGCTGGGTTTCGAAGAATTGATACAGCATGGCCGGCCTTGGCAAGGGTCAGGAATGACCCGATGGTGCCAGAAAACGCTTGCAGCGTTGTGCGCTGCAACATGGATTGGCGGTCAAACCGCCAATCCTTCGCACTTCAACGGTGCGTTGCGGGGCGGTCAGCCCTTGATGACGGCGGCCATGCCGGCCGCGACGACAGGCAGATTGCCCTCATTCAGTGCGGCCACGCAGATGCGGCCGGAGTCCACGCCGTAGACGCCGAATTCGCTGCGCAGACGCTGCATCTGCTCGGCCGACAAGCCGGAGTAGCTGAACATGCCCAGCTGTTCGGTGACGAAGGAGAGGTCTTGCGAGACGCCGGCGGCCTTCAATGCGGCCACCAGCGCCGAGCGCATGGCCTTGATGCGCACGCGCATGCCAGCCAGTTCTTCCTCCCACATCGCGCGCAGCCTGTCGTCTGACAGCACGGCGGCCACGACCTGCGCACCGTGGGTGGGCGGGTTGGAGTAGTTGGTGCGGATCGCGATCTTCAGCTGCGACAGCACGCGCACCGCCTCCTCATCGCTGCTGCAGACGACGCTCAGCGCACCACAGCGCTCGCCGTACAGCGAAAAGCTCTTGGAGAAGCTGGTGGACACGAAGAAGCCCACGCCGGCTGCCATGAACTGGCGCACGGCCTCGCCGTCTTCCTTCAGGCCGAAGCCGAAGCCTTGGTAGGCCATGTCCAGGAAGGGCGTCAGACCCCGGGCCTTGACGGCGCCAACGACCTGGCCCCACTGCTCGGCCGTGATGTCGTAGCCGGTCGGGTTGTGGCAGCAGGCGTGCAGCACGACGACGGTGCCGGCGGGGGCGGCGTTCAACGCGGCCAGCATGCCGTCAAAGTTGACACCCTTCTTGGCCGCGTCGTAGTAGGGGTAGGTCTCGACGGTGAAGCCGGCTTGCGTGAACAGCGCCCGGTGGTTCTCCCAGCTCGGGTCGGAAATGAGCACCTTGGCGGTCGGGTTGAGCTGCTTCAGGAAGTCGGCGCCGACCTTCAGCGCGCCGGTGCCGCCGATGGCCTGCACGGTGGCGACGTTCTTCAGCTCGCTGCCGAACACCAGCTTCTGCACGGCCTTGTCGTAGGCGGCGATGCCGTCAATTGGCAGGTAGCCGCGCGGCTTGGGCGCCGCGGCCATGGCGGCCTCGGCTTCGCGCACGCACTTCAGCAGCGGCAGCTTGCCGTTCTCGTCGTAATACACGCCGACGCCGAGGTTGACCTTGCCCGGGCGGGTGTCGGCGTTGAATTGCTCGTTCAGGCCCAGGATGGGGTCACGGGGGGCGAGGGCGACGTCGGCGAACAAAGACATGACGAGATTCCTGAAGGGGCGTTGGCAGCAGGGGGAGGGTGTCAGCGAGGGACTGCGCTTAAGCTGACGGGTTGCGCAAGCCGCAGATTTTCCCAGGATTTACCCGATGCAAGACGCCCTGAACGCCAAGACCGCCCCGGACGGGGACACCGAGGAACGCAAGGGCGAATTCGTCAGCTTCGAAGGCTCCCCGTTCCAGCTGTTCCAGCCTTTCCCTCCGGCGGGGGATCAGCCGACCGCCATCGCGCAGATCTGCGAAGGCATCCACGACGGCCTCAGCTACCAGACGCTGCTGGGCGTGACCGGCTCGGGCAAGACCTTCACGATGGCCAATGTCATCGCCCGCCTGGGCCGCCCGGCCATCATCTTTGCGCCCAACAAGACGTTGGCGGCGCAGCTGTACAGCGAGTTCAAGGATTTCTTTCCGAAGAACGCCGTCGAGTACTTCGTCAGCTACTACGACTACTACCAGCCCGAGGCCTACGTGCCGCAGCGCGACCTGTTCATCGAGAAGGACAGCGCGATCAATGAGCACATCGAGCAGATGCGCCTCTCCTGCACCAAGAGCCTGCTGGAGCGCCGCGACGTCGTCATCGTGGCGTCTGTGTCGGCCATCTACGGCATCGGCTCGCCGGCGGACTACCACCAGATGGTCATGACGCTGCGCGTGGGCGACAAGATGGGCCAGCGCGACGTCATCGCGCACCTGATCCGCATGCAGTACACGCGTAACGAGATGGAGTTCAGTCGCGGCCACTTCCGCGTGCGCGGCGACACCATCGACGTGTTCCCGGCCGAGCACTCTGAGCTGGCCATCCGCATCGAACTGTTCGACGACGAGATCGAGGCGTTGTCGCTGTTCGACCCGCTGACCGGCCAGATCCGCCAGAAGATCCCGCGCTTCACCGTCTACCCCAGCAGCCATTACGTGACGCCGCGCGAGCGCGTGCTGGCCGCCGCCGACGCGATCAAGGAGGAGCTGCGCGAGCGCGTGGCCTTCTTCGTCAAGGAGGGCAAGCTCGTCGAGGCGCAGCGCGTGGAGCAGCGCACCCGCTTCGACCTGGAGATGCTGCAGGAGGTGGGCCACTGCAAGGGCATCGAGAACTACACGCGGCATCTGTCGGGCGCCGAGCCGGGCGACCCGCCGCCGACGCTGGTGGACTACCTGCCCAAGGACGCGCTGATGTTCCTGGACGAAAGTCACGTGCTGATCGGCCAGTTCGGCGGCATGTACAACGGCGACCGGGCGCGCAAGACGACGCTGGTGGAATACGGCTTTCGGTTGCCGTCGGCGCTGGACAACCGGCCGCTGAAGTTCGCCGAGTTCGAACGCAAGATGCGCCAGGCGGTGTTCGTGTCCGCCACGCCGGGGCAGTACGAGCAGGACAACGCGGGCCAGGTCGTCGAGCAGGTCGTGAGGCCGACCGGGCTGGTGGACCCCATCGTCGAGGTGCGCCCGGCGACGCATCAGGTGGACGACGTGCTGCAGGAAATTCGCCTGCGCGTGGAGGTCAACGAGCGCGTGCTGATCACGACGCTGACCAAGCGTATGGCTGAGCAGCTGACGGACTATCTCAGCGACAACGGCGTCAAGGTGCGCTACCTACACTCCGACGTGGACACGGTGGAGCGCGTCGAGATCCTGCGCGACCTGAGGCTGGGCGCCTTCGACGTGCTGGTGGGCATCAACCTGCTGCGCGAGGGGCTGGACATCCCCGAGGTGTCGCTGGTCGCCATTCTGGATGCCGACAAGGAAGGCTTTCTGCGCGCCGAGCGCAGCCTGATCCAGACGATCGGTCGCGCGGCGCGCAACCTGAACGGCAAGGCCATCCTGTACGCGGATCGCATCACTGAGTCCATGCGCAAGGCCATCGGCGAAACCGAACGGCGCCGCGCCAAGCAGATGGCCTTCAATGAGGAGCACGGCATCACGCCGCGTAGCGTGCAAAAGCGCATCAAGGACCTCATCGACGGCGTCTACTCGGAGGAGTCAGGCCGCGACGAGGCGAAATTGCTGGCGGCGGCCAAGGTCGAGGACTTGTCGGAAAAGGATCTGGCAAAACGTATCGCCCAGCTCGAAAAGCAGATGCTGGAGCACGCGCGCAACCTGGAGTTCGAGAAGGCGGCCCGCCTGCGCGACCAGTTGGCGCAATTGCGCGAGCAGGCGTTCGGGGCAAGTGGGCGCGACAACATCGTGCCCATCGACGCCGTCCGCAAGGCCGGCGCGGTGCGCTAAGGCTGCTGCGCTGCAGCAAAAACCCCGGGCCGACTGGGGGCACCGGCCCGGGCGTCGCGCCTATTCAGTAGTCGAGTAAAATCATCGGAAATGATTCGCTCGGCTATTGTCCCGGCCATCACGGGTTAACCCCGAATCAATGACCTGGACAAATCCGGTCCGGGCATCTCGCCAAGGAGTTTCACATGCGTCTCACCACCAAAGGCCGGTTTGCAGTCACCGCGATGCTGGATCTGGCGCTGCGCGAGAATACCGGCCCGGTTGCCCTGGCGGCCATCAGCCAGCGGCAGCAGATTTCGCTCTCTTACCTGGAGCAGCTGTTCGGCAAGCTGCGCCGCCATGAACTGGTGGAAAGCACCCGCGGCCCGGGCGGCGGCTACTCGCTGGGCCGCAAGGCCGAGGACATCACGGTCGCCGACATCATCGTCGCCGTTGATGAGGCACTGGATGCCACCGGCTGCGGCGGCAAGGAAAACTGCATGGGCGAAGACAGCGGGCGCTGCATCACCCACGAACTCTGGACCAATCTGAACGCCAAGATGATCGAGTATCTCGACTCCGTGTCGCTGCGTAAGCTGGCGGACGAGCAACTGGCCAAGGGCTTCGAGGTCGAGGCGGCGCCGGTCAAGCGCGCGATCTCCAGCCAGCCCGTGCTCAAGCCCATCCGCGTGACGGCACCGAATTCGGTGTTCGCGCTCGGTGGCGCGTTCAGTAAGTAAGTCACCCTGTCAGAAGAACTCAAAAGTAGTCGTTCCATGGACATGACCCCGCACTTCCCGATCTACCTCGATTACGGCGCGACGACGCCGTGCGACCCCCGCGTGGTGGACGCGATGATCCCCTGGCTGCGCGAGCACTTCGGCAACCCGGCGTCACGCAGTCACGCCTGGGGCTGGGAAGCGGAAGAGGCCGTCGAGAAGGCGCGCGTGCAGGTGGCCGAGCTGATCGGCGCGGACCCGCGCGAGATCGTCTGGACCTCGGGTGCTACCGAGTCCAATAACCTGGCGCTGAAGGGCGCCGCGCAGTTCTATAAGACGCGCGGCAAGCACCTGATCACCGTGAAGACCGAGCACAAGGCCGTGCTCGACACCATGCGTGAGCTGGAGCGCCAGGGCTTCGACGTGACCTACCTCGATGTGCTGGAAAACGGCCTCGTCGACCTGGAAGCGTTCAAGGCCGCGCTGCGCCCGGACACCATCCTGGCGTCGGTCATGTACGTGAACAACGAGATCGGCGTTATCCAGGACGTCGTTGCGCTGGGCAATCTGTGCCGCGAGCGCGGTGTCATCTTCCACGTCGACGCAGCCCAGGCCACCGGCAAGGTTGAGATCGACCTCGCCAAGCTGCCCATCGACCTGATGAGCCTGGCCTCGCACAAGAGCTACGGCCCCAAGGGCATCGGTGCGCTCTACGTGCGCCGCAAGCCGCGTGTGCGCCTCGAAGCGCAGATGCACGGTGGTGGCCATGAACGCGGCATGCGCTCCGGCACGCTGCCGGTGCACCAGATCGTCGGCATGGGCGAGGCCTTCCGTATCGCCCGTGAAGAGATGGGGGCCGAGAACGAGCGCATCCGCGCGCTGCACGACCGCCTCGTCAAGGGGCTGTCGGGCATCGAGCAGACCTTCATCAACGGCGACCTCGAGCGGCGCGTGCCCCATAACCTGAACATCTCGTTCAACTATGTCGAGGGCGAGTCGCTGATCATGGGGGTCAAGGGTCTGGCGGTGTCGTCGGGCTCAGCCTGCACGTCGGCCAGCCTGGAGCCTAGCTATGTGCTGCGCGCCCTGGGCCGCAGCGATGAGCTGGCTCACAGCTCGCTTCGCATGACCATCGGCCGTTTCACGACCGAAGAAGAGATCGACTACGCCATCAGTGTGCTGACCGACCGCGTCGCCAAGCTGCGCGAGCTGTCCCCGCTGTGGGACATGTTCAAGGACGGTGTCGACCTCTCGACCATTCAGTGGGCCGCCCACTAAGGAGAACAACATGGCATACAGCGACAAGGTCGTCGACCACTACGAAAACCCGCGCAACGTCGGCAAGTTCGACAACGGCGACGAAGACGTCGGCACCGGCATGGTCGGCGCGCCGGCCTGCGGCGACGTGATGAAGCTGCAGATCAAGGTGAACCCGGCGACCGGCCTCATCGAGGACGCCAAGTTCAAGACCTACGGCTGTGGCTCGGCCATCGCCTCCAGCTCGCTTGTGACTGAGTGGGTCAAGGGCAAGAGCCTGGACGAAGCGCTGACGATCAAGAACACGCAGATCGCCGAAGAACTGGCGCTGCCGCCGGTCAAGATCCACTGCTCCATCCTGGCCGAAGACGCCATCAAGGCCGCAGTGGACGACTACCGCGCTAAGCACGCCGCCAACTGAGATGGCCGTCACGCTGACCGAAGCCGCGGCCCGCCACGTCAAGCGCTACATCGCCAAGCGCGGCAAGGGCGTGGGCGTTCGCCTGGGCGTGAAGACGACCGGCTGCTCGGGCCTGGCCTACAAGCTCGAGTACGCCGACGACGTGGCGCCCGAGGATGTGGTCTTCGAAGGTCATGAGGTCAAGATCCTCATCGACCCCAAGAGCCTGCCCTACCTCGATGGCACCGAGCTGGACTTCGTGCGCGAAGGCCTGAATGAAGGCTTCAAGTTCCGCAACCCGCGCGAAAAGGACAAGTGCGGCTGCGGCGAGTCCTTCCGTGTCTAATCTTTCCTGAATCGATGATGGGCGCGGTGCAGACCGCGCCTTTTTCATTCCTGCCATGCGCCTCACCGACAACGACTTCCAGCTCTTCGGCCTGCCTGAAACGCAGGCCCAGGATGGTGCTGCCATCGCGGCGCGCTGGAAGGCGCTGCAGGCCGAAGTCCACCCCGACCGTTTCTCCGCAGAAGGTGCCGCTGCGCAGCGCGTGGCGATGCAATGGGCGATGCGTGTCAACGAGGGCTACCAGCGCATGAAGGACCCGCTGAAGCGCGCTGCTTATCTGTGCGAACTGCGAGGTGCGCCGGTGCAGGCCGAGAACAACACGGCCATGCCCACCGCTTTCCTGGTGCAGCAGATGGAATGGCGTGAGGCGCTGGACGATGCGAACGACGAGGCCGCGCTGACCGCCCTCGACGACGACGCAGCCCACGCCGAAGCCGCCGCGCTCGACACCGTGCAGCGCCTGCTCGACGAGGCGGGTGATGCTCCGGCTGCCGCATCCCAGGTCCGCGCGCTGATGTTCATCCAGCGCTTCCGGGCCGACATTGACCAGCGCCTTGCGGCGCTCGACGCCTGAATCTCATGGCTCTCCTCCAGATTTCCGAACCCGGCGCTTCGCCCGACCCGCACCAGCGCCGCATTGCCGTCGGCATCGACCTGGGCACGACGCACTCGCTGGTCGCCGCCGTGCGCCACGGCGTGGCCGAGTGCCTGCCTGATGAACAGGGTCGCGTGATCCTGCCGTCTGCGGTGCGCTACCTGCCCGAAGGCGGCCGCCAGATCGGCATCGACGCGCTGGCCGCGCAGGCCGAAGACCCCGAGAACACCATCGTCTCGGTCAAGCGTTTCATGGGTCGGGCGGTGGCTGATGTCGCCAACCGCGAGCATCTGCCCTATCAGTTTGAAGACCGTCCCGGCATGCTGGGCATCGTCACGCGTGATGGTGTGAAGAGCCCCGTCGAGGTGTCGGCCGAGATCCTGGCTACGCTGCGCTTCCGCGCCGAGGACAGCTTCCTCGACGACCTGTTCGGCGCCGTCATCACGGTGCCGGCCTATTTCGATGACGCCCAGCGCCAGGCCACCAAGGATGCGGCCGAGCTGGCCGGCCTGAAGGTGCTGCGCCTCATCAACGAGCCGACGGCCGCGGCCATCGCTTACGGGCTGGACAACGCCAGCGAAGGCCTCTATGCCGTCTACGACCTGGGCGGTGGCACTTTCGACATCTCGCTGCTGCGCCTGACGCGTGGCGTGTTCGAGGTGGTGGCGACGGGCGGCGATGCGGCGCTGGGCGGCGACGACTTCGACCGCGTGCTGGCCGATTGGGCCTTGGCCGGCCGCGCCCTGGCTTCGGCGCACGACAAGCGCGCTGTCCTCGTCGCGGCGCGGGCCGCCAAGGAGGCGCTGTCCGACACCGACTCGACCGAGCTTGTTGCCGCGCTGGATGCCGGCGAATTGCGCGTTGTCGTCACGCGCTCCCAGTTTGAAGAGCTGACGCAGCCGCTGATCGCCAAGACGCTGTCTGTCGTGAAGCGCGTGCTGCGCGACGCCAAGGTCAAGCCAGCGGACGTGCAGGGCGCGGTGATGGTCGGCGGCTCCACGCGCATGCCCGTCGTGCGCCGGGCCGTCAGTGAGCTGTTCGGCCGCGAGGTGCTGACCAACCTGAACCCCGACGAAGTCGTCGCGCTCGGCGCGGCCATCCAGGCCAATCAGCTCGCCGGCAATGCCGCCGATGGCGAGATCCTGCTGTTGGACGTGATCCCGCTGTCGCTAGGGCTGGAAACGATGGGTGGCCTGGTGGAGCGCGTCATCGAGCGCAACTCGACCATCCCCGTCGCCAAGGCCCAGGACTTCACGACCTTCAAGGACGGCCAGACCGCGCTGGCGGTGCACGTCGTTCAGGGCGAACGCGAGCTGGTCAGCGAGTGCCGGTCGCTGGCGCGCTTCGAGCTGCGCGGCATCCCGCCGATGGCGGCCGGTGCGGCGCGCATTCGCGTCAGCTTTCAGGTCGATGCCGACGGCCTGCTCAGCGTGTCCGCAGAGGAGCTGACCTCGGGCGTGCAGGCCGCCATCACCGTCAAGCCTAGCTACGGCCTGTCCGACGACCAGATTGCTGGCATGTTGAAAGACGGCTTTGCCAGCGCCGATGCTGACATGGCTGCGCGCAAGCTGCGCGAGGCCCGCGTTGAAGCTGAGCGCATGGTGCTCGCCACGCGCAGCGCGCTGGCGGCCGATGGCGACCTGTTGCCTGACGCCGAGCGCGAGGCGCTGGACGGCCGTCTGTTGGCCCTGGCCGCCATGACCGACGATGCCGATGCCATCGACGCCGCCGTCAAGGCCCTGGCCGAAGCCACCGAAGGCTTTGCCGCCGAACGCATGAACCGCTCCATTGCCCGCGCCCTGACGGGCCGCGATGTCAGCCAACTCTGAGATTCACACTATGCCCGTCATCAAGATCCTGCCGCATGCCGAGTACTGCCCCGAGGGTGCAACGCTGACCGGGGTGCCCGGCACCTCCATCTGCGAAGTGCTGCTGGCCAACGACATCCGCATCGAGCATGCCTGCGACCAGGTCTGCGCCTGCACGACCTGCCACGTCATCGTGCGCGAAGGCGGCCGTTCGCTGAGTGCGATGGAAGAGGATGAGGAAGACATGCTCGATCGTGCATGGGGGTTGGAGCCTGACTCGCGCCTGTCCTGCCAGGCACTGCTGCGTCAGCAGGACATCACGGTCGAGATTCCCAAGTACTCGATCAACCACGCCAAGGAAGGCAAGTGAGTTCGGTGCGGCGCATCCTCGGCTTCGAATCGTCCTGCGACGAGACCGGGGTGGCGCTTGTCGAGGTGGCGGGCGATGCGCCGCCGAATCTGCTGGCGCAGGCGCTGCATAGCCAGATCAGCATGCACCAGGCCTACGGTGGCGTGGTGCCCGAGCTGGCGTCGCGCGACCACGTGCGCCGCGTGCTGCCGCTGACGCGCGAAGTGCTGTCGCAGGCCGGCCTGGCGCTGGATGACATCGATCTGATCGCCTACACGCAGGGCCCGGGACTCGCGGGCGCGCTTCTCGTGGGCGCCGGCGTGGCGGTGTCGCTGGCCGCGTCGCTGGACGTGCCGGCGCTTCCCATCCATCACCTGGAAGGGCATCTGCTGTCGCCATTCCTGTCGGCCGACCCGCCGCAGTTCCCTTTCGTCGCGCTGCTGGTCAGCGGCGGTCACACGCAGCTGATGCGCGTGGACGACGTCGGCAGCTACGCGATCCTCGGTGAGACCATTGACGACGCCGCTGGCGAGGCCTTCGACAAGAGTGCCAAGCTGCTGGGGTTGCCGTATCCCGGCGGCCCGCACCTGGCGCGCATGGCCGAGTTCGGTGACCCCGAGGCGTATGCGCTGCCGCGCCCGCTGCTGCACAGCGGCAAGCCGGACTTCAGCTTCGCCGGCCTGAAGACGGCCGTGCTCACGCAGGTGAAGAAGATCGGTGAGGCCCCCTGCGATCAGACCCGAGCCGACCTGGCCGCGTCTACGCAGGCTGCCATCGTCGACGTGCTGGTGAAGAAGTCGCTGCTGGCTCTGAAGGAAACCGGGCTGAAGCGCCTGGTGGTGGCGGGCGGCGTGGGCGCCAACGCGAGGTTGCGCGAGCAGTTGAACGCCGCCTGTGCCAAGCGCGGCGTTCGCGTGCACTATCCCGAGTTGTCGCTGTGCACCGACAACGGCGCCATGATCGCGATGGCCGCCGCGCTGCGCGTGCAGCGCGACATGGCGCAGCCCCGGCGGGACGGCGGTTTCGAGGTGCGCCCACGCTGGGAGCTTGGCAGCTGACGCGCCGGCGTCAGCGGTCTGCGGCTCAGAGGACGTTCAACAGGCCGCCGTTCTCGGCGACGCGCTTGACCAGCGTCAGCGTCAGTACGCCGTTGTCGAAGCGGGCCTGCGACTGGGTCTGGTCGATCTCCACTGGCAGCGAGAAGCTGCGGGCGTAGCTGGCGGCGCGGCGTTCGCGGTACAGCATGCGGGAGCCGTCGGTCGGCGCGGCGGCGTCGGCGTTGGCGTTGGCGGTCTCGATGTGCACACGGCGGCCTTCGATACGGACCTTGACCGCTTCCTTGCTGACGCCGGGCATGTCGACGGTCACGCTGTAGGCCTTGTCGTCCTCGGCGATGTCGAGCGCCGGCGTGCGGGCGACGTCGGTATCGAACTGGCGCAGGGCGCGGGCGACACGGGCAGGGTGGGTCAGGTAGAACATGGAAAGACTCCGTTGGTTTGCGCTGCTGAACCGTTCGGGAGCAGCACCCGATGACCCGGAGATAGGGCGGCCGCCAGGCGCTTCAAGAGCGTTTGAGCAGGCCGGCAAGAGAAGTCACGCATTTGCAGGGGCAGGGCGGTTTCGGCTCTTGAAACCCGGCGTTCGCACCCCGACTTGTGCCCGCTTGGCCGGTCGCGGTTTGGGCTGCTTCCGGCTTTGGGCTAGAATCCACGAGTTCTGCGTGCTGGGCAACCTTTGCGCAGATCACTAGCACGGCTCGGGGCGGTTTCCCCCGTGTCCGCAAGTCAACCCCGGAAACCGTCTGCGGCAGCGCCTTTGGTTGCGTCTCGCCCGGCCGGACTTCCGAAACCTTTTGGAAAACAAATGTCCATCGCCGAAAAGAAGGCCGAGATCGTCAAGGCCAACGCACGTAGCGCCAACGACACCGGCAGCCCGGAAGTCCAGGTCGCTCTGCTAACCGCCCGCATCAACGACCTGACGCCCCACTTCAAGACCCACGCCAAGGACCATCACGGCCGCCGCGGTCTGCTGAAGATGGTCAACACGCGCAAGAGCCTGCTGGCCTACCTGAAGCGTGTGGACTCGGCCCGCTACGTGGCCCTGATCCAGAAGCTGGGTCTGCGCAAGTAAGCTAGCCAATCCGTCGAGGAGCCTGTCTGGTCCATCAAGCCCAGTACAGGCTCTTCGTCTTTCTGCCGGAACCAAGCTGACGTGGTCACGGATCATTCCAAGACGGCTCTCTGCCGAGCCGCCCTGGAATGGCATCTGGGCCAAACCCAGCCTCGTTTCCGGTTTCATCGGGCGCCGCAAGCGCCCATCACAACCAGGAGATGAGCATGTCCATGTTCAACAAGGTCACCAAGTCGTTCCAGTGGGGCAACCACAACGTCGTGCTGGAAACGGGCGAGATCGCCCGCCAGTCCAGCGGCGCCGTCCTCGTCAACATCGAAGGCACCGTCGTGCTGGCCACCGTGGTCGCCAAGACCGAGGCCAAGGCCGGCCAGGACTTCTTCCCGCTGACCGTTGACTACCTCGAGAAGACCTACGCCGCCGGCAAGATCCCCGGCAGCTTCTTCAAGCGTGAAGGCCGTCCGTCCGAGCACGAGACGCTGACCAGCCGCCTGATCGACCGCCCGATCCGCCCGCTGTTCCCTGAAGGCTTCTTCAACGAAGTCCAGGTTGTCATCCACGTGGTGAGCCTGAACCCTGAAGTGCAGGCCGACATCGCCGCCATGATCGGCACGTCCGCTGCGTTGGCCATCTCCGGCATCCCGTTCAACGGCCCGATCGGCGCCGCCCGCGTGGGCTACGTCAACGGCGAGTACACGCTGAACCCGAGCAAGTCCGAACTGGCCAACAGCCAGATGGACCTGGTCGTCGCCGGCACGCAAAGCGCCGTGCTGATGGTCGAGTCCGAAGCCTCGGGCCTGTCGGAAGAAGTCATGCTGGGCGCCGTGGTCTTTGGCCACGAGCAAGGCAATGTCGCCATCGCCGCGATCAACGAACTGGTCAAGGAAGCGGGCAAGCCGGCCTGGAACTGGGTCGCCCCGGCCAAGGACGAAGCCTTCATCGCCAAGGTCAACGCGCTGGCCGAAGGCCCGCTGCGCGAGGCCTACCAGATCCGCTCCAAGCAGGCCCGCACGCAAGCCTGCCGCGCCGCCTCTGCCAACGTGTTCGCCGCGCTGTCGGCTGAAGGCGTGTCGTTCGACAAGGTTGAAGTCGAAGGCCTGCTGTTCGAGATCGAAGCCCGCATCGTGCGCAGCCAGATCCTGGCCGGCGAGCCCCGCATCGACGGCCGCGACACGCGCACCGTGCGTCCCATCGAGATCAGCAACGGCATCCTGCCGCGCACCCACGGCTCGGCGCTGTTCACACGCGGCGAGACGCAGGCTCTCGTGGTGGCCACGCTGGGCACGGACCGTGACGCCCAGCGCATCGACGCGCTGGACGGCGAGTTCGAAGACCGCTTCATGATGCACTACAACATGCCCCCCTTCGCCACCGGTGAGACGGGTCGTGTTGGCAGCCCGAAGCGCCGCGAAATCGGCCACGGCCGCCTGGCCAAGCGCGCGCTGATCGCCGCGCTGCCGAGCAAGGAAGACTTCCCGTACTCGCTGCGTGTGGTCTCCGAAATCACCGAGTCCAACGGTTCGTCGTCGATGGCTTCTGTCTGCGGCGGCTGCCTGGCGCTGATGGACGCCGGCGTGCCGATGAAGGCCCACGTGGCCGGCATCGCGATGGGCCTGATCAAGGACGCCAACCGCTTCGCCGTGCTGACCGACATCCTGGGTGACGAAGATCACCTGGGTGACATGGACTTCAAGGTGGCTGGCACGACGACCGGCATCACCGCCCTGCAAATGGACATCAAGATCCAGGGCATCACGAAGGAAATCATGCAGGTCGCCTTGGCGCAGGCCAAGGAAGCCCGCCTGCACATCCTCGGCAAGATGACCGAAGCCATGGGTACTGCCAACACTGAGGTGTCGCAGTTCGCCCCGCGCCTGTACACGATGAAGATCAACCCGGAGAAGATCCGTGACGTCATCGGCAAGGGCGGCTCGACCATCCGTGCGCTGACCGAAGAGACCGGCACGACCATCGACATCGGCGAAGACGGCACCATCACCATCGCCTCGACGGACGCTGACAAGGCCGAACTGGCCAAGAAGCGCATCGCCGAGATCACCGCTGAAGTCGAAGTGGGCAAGATCTACGAAGGCCCGATCGTCAAGATCCTGGACTTCGGCGCGCTCGTGAACCTGCTGCCCGGCAAGGATGGCCTGCTGCACATCAGCCAGATCGCGCACCAGCGCGTCGAGAAGGTGACCGACTTCCTGCAAGAAGGTCAGGTCGTCAAGGTCAAGGTGCTGGAGACCGATGAGAAGGGCCGCATCAAGCTGTCCATGAAGGCGCTGATCGACCGCCCCGAGCGCGAGCCGCGTGAAGCTGCCCCGGCAGCCGAGCAAACGCCGCCCGCCGCGGAGTAATCCCCGAGCGATGAAAGTCATCGCGATCACCCGCCCCGGCGGGCCCGAGGTGCTGGAGCTGGCTGAGCGGCCGGATCCGGTTGCGGGCCCGGGCGAGTGCCTGATCCGTGTTGCAGCATCGGGCATCAACCGCCCTGACGTGCTGCAACGCAAGGGCGCTTACCCGCCGCCGCCGGGTGCGAGCGATCTGCCCGGGCTGGAGGTGGCTGGCGATATCGTCGCCGGTGACGCCGAAGCCCTGGCAGCGCATGGCTTCAAGCTGGGTGACCAGGTCTGTGCGCTGGTCAATGGCGGCGGCTATGCCGAACTGTGCACGGCGCCGATCGGGCAATGCCTGCCGGTGCCGGCGGGCTGGACGCTGACGCAGGCGGCCACGCTGCCGGAAACCTGCTTCACCGTCTGGGCCAACGTGTTTGATCGTGCTGGTCTGCAGGCCGGCGAAGCGCTGTTGATCCACGGTGGCTCCAGCGGCATCGGCGTCACGGCCATCCAAATCGCCAAGGCGCTGGGCGCCCGCGTGCTGGTGACCGTCGGCAGCGCTGACAAGGCCGAGGCCTGCAAGGCGCTGGGTGCCGATGTGGCGATCAACTATCGCGAGCAGGATTTTGTGGCCGAAGCCAAGGCAGCCACGGGCGGCCGCGGTGTCGACGTGATCCTGGACATGGTGGCCGGTGACTACATCGGCCGTGGTGTGCAGGCGCTGGCCGAGGATGGCCGCCTGACGTTGATCGCGGTGCAGGGCGGCGTCAAGTCGGACTTCGATGCCGGCCTCGTGTTGCGCAAGCGCTTGACGATCACCGGCTCGACGCTGCGCCCGCGCTCGGCCGCCTTCAAGGCCGCCTTGGCGCGCTCGCTGCGCGACAAGGTCTGGCCGCTGATCGAAGCCGGCCAGATCAGGCCGGTCATTTACCGCGAAGTGTCCGCTGCCCAAGCAGCCGAGGCGCATGCGCTGATGGAATCCAACCAGCACATCGGCAAGATCGTGCTGAACTGGTGATGGAGCTGAGATGAGAAAGAAACTCGTCGTGGGCAATTGGAAGATGCATGGCAGCCGCGCTGCCAATGCGCAGTTGCTCGCCGGCCTCAAGGAAGCCGGCCCCTGGAACGCCGACGTCGCCGTCTGCGTGCCGTTTCCCTACATCGCAGAGACGGCGCTGGCGCTGACCGGCACGGCCATCGCCTACGGCGCGCAGGACTGCTCCTCGCACGAGCAGGGCGCCTACACCGGCGAGGTGTCGTCAGCCATGCTGCAGGACATCGGCTGCCGCTACGCCATCGTCGGCCACTCAGAGCGCCGTGCCTATCACGCGGAGAGCGACCAGCTCGTCGCCGACAAGGCCAAGGCCGCGCTGGCGCACGGCGTGACGCCCATCGTCTGCGTTGGCGAAACCCGCGCTGAGCGCGAGGCCGGCCAGACGGAAGCGGTCGTCAAGCGCCAGCTCGCCGCCGTCATCCACACGCTGGGTCATTGCACCGGCGAGATGGTCGTTGCCTACGAGCCCGTCTGGGCCATCGGCACCGGCCTGACGGCCACGCCGGCCGAAGCGCAGGCTGTGCACGCCGTGCTGCGTGCGCAGCTGCATGCGGCGACCGACAAGTCGGGTGCCATGCGCATCCTGTACGGCGGCAGCGTCAAGGCGGACAACGCGGCCGAGCTGTTCTCGCAGCCCGACATCGACGGCGGCCTCATCGGCGGTGCGTCGCTGAAGGCGGGCGACTTTGCTGCCATCTGCCTGGCGGCCGCTCACTGAGTTTTTCCGGCGCCGCGCCAAAAGGCGGTGCGCCACAAGCGTTTTGATGGAGTTTTTGGAATGCATTTCTTTGCGAATCTGGTGCTGATCGTTCAGCTGCTGTCGGCCCTGGCGATCATTGGGCTGGTGTTGGTGCAGCACGGCAAGGGTGCCGACATGGGTGCTTCGTTCGGCAGCGGCGCTTCCGGCAGTCTGTTTGGCGCCACAGGCAGCGCCAACTTCCTGTCGCGCAGTACGGCTGTGGCCGCCACGCTTTTCTTTGCCTGCACGCTGGGTCTGGCCTTCATCGCAAACGGCAAGCCGTCGGCGGCCAGTGGTGCCGATACCGCGCTGGATCGCGCGCCTGTCACGGCGCCTGCGCCGGCGGCATCGGGTGCTGCGGCCATTCCGGGCGCCGTCGTGGCGCCGGCTCCTGCAGCCGCTTCGGCCGCATCGAACTAAGTCCGACTAAAACCCTCGCCTCTTTGCCGGGAAGTCCCCAATTTTCGGTATAGAATGCGAGGCTGTCTGGTAAGCAAAACCCTCCATAGTTACCAGACAAATTGAGTACCTGCCGTCGTGGTGAAATTGGTAGACACGCTATCTTGAGGGGGTAGTGGCGAAAGCTGTGCGAGTTCGAGTCTCGCCGACGGCACCAGAACATTGAAGCGGCCTGTCGCCGCGATCCGCCGAGTCAATCGGTCGGGTTGTGGCAAGGTTTCAGGCGGGCGCGATCCGCGAGCGACATCATTCGATCTCGCTGGTGGCGCGCCTGTTTGCTTTTGTGGTCGGCTTGTGTAGCGGTCACGTTCACAGAAGTTTTACCGGCCCGGGAACTCAACGATGAATCTCGAACAATACCTGCCCGTCATCCTCTTCATCTTGGTCGGCGCAGTGGTCGGGATCGCACCCCAGGTGCTCGGCGCGCTGCTGGGCCCCAATCGGCCGGACGAGGCCAAGAATTCCCCCTACGAATGCGGCTTTGAGGCTTTTGAAGACGCGCGCATGAAGTTCGACGTGCGCTACTACCTCGTCGCCATCCTCTTCATTCTGTTCGACCTGGAAATTGCCTTCCTGTTCCCTTGGGCCGTTGCGCTCAAGGAAATCGGTGCGACAGGCTTCTGGGCGATGATGATCTTCCTCGGCATTCTGGTCGTCGGCTTTGCCTACGAGTGGAAAAAGGGCGCCCTCGACTGGGAGTGAGCGTTTGCCGACACAAGCTGGGAATTCGATATGGGTATTGAAGGCGTCCTGAAAGAGGGCTTTGTCACGACCTCGGTCGACAAGCTCATCAACTGGTCCAAGACCGGCTCGCTGTGGCCGATGACCTTCGGTCTGGCCTGTTGCGCCGTCGAGATGATGCACGCGGGCGCTGCGCGCTACGACATCGACCGCTTCGGCATGCTGTTCCGTCCGAGTCCACGTCAGTCCGACCTGATGATCGTGGCCGGCACGCTGTGCAACAAGATGGCGCCCGCGCTGCGCAAGGTCTACGACCAGATGGCCGAACCGCGCTGGGTGCTTTCGATGGGCAGCTGCGCCAACGGTGGCGGCTACTACCACTACAGCTATTCGGTCGTGCGCGGCTGTGACCGCATCGTGCCGGTGGACGTCTATGTGCCAGGCTGCCCGCCGACGGCCGAAGCGCTGCTTTACGGCATCCTGCAGCTGCAGGCCAAGATCCGCCGCGAAAACACCATCGCCCGCTGAGTCAAGGAATGAGCGTGAACCTCGACACCCTGGCCCAGCAGATTGGTGCCATTTTCGGCGACCGTGTCGTCGCGTTGAAGAACGCCCTGGGCGAACTGACGCTGACGGTGCGCGCGGCTGAATACCTCGCCGTCGCGACCACGCTGCGCGATCACCCCGAGCTCAAACTCGAGCAGCTGATCGACCTTTGCGGCGTCGACTACAGCGACTACGGCAACGGTGGCTACGAAGGCCAGCGCTACGCCGTGGTCAGCCACCTGCTGTCGGTCACCCACAACTGGCGCCTGCGTCTCAAGGTCTTTGCCACCGATGATGACTTCCCCTGTGTGGCCTCGGTCACGCCGGTCTGGAGTGCCGCCAACTGGTTCGAGCGCGAAGCCTTCGACATGTATGGCGTCATCTTCGACGGTCACAACGACCTGCGTCGCATCCTGACGGACTACGGTTTCATCGGCCACCCGATGCGCAAGGACTTCCCGGTGTCGGGCCACGTCGAGATGCGCTACGACGCCGAGCAAAAGCGCGTGGTCTACCAGCCGGTGACCATTGAGCCGCGTGAGATCACGCCGCGCATCATTCGCGAAGACAAGTACGGCGGGCTCTGAACATGGCAGAGATCAAGAACTACACCCTGAACTTCGGTCCGCAACACCCGGCCGCTCACGGCGTGCTGCGGCTGGTGCTGGAGCTGGACGGCGAAGTCATCCAGCGCGCTGATCCGCACATCGGCCTGCTGCATCGCGCGACCGAGAAGCTCGCTGAGCAGAAGACTTACATCCAGTCGCTGCCCTATATGGATCGCCTCGACTACGTGTCGATGATGTCCAACGAGCACGCTTACTGCCTGGCCATCGAGAAGATGCTGGGCATCGACGTGCCCATCCGCGCTCAGTACATCCGCGTGATGTTCGGTGAGCTGACCCGCATCCTGAACCACCTGCTGTGGCTGGGCTGCCACGGGCTGGACTGCGGTGCGATGAACATCCTCATCTACTGCTTCCGCGAGCGTGAGGACATCTTCGACATGTACGAGGCGGTGTCGGGTGCACGCATGCACGCGGCCTACTTCCGTCCGGGCGGTGTCTACCGGGATCTGCCGGACAGCATGCCGCAATACCAGGTCAGCAAGATCCGCAATGCCAAGGCCATCGCTCAGCTCAACGAGAACCGCTCGGGCTCGCTGTTGGACTTCATCGAGGACTTCTGCAAGCGCTTCCCGAAGAACGTCGACGACTACGAGACGCTGCTGACCGACAACCGCATCTGGAAGCAGCGCACCGTCGGCATCGGCGTCGTGTCCCCCGAGCGCGCCCTCAACATGGGCTTCACGGGCGCGATGCTTCGTGGCTCGGGCATTGCCTGGGACTTGCGCAAGAAGCAGCCGTACGACGTGTACGACAAGATGGATTTTGATATCCCGGTCGGCACCAATGGCGACACCTACGACCGTTACGTTGTGCGTGTCGAGGAAATGCGCCAGTCCTGCCGCATCGTCGAGCAGTGCGTGAAGTGGTTGAAGGCCAACCCTGGCCCGGTGATCACCGACAACCACAAGGTGGCGCCGCCCGCTCGCGTGGACATGAAGTCCAGCATGGAAGAGCTGATCCACCACTTCAAGCTGTTCACCGAAGGCTTCCATGTGCCCGAGGGAGAGGCCTACGCGGCTGTCGAGCATCCCAAGGGTGAGTTCGGCATCTACATGGTCAGCGATGGTGCCAACAAGCCTTACCGCCTGAAGATCCGTGCGCCCGGCTTCCCGCACCTTGCTGCGCTGGACGAAATGGGCAAAGGCCACATGATCGCGGACGCCGTGGCCATCATCGGCACGATGGACATCGTGTTCGGCGAAATCGACCGTTGAAGCTGTGACGACGATGACGACTTCCAACACCACCGCTTCGAGCTACACGCTCAGCGACGCTACCCGCGCGCGCTTCGACCGCGAGGTCGCCAAGTACCCGTACGAGCTGCGTCAGTCCGCCGTGATGGCCTGCCTGGCCATCGTGCAGCAGGAAGAGGGCTATGTGCCGCGTGCTGCCGAAGACGCGATCGCAGCTCACCTTGGCATGGCGCCCATCGCCGTGTACGAGGTGACAACCTTCTACAACATGTACAACCAGCGCAAGCTGGGCAAGTTCAAGTTGAACGTCTGTGCCAACCTGCCTTGCCAACTGCGAGACGGCCAAAAGGCGCTGGACCACCTGTGCAGCAAGCTCGGCATCGAGCAGGGGGGCACGACGGCAGACGGCCTGTTCACCGTGCAGAAGAGCGAGTGCCTGGGCGCCTGCGCCGACTCGCCGGTGATGCTGGTCAACGACCGCCAGATGTGCAGCTTCATGACGAACGACCGCTTGGACGAGCTCGTCGACGTGCTGCGCGCTGAAGCCGCCAAGGCCTGAGGATGACGATGCTGGACCTCTCCAAATTCCAAAGCACCGGCAACGAGACCTGCTTCCACGGTCGTCACATCAGCCCGCAGATCTATGCGGACCTGAACGGCAAGAACTGGTCAATCAAGGACTACGAGGCCCGTGGCGGCTACGCGGCCCTGCGCAAGATCCTCGGCAAGGACGGTGGCGAAGGTCTCACGCCTGACCAGGTCATCGCCGAAGTGAAGACCTCGGCCTTGCGTGGCCGTGGCGGCGCCGGCTTCCCGACGGGCCTGAAGTGGAGCTTCATGCCCCGCCAGTTCCCGGGCCAGAAGTACCTCGTCTGCAACAGCGACGAGGGCGAGCCGGGCACGTGCAAGGACCGCGAAATCCTGATGCACAACCCGCATCAGGTCATCGAGGGCATGGCCATCGCCGCCTATGCGATGGGCATCACGGTCGGCTACAACTACATCCACGGCGAGATCTTCGAGGTCTACGAGCGCTTCGAGGCGGCCCTGGAAGAGGCACGCGCCGCCGGCTACCTCGGCAACAACATCATGGGAAGCAGCTACAGCTTCCAGTTGCACGCTCACCACGGCTTCGGCGCCTACATCTGTGGCGAAGAAACCGCGCTGCTGGAATCGCTGGAAGGCAAGAAAGGCCAGCCGCGCTTCAAGCCGCCGTTCCCGGCCAGCTTCGGCCTGTACGGCAAGCCCACGACGATCAACAACACCGAGACGTTCGCCGCGGTGCCCTGGATCATCCGCAACGGCGGTCAGGCCTATCTTGAGATCGGCAAGCCCAACAACGGCGGCACCAAGCTGTTCTCGGTGTCGGGCGACGTCGAGAAGCCCGGCAACTTTGAGATCCCACTGGGCACGCCGTTCTCCGTCCTGCTCGAAATGGCAGGTGGTGTGCGCAAGGGACGCAAGCTCAAGGCCGTCATCCCTGGCGGCTCGTCAGCCCCAGTGCTGCCAGCCGAGGTGATGATGCAGTGCACGATGGACTATGACTCCATCGCCAAGGCCGGCTCCATGTTGGGCTCGGGTGCGGTCATCGTCATCGACGACTCGCGCTGCATGGTGCAGAGCCTGCTCCGTCTGTCCTACTTCTACGCGCACGAGTCCTGCGGCCAGTGCACGCCTTGCCGCGAAGGCACGGGCTGGATGCACCGCGTGCTGGAGCGCATCTACCACGGCGAGGGCAGGGCAGAGGACATCGACCTGCTGAACTCGGTCGCCGACAACATCCAGGGCCGCACGATCTGCGCGCTGGGCGACGCAGCCGCGATGCCCGTGCGCGCCATGATCAAGCACTTCAAGCACGAGTTCGTGCACCTGATTGAACACAAGAAGCCCCTGGTGGCTCCGACCTGAGCGCCTAGGGAACACCATCATGGTTGAAATCGAACTCGACGGTCAGAAGGTCTCGGTCCAGGAAGGCAGCATGGTCATGCATGCTGCCGAAAAGGCCGGCGCCTACATCCCGCACTTCTGCTACCACAAGAAGCTGAGCATCGCGGCCAACTGCCGCATGTGCCTGGTCGACGTGGAGAAAGCCCCCAAGCCCATGCCCGCCTGCGCGACTCCGGTCACGCAGGGCATGATCGTCCGCACCAAGAGCGACAAGGCGATCAAGGCCCAGCAGGGCGTCATGGAATTCCTGCTGATCAACCACCCGCTGGATTGCCCCATCTGCGACCAGGGCGGCGAGTGCCAGTTGCAGGATCTGGCCGTCGGTTACGGCAGCAGCAAGAGCCGCTACACCGAAGAGAAGCGCGTCGTCTTCCACAAGAACGTCGGCCCGCTGATCTCGATGGAAGAGATGAGCCGTTGCATCCACTGCACGCGCTGCGTTCGCTTCGGCCAGGAAATCGCTGGCCAGATGGAACTGGGCATGGCCCACCGCGGCGAGCACAGCGAGATCCAGACCTTCGTCGGTCGCACGGTGGACTCCGAGCTGTCGGGCAACATGATCGACATCTGCCCGGTCGGCGCGCTCACTAGCAAGCCGTTCCGCTACAGCGCCCGCACGTGGGAGCTGTCGCGCCGCAAGAGCGTCAGCCCGCACGACTCGACCGGCGCCAACTTGGTCGTCCAGGTCAAGAACCACCAAGTGCTGCGCGTCGTTCCACTGGAGAACGAAGATGTCAACGAATGCTGGATCGCCGACCGCGACCGCTTCAGCTATGAAGCGCTGAACAGCGATGCGCGCCTGAACGCGCCCATGATCAAGCAGGGCGGCGCCTGGAAGCAGGTCGACTGGACGACGGCGCTCGAGTACGTTGCCAACGGCCTGAAGGTCATCAAGGCCGACCATGGCGCCAAGGCCATCGGTGCGTTGGGCTCCGCCCACAGCACGGTGGAAGAACTGCACCTGTTGGGCGAGATCGTGCGCGGCTTGGGCAGCGACAACATCGACCACCGCCTACGCCACAGCAACTTCGGCAATGCAGCACCTGCGGGCCAGGCCCGCTGGCTGGGTCTGCCTATCGCGAAGCTGTCCGAGCTGGACCGCGCACTGGTCGTGGGGTCCAACCTGCGCAAGGACCACCCGCTGTTTGCAGCCCGCCTGCGCCACGCCGCGCGCCGCGGCGCCGCGATCTCGCGCATCGGCGTGAGCAGCGATGACTGGCTGATGCCGCTGGCCGCCTCCACGGCCGTGGCGCCGTCCGGTTGGGTGCAAGCCCTGGCCGATGTGGCTGCCGCCATTGGCGAAGGTGCGCCGGTGGCCGGTACGGCCACAGAGGCTGCCAAGGTCGTCGCCGCCAGCCTGCTGTCCGGCAGTGCCAAGGCCGTGCTGCTGGGCAACGCCGCCGCAGAGCATCCGCAGGCCACCAGCTTGCTGGTGCTGGCGCAGTGGATCGGCGAGAAGACCGGCGCCAGCGTCGGCTACCTGACGGCGGCCGCCAACACCGTTGGCGCGCAACTCGTGAAGGCGCAGCCGCAGTCCGGCGGCCTGGACGCCGGCCAGATGCTGTCGGGCACGTCACTGAAGGCCGCGCTGCTGCTGAACACCGATCCGGTGCTGGATTCCGCCAACGCCGCTGCCGCTGCCAAGGCGCTGGACGCGGCCGAGATGGTCGTTGTGCTGAGCCCGTTCAAGACCGGCCTTGACTACGCCGACGTGCTCCTGCCCGTCGCGCCGTTCACTGAGACCTCAGGTTCCTTCGTCAACGCAGAGGGTCGCCTGCAGAGCTTCGTTGGTGTCGTCAAGCCGCTGGCCGAAACGCGTCCGGGCTGGAAGGTGCTGCGCGTGCTGGGCAACCTGCTGGGCTTGCCGGGCTTCGATCAGGACAGCTCCGAGGCCGTGCGCGAGCAGGCCCTGGGCGGCGACTTCAGCGCCCGCCTGTCCAACACCACGTCGGCCACGGTGCAGGCCGTCGCCAAGGCCGAGGGCGTAGAGCGCTTTGCCAACCTGCCGATCTACGCGACCGATGCGTTGGTGCGCAACTCGACCTCGCTGCAGCTGACCACGGACGGTCGTGATGCTGCGACCGTCGGCCTGCCGACCGGGCTGTGGGAGCAGCTCGGCCTGGCCGAGGGTGACCAGGTCCGCGTCGTGCAGGACGGTGGTGCCGCGCAACTGACGGCACGCCTCGAAGCCGGTCTGCCCGAAGGTCTGGCCCGCGTGCCGGCCGGCCTGGCCCAAACCGCCACGCTTGGTGCTGCCTTTGGCACGCTGAGCATCAGCAAGGTCTGAGGGAGCCCTACAAAATGATCGACACCCTCTACCAGAACGGTGCCTCGCTGCTGGGGGCCCTGTGGCCCCTGGTCTGGAGCCTGCTGAAGATCGTCGCGGTGCTGCTGCCGCTGCTGGGCTGCGTGGCCTACCTGACGCTGTGGGAGCGCAAGGCGATCGGCTGGTCCCAGATCCGCCCGGGCCCGAATCGCGTGGGTCCCTACGGCCTGCTGACGCCCATTGCCGACGCGGTCAAGCTGATCTTCAAGGAGATCATCAAGCCGACGGCTGCCAACAAGGGTCTGTTCTTCCTTGGCCCCGTCATGACCATCATGCCGGCGCTGGCCGCCTGGGCTGTCGTGCCCTTCGGCCCGGACGCAGCTGTGGCCAATGTCAACGCCGGCTTGCTGTTCCTGATGGCAATCACGTCGCTGGAGGTCTACGGCGTCATCATCGCCGGCTGGGCGTCCAACTCGAAGTACGCATTCCTGGGCGCGCTGCGCGCGTCGGCCCAGATGGTCTCGTACGAGATCGCGATGGGCTTCGCGCTGGTCGTCGTGCTGATGGTGACGGGCAGCCTGAACATGACCACCATCGTGCAGGCGCAGGAGAAAGGCACGTTTGCGGCCATGGGCCTGAACCTGCTGTCGTGGAACTGGCTGCCGCTGTTCCCCATCTTCATCGTTTACTTCATCTCGGGTCTGGCTGAAACCAACCGCCATCCGTTCGACGTCGTCGAAGGCGAATCGGAAATCGTTGCCGGCCACATGATCGAGTACTCGGGCATGTCGTTCGCGATGTTCTTCCTGGCTGAGTACGCCAACATGATCCTGGTGTCGGCCCTGGCCGTCGTCATGTTCCTGGGTGGCTGGAGCGCGCCGATCTCCTGGAGCCTGCTGGGCATGGAAACGCCGGCCTTCTTCCAGCAGACGATGGCGTTCTGGAACTGGTTCTGGCTGTTCGCCAAGACCTTCTTCGTCGTCACGATGTTCCTGTGGGTGCGTGCCACGTTCCCGCGCTTCCGCTATGACCAGATCATGCGTCTGGGCTGGAAGATCTTCATTCCCATCACGCTGATCTGGCTGGTCGTTGTCGGTGCCTGGATGCAGACCCCGTTCAACATCTGGAAGTGAGGCGGCGACCATGACTGCAATCACGAATTTCGCCAAGACCTTCTTCCTCTGGGAACTGCTCAAGGGGATGAAGCTGACCGGCCGGCACTTCCTGTCGCGCAACATCACCATCCAGTTCCCGGAAGAGAAGACGCCGCTGTCGCCGCGCTTCCGCGGCCTGCATGCGCTGCGCCGCTACGAGAACGGTGAAGAGCGCTGCATCGCCTGCAAGCTCTGTGAGGCCGTCTGCCCTGCGATGGCCATCACCATCGAGAGCGACGTGCGCGCCGACGGTAGCCGCCGTACAACGCGCTACGACATCGACCTGACCAAGTGCATCTTCTGCGGCTTCTGCGAGGAAAGCTGCCCGGTGGACTCCATCGTCGAAACGAGCATCTTCGAATACCACGGCGAGAAGCGCGGCGACCTCTACTTCACCAAGGACATGCTGCTGGCCGTTGGTGACAAGTACGAGCCGCAAATTGCTGCGCAAAAGGAGGCCGACGCCAAGTACCGCTGATCGCTGGCGGGCCTGGCGGCCGCAGCGGTCCAGCTCAGCTGGCCTGGATACGTATGGACATCACGACCATCCTCTTCTACGTCTTCTCCGGCATCCTGCTGGTGAGTTCTTTCCGCGTCATCACGGCGCGCAGCACCGTGCATGCGGCGCTGTTCCTGATCCTGTCGTTCTTCACGGCGTCCTGCATTTGGATGCTGCTGAAGGCCGAGTTCCTCGCCATTGCGCTGGTGCTTGTCTACATCGGCGCCGTCATGGTGCTGTTCCTGTTCGTCGTCATGATGCTGGACCTGAACACGGACAGCATGCGTGAGGGATTCTGGAAGCACTTGCCCATCGCGGCCGTTGTCGGTGCACTGATCGCATTCGAGATGGGCATCGTGCTGATGGGCGGTTTCCAGCTGGCCGACGCGCCGGCGGCCACGCCCGAGCAGGTTCAGCTGGGCAACAGCAAGCTGCTGGGCATCGAGATCTACACGAACTACCTGTATCCGCTGCAGATCGCTGCCGTGCTGCTGCTGGTGGCCATCGTCGCTGCCATCGCGCTGACGCTGCGCCGCCGTAAGGACTCGCGTGCCATGGACGCGTCCGAGCAGGTCAAGGTCACCAAGGCTGACCGCCTGAAGATCGTCAAGATGGCGCCCACCGTTGCCGCCCCCGCACAAGCACCCCAAGAAGGAGGCCAGGCATGATCGGCGCCCTGACTCTGGGCCATTTCCTGACGCTGGGCGCGATGCTTTTCGCGCTGTCGGTGATTGGCATCTTCCTGAATCGCAAGAACCTGATCGTGCTGCTGATGGCCATCGAGCTGATGCTGCTGGCGGTCAACCTGAACTTCATCGCCTTCTCCCACTACCTGGGCGACATGGCGGGCCAGGTCTTCGTGTTCTTCATCCTGACCGTGGCGGCCGCCGAGTCGGCCATCGGCCTGGCCATCCTGGTCGCGCTGTTCCGCAACCGGGCGAGCATCAACGTCCAAGAGCTCGACGCGCTGAAGGGCTAAGCACAAGATGTCTGCAACACTGAACCAGAACCTGCTGCTGGCGGTGCCACTGGCGCCGCTGGTGGGCGCCATCGTCGCCGGCTTCTTTGGCAAGACGGTGGGCCGCCGCGGCTCGCATGTCGTCACCATCCTGGGCGTGCTGATCGCCTTCATCCTGTCGGCACAGACGCTGTATAGCGTCGCCGTCGACGGCGCCCGTTTCAACGCCACCATCTATGAATGGATGGTGCTGGGTCCGCTGAAGATGGAGGTCGGCTTCCTTGTCGACGGCCTGACCGCCATGATGATGGTGGTGGTGACCTTCGTGTCGCTGATGGTGCACATCTACACCATCGGCTACATGGAAGAGGACGACGGCTACCAGCGCTTCTTCAGCTACATCTCGCTGTTCACGTTCAGCATGCTGATGCTGGTCATGAGCAACAACATGCTGCAGCTGTTCTTCGGCTGGGAAGCGGTTGGCCTGGTGTCCTACCTGCTGATCGGCTTCTGGTACAAGAAGCAGTCGGCCATCTTCGCCAACATGAAGGCATTCCTGGTGAACCGGGTCGGAGACTTTGGCTTCATCCTCGGCATCGGCCTGCTGGTGGCCTACGGCGGTTCGCTGAACTACGCCGAGACCTTCGCGAAGAAGGACATGCTGGCGCAGATGCTGTTCCCCGGCACCGATTGGGCACTGCTGACGGTCGCCTGCATCTGCCTGTTCATTGGCGCGATGGGCAAGTCGGCGCAGTTCCCGCTGCACGTCTGGCTGCCGGATTCCATGGAAGGCCCGACGCCCATCTCCGCGCTGATTCACGCCGCGACGATGGTGACGGCTGGCATCTTCATGGTGGCGCGCATGTCGCCGCTGTTCGAGTTGAGCGACACGGCGCTGAACTTCATCATGGTGATCGGCGCCATCACGGCGCTGTTCATGGGCTTCCTGGGCATCATCCAGAACGACATCAAGCGGGTCGTCGCGTACTCCACGCTGTCGCAGCTGGGCTACATGACCGTAGCGCTGGGCGCGTCGGCCTACTCGGTCGCCGTGTTCCACCTGATGACGCACGCGTTCTTCAAGGCGCTGCTGTTCCTCGGCGCCGGTTCGGTCATCATCGGCATGCACCACGACCAGGACATCCGCAACATGGGCGGCCTGCGCAAGTACATGCCCATCACCTGGATCACGTCGCTGCTGGGTTCGCTGGCGCTGATCGGCACGCCGCTGTTCTCGGGCTTCTACTCGAAGGACTCCATCATCGAGGCTGTGCACGCCAGCAACCTGCCGGCGTCAGGCATCACCTACGTCGCCGTGCTGATCGGCGTGTTCGTGACGGCGTTCTACTCGTTCCGGATGTACTTCCTCGTCTTCCACGGCAAGGAACACTTCCACCACAAGCCGTTCCCGGGCGAGCACGATCACGACGACGATGACCACGGCCATGCGCACACGCCGCACGAGTCGCCCGCCGTCGTCTGGGTGCCGCTGGTGCTGTTGGCCATTCCCTCGGTCGTCATCGGTTTCCTGACCATCCAGCCGATGCTGTATGGCGACTTCTTGAAGGACGCCATCACCGTCAACACGGCCGCCCACCCGGCGATGGCCGAGATCGCCCATCACTTCCACGGTGCCGCGGCGATGGCCCTGCACGGCCTGCAGACGCTGCCGTTCTGGCTGGCGCTGGGCGGTGTGGTCACGGCCTACGTGTTCTACATGGTGGCCCCGAGCATCCCGGCGACCTTCGCCAAAGTGCTGCGTCCGCTGATCGTCGTCATGGAGAACAAGTACTTCATGGACTGGATCAACGAGAACATCCTCGCCCGCGGTGCGCGCCTGCTCGGCACCGGCCTGTGGAAGGGCGGCGACGGCATGCTGATCGACGGCCTCATCATCAACGGCTCCGCCCGCACGGTGGGTGGCATCGCCGGCCTCGTGCGGCGCATGCAGACCGGCTATCTGTATTGGTATGCCCTCGTCATGATCCTCGGCGTCACGGGGCTGATGACCTGGCAGCTGTGGCCCTACATCGAGCCCCAGTTCAAAGCCCTGATCGGCTCGTGAGGGGATAAAAAGAATGTTGCTGACTCTTGCGATTTTTCTGCCCATCGCCTGCGGCGCCTTGCTGCTGGCCCTGGGGCGTGACGAACAGGCCCGCACCGTGCGCTGGCTGGCGTTGGTGGCTGCCGTGGCGAGTTTCCTCGTCACGCTGCCGCTGATCACTGGCTTCGACACGTCGACGGCCGCGATGCAGTTCGTCGAGAACCACGCCTGGATCGAGCGCTTTGCGATCCGCTACCACCTCGGCGTTGACGGCATCTCGATGTGGTTCGTGCCGCTGACGGCCTTCATCACCGTCATCGTCGTCATCTCCGCCTGGGAGGTCATCGAGAACCGCGTCAACCAGTACATGGGCGCGTTCCTGATCCTGTCGGGCCTGATGGTGGGCGTGTTCAGCGCGCTGGACGGCATGCTGTTCTACGTCTTCTTCGAGGCCACGCTGATTCCGATGTACATCATCATCGGCGTCTGGGGCGGCCCGAACCGCGTTTACGCGGCCTTCAAGTTCTTCCTGTACACGCTGGCCGGCTCGCTGCTGATGCTGATCGCGCTGCTGTATCTGTACGCGAAGTCCGGTGGCAGTTTCGACATCCAGACCTGGCACCAACTGCCGCTGCCTGGCGGCGCTCAGACCTGGCTGTTCTTCGCCTTCCTGGCCGCGTTCTCGGTCAAAGTGCCGATGTGGCCGGTGCACACCTGGCTGCCCGACGCTCACGTCGAGGCGCCCACCGGCGGCTCCGTCGTGCTGGCGGCCATCATGCTGAAGCTGGGCTGCTACGGCTTCCTGCGCTTCTCGCTGCCTATCGCGCCGGACGCCGCGCGTGAATGGTCGTGGCTCATCATCGCCATGTCGCTGATCGCTGTCGTCTACATCGGCCTCGTCGCGCTGGTGCAGAAGGACATGAAGAAGCTGGTGGCCTACTCGTCCATCGCCCACATGGGTTTCGTGACGCTGGGTTTCTTCGTCTTCAACGAGCTGGGCGTGTCCGGCGGACTCGTGCAGATGATTGCCCACGGCTTCGTGTCGGGCGCCATGTTCCTTTGCATCGGCGTGCTGTACGACCGCGTGCACTCGCGGGAGATCTCGTCCTACGGCGGTGTCGTTAACACGATGCCCAAGTTCGCCGCCTTCGCCGTGTTCTTCGGCATGGCCAACTGCGGCCTGCCCGCCACCGCCGGCTTCGTCGGCGAATGGATGGTGATCCTGGGCACCGTGAAGTACGACTTCTGGCTGGGCGGCATCGCCGCCACGGCGCTGATCTTCGGTGCGGCCTACACGCTGTGGATGGTCAAGCGGGTTTACTTCGGCGACATCGCCAACGACGACGTGCGCAAGCTGACCGACATCAACTCGCGCGAATTCATCATGCTGGCACTGCTCGCCATCGCCACGCTGTACATGGGCCTCTACCCGAAGCCCTTCACGGACGTGATGCATGAGTCCGTCACCGGCCTGCTCAAGCATGTGGCGCTGAGCAAGATCCCGGCCTGATTCCGAGCTAGAGGCAAGAACAATGAACGACATGAACTGGCTCGCGATCTACCCCGAGATCCTGCTGCTCGTGATGGGCTGCGTGGTCGCCCTCGCGGACCTCTGGGTCACCGACGAACAGCGTCGCCCCACCTACTGGCTGACCCAGCTGACGCTGGTGGTGGTGGGCGGCATGCACTTCGCCTACTTCAATGCCGGCGTGACCACCTATGCCATGCAGGGCATGGTGGTGGCCGATCCCATGGGCCACTTGCTGGCTGGCTTCGCCTGCGTCGCCACTCTGATCACGCTCGTCTACGCACGCCCCTACGCTGCGTCGCGCGAGATGCTCAAGGGCGAACTCTTCATCCTGGCGCTGTTCGCGCTGCTGGGCATCAACGTGATGCTGTCGGCGAACAACTTCCTGGTCATTTACCTCGGCCTGGAACTGATGAGCCTGTCGCTGTACTCGCTCGTGGCGTTGCGCCGTGATCATGCCGTGTCCACCGAGGCGGCGATGAAGTACTTCGTGCTGGGTGCGTTGGCCAGCGGTTTCCTGCTGTACGGCCTGTCCATGATGTACGGCGCCACCGGCTCGCTGACCATCCCCGAAGTCTTCGACGTCATCACCAAGGGCATCCCGAACAAGTCGGTTCTGGTGTTCGGCACGGTGTTCGTCGTGGCCGGCCTGGCCTTCAAGCTGGGCGCTGCCCCCTTTCACATGTGGGTTCCCGACGTTTACCAGGGCGCCCCCACGGCCGTCACGCTGATGATTGGCGGCGCGCCAAAGCTGGCTGCGTTCGCGATCACCGTGCGTCTGCTGGTCGAAGGCATGAGTGGCCTGGCCGTGGACTGGCAACAGATGCTGGTCGTGCTGTCCATCATGTCGCTGCTGGTGGGCAATCTGGCGGCCATCGCGCAGACCAACTTCAAGCGCATGCTGGCCTACTCCACCATCGCCAACATGGGCTTCATGGTGCTGGGGCTGACGGCCGGTGTCGTCAACGAGAGCACGCAGTGGGGCAGCAATGCCTACAGCGCCGCCATGTTCTACGCCGTCACCTATGTGCTGACGACGTTGGGCACCTTCGGCATGGTCATCCTGCTGTCGCGTGCTGGGCACGAGGCCGAGGAGATCAAGGACCTGGCCGGTCTTGCCAAGCGTAGCCCGTGGTTCGCGCTGGTCATGACGCTGTTCATGTTCTCTCTGGCAGGCGTACCGCCCATGGTGGGCTTCTACGCCAAGCTGGCCGTGCTGCAGGCGCTGGTCGTGAACGGTCATCCGTTCTACCTGGGACTGGCGATCTTCGCGGTCGTCGTGTCGTTGGTCGGTGCCTTCTACTACCTGCGCATCGTCAAGGTCATGTTCTTTGACGCGCCCACCGACACGACGCCGCTGGCGGCGCCTGCCGACGTGCGTTTCGTCATGACGCTCAATGGCGCTGCCGTGCTGGTGTTCGGCCTGATGCCGGGCGGCCTGCTGGAGCTGTGCAAGGTCGCCATCCGCCAGGCCCTGGCGACCTGACGTCTGAGCACGCATGGACCAGACCGTCGCCGTCTGGCTGGTGCTCGCCTTCGGCGTGCTGGCGGCCAACCTGCCGTACCTGAGTGAGCGCCTGCTGCTGGTGGGCCCTCGCCGTGCGCCCAAGAGCGCTGGCTGGCGTCTGCTGGAGCTGGTACTGATGGCCGTGCTGAGCTTCGCGGTCGGGGCGCTGCTCGAGTCCCGCATCGGCCAACGGCACGCGCAGGGCTGGGAGTTCTATGCAGCGGCCGCCTGCCTGTTCATCACCCTGGGCTTCCCAGGCTTCGTGTGGAGATACCTGCGTCGTGGACGAGGCTGAGCAGCATCTGGTCGAGCGCCAGCTCGACAGCGCCCAGGTCTACCAGGGGCATTTCCTCGATGTGCGGCGCGATCGCGTCGCGCTGCCGGACGGCAAAACCGCCCACCGCGAGTACATCCGCCATCCTGGCGCCGTGATGGTCGTGCCCTTGCTGGACGACGGCCGCCTGCTCATGGAGCGGCAGTACCGCTACCCGATGGGCCGCGTGATGCTGGAGTTCCCCGCCGGCAAGCTCGATGCCGGTGAGCCGCCGCTGCGCTGCGGCCAGCGTGAGTTGCTGGAGGAAACGGGCTACAGCGCCGCCGAGTGGGCGTACGCGGGCGTACTGCACAACGCCATCGCTTACTCCGACGAAGGCATTCACGTCTACTTCGCACGCGGGCTGCGCTGCGGCGAGCGGCAGCTGGACGAGGGCGAGTTCCTGGGCCTCGTCGTCCACAGCCCCGATGAGCTCGACCAACTGGCGGCCCGGGGCGAACTGACAGATGCCAAGACGCTGATCGGCCTGCTGTGGCTGCAGCGCTGGCAGCAGGGCGCCTGGGCGCTGGACTGGCAGCCCGCCTGATGGCTGCACGCGACGCGGTGCGTTGCGTGTCATCGTGGTTTCAACCGAGCGCATGACCTCTGGCGAGGGCAGGTCAAGTGGTTAAGCTCGCGCGTTCGAAAAAATTTGCCCACAGTCCTCACAGAAGGTCTCTCCATGACGCGTGCCACGCCGATCCTGACTGCCATGACCCTGGCCCTCTTGCTCACCGCTTGCGGCAAGGGCGGCAAGCCCGAAGAAGCCAAGGCCGCGCCCAAGCCGGCCGCGCCGCTGCTGCTGGCACCGGAAGATCTGCGCCAGGTGGGGCAGAGCGGGCTGATCGGGGCGCCGGTCATCACCGGCGCCATCCAGCCGGCCCGTCGCGCCGATCTGCGCGCCGAAGTCGCGGCAGTGGTGCTGCAGGTCGCCAAGGACAACGGTGAGCGTGTGCGCACCGGTGACCTCATCATCCGGCTCGATCCCACCTCCATCCGCGATGCGCTGACGTCGGCAGAAGAGGCCCTGCGCGCCGCTCAGCAGAGCTTCGAGCAGACCGAGCGCGTGCTGGCCCGCCAGCGCACTCTGAACCAGCAGGGCATGATTTCCATGCAAGGCCTGGAAGATGCCGAGGTGCGCCGCAATGCCGCCCAGAGCGAGCTGGCCGCCGCCAAGGCACGCGCCGTCACGGCCCGCCAGCAGGTCTCGCGCACCGAGGTGCGGGCGCCGTTCGACGGCGTCGTCAGCGAACGCAAGATCTCCGTGGGCGACACGGTGCAGGTCGGTCGCGAGCTCGTGAAGGTCATCGACCCCAATTCCATGCGCTTCGAAGGTCAGGTTTCGGCCGACCGGCTGGGTGAGCTCAAGCTTGGCCAGCCGGTGTCCTTCCGCATCAACGGCTTCGGCGACACGCAGTTCCAGGGCAAGCTGGCCCGTATCGACGCCGCCGCCAACGCCACGACGCGCCAGGTGGAGCTCGTGGCCGAGTTCAACGACAAGACCAAGGCGCCTCAGGTGTCCGGTCTGTATGCCGAGGGTCGCGTCGAGAGCGCGGACCGCAAGGCGCTGGTGCTGGCCGAGGGTTCGGTGCAGCGCCAGGGCGACAACGCGTTTGTCTGGCGGGTCGCCGGCAACCAGCTGAAGAAGGTCGCCGTCACGCTGGGCGAGCGTGATGACCGTCGTGGCGAGCTGGTGATCCTGTCGGGCCTGGCCCAGGGCGACCTGGTGCTGCGCTCGCCCACTGGCACGCTGGTGGACGGCGCTCCGGTGCAGCGTGTTGCTGCCGGCGCGGGCGCCGCGTCCGCCGTCCCGGCGGCCGCTGCCAGCAAGTAAGCGGAGGCTGAGCCCATGTTCCTCTCCAACTTCAGCATCAGCAAGCCCGTTGCGACCGTTGTCCTGGTCATCGGGTTGATGCTGGTCGGCCTCCTGGCGCTGTCCAAGCTCAAGGTCAACCAGTTCCCCGAGGTCGAGCCGCCCGTGCTCGTCATCAACATCCCGTACCCCGGCGCGTCGCCCGAGACGGTGGAGCGCGAGGTCGTCAACCGCATCGAGAAGGCGCTGCAGAGCATCTCGGGCGTGGACCGCTCTAACTCCACGTCGCGTGAAGGCAGCGCCACCCTCGTGCTGGTGTTCGACTTCTCGAAAAACATGATCGAGGCCGCCGATGAGGTGCGAAACGCGATCGCAACGGTGCGCTACAAGCTGCCCACCGAGATCCGCGAGCCCATCATCACGCGGGCCGACCCGGGCGCCCAGCCCATTCTGCAGCTGTCGCTATCCAGCACGGCGCTGACCCATGCCCAGCTCAGCCGCCTGGCCGAGGACAAGCTGGCCGAGCGCTTCCGTGGCATTGCCGGCGTGTCGACGGTCGGCGTCAACGGTGCGCTCAAGCGCGAGCTGTCCATCCTGCTGCGCGCCGAGAAGCTGCGCGAGTTCGGCGTGTCGGTCACCGAGGTGCTGAACGCCGTGCGGGCGCAGAACACGACGGCGCCGGTGGGCAAGGTGCGCGGCACGCTGGAAGACCAGAGCATCCGCCTGCTGGGCCGGCTGGAGAGCCCGGCCGAGTTCGAGCAGATGATCATCAAGCGCACGACCGTCAATGGCGTGGGCACCGTCATTCGGTTGGGCCAGGTGGCGGAGGTGCGCGACGGCTTTGCCGAGATGACCGGCTATTCCTTGCGCAACGGCCGCCCCAATGTCGGCATTTCCATCACGCGGTCGCGCGACGCGTCCACGGTCAGCGTCGCCAACGACTCGCGCAAGCTGGTCGACGAGATCAAGAAGGAACTGCCTGCCGGCACGACGATCGAGATTACCCAGGACGGCGGCAAGGATGCCGAGGACAGCCTGCACAACGTCACCCATGCGCTGGTGTTCGGCGCCGGCCTGACCATCTTCGTCGTCTACGCCTTCCTGAACAGCTGGCGCTCCACGCTCATCACGGCGCTGTCGCTGCCCACGTCGGTGCTGGCGGCCTTCATCGCCGTGTGGCTGATGGGCTTCTCGCTGAACTTCATGAGCCTGCTGGGCCTGTCGCTGGCCATCGGCGTGCTCATCGATGACGCCATCGTCGTGCGCGAGAACATCGTGCGCCACATGGAGCGCGGCAGCGACCGCGTGACGGCGGCGCGCGAGGGCACGGCCGAGATCGGCCTGGCTGTGGCCGCCACCACCTTCGCCATCGTCGCCGTCTTCGTGCCGGTGGCCTTCATGGGCAACGGCCCGGGCCAGTGGTTCAAGCCCTTCGCGCTGACGGTCGTGGCGTCCGTCATCGTGTCGCTGCTGATCAGCTTCACGCTGGACCCGATGCTGTCGGCCTACTGGGGTGACCCCCCGGGTTACCACGAGCAGCCCAAGCGCGGCATCGAGAAGTGGTTCCAGCATTTCAACCACTGGTTCGATGGCGTGGCCGACCGCTACGGCCAGGTCATCGCCTGGGCGCTGCACCATCGGCGCTGGATGGCTGTGTTCGCGGTCGCCAGCTTCGTCGGTGCGATCGCGCTGCAGGCCAAGTTCGGAGGCTCCAGCTTCCTGCCGCAGGCAGATGCCGGCTTCCTGGCCATCGAGGTGCGGGCCCCGGCGTCCAGCAGCCTGGAGTACGCCAAGCTCAAGCTCGACGCCGCTGCCGCGCTGGCCTCGACCATGAAAGAAACCAAGGCCACCACGGCCTATCCCAACGCCAGCGGCGGCCGCATCTATGTCGACATCGGCAAGAGCACGGAGCGCCAGCGCTCGGCTGCCGAAGTCGCCACGGAACTGCGCGCCAAGGTCTCGCGCCTGGTGGGCGCGGAGTACGTCGTGCTCGACGACCTCAACAACGGTGCGCAGAAGCCGGTGCAGATCCGCTTCTACGGCACCGACTCGCGCAAGCTGCAGGAGATCACGCAGGAGTTCCAGAGGACCATGGCCGGCATCAAGGGCGCGGTCGACATCGGCTACTCAGAGCAGGACCCGCAGAACGAGCTGCAGATCGAGCTGGACCGCGGTCTGGCCAACCAGATGGGCATCTCCGTCAACGATGCCGCCCAGGCGCTGCGCGTAGCCTTCGCGGGCGTGGAGGCCGGCGACTGGATCGACCCGACCGGCGAGGCCCGTGATGTGTCTATCCGCCTGCACCCGGCCGATCGCGTGGACGCGGCCAACATTGAGCGCCTGCCCATCGCGGTGAGCGGCACCAACCGCATGGTGCCGCTGGACCAGATCGCCACGGTCACTATGGGCAAGGGCCCAAGCCAGATCCAGCACGGCGACGGCAAGCGCACCATCACCGTCAGCGCCAACGCGCAGGGCCGCTCGCCGGGCGAGATCACGGCCGAGGCCAAGAAGCTGGCCGAGAAGATCAGCTTCCCGCCCGGCTTCGGCATCGAGCTGGCGGGTGCGGCGCGTGACCAGCAGGTTGTCTTCACGGCCATGATCACAGCGCTGCTGTCCGGCATCGCGCTGATGTACTTCGTGCTCGTCATCCAGTTCAACAGCTTCACCGCGCCGCTGGGCGTGATGATGTCGCTGCCGCTGAGCCTGATCGGCGTCGTGTTGGCGCTGCTGATGACCGGCGGCACGCTGAACCTGATGAGCCTCATCGGCGTCATCATGCTGATGGGCCTGGTGGCCAAGAACGCCATCCTGCTGCTGGACGCGACGCGCCAGGAAGAGGCCGCTGGCGTTGAGCGCGAAGAGGCGCTGATGCATGCCGGCCGCAAGCGCTTCCGGCCCATCCTGATGACCACGCTCGCGCTGATCGCCGGCATGCTGCCGGTGGCCATAGGCATCGGGGAGGGCGGCGAGTTCTACCGCCCGATGGCGGTCGCCATCATCGGCGGCACCATCACGTCCACCATCCTGACGCTGCTCGTGGTGCCCAGCTTCTACGACAGCATCGAGATCGCCCGCGACGGCGCCATCGCCAAGTTCCACCGCCGCGCGCCGCGCTTCACGGTGGTGGGCGCCTTCGTGATGACGCTGATCGAATGCGTGCTGACGCTGCTGCTGGTGCGCTTCGTGTGGCGCCTCATCACCTGGCCCGCGCGTCGCCGCCGCGCGCTGGAGGTGGTCGGTACTGTCGTTTCTTCCGCGGGGTGACCAGCGGCCCGGCTCAGAGCACCCGGGACGGGTTGAGCAGGTCGAGCGGGTCCAGTGCCCGCTTGATCGCCCGCATCAGCGCCAGGGCAGTCGGGTCTTTGCGCTGGCCCAGCTCCTCACGCTTGAGCCGGCCGATGCCGTGCTCGGCGGAGATGGAGCCGCCGCGCTGCTGCACCGCGTCGTAGACCTTCGTGTTGATCGGCGCCTCGTGTGCAGCCAGGAACTCTGACGCTGCCACGCTGGCCGGCGCCTGCACGTTGTAGTGCAGGTTGCCGTCGCCCAGGTGGCCGAAGTTGATCACTTCGATGCCCGGCAGATACGCTGTCAGCGCCGCGTCCATCTCGGTGACGAAGTCGGGAATTGCCGACACCGGCAGCGCGATGTCGTGCTTGATGTTGAGCCCGGCCTGCGCCTGGGCCAGCGGGATGGACTCGCGCAGGTGCCAGAAGGCCTTGGCCTGCTGCAAATTCTGGGCGATAGCCGCGTCCTGCACGGCGCCGCGCTCGAAGGCGGCTTCCAGCAGGCCCTCGAACACGCTGCGCGCGTGCTCGGCACTCTCGGCATCCGACAGCTCCAGCAGCACCGTCCACGGCGCCGCGCCCAGCGGCTGGTGCAGCTGCGGCAGCTCGCGCGCCACCAGCGCCAGCGCGGCTGCGCTCATGACCTCGAAGCCCGTCAGCGCATCGCCCGCTCGCTCGCGCGCCAGGCCCAGCAGGGCTACAGCATCGTCCATGGACGTGCAGGCGGCCAGCGCCGTGAGCCGCTCGCGCGGCTGCGGGTAGAGCTTCATCGTCGCGGCCGTGATGACGCCCAGCGTGCCCTCGCTGCCGATGAACAAATCGCGCAGGTCGTAGCCGGTGTTGTCCTTGCGCAGGCCGGAGAGGCCGTGCCAGACGTCACCGCTCGCGGTGACGACTTCCAGCCCCAGGCACAGCTCGCGGGCATTGCCATAACGCAGCACCTGCGTGCCGCCGGCATTGCTGGCCAGGTTGCCGCCCAGCGTGCACGAGCCCTCGGCCGCGAGGCTCAGCGGGAACAGCAGCCCCGCGCCCGCGGCGGCCGCCTGCACGTCGGCCAGCACGCAGCCGGCCTCGGCCGTCAGGCTGGCGTTGGCCACGTCGATGCCGCGCACGCGCTTCATGCGCGACAGGCTCAGCACCAGCTGACGCCCGCTATCGTCCGGCGTGGAGCCGCCCACCAGGCCGGTGTTGCCGCCCTGCGGAACGACCGCCACGCGGTGCGCGTGGCACAGCCGAAGCACGGTTGCCACCTCATCGGTGCTGGCCGGGCGCGCCACAGCCAAGGCACGGCCTGCGTAGCGCTTGCGCCAGTCTTGTTCGTAGGCTGACAGGTCGCCACCCGCCAGTAGGCCGGCGTCGCCGAGGGCGGCCCGCAGGCCCTCCAACAGGGCGCTCATGCCTGCTTGGCGGCGGCCAGCCGCTGGCGGATCTGCGCGGTGCAGGCCGTGAACGCGATGACGCTCAGCACCACCTCACCCAGCGCCAGCCATTGGCCCAGGCCGCCCTCGCTGGTGGCGCGCACCAGGCCTTCCAGCACGTAGAGCCAGATCGCCAGCGCCACCCAGCGGTAGGTGTACATCCGGTAGCGCCACAGTCCCAGCGGCGCGGGCAGCAGCGGCAGCACCTTGAGTGCCAGCGTGCCGCTGCCGGTGGGCGCCAGCCACAGCTCCCAGGCCAGGCACAGCAGGATCAGGGCCGACACCGAGGCCAGCGCGAGGTTGCGCGACAGCTGTTCGGCCGGCGTGGGCAAGGTTCTTTCAGGGAGCATGGGCATAGCTGCGGCATCATAGAAGCCATGTCCCCCGCTCCCGTGCCGCCGAACCTGGCCGACAACCCCGACGCACCGCTGTCCCGCAACCCCATCGCGTTTGCGCAGAACTTCATCGACCAGCTGCTGGCCTGGCCGTGGCTGCAGACACTGCACACCTTTCGCCAGCGCTTTCGCGAGGAGCGGCTGGGCCTGACCGCCGGCAGCCTGACCTTCACGACGCTGATCTCGCTGGTGCCGCTGCTCACGGTGATGCTGGCGGTGTTCACGGCCTTTCCAATGTTCTCCAGCCTGCAATCGGCCCTGGAGCAGTACTTCCTGAAGAGCCTGATCCCGCCCAACATCGCCAAGCCGGTGCTGGCCTCGCTGACGCAGTTCGCCGCCAAGGCCAGCAAGCTGGGCGCCGTGGGCCTGATCGTGCTGGGAGTGACGGCGCTGGCGCTGATGCTCACCATCGACCGCACGCTCAACGCCATCTGGCGCGTGCGCCGCCCGCGCCCCATGGCGCAGCGGGTGCTGGTGTACTGGGCCGCGCTGACGCTGGGCCCGCTGCTGCTGGGCGGCAGCCTGGCGCTGACCAGCTACGCGCTGGATTTGGGCCAGGGCTTCATCAACAAGACGCCGGCCAGCCTCACCACGCTGCTGGGTGGCGCGGACATTGTGCTGCTGGGACTGGCCATTGCCGGCCTGTTCCATTACGTGCCCAACACGCATGTGCGCTGGCGCCACGCGCTGCTGGGCGGGGCCTTCGTGTCCATCGGCTTCGCCATTGCCAAGTCGCTGTTGGCCTGGTACGTGAAGAAGGTGCCGACCTACTCGACGTTGTACGGCGCCTTCGCCACCGTGCCGGTGTTCCTCATCTGGGTCTACCTCGGCTGGGTCATCGTGCTGCTGGGCGCCATCCTGGCCGCCAACACGCCCAGCCTGACCGGCCGCCTGCACCTTCGCCCCGACACGCCGGGCCAGCCGCTGGCCATGGCGCTGGAGGTGCTGCGCGAGCTGTGGCGCGTGCGAGATGCGGGCCGCCAGGGCCTGTCCGACCTGGGCCTGGCCCGCGCTTTGCGCGTAGATCCATTGCAGCTCAGCCCCGTCGTCGACAAGCTGCTCAGCATGGGCTGGATAGGCCGCCTGGAAGAGGAGGGCGCCCAGCGCCTGGTGCTGCTGTGTGCGCCCGAGCGGGCGCCGGCCGAGCCGCTGCTGACCGGCTTCCTGGCCGACCGCCAGGGCCTGCTGGCCAACCTGTGGGCCCAGGGCCAGTGGGCCGGCCTGACGCTGGGCCGGCTGCTGCAGCCCGGCAGTCCGCCCCCCCGCTGAACCCATGAATGGTGCGCCCGGCGCCTCAGGCGCGGCTGCATCATGCGGGCGCTGCCGGCCCTGGCCAACACTTGAGTGAACGCCGGCAGGGCCTCTGGCCGTACTGACGCTCGGCGCGTCTCTCAGGGGTGCAGCACCACCAGCAGCGCCGTGGCCGCCGACTTGGCGACGTTGCGGATTGCATGCGGGCCGTCCACGGCATAGCGCGCGGTCTCGCCGGCCTTGAGCTTGCTGGTCACGCCCTGGGCGCTGACTTCCAGGCTGCCGGTCAGCACGGACAGATGTTCGCGCGAGCCCGGCTCGTGCGCCTGGCTGTCCAGCACGCCGCCGGGCTGCACGCTGAGCTCGTACCACTCGAACTGGCCGGCCAGTTCGATGGGGCCGAGGATGCGCAGCTTGCACAGGCCGTCGGGGCTGGTGAGGCCGGGCGTGGCGTGCGCCGGTACGGTCTCGATGGCGGGCGTCGCGGTGCGTTCGCCACCCAGCAGCTCGCCCATGTCCACGCCCAGCGCATTTGCCAGTCGCCACACGACGGCAACCGTCGGGTTGGCCTGGTTGCGCTCGATCTGCGACAACATCGACTTGCTGACCCCGGCGCGCTTGGAGAGGTCGTCCAGCGACAGGCTGCGACTGGTGCGCAGGGCCTGCAGGGCCGCGCCGACGCGGGGCGGTTCGGTATCTATGGTCATGCTTGACGGCGGCGGACGATTTTCAGATACTGCACGCAAGTTCGATATATCGAACGCGTTCAATTTACCGAATTGTGCATCAGGAGCTGCGCCATGAGCCAAGCCTTCTATCAACACCTGCAGTCCGAGCTGGACGGCATCCGCGCGGCCGGCCTCTACAAGGCCGAGCGCATCCTGACGACGCCGCAGGGCGCCGTCGTGAAGACGACCGAGGGGCGCGAGGTCATCAACCTATGCGCCAACAACTACCTGGGCCTGTCGTCGCACCCGGCCGTCATCGAGGCCGCGCATGAGGCGCTGCGTACGCACGGCTTCGGCCTGTCGTCGGTGCGCTTCATCTGCGGCACGCAGGACCTGCACAAGACACTGGAGCAGCGCATCGCCCGCTTCGTGGGCTGTGAGGACGCCATCCTGTACGCCGCCGCCTTCGACGCCAACGGCGGCCTGTTCGAGCCGCTGCTGGGCGAACAGGACGCCATCATCAGCGACGCGCTGAACCACGCGTCCATCATCGACGGCATCCGCCTGTGCAAGGCGCAGCGCTACCGCTACGAGCACAACAACCTGGCCGACCTGGAGCGCTGCCTGCAGGAAGCGAAGGCCAAGGGCGCGCGCCACACGCTGGTGTTCACCGACGGCGTGTTCAGCATGGACGGCACCATCGCGCAGCTCGACAAGATCCGCGCGCTGTGCGACCAGTACGGTGCGCTGCTGGGTGTGGACGAATGCCACGCGAGCGGCTTCATGGGCAAGACCGGCCGCGGCACGCCCGAGCACTGCGGCGTGTTCGGCAAGATCGACATCATCACCGGCACCTTCGGCAAGGCGCTGGGCGGCGCCTCGGGTGGCTTCACGGCGGCCCGCAAGGAAGTCATCGAGCTGCTGCGCCAGCGCTCGCGGCCCTATCTCTTCAGCAACACGCTGGCACCCAGCATCGCCGGCGCGTCGCTGGCCGTGCTGGATCTGCTGGAAGGCTCGACCGCACTGCGCGACAAGCTCGAAGCCAACACCGCCTACTTCCGCGCCGCCATCCAAGCCGCTGGTTTCGAGATCAAGCCCGGCACCCACCCCATCGTGCCCATCATGGTCTACGACGCGGTGATGGCGCAGAAGCTCTCGGCGCGCATCCTGGAGCTGGGGATCTACGCTGTCGGCTTCTTCTTCCCCGTGGTGCCCAAGGGCCAGGCGCGCATCCGCGTGCAGATCTCGGCGGTGCACGAGCGTGAGCACCTGGAGAAGGCCGTCGCCGCCTTCGCGCAGGCTGGCCGCGAACTGGGGCTGGTGAAATGAGCAAGCCCACCCGCATCCTCATCATCGGCGCCAACGGACAGATCGGCACCGAGCTGGCCGGCGAGCTGGCCAGGCTGCACGGCAACGACGCCGTCATCACCAGCGACCTGGCTCCCAACGGCCGCCTGCCCACGCTGGCCCACGAGGCGCTGGACGTGACCGATGCCGGCGCGCTCACCACCATCGTCAAGCGCCACAAGATCACGCAGATCTACCACCTGGCCGCCGCGCTGTCGGCCAACGGCGAGAAGCACCCAATGTGGGCCTGGGACCTGAACATGAAGGGCCTGCTCAACGTGCTGGAGCTGGCCCGCCACGAGAAGCTGGACAAGATCTTCTGGCCCAGCTCCATCGCGGCCTTCGGCCCCAACACGCCGGCCGTGGACACGCCGCAGACCACAGTGATGGACCCGACGACCGTCTACGGCATCTCCAAGCTTGCCGGCGAGCGCTGGTGCGCCTGGTACCACGCCAAGCATGGTGTGGATGTGCGTAGCCTGCGCTACCCCGGCCTCATCAGCTGGAAGACGCCGCCCGGCGGCGGCACGACGGACTACGCCGTGGAGATCTTTCATGCCGCCATCCAGCAAGGCCGCTACACCTGCTTCTTGCAGCAGGATCAGGCGCTGCCGATGATGTACATGGCTGACGCGCTGCGTGCCACGCTGGAGCTTATGAACGCGCCGGCCGAGGCCGTGAAGCAGCGCGGCAGCTACAACCTGGCCGGCGTGAGCTTCACGCCTGAGCAGATCGCGGCCAGCATCCGCCGCCGCATCCCCGGCTTCACGATGGACTGCGTGCCCGACTTCCGCCAGGCCATCGCGGCCAGCTGGCCGCAGCGCATCGACGACGGCGCAGCCCAGGCCGACTGGGGCTGGGCGCTGCAGTACGACCTGGATGCGATGGTGGACGACATGCTCGCCAATCTCGCCCGGGAATTGGCACCCGCAGCCTAGGGTGAACCCTCCCGCGGCCTGCTAGGCTGGGCCTATGACACCCAAGCTGCTTGCCCTGCTAGCCCTTGCGTCCTCGGTGCTGCCGGTGCAGGCCGCTCAGGAGGACGAGGCGCGTTACCTGCTGGGGGCCTCCGTGTCGGTTTCTCCCGAGTACGACGGCGCCAGCCAGTACGCCGCCAAGATCCGGCCGGTCTGGGCGCTCAAGTTCGGCCGCGTCCGCATTGCGTCGGGCGGCGGCAGTGCGCTGCTGGGCTTCGGCCGAGGCGGGGCCGGCCCGGGTGCCAGCACCCAGCTGGTCGAGAGCGGCCGCTGGCGCGCCGGGCTCTCACTGCGCGTGGACAGTGGCCGTGACAGTGGCGATGCGGACACCACGCGCGGCCTGCCTGATGTGAAGCGCACCTTGCGTGCGCGGGTCTATGCGAACTACAGCCTGGCGCCCGACTGGAACCTTGGCGCGTCGCTGTCCCAAGATGCGCTGGGGCGCGGCGGCGGCCTGGTTGGCAGCCTGGACCTGGGCTGGCGCTTCTTCCGCAGCGACTCCACCGAGTGGTCCAGTGGCATCGGCCTGACCGGTGGCAATGCGCAAAACCTGCGCAGCTACTTCGGGGTGCCCGACTTCGCGGCGACGCCGGATCGGCCGGCCTACCGGCCGGGCGCCGGGCTGCGCGACGCCTACGTCGGCGTCGGCGTGCGTCATGCGCTGGACAAGCATTGGTTCGTCTTCGGCTCCGCAGGTAGGAGCCGCTTGCTGGGGCCGGCGGCCGACAGCCCGCTGGTACAGAAGACGGACAGTCAGACCGTGGCGATCGGCCTGGCCTGGCGGAACTAGAGCTTGACCTTGCCGCGCCAGATGTCGGCGTACATCACCCAGTCGCCCATCAGGCTGTACAGCGGGTACTTGAACGTCGCCGGGCGGTTCTTCTCGAAGAAGAAGTGCCCCACCCAAGCAAAGCCGTAGCCGCACAGCAGACCCCACAGCAGCCATTGCGGCTGGCGCGTCCAGCCCAGTTGCCACAGGCAGCCCAGCACCAGCGTGGAGCCCGCGAAATGCAGGCGCCGGTTGCGCCGGTCGCCGTGCTCGCGCAGGTAGAACGGGTAGAAATCGGCAAAGCGTTGAAAGCGGTCGGCGCTCATGAGCCCGCATTCAAGCGCGGCCGCTGCCGGTGCCACATGCTGTATTTCATGGGGTGGCCGGTTGCGGTTTGTGTGCTATGTTGCCCGCAGATTTCCCCGGAGGCCTCCCATGAAAGTCGTCGATATTCTGCGTGTCAAAGGCGGCACCCTGTTCACCGTCTCGCCAGACGAGCCCCTGAAGGCGTCGTTGGCCGTCATGGCGGAGCGCGACATCGGTTCCCTGGTCGTCATGGAGCACGGCGACCTGGTGGGCATGCTGACTTTCCGCGAGGCCATCCAGGCCGTGGTGAAGAACGGCGGCGAGGTCGGCGCCACCATCGTGCGCACGGTCATGGACGACGCGCCGCTGACCTGCACGCCCGAGACCGAAATCGACGAGGTGCGCCGCATGATGCTGGGCCGCCACGCGCGCTACATGCCGGTGCTCAACGGCCGCACGCTGATGGGCGTGATCTCCTTCTACGACGTGGCCAAGGCCGTGGTGGACAGTCAGGACTTCGAGAACCGCATGCTCAAGGCCTACATCCGCGACTGGCCGGTGGAAGAGAACCCTGCGGAAGCCGAACCCAAGCTCTGAAGTTCGCAACGCATGAAGGCGGCCTTGCGAGGCCGCTTTTGCTTTTCGCTGCCACCTAAAATCGCAGGCTATGTCAGGCAGCACCTTCGGCGAACTCTTCCGCGTCACCAACTTCGGCGAAAGCCACGGGCCGGCCATCGGCTGCGTCATCGACGGCTGCCCGCCCGGGATGAGCCTCAGCGAGGCCGACATCCAGCCCGAGCTGGATCGCCGCCGCCCCGGCACCAGCCGCCACGTCACGCAGCGCAACGAGCCCGATGCGGTGAAGATCCTGTCCGGCGTCTACGAGGGCATGACGACCGGCACGCCCATCTGCCTGTTGATCGAGAACACCGATCAGCGCAGCAAGGACTACGGCAACATCCTCGACACCTTCCGCCCCGGCCATGCCGACTACACCTACTGGCGCAAGTACGGTGTACGCGATCCGCGCGGCGGCGGCCGCTCGTCGGCGCGGCTGACGGCGCCGATGGTGGGTGCCGGGGCCGTCGCCCGCAAGTGGCTGCGCGAGAAGTTCGGCACCGAGTTCCGCGGCTGCATGACGCAGCTGGGCGAGGTGCCGATCGCCTTCGAAGGCTGGCAGCACGTGGGCGACAACCCCTTCTTCGCGGCCAACGCCGGCCAGATCGCCGAGCTGGAGGCTTATATGGACGCGCTGCGCAAGGCCGGCGACTCGGTCGGCGCGCGCATTCGCGTGGAGGCGACGAACGTGCCCGTGGGCCTGGGCGCGCCGCTTTTCGACAAGCTGGACGCCGACATCGCCTACGCACTGATGGGCATCAACGCCGTCAAGGGCGTGGAGATCGGCGCGGGCTTCGCGTCCGTCGCCCAGAAGGGTACCGAGCACGGCGACGAGCTCACACCGGACGGCTTTGCCAGCAACAACGCCGGCGGCGTGCTGGGCGGCATCTCCACCGGCCAGGACCTCGTGGCCGAGATTGCCATCAAGCCCACCAGCTCCATCCGCAGTCCCAAGGCCAGCATCGACCGCGCCGGCCAGCCGTCAGTGGTCGAGACCTTCGGCCGCCATGACCCCTGCGTGGGTATCCGTGCCACGCCCATCGCCGAGGCCATGCTGGCCCTGGTGCTGATGGACCACGCGTTGCGCCACCGCGCGCAGTGTGGGGACGTGGCGCTGCCCGTGCCGCCCATCGCCGCGCGCCGCTGATCGGCAACGCCAGCGCCGGGCGGGCACCGTCGCCCGGCCTCACGGGCGGTGTCTGGCGTGGGCGCCCAAGCCCAGCCGGCCCGGCATTGGCCTTGTGCAGCTCAGCCCCTGCAAACCGCGTTTCGTCACTCCGGCACTGCACCGATGCGCCTCTGTTTCTAGACTGCAAAGGTCTGTTTCAGAGAGCTATTCGGGGGAGTCATGCGCAAGTCGTTCAAGTGGGGTGCCCTTGCCGCGGTCGTGCTGGTCAGCGGCGCAGGCGTAGGGGTCATGGCGAGCAAGGGCGAGGGCCCGCAGCAGCCGCCGGCCGAGAAGGCCAAGCCGGCGCTGGAGTTCGTCGCCAGCGAGGTCGTCAAGCCGGTTGTCACGGCCATGCCGGCGCAGATCGAGTTCAGCGGCCCCTTGGTGGCGCCCGGCACGGTGGTCGTGCGCGCCAAGTCCAACGGCACATTGCTGAACCTGGCGGTAAGCGAGGGCAGCCGCGTGAAGGCCGGCCAGGCGCTGGGCCAGGTGGACCTGGAAGAGTTGCGCTATCGCATCGCCGAACGCGGCGCGAGCGTCGACGCCATGCGGGCGCAGATGGAGCAGGCCGAGCGCAGCTACAAGGCCAACGAGGGCCTGGCCAGCAAGAACTTCATTGCCCAGACGGCACTGGACAACTCGCGCGCCGCCTATGAATCCGCCCGCGCCAACTGGCTGGCGGCCAAGGCGCAGCTGGACACCAGCCAGGTGACGATGCGCCAGGCCGGGCTGGTCGCGCCCATCAACGGCATCGTCGCCAAGCGCCATGCGCTGCCGGGCGAGAAGCTTGCCGCCGAACAGCAGATCCTGACCATCGTCGATCTCGCCAAGCTGGAACTGGCCGGTCTGGTGGGCACGCACGAAGTGAGCCGCCTGCAGCCGGGCATGGCGGTGCAGGTCAAGGTGGAGGGGCTGGACCAGCCGGTGGAGGCCAGGATCGCCCGCATCGCGCCCAGCGCTGAGCCGGGCACGCGGTCCATCGGCGTGACGCTGGTGCTGGACAACCCCAAGGAGCTCTACCGCGCCGGCCAGTACGCCGTGGCCAAGGTGGTGCTGGCCGACGACACGCAGCGTCTGACTGTGCCGATGGCGGCCATCAGCCGCAATGCGGGCCAGGAGCAGGTCTGGATGATAGAGAACGGCACGCTGGCGCGCCGCGTCGTCACCACCGGGCGCAGCGATGTGCGCGAGGGGCGCGTGGAGATTCTGAACGGCCTCGCGCCGCAAGCCCTGGTGCTGGCCGCCCGCTTCGACAACCTGCGCGAGGGCGACCCGGCGCGCGTGGTGGCCGTCAAGGCCGCACGATTGGCCAGTGCCGGCGCTTCGGCCCCGGTGAAGCAGTGAGGGACGCGCCATGTGGATGACCCGTGTTTCCATCCAGAACCCGGTCTTCGCGACCATGGTGATGGTCGCGCTGTGCGTGCTGGGCTTGTTTGCCTACTCGCGCCTGGGTGTTGAGCAGATGCCCGACATCTCCTTCCCCGGAGCGTCGGTGGACGTGCGCTACCCCGGCGCCTCGCCCGAGGCCGTGGAGCGCGAGATCGCCAAGCCGCTGGAAGAGGCGCTGAACACCATTGCCGGCGTGGAGCGCATCCAGTCGCGCAGCTTCGAGGGCCGTGTGCAGGCCAGCGTCGAGTTCTCGCTGAACGCCGACATGGGCCGCGCGATGCAGGACCTGCGCGACCGCGTGGCCGCCGCGCAGGCGCGCTTCCCGCGTGATGCCAAGCCGCCGACGGTGCAGCGCTTCGAGAACGACAACGCGCAGCCCGTCGTCGTCATGGCGCTGCTGAGCCCGACGCGCGGTTCGCGCGAGCTGTCCATGATGGCCGACCTCATCGTTGCCAAGCGCCTGGGCCGCGTGGAAGGCGTGGCCAAGGTGGACGTGGGCGGCATGACGACCCGCGAGGTGCGCATTGACCTCGACCCCATGCGCCTGCGCGCCTATGGCGTGACGCCGGCCGAGATCGCCAAGGCGCTGGCCGAGGCCAATGCCGACCAGCCGGTGGGCCTGCTGTCCGACCAGACCAGCGACGCCATCCTGCGCGTGGAAGGCCGCGTGAAGGACCCCAAGGCCTTCGGCCACATGGTGGTGGCCCGCCGCGGCAACCTGGCGCTGACGCTGAACGACCTCGGCACGCTCGTGGAGCGCGAGCGCGAGCAGGACAGCATCGCCCGCATCAACGGCCAGCCGGCAGTGAGCTTCAACGTCTTCAAACAGCAGGACGCCAATATCGTCAAGACCGGCGACGCCATCAAGGAGAGCATGGAGGAACTGCGCAAGGTGCTGCCCAAGGACGTGGAGCTGCGCCTGATCTACGCCAGCAGCGACTTCGTGAAGGGATCGCTGGATGGACTGCGTCACACGCTGATCGAAGGCGCGCTGCTGACGGTGGCCATCGTCTTCCTGTTCCTGCACAGCTGGCGCTCCACCATCATCACGGGTCTGACGCTGCCCATCGCCGTCATCTCTAGCTTCATCGCCGTGCATGCCTTCGGCTTCACGCTGAACTTCATGACGATGATGGCGCTGTCGCTGTGCATCGGCCTGCTGATCGACGACGCCATCGTCGTGCGCGAGAACATCGTGCGCCATGTCGGCATGGGCAAGGACCACCGCACAGCGTCCTTCGACGGCACCAACGAGATTGGCCTGGCCGTCATGGCGACGACGTTTGCCATCTGTGCCGTGTTCGTGCCGGTCGCCTTCATGGGCGGCATCATCGGCAAGTTCTTCTACCCCTTTGGCATCACCGTGGCGGTGGCTGTGCTGGTCAGCCTGTTCGTCAGCTTCACGTTGGACCCCATGCTGTCCTCCGTCTGGCAGGACCCGCCGAGCACGCACATCAAGCAGTGGCCCGTCATCGGCCACCTCATCCGCACGACCGACTGGGCGATGGACCGGCTGCACGACGGCTACGCCCGCACCATTGACTGGGCCTTCTCAGGCCGCCGCTACCGCGTGTTCGTGCCGCCCATCCCTGCCTACGGCCATCCGTTCAGCGCGGACGGCCAGCGCGACAAGGCCGCCAAGCGTGTGCTGCGCTTGGCCACGCTGACGCCGCGCGGCCTGGTGATGTGGGGCGCCTTCGCCAGCTTTGTCGCCGCCCTCGCGCTGGCGCCGATGGTGGGCAGCGAGTTCGTGCCGCAGACCGACAACGGTTTCACGCAGGTCAACCTGCGCATGCCGGTGGCCAGCAGCATCGAGCGCGGCAGTGCCAAGGTCGCGCAGATCGAGGAACTGCTCAAGGCCTACCCCGAGATCAAGACCGTTTCCACCGTCGTGGGCAGCACCGGGGAGGGCATGGCCACCGGCCGCAACCAAGCCTCGCTGAACGTCACGCTGACCGACCGCAAGGAGCGCCGCCGCACGCAGAAGGAGATCGAGGACGCCATCCGCGCCGACATCGCCAAGATACCCGGCGTGGAGGTCAGTGTGGGCTTCGACCGGCCGATCTGGATCACGCTGCTGGGCAGTGACCCCGAGGTGCTGACGCAGGCCGCCAAGGACCTCGTCGAGAACATCAAGAAGGTCCCGGGCGCGGTGGACGTGGACACTACCGTCAAGCCCGGCCTGCCAGCCTTCGCCGTGCGGTTGAAGGACTCGGCCATTCGCGAGCTGGGCCTGACGGCCCCGCAGGTGGCCTCGTCCCTGCGAGCTTACGTCAACGGTGAGATCGCCACCTACTGGACGACGCCCGATGGCAACCAGGTCGAGGTGTTGCTGCGCCTGCCGCGCGACCAGCGCGAGCGCATCGAGCAGATGGCCAAGCTGCCGGTGGCCTTCTCGGCGACGGGCGCGCCTATCACGTTGGACCAGGTGGCCACCATTGAGCCGGTGTTCAACCCGGAGGTCATCCGCCGCGAGAACCTGCAGCGCCGCGAGGCCGTGTTTGCCGGCGTGCAGGGCCGCCCGGCCGGTGATGTGAATGCCGACGTGCAGAAGCTCATCAAGAACACCCAGCTGCCCCCGGGCACCAGCTTCAAGGTGGACGGCGCCGGCAAGCAGCAGGCCGAGGCCTTCAACGGCCTGCTGGCGGCCATGGCGCTGGCGGCCATCTTCATCTACATCGTGCTGGCCAGCCAGTTCGGCAGCTTCCTGCAGCCCATCGCCATCATGGCCAGCCTGCCGCTGGCGCTGATCGGCGTGATGCTGGCGCTGCTGCTGTGGCGCTCGACGTTGAACGTGTTCTCGATGATCGGCCTCGTCATGCTGATGGGCCTGGTCACCAAGAACGCCATCCTGCTCGTCGACTTCGCCAACCACGCCCGCAAGGCCGGCGCGACGGTGGCCGAGGCGCTGCGCGAGGCGGGGCTGATTCGCATGCGCCCCATCATCATGACGACGGCGGCCATGGTGTTCGGCATGCTGCCCATGGCCATCGCGCTGAACGACGGCGGCGAGATCCAGGCGCCCATGGGTCGCGCCATCATCGGCGGTGTCATCACGTCGACGCTGCTGACGCTGGTGGTGGTGCCGGTGCTGTACAGCTACCTCGTGCGCGACAAGAAGCCCGCCATCCAACCGGCGGCAGAGCAGGGCGCCACCGCGCTGCCGCTGCACGGCATGCCGGGCGCGATGCCGGCCGGCAAGGACTGACGACTGAATCCCCTCGAGCGCTTCAGCGCTTTGGGCCGGCCGCGCAAGTGGCCGGCCCTTTTTGATAGGCCGGCTCAGGGCTCCAGGTCGAGCCGGCCGTTCAGGTGCTCGGGCGGCGCCACGCTGCGCATCCACTTGACCGACTCCACGCGCCAGCGCGCATCGGCCTGCTTCAGCAGCGCGTAGACGCCCGGCAGATGGGCCGAGCCGTAGGTGAGGAAGATCTTGTCGTGCCGGTCGGCCAGCAGCCGCTGCACCAGTTGGCGATTGCGGAAGTCGATGGTCACGGCGTCGAACGGATCACGCGGCCGGGCCTTGGCGCTGCGCGGGCGCAGCAGCAGCGTCAGCATGCCGCGGCAGACGGTGCCCGCAATCGCCTGCTGGCGTTCGTTGCCGCGCCGCTGCCAGGCCACAAAGGCCGACAGCTGTCGGTTGCCGATGCCGGGCACGCTGCTGCTGGCCTCGCGGTCCTGCATGGCTTCCAGGAAGCTCACATCGGTGGCCAGCAGCCGATCGAACTCCTGTTGCAGCGCCCGCGACGACACGTCCGCCGCCACATGCCGCTCCGGGTGCTGCCGCTTGTCGATCTCCAGTGGCTCGAAGTAGTGGGCCTGAAAGACCAGGCCGCAGGTCGAGGCCAGTTGCTCGTAGGCGCGGGTCAGGTCTGCGCCGGTGCCCAGCGTCTCGTTCAGCCAGGCGTCGGCGCGCGGGTCGGGCAGCACGCCCTCGTAGTAGATGACCGCGCCTTCCACCAGCGCCTTGCCCGCGTCGTAGACAACCGAACGGTAGAAGGCGTCGGTGCCCACATGCATCATGCCCTGGAAGGTCAGCGTGCGGCTGCCATTGGTCAGTACCACCTGGGGCTGGATGGGCGGCTTCAGCGACGTGACGAGGGCCAGGTAGTAGATCGGTGCCGCGATGAGGAGGCCGCTCACGCCGTACAACGTGAGCGCGCTCCTGGCCCACGGCCAGAACGCCGCCCGTGCACGGCGTCGCGCCCACCACACGGCGGGCAGCGCCAGCACGGCCGCAGCGGCCAGCAGGGCCAGCGGCAGCCACGCCGCAATCGCCCACAGCACCGGCAGCGCGGCCAGGGTCAGCAGGGCCAGACTGAAGGCGCGCACCGCGCCCAGTTGTAGGCGCAGGCATTCCCGCGCCGAGGTGGCCGTAGCCGGCAGCGTTGCTGCGCAATGAGGTGTCCCTGGTGAACTCATGGGGCGCATCCTGACATGCGCCGGGCTTGCCAAGCACGAGGCCTCGCAAGCACAATCGCGGCCGCTCCGGGGTGCCGGGGTTCGCCGCAAGGCGGGCCTTGACGCTGAGACGGTCACCGATGACCGAACCCGTGAACTTGAACCGGCTAGTACCGGCGTAAGGAGAGCGCATGCCTCGCGGCGTGCCATGGACATCACCACACATGGGGTGGGTGTCCCGGCGCATCCGCAGGCGGCCTTGGAGCACTTGATCAACTGCTCCAGGAGACCGCTGCGATGAACGCCCCCCAATTCCCCCTCTCGCTCGCCGAGCGCCTGTCGCTGACGCGCGAGCCCTTCCCGGCATCGAGCAAGGTCTACGTGACCGGGCGCCGCGCCGACGTGGCCGTGCCCATGCGCGAGATCGCGCTGACCAACGGCGAGCGCGTCGTCGTGCACGACACGTCCGGCCCCTACACCGACCCGGTTGCACAGATCGACGTGCGCCGCGGGCTGCCGCCCATCCGCTCCAGCTGGATCGCCGACCGAGCGGATACCGAGGCCTACGCCGGCCGCATCCGCGTTGCGCTGGACGACGGTGGCAAGCACGAGGACAACGAGCGCATCGCCGCGCTGCGTGCCGAGGCCGCCGCGCTGCAGCGCCCGCCGCGCCGAGCCCAGCCTGGCGCCAATGTCTCGCAGATGCACTACGCGCGCCGCGGCATCGTCACGCCCGAGATGGAATTCGTCGCGCTGCGCGAGAACGGCAAGCGCGAATGGATGCGCGACTACCTGGGCGATGCCGAGCGCGAGCAGCGCCTGCGCGGCAACGCGATGGGCGCACGCATCCCCGACCTCATCACGCCCGAGTTCGTCCGCGACGAGGTGGCGCGCGGCCGTGCCGTCATCCCGGCCAACATCAACCACACGGAGCTGGAGCCGACCATCATCGGCCGCAATTTCCTCGTCAAGGTCAACGCCAACATCGGCAACTCGGCCGTCACGTCCAGCATCGAGGAAGAGGTGGAGAAGCTGGTGTGGAGCATCCGCTGGGGCGCGGACACGGTGATGGACCTCTCCACCGGCCGCAACATCCACACGACACGCGACTGGATCGTTAGAAATTCCCCGGTGCCCATCGGCACCGTGCCCATCTACCAGGCGCTGGAGAAGGTGGGCGGCGTCGCCGAGGACCTGACCTGGGCCATCTTCCGCGACACGCTGATCGAGCAAGCGGAGCAGGGCGTCGACTACTTCACCATCCACGCCGGCCTGCGGCTGCCGTTCATTCACCTCACCACGAAGCGCCGCACGGGCATCGTGTCGCGAGGGGGCTCAATACTCGCCAAGTGGTGCATCACGCATCACCGCGAGAACTTCCTGTACACACACTTCGAAGAGATCTGCGAGATCATGAAGGCCTACGACGTGACCTTCTCGCTGGGCGACGGCCTGCGTCCCGGCAGCAGCGCCGACGCCAACGACGAGGCCCAGTTCGCCGAGCTGCGCACGCTGGGCGAGCTGACGCAGGTGGCCTGGAAGCACGACGTGCAGACCATGATCGAAGGCCCCGGCCACGTGCCCCTGCACCTGATCCAGGCCAACATGGACGAGCAGTTGAAGCACTGCCATGAGGCGCCGTTCTATACGCTGGGCCCGCTGACCATCGACATCGCACCGGGCTACGACCACATCGCCTCGGCCATCGGCGCGGCCATGATCGGCTGGATGGGCACGGCCATGCTGTGCTACGTGACGCCCAAAGAGCACCTGGGCCTGCCCGACCGCGACGACGTGAAGCAGGGCCTCATCGCCTACAAGATCGCCGCGCACGCCGCCGACATCGCCAAGGGCCACCCCGGCGCCCGCGCGCGTGACGATGCGATGAGCAAGGCGCGCTTCGAGTTCCGCTGGATGGACCAGTTCGCCCTCGGCCTGGATCCCGACACGGCGCGTGACTACCACGACGAGACGCTGCCCAAGGACTCATCCAAGGAGGCGCATTTCTGCTCCATGTGCGGGCCGAAGTTCTGCTCGATGAAGATCACGCAGGACGTGCGCGAGTACGCGGCGGCCCAGGGGCTGGAGGCCGCCGACGTGGTGGCCGACGGCATGGCGCAGAAGTCAGCCGAGTTCCGGGCCGGCGGCGGCGAGTTCTACATTCCCATCGCCCAGGCCTGACCATGCAGGTCGTCATTGCAGGCGCCGGCGTCATGGGCCGGCTGCTGGCCTGGCAGCTGGCGCGCGCGGGCCATCGCGTGGCAGTCGTCGACCCGGCGGAGGGCCCCGCCCAGCCTGGGGCCGCGGCCTTCACGGCGGCGGGCATGCTGAGCCCGCTGGCCGAGCGCGAACATGCCAGCGCCGAGGTGGCCGCACTCGGCTGGCGCTCGCTGGCCCTGTGGCCCGCGATTGCGCAGGCGCTGGGCCAGCCCGCGCTGGTGCGCACGGCGGGCAGTCTGCTGCTGGCCCATGGGCCCGACCTTGGGGCCGCCCAGCGAGTGCTGTCCCGGCTGCCGGCCGGGCCGCAGCCGCTGGATCGCGCGGCGCTGCACGCGCTAGAGCCGGCGCTGGTGCCCGACCTCAAGGCCTGGCTGCTGCCGGGCGAGGGCCAGTTGCTGCCGCATGAGCTGCTGCAGGCGCTGGCCCGGCAGGCACCGGACGTCGACTGGTTCTGGGGTCGCCGCGCGACCTGCGTGCGGCCCCGGCGGCTGGAACTGGACGACGGCCAGTGGCTGGATGCCGACCTCGTCATCGACACCCGCGGCCTCGGTGCCCAGCCCGACCTGGCCGCGCTGCGTGGCGTGCGTGGGGAAGTCCTGTGGCTACACGCGCCCGGCGTTGCGCTGCACCATCCGGTGAGGCTGCTGCACCCGCGGCACCGCGTCTACCTCGTGCCGCGCCCGGGCGACATCATCGTCGTCGGCGCGTCGGAGGTGGAGAGCGAGGACCGCTCGCCGGTCAGCCTGCGCAGCGCCGTGGAGCTGCTGTCGGCCGCGCACAGCGTGCTGCCGGGCCTGGCCGAGGCGCGCATCGTGCATATGGAGACGAACCTGCGCCCCGCGTTGCCGGACCACCAGCCGCACCTGGCGCGCGAGCCCGGCCTGCTGCGCATCAACGGCCTTTTCCGCCACGGCTGGCTGCTGGCGCCGGCGCTGGCAGAACAGGTGCTGGACCATGTCTGAGTTCACGCTGAACCAGCATGCCCAGCCTTGGCGCGAGGGCTTGAGCGTTGCCGCGCTGCTGGCCGAGCAGGGCTGGGCGGCCGACGCCGTCGCCACGGCACTGAACGGCTGCTTCGTGCCGCGCGGCCAGCGTGCCGCCACGCTGATCCAGCCCGGTGACGCGCTCACCCTCATTCAACCCATCACAGGCGGATAAGCATGTCCTGGACTCTCTACGGTCGCGCGCTGCACAGCCGCTTTTTGCTCGGCACCGCCGGCTATCCCTCGCCCGACGTGATGCGCCAGGCCCTGCACGCCAGCGGTGCCCAGGTGGTGACCGTGGGCTTGAAGCGCACGCTGGCGGCCGCCGGTGACAACGGCTTCGTCGCCGCCATCCGCGACACGCTGCGCGAGCTCGGCGGCCACCTGCTGCCCAACACGGCCGGCTGCCGCACGGCGCGCGAGGCTGTCACGCTCGCCCACATGGCGCGCGAGCTCTACGGCACGACGTGGATCAAGCTCGAAGTCGTCGGCGACGAGTACACGCTGCAGCCTGACCCGTGGGAGCTGGTCCATGCGGCCGAGGCGCTGGTGAAGGATGGCTTCGACGTTTTCCCCTACTGCACCGACGACCTTGTCACCTGCCGCCGCCTGCTGGACGTGGGCTGCGAGCTGCTGATGCCCTGGGGCGCGCCCATCGGCTCGGGCCAGGGGCTGATCAATCCCTTCGCGCTGCGCACGCTGCGCGAACGGCTGCCGGGCGTGCCGCTGATCGTGGACGCCGGCATCGGCGCGCCGTCGCATGCGGCGCAGGCGATGGAGCTCGGCTTGGACGGCGTGCTGCTGAACTCCGCCGTCGCGCAGGCCGGCGACCCCGTGCCCATGGCCACCGCCTTCGGCCTGGCCATCCAGGCGGGGCGGCTGGGCTTCGAGGCCGGCGTGATGGCAAAACAGGACATGGCGGTGGCCAGCACGCCGGTGGGCGGCAGGCCGGTGCTGATCCCATGACGGCACCGATCCTCTGGAGCATTGCCGGCCTGGACAGCGGCGGCGGCGCGGGGCTGTCGGCCGACCAGCGAGCGGCGGATGCCTTTGCGCTGCCCTTGTGCCCGGTGGCGACGGCGCTGACGGCGCAGAACAGTGTGGTCGTGCAGGCCGTCTTTCCGGTGGCGCCCGCGCAGCTGGACGCTCAGCTTGCCGCACTCGCGCAAGACCTGCCCCCGGCCGTCATCAAGACCGGCCTGCTGGGCGGCGTGGCGCAGCTGCGCATCGTGACGCGCTGGGTTGACCGGCTGCGCGAGCGTGGCCCCGTGGCGCTGGTGGTGGACCCAGTGCTGCGCGCCTCCACCGGCGCCAGCTTTGCCGACGACGACCTGCTGCGGGCCTACCGCGACGAGTTGTTGCCGCGCGCCACGGTCGTCACGCCCAATCGCCGCGAGGCCGCGCGGCTGGTGGGCGAGGGCAGCGCACCGCAGCAAGCCCTGCGGCTGGGCGTGGAGACCGTCTGCATTACCGGCGGCGACGAGGCCGGCCCGCTGGCGCTGGACTGGCTGCACAGCACGCAGGCCAGCGGCTGGCTGGCGCTGCCCCGCCGCGACGCGCGCAACAACCACGGCACCGGCTGCTGCTTCGCGACGGCGCTGGCGGCCGCACTGGCGCGGGGCTTCGTGCCGGCCGACGCGGCCGTGCTGGCCAAGATGGCGACCACGTCAGGTTTGCTGTCCAGTGCAACCCCTGGCGCGGGCGCCGGCCCGGTGCGGCCGTCGGCAGGCTTCATCACCGACGCGAGCTTGTTGCCCGCGCTGTTCGACACCCCGCCGGCTGCCTGGCCCCCCCGGCTGGACGGCCCGCCCGCCGTGGAAGGCGTCTACGGCATCGCCGACAGTGGCGCGCAGGCGGTAGCGCTGTTCGACGCCGGGCTCCGGGCCGTGCAACTGCGCCTCAAGCGCGCCGACGGCGAGAGCGGCGCCGCCTGGCACACCCGCCTGGCCGCTGAGGTGCAGCCCGCGCGCGATGCCGCGCGCCGGCACGGCGCAACCTTCATCGTCAACGACCACTGGCGCGCCGCGCTGGCGTTGGGGGTGGACTTCGTGCACCTAGGGCAGGAAGACCTGCTGGCGCTGGCAGCCGATGACCGCGCCGATCTCGCCCAGGCCCGCGCGCGTGGCCTGCGGCTGGGCCTGAGCTCGCACAGCCTGTGGGAGCTGGCCCGCGCCGTGGCGTGGGCGCCCGACTACGTGGCCTGCGGCCCGGTATGGCCCACGCTCACCAAGGACATGCCGTGGCGGCCGCAGGGGCTGGATAACCTGGCCTGGTGGGCAGCGATGTCGCCGCTGCCGGTCGTCGGCATCGGCGGCGCGACGGCGCCGGTGCAGCTGACGCAGATCGCTGCGGCGGGGGCGGCGGCCGGTTGTGTGGTGCGCGGCCTCAAGGCGCAGCCTGTGCAGGACTGGCAGGCCGCCTGGCGCCGCGGCGTGGCCATGCCCTTGACGCCCGAGCCAGGCTGGCCGCATCCGTCGCTGGATCAGCCGCCTTCGCTCAGCGCCTTGTAGACCAGCAGCGACGCGTGTGCATCGTTGGCTGCGTATTGCAGCTGCTGCGGTGTCAGCGTTGCATTGGCCCAGTTGGACGTGGTGGCCTTCTTGGACTTGGCGAAGCGCTGACCCAGCACGACCGCCACGGCGACCTTCAGGCCGACCGCGTCCTTGAAGCCCAGCCGCTTCACCAGCTGCGACACGTCAATGGAGCGGCCCAGCGTCAGCCCCAGCCTGCGCTGGATCTGCGGCCGGTCCGAGGCCAGGCCAAAGCCGACCTTGATGACCTCGTCCGACTCGATCATGGCCTGCAGAAAGGGGACGACACCGGGCGTGGCTGTCTGCACGATGAAGGCGTCGGTGGCCGTGGCGAACTGGATGACCTCGGGCCCGGTCTGCGCCTGGCCGGCCACGAAGGTGGGCTTGCTCTCGGTGTCGAAGCCCACGTGCCGTGCGGCGCGCAAGGCCTGTTCGGCGGCGGCCAGCTGATCGGTCGTTTTCAGCAGATGGATGCGGGCCGGCAGCAGGGCCGGGTAGGGCGGCAGCATGGCGATCTGCTCGGGGGTGGGGCGGGGCAGCGCAGGTCTGGGTTGCATCGGCACAGTATGGCCGCCCCGCAGCGCATGCCGGTGGACCGGCCGCTGACCTGCGTGCGCCCGTTATTGAGAGTCCGAGCGCTTGCCGGCGTCGCCCGCGATCGGAATCCAGACGAGAAAGCGCGTGCCAACGCCGGGCTCGGAATCCACCTCGAGACGGCCGCCATGCTTCTGCACGATGGAGAACGACAGTGACAGGCCCAGCCCCGTGCCTTTGCCCACGGGCTTGGTCGTGAAAAAGGGCTCGAAGATGCGGCGCTTGACCTCGTCGGTCATGCCCGATCCGGTATCGGCAACTTCGATGCAGACCCAGCCCTCTTCGGCCCGGGTGGACAGGCTGATCGTGCCGCGTTCCGGGATGGCGTGGGCTGCGTTGACGATGAGGTTCATGAAGACCTGGTTCAGCTGGGCGGCGATGCAGCGCACCGGGGGCAGGGCCCCGTAGTTCTTGCGCACTTCGGCCTTGTACTTGACCTCGTTCATGACGACGTTGAGCGTGGAGTCCAGCCCGGCGTTGAGGTCGGCGTCTTGCCAATCGGCGTGATCGACGCGAGAGAAGTCCTTCAGGTCTTGCACGATCTTCTTCACGCGCGACAAGCCCTCTTCGCTCTCGTTGAGCAGCTGGGGCATGTCTTCCTGGACGAAATCCAGATCCACCAGCGTGTCGACTCGCGCCAGTTCGGTGTTCAGCGCTTCGGGCAGCGTGTTTGCCGGCAACCGCTTGAGCAGCGCCAGGAGGCCGAAGACGGGCTCGATGTAGCCGCGCAGAGAGCCGAGGTTGGAGCTGACGAAGCCAATTGGGTTGTTGATCTCGTGAGCAACGCCCGCCGCGAGCTGGCCGATGGATGCCATCTTCTCGGACTGGAGCAACTGGTTCTGTGCTTCTGCAAGCCGTGTGTTGGTCTGCTTGATGCGTTCGTAGTTCAGCTCCAGCTCCTGCTGGACGCGACGGACCTCGGTGCGATCCTGGAGCAGCCACCAGGTTCCCGCCGTCGGTTCCGAGGGGTTGGAGACGTAGGCAATGATCTGGACCCACAGGCGATGCCCGGTCAGCGTACAGACCTCCATCTCGTGCAGCAGGGACTCCCCCTGGGACAGCACCGGGCGAGCGATTCGGTCCAGGGCCATGAAATCCTCGTCGCTCTTGAACAGGCGTCGCGTCTCCAGCCCATGAGGCGACATGTCGGCAAGCTCGAACATCTCGGCAAACTTCTTGTTGCCCCTCAGCACACGGTGGTTCGCCGTCGCGATGATGCCGACCGACGCGTTCTCCAGGAAGGCTTCCAGCTCATGGTGCGTGCTGAGCAGTTCGGCGGTGCGGTCTGCAATCATGCTTTCCAGCTCGTTGCGATGACGACGCAACTCGTCTTCCGCCTGATGCCGTCGCGTGACGTCCTGCAGCGTCTCGATGGCGCCGACCAACTGGCCGTGCATGTCCATGATCGGGGCGGCCGTGAAGAAGAGCCAGCACCCGTTTTCGCCGAAGTCGGGGAAGAAGCTTTCGACTTCGAAGGCGTTGGTGATGTGTGGTGATGGGTGGCAGCGCCCGCCATACAACTGCGCCCCCTCCTCCTGGACGCGACCGTCCACGATCAGGTCCGCCAGCAGCGGCCGGGGCTGGGGGTAGAACGCGCGCCAGGCGTCATCGCGGCCGAGCATGTCGACGGCTGGGCAGCCGGTCGTTTGTGCGCAGGCGGAGTTCCAATGCGTCACCCGGTGCGATTGATCGATGACGAACGTTGCAACCGGGATGTTCTCGAGAATCTGGGTGAGCACCCGGCCCATGTCGAGCAGGCTGTTCTGTACATGGCGGATGTCGCTGAGGTCCTGCCCGCTGAGCACGACATAGGTGTGGCCGCCCAGGACGACGCGCTGCCCTTTGATCTCCAGCACGCGCCGCGCGCCACTGCCGGTGCTGGCCTCGATTTCGATGGCGGGCAGTTCTCCGTCCTCGCTTTGGCAACGCTCCCCGTAGCGCTTCAGTTCCTCGGCATGTTCGGCTGCAGCCCAACCGTGCGGCGACATCCGCTTCAGCTCGTCCTCCGAGTACCCGAGCAGCCGCTGCATCGCGGCGTTGGCGAGATGGATCTGGTCGGCGCCATGCACGAGCGTCGGCGTGGTTACCGCCTGCAGTGCCGTCCGGAAATCGTCGTTCAGCGGCGCGCGGCTCATTGCACTGCCTCGCCCGGGTCTTCGAGGATGAAGGAACCGTCGCTGCCCCACCTGACATGGGTGATGCCGGGCTCCAGGCGTTCCAGCCGGCGTAGCTCCGCCTCCTGTGCGCTGAGCTGGCCCCGTTGCGCTCTGACCTGGTCGGCCAGGCGCTGGTTCTCGCGCATCAGTTCTCTGATGTGCAGCACCTGGCGCACGGCGCTGAGCAGTTCGAAGTCCGTCCAGGGCTTGGAAATGAAGCGGTCGATCGCGGCTTCGTTGATGGCCGCCATCAACGCGCTCAAGTCCGCATAGCCAGACAGGATGATGCGGCCGCAGTCGGGCTGGACCTGGCGCAGCTCCTTGAGGAATTCGACGCCCGTCATCGCCGGCATGCGCTGGTCCGAGACGACCAAGGCGAATGCGCATTCCCGTGCCCGGGCCAAGGCCGTCATGGCATCGGTGAAGCCCTCCACCTGGTAGCGCTCGCCGCCCGCGTCCCTGAGCCCGTTGCGCATCAGGCGCTGGAGCGACGCCAGGATATGGGGTTCGTCATCGACGAGGAGAATGCGCCTGCTCATGGGTGCCCCTCGTCCGCCAGCTTGACGAAGATCCGCAGTCTCACTCCCTCTCGGCCGGCAAACTCGCGCAGCTGTTTCACGACGCGCACGTCGAACACGAAGCCCGCAGCGAGCAGCAGCGTCCCTTGCGGCGACAGCAAGTCCCTGGACAACACCATGCCGGGCATGACCTCGTGGGCTTGCAACTCACGGTCCTGCGGCTTGTCGGTCGGTTCGTCGCCGAGCGCCAGCTCAAATGCCTCGACGACGGCGATTTCGTAGCGAGTGCCGGCGCCTCCCCGTATCAGCGCTTGGGCCTCGGCGGGGGAATAGCGCTTGAGGGACAACCGCCCCGATTGCGCCGAGTGATAGTCGCTGGACACGCTGAGGATCTGGGCGCCGAGCGGCACCGCCTCACCGCTGACACCATCAGGGAACCCCTTGCCGTCGATGCGCTCATGATGGTTGCGCACGAAGCGCGCAACACGCTGAAGCCGCGCCAGCGGCAGCAGCGCGGCCTCCCCGTGGAGGGTGTGGCGCCGGTACAGGGCCACTTCGTCGCTGGACATGGCCGACAGTGGCTTGCGCAACAGGCTGTCCGGGAAGCCAATCTTGCCGATCTCGTGCAGCAGGCCGGCGATGTAGACATCCTCTTCCAGCATGGCCCCGCCGTTCATGCGGCGCGCCGTGCGCCGGGCAAGGTCTGCCACCTGGCGTGAATAGCCGGCCAGGCCGCTGGACCGCAGTTCGACAAGCCCTGCGAAGACGTTGATCGACAGCAGGAAGTTCTCTTGAACCTGGGCGAACGAGGTCTCCAGCATGGCGTTGACCTGCTCGAGTTCTGCCGTTCGCGCCTTCACCCGTTCGGTGAGGCTGGTGTTCAGGGTCTGGAGCTGGTCGTTCTGCTCCCGGGTGAGGCGAAGCAGCGCCTTGTTCTCTTGCTCCAGCCGGCGGCGCTCCAGCCCGTCCTGAACGCATAACACGAGCTCGCGGTCATCCCATGGCTTGGCGACGTAGCGGTGGATCTGGCCGCGGTTGATCGCCGCGACGGTGGAGCCGATGTCGGCGTAGCCGGTCAGCAGGATGCGGCCGACCGCGGGCCAGCCCTCACGCACCTTCTCCAGCAAGGTCGCACCGTCCATCTCCGGCATTCGCATGTCGGAGACCACGAGATCGACGTTCTCCTTGCGCAGCAGATCCAGTCCCGCTGCGCCGCTCTCGGCCAGCAGGATGCGATAGCCCTGCGGACGAAACAGCCGGCGCAGTGCGCTCAGGATGGACGGCTCGTCGTCAACGAACAGAACGACCGGTGGATCAGAGGCCGTCGATTCCATGCGGTTCTCCCTGTGGCTGGCTTGGCCGTTGAGAAAGAAGTGAATCGCCCCGTCTGTCGTGCGGACCCGTGGGTTCACGTCAGACGGTAGCAGCCCATCCAAGACCTTGGTGATGGCGCCTGGGCCCGCGCGGGCCACACGGCCAGGTGCGCAAGCGGACCACGCATGCACGACATGCGCATGGCTGGGATGAGGCGAGCTTATCCGCCGCCATCACCCGCGCGGTTGTCAGATGTCACGTGTCAGCGGGTTTCGGGGGAAGTCCGCGCCGCTGTGTCAGCGGCGGAATTTCCCGTCCTCGCCAATGATGGACAGGTCCACGAAGTCCACGCCCGAGTGGTCGGTCGGGCTGAAGCTCACCTCCAGACCGCCGACATCCATGCGCTTGAAGGTCTCCAACGCCTGGCGCAGCTTGTCGCGCGTGGGATTGGGCCCGGCGCGCTTGAGGCCTTCAACCAGCACCTTGGCCGCAGTGAAGCCTTCCACCATGGCCGGTGTGATTTCATCCGTGCCGCGTGCGCGGGCCAGTTCGCGGGCCTCGCGGATGATGGCCGCAGACATCGAACGCTCGTAAGGCGAGACCTGCGTGACGATGGTGCCGCGGCCATGCTCGCCCAGCAGCTTGATGAAACCTGCCGACGCGTTGTTGGACAGCGTGACGATCTGCGCCCGCGAGCCGGCGCGGCGCAGTGCAGCGACGCCGTCCGCCACCGCCTGGCCCGCACCAATGAACAGCACGGCCTGCGCATCGGTGGCCAGCGCCTTGGGCACGATGGCGCTGAAGTCGGGCTTGCTGCGGTCGAACTTCTCGATGAAGGCGGGTTGCTTGGCCAGCGACTCGAAGGTCTTGAGCGCCCCCTTGATCGCGTCCGTGCCAAAGCTGTCGTCCACCTGCACGATGCCGATGCGCGTCATGCCCACGAGGCTGAGGTGGCGCACCGCACGGTCGGCCTCGCGCTGGTACGTGGCGCGCACGTTGAACAGCCATGGGTGCACCGGGGCATGCAACGCCATGGCGCCGGTGGACGGTGCGACCAGCGGCACCTTGTGCTCGGTCAGCAGCGGCATGACGGCCTGGGTGTGGGGCGTGCCGCGGGTCAGGAACAGCGCCAGCACGTTCTTCTGCGTGATGAGCTCGCGGGCGTTGTCGGCGGCCAGCTTGGGCTCGAACTTGTCGTCCATCGCCAGGATCTGGACGGTCTGGCCGTTCACGCCGCCGCGGGCGTTGACGGCGTCCAGGTAGAGCTTGGCGCCGTCGCTGACTTCCTTGACGCCGGCGGCCACCGGGCCGCTGAAGCCGGCGGTCTGGCCGATGAGGACCTGGGCTTGCGCGGCGCCGCTGGCGATGGCGGCCATGGCGAGCACGGGCATCAGGAACTGGCGTGGAATCATGGGTAGTGTCTCCTCTCGTGCGCCGCCGCTCCGGATGGAGCGGCAGGCGGGCGCATTGTGGCAATGCGGGGCGGTCCCGTCGGGATCATGGGGTTGCCGCGGTCGCATCTTCCCGGCATGGCGTGCCCGGTATCCGTGAGATTTGGTGTGCAGGGCCGGTCTGGCGCCGGCAGGCGGCAACTTCTCACGCCTGGCCAGGGGCGACCGCCCGCTCGGATCAATCGGATGAGCGATGTCGACCCCGCCCGGGCCGTCTCGCGGCGGCTGGCTAGCATGGGTTTTTCGTTTCGTGCGCCTGCCATGACCGCTTCGCTGCTGAATTCTCTGACTCCTCTCGCGCTCGCGGCCGCCCTGGTGCTGGGCGGCCCCGCCGGCATGGCGGCCACGCCTGCGCCCGCGTCGCCGCAGGGCGCTGCCGCGTCGGCCAGCTGGCTGGACACCACGACCGGCCAGCGCATCGTGCGCGTGGACGACAGCCCCGGCGTCTACGCGCTCTACTTCAACTACAACCCGTTCACGCCGCAGGGCGACCTGATGATCTACCTCACTCCCGAGGGCATCCGCGTCGCCGACACCAGGACCTGGCAGACCCGGCTGGTGCTCAAGGTCGCCGTGGACCGGCTGCTGTTCGCCGGCCCGAAGTCGCGCTCGGCTTACTACACGACGCGCGCCGCGAACGTGGAAGACGGCGGACCGTCCACCGTGTGGGCCGTGGACTTGGACAGCGGCAAGACCCGCCGCATCGCCGAGCTGCCTGGCGGCCGCGTGATGGCCATCAATGCCGACGAGACGCTGCTGGCCGGTGTGTGGGAAACCTCGCCGCCGCCGCCCGAAATCGCGGCCCAGGGCCGGCGCGACCCGGTGACCGGCTCTCCGGCCTATGCCGGTGTCGACAAGGACGGCAAGCCGCTGTCCTTCGCCGCTGCCAAGGGCCAGTGGATGGCCGCGCGGCTGGCCGCGCGCGTGCCCATGGAGATGTACAGCGTGACGATCGCCACCGGCGAGCGCAAGAGCATCCACCGCGCGACAGACTGGCTGAACCACCTGAAGTTCTCGCCCACCGACCCTGCGCTGCTGATGTTCTGCCACGAGGGCCCGTGGCACGAGGTGGACCGCATCTGGACCGTGCGCACCGATGGTTCACAGCTCACCAAGATCCACACCCGCACCATGGCCGGCGAGATTGCCGGGCACGAGTTCTGGGGGCGTGACGGCCAGACCGTCTGGTACGACCTGCAGACGCCGCGTGGCGGCGTGACCTGGCTGACGGGGCGCAACCTTGTCACCGGCGAACAGTGGCGTTACGAGGTGGCACGCGACCAGGCCTCCTACCACTTCATGCAGTCGCCCGACGGGCGTCTGTTCTCGGGCGATGGCGGCAACGCCGGCAAGTGGATCAGCCTGCTCAAGCCGGTGCTGCGCGAGCGCCCGGTGCCGGGCCTGATCACGCCCGGCAAGCTGGAGAGCATCCGCGTGGCCGACCTGTCCCGCCACGACTACACGCTGGAGCCCAACCAGCACTTCACGCCCGACGGCAAGTGGCTGGTGTATCGATCGAACATCGAAGGCCGGCCAGTGATCTACGCCGTCGAGCTGCCGCCTCGCTGAGCGCGGCGGGCACTCGGTTCTAGGTATTGGGGCCGAGCGCCGACCGCCTGGGCTCGCCCGCGTTCAGCGAGGCGAGACCAGGTGAGGGGTCAAAACTTATACGACATGCCCACCCCAAACGTGCGCCCGAAGTGCGCGTACAGCAGCGTGTCATCCCGCTGCGAATCGCGGCCGTAGCGCAGCGGCTGGTCGGTCAGGTTGGCCGCCTCGAAGCTCACCTTCAGCTTGGGGCTGACGTTGTACGACGCCGAGAAGTCCACGTTGGTCGACGCGTTGACGAAGGTCACGTCATGGCCGTTCACGTCACCCAGCACGTTGAACAGGTACTTGGAGCGGTAGGCCGCCGATACGCGGGCGCTGAACTTGCTGTCCTCGTAGTACAGCGTCAGGTTGCGTGCATCCGGCGACATGCCCACCAACGCCGCGTTCATGGCCAGCTGCGGCAGCGTGGGCGTGGCGGTGCGGGTGATGTAGTTGATGGTCGACTTCACGTGCGTGATGTTGGCCAGCATGCCGAAGTTGCTCCACACGCCCGGCAGGAAGCTGAACGGCATCTGCAGGTTCAGCTCGTAGCCGGTCAGCGGGCCGCCTGGGGTGTTGGCCGCGCGGCTGACCGTCACGGTCGAGGACGGCAGCGTCGGGCATGCAGGGATGCCGCCGGTGATGGAGCAGGTGCCGCCGCCAGTCAGCAGCGCGTCGGGCAGGCCCAGGGTGTTGTAGGCCACGCGCTCGCTGACGCGCTGGATGTAGGTGTCGATCTTCTTGTGGAAGACGCCGGCGGACAACATGGAGTTCTTCGCGAAGTACCACTCGGCCTGCAGGTCGTAGGTCTTGGCGCGGATGGGATCCAGCTGCGGGTTGCCGATGCTGACCGTCTGCGCGTTGGTGTTGACCGAGGCCGAGGGCGCCAGATCCACGTACTCGGGGCGCGACAGCGTCTTGCCGGCCGAGAAGCGCACGAACACGTCCTTGGGCAGCTGTGCAGTCAGGTTGAACGAGGGCAGCACATCGCGGTAGGTCTTGTCGAACGTGACGGGCTGCAGCGCGCCGCCCACGTTGACCAGCGCCGACGCGGAGGCCTTGGTCTCGGCCGAGCGCACGCCCGCGTTGCCGCGGAAGGTGATGCCGGCGAGCTGGTAGTTGAAGTCGGCCGACAGGTAGGCGGCGTTGATCTTCTCGCTGACCGTGCGATTGGCTTGGTTCAGCGTCACCAGCTGCGAGCCGGGCACGGCGGCGCAGTTGCACTCGATGTCCCAGACCTTGCGGAACTTGTCCAGGTCCACCGCCACCCACTGGCTGGGGTAGCCCGAGCCTTCCAGACCCTTGCCGAAGTTCGTGATCAGGCGCGACACGCTGGCCATCGTGAAGCCGGCTGGGTTGGCCAGGCCGTTGGCCGCGCCGTAGCTGATCTCGAAGTTGTCCCAGGTGTTGTTGCGCGCCGAGTAGCCGGCCTTGAGGGCAAGGTGGTCGTTGACGTCCCAGGTCGCGCCCACGGCGTTGGTCTTCAGCGTGTTGCCGGTGTTGAGCTGGCGTCCGACGAACTGGCCGTGCACGGTGCCGTCGGCATCGGTGGGGCCGAAGGTGAAGTTGGCCGGGTTGGCAACGTCGATGCCGAAGTTCAGCGCCGGCACATTGCGGTTGTTGCGGAAGTCGTACGAGAAGCCGTTCACGTTGGGTGCGTCGAACTGCACCGTCGTGCGCATGGGCGAGCTCAGCCGGCTGGCCGAGATGCCGGTCATGGCTTCGAGCTTGATGTCGTTGGTGAGCTTGTGCGTGGCGCTCAGCACATGCTGGCGGAAGCTGGTGTTGTTGACGTCCAGCAGGCCCTCGGAGCGCACGTCCACGCCGTTGAACTTGCCGTACTCCCAGCTGCCGTTGCCATTGAACGAGGCCTCGACGATGGAGGTCTGCGGCTTGCCGTTGGCGGCGGCCAGCGTGCGGCCAAAGGAGATGGCCGAGATGTAGTTGTCGTAGCGGTTGTTGTTGAACTGGCCGCCCAGCAGATCCAGGTTGACCTCGGTGGCTTCCGAGGCCTTCCACTGCAGCGCGGCGCTGACGCCCAGGCGCTCGTACTCGGCCACCGAGCGGCGGTAGCGCGGGATGCGCGGGTGGAAGGCGCCGCTGCCGGCGGCCGGCGTCGCCACGGTGCCGCCGTAGTTGTCGGTGCGGCCGAAGACGTTGTTGTAGGCCGTGGTGCTGGAGGTGCGCGGCAGGTTGAAGCCGCAATTGGCGGCCGTCACGCCGCGCTGGGCGTTGTCGGCCGGGCTCTGCGGCGTGGCGCCCAGCGGCGAGCAGAAGCCCCCGTCGGCGTTGGCGCTCAGCATCTCGACGGCCTCATAGCCTTCCTCGGTCGCGCTGCGCTTGGAATAGGCGCCGGACACCAGCACGCCCACCTCGCCCACGCCGGTGTTGGCGCGGGTGGAGAACAGCCCAGTCACGCGCGGCGACGAGCTGCGTGCCAGCGTGTTGTAGTTCTGCTGCAGGCCGATGCTCAGCGTCTGGCCCTTGAAGTCGAAGGGGCGGGCGCCGCGCAGGTCTACGGTGGCGCCCAGCGAGCCTTCCTCGACGTCGGCCTGCGAGGTCTTGCGCACCTCCAGACTGTTGAACAGTTCGGCGGCGAACACCGAGAAGTCGAACGCGCGGCTGCGGTTGGTGCTGCCGTTGATGTCCGAGGCGCCGGTGGCCGAGATAGCCTCGATGCCGTTGATGCGCACGCGAGTGAAGCCGGCGTTCAGGCCGCGCACGGTGATCTGCTTGCCCTCGCCGCCATCGCCGCGGGCCAGCGACACGCCCGGCACGCGCTGCAGCGACTCGGCCAGGTTGGCGTCGGGGAACTTGGACACGTCCTCGGCCTTGATGACGTCGACGATGCCGTCGGCGTTCTTCTTGCTGGCCAGTGCGTTGTTCAGGCTGGCGCGGAAGCCCGTGACCACGACGGCATCGAGCTTGCTTGTGTCTTCCTGTGCCAGGGCCGGGCTGCCGGCCGCTGCGATGGCCAGCGCGATGGCGCTGCGGCGCCAGGGGCCGCGGGTCTTGTTTCCACGAAATTCGGTCATGTCTACTCCAGTCGTCGGTTGCCCTCTGTGGCGGGGCGCTGCGATGGTCATCGGACAACTGGGTGGCGGCAATGCTCGGCTGTCAAACGCTCAAGCGGATGCTTGCCAGGCCTACGGGATACCCCGAAGGGGTGTGGTGATTTGACGACTGCATGACCCAGCGCTGACTTTGTTTCTTGGGGCTTGTCAGGCGTCCCCTGCTGAGGCAGCGCTCAGGAGCGGAGGGTGCTGGGGGTCGGGCGTACGGCCGCACCAGCCTTGCGGCCTGCATGCATCGCATGCCAGCGGGCCTGCAAGTGGTCGTACAACCTGGGCGTCAGCGCCGGAAGACCTGGTGCTTCACCACTTGCAGCCCTTGCCGCGAGCCGCGTCGATGGCCAGGGGCACGACGGCCAGCAGGCCCACGCCGCTGTAGGCCTTGCGGCAGTCCTTGTTGGCCGCATCCTCCACCGACTGCTCCAGCTTGGACTTGCGCTCCGGCGGCGGCGGGATCAGGTCGATGACACCGCTGCTGCCGCGCCGGGCCGTCATGTCTCCCCGGGGCAGCGACAGGTTCAGCGGTGCCCGCGCCGCACTGGCCGCCGCTTGCGGGGGCGGCGGCAGCTCGGGCCCGAGGCGTGTGCCGGCGTCGGCGCCTGGCGCTACACCCCGTGGGGCCGCCTGAACGCGGGCTGCCGGGTCACCCGAGGCGGGGCCGGCGGGCGCGCTGACCTGGCCGGGCAAAGTGCTGGCCAGCTCGGCGAGACCGTCCGGCGCCGGCGCGGCCACGGCCGCGCGCGGCGGGGCGGCGGGCTGCAGCGGTGCCACGGCCGCTGAGCTCTCGGACTCCAGCCGGCGTACGGGCGCGGGCAGGTCCTGTGCTCCGGGCAGCGCTGCCGTGCTGGCGGTGGTAGGCACCGGCCGCAGCGCGCTGGCGCGGCTCAGCGGCTTGAGGCCGCTGCCGTCGGGTGTGGCGGCTTCCAGCCTTTGGACCGGGGCTGGCAAGGTGGTGGGCGGCGGCAGCGGTGAAGCGCCGGGCGGCGTGGCGCGTAGGTCGGCGGCGCGGGGCAGCGCGCCAGCGGCGACCGTAGCCTGCGGCGCTTCCAACCGGGCCACGGGGTTGGGCAGCTCGGCAGCGGCCGGCAGGGCAGGGGTGGGCGGCGCCGTGGCACGCAGTTCGGCCGGCCGGGGCAGGGCGGGGTTGACGGCAGTGTCTGCCGCCGGGGCGTCCAGCCGGTTCACGGGGGCGGGCAGCATGGCGTCCAGCGTGGGCAGATCCGGGCGCACCGCCAGCGGCGGCGATTGGGCCAGCCGGGCGGCGGGCGCCAGCGGCGCGACAGTGACGTCGGGGCGCGCCTCCAGCCGCGCGAGCCGGCCGGTGGGCAGGTCAGCGGCCGGCAGGTCGGTCGCAGTGGCAGTGGGTGGCGGCCCCAGATCCTGGCGCTCGACCGGGCGAAAGCCTTCGGGCAGCACCAGCGTCGCGGTGCTCGGTGCGGCGTCGGCTGGCACGTCCGTACCGTCGTTCATGGCCGACACACGCACAGCCGTCGTGGCCGCGCCGGCCTCGGGCGCGGGGCTGGCGCCGGGCTGGGGGGACGGCGGTGCATCGGCCTGTGCGCCGCTCAGGCCGCGCAACTTGACGGTCAGGCTGCCCCAGGTGCTCTGGCCCGGCGCCGCGCTGCCGGGGGCGTTGCCGAACACCAGCACCAGCCACACATGCAGCAGCGCCGCCAGCAGCAGGGAGCGCTGCACCAGGCGAGGGTCAGGCGGGCGGCGGGGATGGACGGCGACGGCGCTCACGGCGGGCCGATTGTGGCCTGCGCCGTGCGCGCTCAGGCCGGCCAGTGCGACAGCTGGTGTACCCGGCGCGGCAGGGACTCGCCGTTCGCGGTGACGCTGCGCTCCACGACCCAGGTGGCCCCGTCGGCCTCTCGCACCAGCACCGTCGAGCAGCGTGTGCCGTAGACAGCTGCGCCGGGCAAAGGCGGGATGCGGATGAAGCGCGGCGACAGCAGGCGCTCCCGTTCCAGTCCCACGCCGGTGTCGGGCAGTGTGGCGTCGGGTGCGGCGGTGTCGTCGGCCAGCACGGCCAACAGCCGCTCGATCAGCGAGGGGGCGTCGGCGGACTGGTCCAGCGCGTCGGCTAACGCCGCGCGCAGGCCGGTGGTCTTGGGCCAGGGCGTGTCCAGCGCGGCGTTTGACAGCGCATACAGGCCGGGCCCGAGCCGCCTCGACGCCGGTACACGGTTGCTGAGCCAGTGCCAGGTGTTGCTTGCCACGTCTGCAGCGATCAGGTTGAAGCCGTTGTGGCCGGCCGGCAGCTGCTGCGCGGCGAAGTCGGCAAAGGGCGCGTTGCTGCGCAGCCAGTCCGTCACCAGCGCACCGCGCGATGGGGCGGTGGGGTCGTTCCGGCCCGGTTCGCGCACATTGGTCAGCAGCGCAAGGCGGCCGGAGCGCGTGAGGCCGAACCAACTGCCACCGGACGTCAGATCGCGCCCTGCCAGCAGGTCGGGCGCGTCGGCCCACCAGTCCATGGCCGCTGTGGGGCGAGCGAAGAACTCGTCCCGGTTGGCGGCAAGCACCAGCGGGAAGCGCGGGTGGGCGTTAAGCGCAAAGGCAGCAAGGCACATGGCTCAGCCCTGAAAGCTCAGCACTCGACGATGTTCACCGCCAGGCCGCCGCGCGCCGTTTCCTTGTATTTGGTCATCATGTCGGCGCCGGTGTCGCGCATGGTCTTGATGACCTTGTCCAGGCTCACGAAGTGCGTGCCGTCGCCGCGCAGCGCCATGCGCGCGGCGTTGATGGCCTTGACCGATGCGATGGCGTTGCGCTCGATGCAAGGGATCTGCACCAGGCCGCCGACCGGGTCACAGGTCAGGCCCAGGTGGTGCTCCATGCCGATCTCGGCGGCGTTCTCCACCTGCTCGGGCGTGCCGCCCATGACGGCGCACAGCGCGCCGGCGGCCATCGAGCAGGCCACGCCCACTTCGCCCTGGCAGCCGACCTCGGCGCCACTGATGGACGCGTTCTCCTTGTAGAGGATGCCGATGGCGGCAGCGGTGAGCAGGAAGTCGATGACGCCGTCTTCCGTCGCGCCGTGCACGAAGCGGGCGTAGTAGTGCAACACCGCGGGCACGATGCCGGCCGCGCCGTTGGTGGGCGCCGTGACGACGCGGCCGCCGGCGGCGTTCTCCTCGTTGACCGCCAGCGCGTAGAGGTTGACCCAGTCCATGACCTGAAGCGGGTCGCGCAGCGCCTGTTCGGGGTTGGAGATCAGACTGTTGAAGAGGCTGGGCGCGCGGCGCTTGACCTTGAAGCCGCCGGGCAGGATGCCCTCGGTTCTGCAGCCGCGCTGCACGCAGGCCTGCATGACGCCCCAGATCTTCAGCAGTCCGGCACGCGTCTCGGCCTCAGGCCGCCAGTGGCCCTCGTTGCGGCGCATGACCTCGGCGATGGACAGGCCGTATTTCTTCGTCAGCGCCAGCAACTCGTCGCCCGTTTTGAACGGGTAGGGCAGCACGGTTGCGTCAGGCGCTATTGCCCTGTGCTTGCTGCCGTCTGCGGCCACCTCGTCGCTGACGATGAAGCCGCCGCCGACCGAGTAATACACGCGATTGGCGAGTTCGGCGCCTTCGGCGTCGAAGGCCAGGCAGCGCATGCCGTTGGCGTGAAAGGGCAGGCTCTCTCGGCGTTTGAAGACGAGATCCTTGGCCTCGTCGAACGCGACGCGATGCTGGCCTACCAGGTTCAGGTCGCCGGCGCGGATGGCATCCAGCATCGCGGGAATGGTCTCGACATCCACCGTGTCCGGCTCATGCCCGGCCAGGCCCAGCAGCACGGCCTTGTCGCTGCCGTGGCCCTTGCCGGTGGCGCCGAGCGACCCGTACAGGATGACCTGCAAGCGGGCCACATGCTCCAACAGTCCGTCGTGTTGCAGTCGCAGGCCGAACAGGCGCGCGGCGCGCATGGGCCCGACGGTGTGCGAGCTGCTCGGGCCGATGCCGATCTTGAAGAGGTCGAAAACGGAAACGGCCATGGATGCCTCGATTGGTTAGGGGGCGGCTTGTGGCCGCCCCAGCTCATCCAGCGGAGCCGGGGCGCCGGGTTTGCCGGCGGCCGCGACTCGCCCCCATCTCAGGGGGCCTGGTGATGATCAGGCGTCCTCGTACTCGCTGAGCGGCACGCAGGAGCAGAACAGGTTGCGGTCGCCATAGACGTTGTCCACGCGGCCCACCGGGGACCAGTACTTCTGGCGGCGCAGGCTGGGCAGCGGGAAGGCCGCCACCTCGCGGCTGTAGCCGTGGACCCAGTCACTGGCGCTGACGACCATCGCGGTGTGCGGCGCGTTGACCAGCGGGTTGTCCTCGCGGCTGACCTTGCCGGCCTCGACGTCAGCGATCTCGTGGCGGATCTGGATCATCGCGTCGATGAAGCGGTCCAGCTCGGCGCGCGATTCGCTCTCGGTCGGTTCGACCATCAGCGTGCCGGCCACGGGGAAGCTCAGCGTCGGCGCATGGAAGCCGTAGTCGATGAGGCGCTTGGCGACGTCCTCGGCGCTGACGCCCGAGCTGTCCTTCAGCGGCCGCAGGTCCAGGATGCACTCGTGGGCCACGCCGCCACCCTTCACGCCGGCGATGCCGCCGGAGAAGTGGATGTCGTAGTGGTCGGACAGGCGTGCGGCGACGTAGTTGGCCGACAGGATGGCGACCTCGGTCGCCTTCTTCAGGCCCTCGGCACCCATCATGCGGATGTACATCCACGAGATCGGCAGCACGGCCGCGTTGCCCAGCGGGGCGGCGGACACGGCGCCGATGTTCGTTTCCTTGCCCAGGCCCGCGGTGCGGTGCGCCGGCAGGAAGGGCACGAGGTCTTCGACCACGCAGACGGGGCCGACGCCCGGGCCGCCACCGCCATGGGGGATGCAGAAGGTCTTGTGCAGGTTCAGGTGGCTGACGTCGCCGCCAAACTCGCCAGGCGCGGCCACACCGACCAGCGCGTTCATATTGGCGCCGTCCACGTAGACGCGGCCGCCGTGCGCCTTCACCATGGCGCAGATCTCCTTCACGTGCGTGTCGAACACGCCGTACGTGGAGGGATAGGTGATCATGATGGCGGCCAGCTTGTCGGCGTGCTGCTCACACTTGGCCTTCAGGTCAGCCAGGTCGATATTGCCTTCCTTGTCGCACTTGGTGACGACCACCGACATGCCGCACATTTGTGCCGAAGCCGGGTTCGTGCCGTGGGCCGACTCGGGGATCAGGCAGACCGTGCGCTGGTGGTCGCCGCGCGACTCGTGCCAGGCCTTGATGGCCAGCAGGCCGGCGTACTCGCCCTGCGAGCCGGCGTTGGGCTGCAGGCTGATGCCGGCGTAGCCGGTGCACTCGGTCAGCCACTGCTGCAGCAGCGTGTCCAGCTCGGTGTAGCCGGCCAGTTGGTCCTGCGGCGCGAACGGGTGCAGGTTGGCGAACTCGGGCCAGGTGATGGGGATCATCTCGGCCGTGGCGTTGAGCTTCATCGTGCACGAGCCCAGCGGGATCATGCTGCGGTCCAGCGCCAGGTCCTTGTCGGACAAGCTGCGGATGTAGCGCAGCATCTCGGTTTCGCTGTGGTGGGTGTTGAAGACCGGGTGCGTCAGGAAGGCGCTGGTGCGGCGCAGCTGCGGCGGGATCAGGCTGTCGACGCCGGCGGCGAACTCGGACACCGTCGGTACGGTGGCGCCAGCGGGCGCGAACCAGCCCCAGATCGCCTCGATGTCGGCGCGCGACGTCGTCTCGTCCAGCGCGATGCCGACATGCTGGTCGCTCAGCTTGCGCAGGTTGGCCTGGGCCGCGACGGCCTTGGCCATCACGGTCGCCACGTCGCACTCCACCAGCAGCGTGTCGAACACGTGCGGCGTGACGACCTTGACGCCCATGCGGGTCAGGCCGGCGTGCAAGATGGCCGTGTAGCTGGCCACGCGCTCGGCGATGCGCTTCAGGCCTTGCGGGCCGTGGTAGACGGCGTACATGCTGGCCACGACGGCCGGCAGCACCTGCGCCGTGCAGATGTTGGAGGTGGCCTTCTCGCGGCGGATGTGCTGCTCGCGGGTCTGCAGCGCCAGGCGCATGGCCGAGTGGCCTTGTGCGTCTTTGCTCACACCGACCAGGCGGCCGGGCATGGAGCGCTTGAACGCGTCCTTGCAGGCCAGGAAAGCGGCGTGCGGGCCGCCAGCGCCCATGGGCATGCCGAAGCGCTGGCTGTTGCCGACGACGATGTCGGCGCCAAACTCACCGGGCGAGGTCAGCAGCGTCAGCGCCAGCAGGTCGGTACAGACGATGAACGCGGCCTGCTTGGCGTGAGCCTGTTCGGTGAAGGCCTTCAGGTCATGGATGAGCCCGGTGGTGCTGGGGTACTGGCAGACGACGGCGAAGTAGTCGTGCTCGGCCATCAGCGCGGGCGCCATGCCGACCAGCACCTCGAGGCCCAGCGGCTTGCAGCGCGTCTGGATGACCTCGATGGTCTGCGGGTGCACATCGCCGGCGACGATCAGCGTGTTGCTCTTGCTCTTGACCGAGCGCTTGGCCAGCGTGACCGCCTCTGCGGCCGAGGTGGCCTCGTCCAGCATGGAGCCGTTGGCGATGTCCATGCCGGTCAGGTCTGTCACCAGCGTCTGGAAGTTCAGAATGGCTTCCATGCGGCCCTGCGAGATCTCAGCCTGGTAGGGCGTGTAGGCCGTGTACCAGGCGGGGTTCTCGAGGATGTTGCGCAGGATGACGCCTGGCGTGTGCACGCCGTAGTAGCCCTGGCCGATGAAGCTCTTGTAGACCTTGTTCTTGCCGGCGATGGCCTTGAGTTCGGCCAGCGCGCCCGCCTCGGTGATGGGGGCGGGCAGCTTCATGCCTTGCGAGCGGCGGATGGCCGCAGGCACGACCGCGTCGATCAGCGCGGTGCGGCTGGCCACGCCGACGGCGGCGCACATCAGGGATTCATCGACGGCATCCGGCCCGATGTGGCGGGCGTGGAATTCGGTGGCGTCTTCGAGAATGGAGAGCGGCGTCGGCATGGCGGGCACTTCGGAGATTTACAGGGTCTTGAGCAGGGCGTCGTAGGCGGTCGAGTCCATCAGCGCGTCGAGCTGGGCGGGATTGCTCAGCTTGACCTTGAAGAACCAGCCGGCCTTGAGCGGGTCGGAGTTGGCGAGCGCCGGGTCGTCGCGCAGGGCTTCGTTGACCTCGGTGATCTCGCCGTCGACGGGCATGTAGACGTCGGCCGCGGCCTTGACGGATTCGACGACGCCGGCGACTTCCTTCTCGGCGTAGGTCTTGCCCACTTCGGGCAGGTCCACGAAGACCACGTCGCCCAGCGCGTCCTGCGCGTGCACGGTGATGCCGACCGTCGCGGTGCCGTCACCGTGGACTTCCAGCCATTCGTGGTCGGGGGTGTACTTGATGGACATGCTTAACCTCGGTAGTAGCGGTTGGGGGTGAAGGGGGTGGAAGAGACCACCATCGGCGTGCGCTTGTCGCGCACGATGGCGAAGACTTCGGTGCCGACAGCGGTGTGCTCCTTCGCCAGGTAGGCGAGGGCGACCGGCTGGTTGACCGTGGGGCCCAGCGTGCCGCTGGTGACGACGCCGATCTCGGTGCCGTCGGCAGCGACGATCTTGGCGCCCTCGCGCACAGGCATGCGCTCCTTGCCGACCAGGCCCACACGCTTGCGCGCTGCACCATTGGCCAACTGCTCGTCGATGCACGCCGCGCCAGGATAGCCACCGGCACGGGCGCCACCGGCGCGGCGCACCTTCTGGATGGCCCAGGTGATGGACGCTTCGACCGGCGTGGTCGTCTCGTTGATGTCGTGGCCGTACAGGCACAGGCCAGCTTCCAGGCGCAGCGAATCGCGCGCGCCGAGACCAATCGGCTTGACCTCGGCATGCGCAAGCAGCTTGCGCGCCAGCGCCACGGCGTCATCCTCGTGGACGGAGATCTCGTAGCCGTCTTCGCCGGTGTAGCCGGAGCGGGTCAGGAAGGTGTCAATGCCGTCCAGCGTGAAGAACCTGCCGGTCATGAAGGTCAGCTTGGCGACGTCGGGGTTCAGGCGCGACAGCACCGTCACGGCCTCGGGGCCTTGCAGCGCCAGCAGCGCGCGCTCGGGCACGGGGATGACCTCGCAGCGACCGGCCAGATGCTTTTGCATGTGGGCGATGTCCTGGTCCTTGCAGCCGGCATTCACCACGACGAACAGGTCGTCCGGCCGCTTGCAGACCATCAGGTCGTCTAGCAGGCCGCCCTGGTCGTTCGTGAACAGCGCGTAGCGCTGCTTGAAAACGCCCAGGTCGATGATGTCGACGGGCACCAGCGTTTCAAGCGCCGCGGCAGCGTCGGCGCCCACGAGGCGCACCTGGCCCATGTGGGATACGTCGAACAGGCCGGCGGCCGCGCGCGTGTGCTTGTGCTCGGCCATCACGCCGGTGGGGTACTGCACCGGCATGTCGTAGCCGGCGAAGGGCACCATCTTGGCGCCGAGTTCGACGTGCAGGGCGTGAAGCGGTGTTTGCAGCAAAGAGGACATCAGAAGCTCCGACGGAATTCGGGTTTGGATGTCCTCGCTGTCCGGGGTACCTGAGAGATTGACGAGCGGGTGGCCTGTCCCGCGCTCGCTTGCCCCTTCGGTGGACGAGCTCGCGGGCCCGCCTCTCTCCAGTGAGGAACGCCGGCAGTGTCGAGCACTGCGGGGCGTTTGTCAGTCCTTTTGCCTGAGCGTTCGAATCGCGTGACCCTGCGCCTTCGGCGATCCCCAACTGCACCGGGACGCTCTCCTGACGGGCGGGATTCTAGCCGCCTACCGCAGCGCTTGGCATCAGTGGCCGTGACCGTGCGTGGCTTCCAGGCCTTCGGCGTCGATGGGCATGCCCACAGCAGCGGCGCCCTCGAAGAACAGCGGCTTGCGAGGTTTGGCCACGGGCGCGATCTGGTTCATCGTCAGCGCATCGAACAGCCGGCCGTTCTGCATGACCTGCACAACGCGGTCGCTCTGCCGGATGTCGGCCAGCGGGTTACCGTCGATGATGACGAGATCGGCCAGCTTGCCGGGTTCCAGCGAGCCGAGATCCTTGTCCAGCCCGAAGTTGCGCGCTGGATTGAGGGTCGCGGCGCGCAGCGCTTCGTGCGGCTTCATGCCCCCCAGCGCCAGCATCCACATCTCCCAGTGCGCGCCCAGGCCCTCGCGCTGGCCGTGCGCGCCGATCATCACGTTGACGCCGGCCTTGGCCAGGTCGTTGGCGGTGCGGGCGACCTTGAGGATGTTGAAGTCTTCCTCGGGCGCGGTCTCGCGGCGGATGGCGCGCGGCTCCAGCACGGCCTTCGGCACGTAGCGGGTCAGCAGCGGGTGCTTCCAGACCTCAGTCCGGGCGTACCAGTAATGCTCACCGTCCAGGCCGCCATAGCCCACGTTCAGCGTCGGGTTGTAGCCCACGCCGTTCTGGCCCCACAGCTGTTTGACGTCGTCCCACACCTCGGCGATCGGCAGCGCGTGCTCGACTGTGGTGTGGCCGTCGATCACCATGGTCATGTTGTTCTGGAACAGCGCGCCGCCCTCGGGCACCACCATCACGCCGGTCTGCCGGCCAGCCTCCAGCACCTGCTGGCGCTGGTCGCGGCGCGGCTGCTGGTAGCTCTTCACGCTGATGGCGCCTTCGGCCTTCTGGCGATTCAGGTGGGTGAGGGCGTCGTCCAGGTTGGCGACCGTGGCCGTGATGGGCGTGCGGGCGCCGTACAGGATGCTGCCTGTCGAGTAGATGCGCGGGCCCACGACAACGCCGGCACGCTGCATCTCGGCTTGCGTGAAGACGGCCGCGTTGAGGTTGCTGGGGTCGTGCAGCGTCGTGACGCCAAAGGCCAGCGAGGCGAGGTTGACCCAGCTCTGCTGCGGGATCAGCCCGGCGTCGTTCATCGCGCCGTGCCAGTGGCCGTCGATGAAGCCCGGCACGATGGTCTTGCCGCTGGCATCGATGCGGCGGGCTTCCGCCGGAATTGCCACGTCCTTGCCGACGGCGACGATGCGGTTGCCGTCCACCAGCACGGTGCCGCCTTCAATGACTTCGTCGCCCTTCATCGTCACGATGCGCGCGCCGGTCAGCGCGATCTTGCCGGCGGGCTTGTCGCTGGTCTGCTGGAAACCGATCTTCTGTGCGGTGGCCTTGTCCTTGCCGGTGGTGCTGGCGGTGAACAGCTCCTCGCCCAGCGTGAAGTGCACGCGCCGCGCGTCGCCGCTCCAGTGCAAAGCGTAGCCGGCATTGACGTCCAACTGCCGCACGGGCAGCGCGTCCATCTTGCCGCCCACGGTGATCACCTTGCCTGCCTGCCCCTGCACCGACGGCAGCGGCACGACATAGGCATGGAAGCGCTCCACGAAGCCCAGCCACTGCCCATCGGGCGAGACGCTGTACTCGGATGCGAAATCGCTGCGCACCACCTCGGTCTCGCTGCGGTCCTGCAGGTCCATGCGCAGCAGCGAGAACCGCTGGTCGACCTCGCTGGTGCTGCTGACGCGGGTGAAGAACAGCTCGTCGCTGCGGGCGCCGAAGTGGGCGCCGCTGCCGTCCTTGCTGATGCGCTCGGCCTTGCCCGAGCCGTCGGCGGCCGCGACGTAGATGCCGGTGTCCAGGCCATGCCAGGGGCTGGTCAGCGCGCCGCCGCGCACCTTGCGGTACACCAGCCGGCGGCCGTCCGGCGACAGGCGCGGCTCCAGGTACTTGCCAGGTGCCTTGACCAGCACGGTCTCCTTGCCCGAGTCCAGCTCCCGCCGGCGGATGCTGCCCTGCGTGTCGTCGCGCCAGGTGGCGTAGACCAGGGACTTGCCATCCCGCGACCAGTGAGGCGCCAGTTCGAAGGCCTCGGTCTGGCGCGTCAGCCGGCGCGGTTCGCCGTTCGGTAGGTCCTTCAGGTAGAGCGCGCCCAGCGCGGCGTAGACCACGCGCTTGCCGTCCGGCGACACCTGAGCGCCGCGCAGTTGGCGCACGGCGAAGCGCTCCGGCGCCACCTCATGCGCAAAGCGCAGCGGCTCGCGCAGCTCGCGGGTGTGCTTGACGTGGAAGGGGATGTCGGCGGCCGTGCCCTTGAACGGGTCCACGCGCCAGATGCGGCCCTCGGCCCAGACGACGATCTCCTGGCTGCTCGGCAGCCAGGCGAAGCTGGGGTACACGCCCCACATGGCCCAGCTTTCCTGCAGGTCGCGCGACAGGCCGCTCCAGGCCGGGAACTCACGGCCCGTGGCCAGGTCCTTCAGGAACAGCGTGCTCTGGTTGCGCACGCGGCGGACGAAGGCGAGGTACTTGCCGTCCGGCGACGGCGTGGGTCGCACCGCGCCGCCGGGCCCCTGCACGAAGGCCTCTACCGAGCCGTCCCTGAGGTCTTGGCGGAAGATCTTGTAGATCTCGCCGTTGCTGTTCTTGTTGTACTCGAACGTGCGGCCCGGCGTCGTGTCCTGCGAGTAGTACAGGTACTTGCCGTCCGGCGAGACGGCGGGTTCGCCCAGGTCTTTCTGCCAGTTGGGCTTCTCGTTGAGCTGCACGCCCTTGTTCTTGGCTGCCTCGGCGTCGACGTGGTACAGCCAGATCTCGCCCGAGCCGGCGCTGCGCGTGCCGGTGTAGTGCTTTCGGGCGAGCAGGTACTTGCCGTCCGGGTGCCAGACCGGGTTGTTCAGCAGGCGGAAGTCTTCCTTGGTGACCGCGCGGGCGCCGCTGCCATCAGCGTTCATCAGCCACAGGTTGTCGCCGCCGCCGGCATCGCTCAGGAAGGCGATCTGCTTGCCATCGGGCGAGAAACGGGCCTGCTGTTCCCAGGCCATGGAATGCGTCAGCGGCCGGGCCTCGCCGCCGGTGATGGGCAGTGTGTAGAGATCGCCCAGCAGGTCGAAGACGAGCGTCTTGCCGTCGGGGCTGACGTCCACGCTCATCCACGTGCCGGTGCGGGTATCGATGCTTGCCGTCTTGGCCGCACCGGGCGGCGCGTTGACGTTCCAGGCGGCAGACGCGGGCTTGGCGGCGTCCTGCGCGTTGGCGGCCAGGGCGGCGGCCAGCAGCAGGGCAGGGGCGGCGGACGGACGGAGCATGGTGAGGGTTTGGGGGTGACCAAAACCTTCGATGCTAGCGAAGCCAGGCTTGCCGGCCCGTTCGTCACGGGCGGGTTTGCCCGGGCGTCAGCGGGGTGCCGCGGTGTCGCTCAGGGCCACAGCCACCACAGCAGCAGGCCACCGAACAGCACCCACTGGATGGCGTAGTAGGCGAAGCGGCTGCGCGCCTTGATGCGCTTGCCGAACAGGCGCACCTGCTGCACGTAGGCGAAGGCCTTGTTGATGCCGCCGGTCTTGTCGGTGTCGGCGTTGGGGGCCGAGGCCGCGCGGATCAGCGTGTGGCTGATGAAGCGGTTGACCCAGCGGGCCAGCGGGTTGTTCAGCGGCCGCTCGACGTCGCAGAACAGGATGATGCGCATCTGGTCCGACTGGTTTTCGGCGTAGTGCAGGTAGGTCTCGTCGAAGATGACGCCTTCGCCGTCGCGCCAGGCGTAGCGCTCACCGTCCACCGAGATGTAGCAACTGTCCGCATTGGGCGTGACCAGGCCCAGGTGGTAGCGCACCGAGCCGGCGAAGGGGTCGCGGTGCGTCACCAGGCGCCCGCCCGGCGGGAGTGCGGCGAACATCGCGGCCTTCACCGTCGGAATGCGCTGCAGCAGCTCGGTCGTCACCGGGCACAGCGTCTTGGCCGAGGCGTGGGCGTCGCCGTACCACTTCAGGTGAAAGCGCGTCCAGCCGGTCTTGAAGAAGCTGTTGAAGCCTGCGTCGTTGTACTTGTCGCTTTTCTTGATCTCGCCGGCCGCAGCCAGCTTGTAGGCCTCGGCGCGAATGTCCTGCCAGTGGTCCTGCAGCAGCTGCAGCTCCGGGAAGCCCGACACCGGCAGGTAGGGCTTTGCCGGCAGCTTCGAAAACAGGTACATGAAGCAGTTGATCGGCGCCATGAACGTGGAGTGGTCCGTCAGCTGGCGGAAGAACTTCAGGCGCACGCGGCCACGGAAGTGCACGTAGACGGTGCTCGCGACGAACACCGCCACGACGGCGATCTTGAAGTAGGGAATGTCAGTCATGGGCATAGAAGTCCGGCTCGCCGGGCGGGCGGGACTTGAAACGCTTGTGGAGCCAGAAGTACTGGTGCAATTGTCGACGCGCCTGTGCCTCGATGACGGCGTTCATGCGGGCAGCGTCGGCCGTGAGGTCGCGCGTGGGGAAGTCCTGCAGCGGCGGCTCGATGACCAGCGTGTAGCCGCCCGCCTCGCGGCGCGGGTAGCAGGGCAGCACCACGGCGTCCGCCATGCTGGCCATGCGCGACACGCCGGTGATGGTGGCGGCCGGCACGCCGAAGAAGGGCACGAACACGGAGTCGCGGGCGCCGAAGTCCTGGTCCGGCAGGTAATACAGCCGCCCGCCGTCCTTCAGCGCGCGCAGCGTGGGCCGCGTGCCTTGCTGGCGCGAGAAGATGGTGCCGGTGCCGAAGCGCATGCGCTTGGCGCGAAAGAAGGCGTCCAGCCACGGGTTCTTCTGCACCGAGTAGATGCTCACCACGTGGGTCTCCAGCGAGATGCGCAGGCCGGCCAGGTCCAGCCCGGTGAAGTGAGGCATCATCAGAATGACATTGCGGCCGTCCAGCGCGCGCAGGTGCTCCAGCCCCTCGATGGGCATCAGGCGCTTGAGCCGCTCGGGCGAAGCAAACCAGCAGTAGCCGTACTCCAGCAGCATCTGCACCATGGCCACGAAGTGCCGGTGCAGCAGGCGCTCGCGCTCCGCGGCCGGCATGTCGGGCAGGCACAGCCGCAGGTTCACGCGGCCGATGCGCCGTCGTGAGGACGGCAGCGCGTGGATCAAGCTGCCGATCAGCCAGCCCAATGCCGAGATGGCCCGAAACGGCAGCCAGCTCAGCAGCCACACCAGGCCAACGAGCAGCTTCACGCCCATGCATCACTCCCGCCCAACCACCTGCTTGCCATCGACAACGACCCCTTGTTCCAGGGGCGGCATCGTACGCGGCACTCAGGTTTCCCTGTCTACGAGCACCTGGAAATGCCCTAGCGTGCAGGCCTCCACGCGGGCCTGCACGCCATAGACTCGGGCCAGCGTCGCCGGCGTGAGCGCCTGAACCGGGCGGCCGGCGGCAGCGACACAGCCGTCATGCAGCAGCACGGCGCCGGTGCAGTGGCGCAGCGCGACGTTGAGGTCATGCAGCACGATGACGGCGGCCATGTCCCGCTCGACGGCGAGGTCGGCCAGCAGCAGCATGGTGCGCAGCTGGTGCCGCAGGTCCAGCGCCGACAGCGGCTCGTCCAGCAGCAGCACGCGCGGTTCGCGGACCAGCGCCTGGGCCAGGCCGACCAACTGGCGCTGGCCGCCCGACAACGCGTCCAGGTGCTGCAGCGCCAACGCCTCGCAGCCCAGCCGCGCCAGCACGGCCTCGGCGCGGGCCAGGTCATCCGGGCGGCGGCTGCCGCCGGCGCGCAGCGACGCCAGCACGGCCTCCAGCACACGCAGGTGCACGCCGCGCGGCAGCGACTGAGGCAGGTAGGCGATGCGCGCTATGCGCTGCGCCAGCGGCAGGCCGCGCAGCTCGGTGCCGTCCAGTCGTATGCCGCCTTCAGCGGGCAGCAGGCCGGCCAGCGCCTTCAGCAGCGTGGACTTGCCGCTGCCGTTGGGGCCCAGCAGTGCGGTCAGGCTGCCGCCCGCCAGGCGCGGCAGCGTCAGGCTGTGCAGCACGCGTTTGCCGGGGTAGCCGGCGCTCAGGTCGACGACTTCGAGGCTCATTTCAGCGTCCCGTTGCATTGCGGGCTGAGCGCCGGACCGCCCCAAGCCGGCCCGGCATGGCGATGTGCTCGTGGCTCAACGCCGCGAGCATCGCCGTCCCCTCGGGGGACCGACCGGGCGCGCCCGCGTCCAGCGGGGCGAGATTGGGCGAGGGGCGCTGTCACGACAAACCTCCGCGGCGCAGCACGATGGCCAGGAAGAACGGCACGCCCACCAGCGCCGTGACGACGCCCACCGGCAGCGAGGCGCCGGGCAGGATCTGCTTGGCCGAGATGGCGGCGCCCGACAGCACCAGTGCCCCGATCAGGCCGCTGGCAGGCAGGTAGAAGCGGTGGTCCTCCCCGCACAGGCGCCGGGCGATGTGCGGCGCCACCAGGCCGATGAAGCCGATGGTGCCCACGCACGACACCGCCGTGCCGGCCAGCAGCGCCACGCGCAGCAGGCTGGCGCGGCGCAGCCTGGCCACGTCGATGCCCAGGCTGGCGGCGCGGTCCTCGCCCAGCCGCAGCGCAGTGAGCTTCCACGCGTCGCGCAGCGCCAGCGGCAGGCACAGCGCCAGCACCGCGGCCAGGCCACCCAGCATGGGCCAGTTGGCGCGCACCAGGCTGCCCATGATCCAGAACACGATGGCCTGCAGCGTCTCCGGCGAGGCCAGGTACTGCAGCAGCCACAGCAGCGCGTTGAAGCTGAACACCAGCGCGATGCCGAACAGCACGACGCCACTGGCGTTCATCGCCAGCCGGCGCGCGACGAGGTCCAGCAGCAGCGCCGCCAGCAGCGCGAAGCCGAAGGCCGCGCCCGCGACCATCCAGCCGCTGGCCGCGCCCAGCACGATGGCCAGCGCCGCACCGAAGGCGGCGGCCTCCGACAGGCCCAGCGTGAACGGGCTGGCCAGCGGGTTGTCCAGCACGGTCTGCATCTCCGCGCCGGCCAGGCCTAAAGCGGCGCCGACGAGGACCGCCATCAGCGCCTGCGGCAGCCGGATGTCCCAGACGATGACGCGGTCCGCGTCCAAGTGCGCCGCATCGTTCAGCGGCGCGAGCAGCAGCTCCAGCAGCCGCGCCGGCGCAAGGCCCGCCGGGCCGGTCGTGAAGTCCCAGGCGAAGCTGGCGACGATGGCCAGCGCGATCATGACGATCAACCCCAGGCGGCGGCGCAACAGGCCGGCGTAGGCCTGTCCCATGCCCATGTCCACGCTCATGTGGCCGAGATCCAGTAGCTGCCGCTGGGCGCCAGGCCCAGGAAGTCGCGGTGCAGCGTTCGCCAGGCCTCGTGCGGGTCGACGGCGGCCAGCCGCTGCGGGTGCAGCCAGCGGGCCGTCGCCTGCAGCATGACGACGTGGTAGGGCGTGTTGTAGAAGTGGTGCCACACGCCGTGCACGCGGCCCGTGCGCACGGCCGGCAGCGCGGCGATCTCGGGGCGGCGCCGGGCCACGGTCAGCAGGCTGTCGCGCGCCAGCAGCTCGCCGACCTGGGCGCCCATGCGCAGGCCCGGTGCGGTGGCGCCGGGATGCTGGTACCCGGTGGCGATATAGACATCGGGCTTGGACGCCATGACCGCCTCCAGGCTGGCTTCTCCCAGCGGCGACGGGATGAGGTCGTTGCCGACGTTGACGCCGCCCGCCAGCTCGATCAGTTCGCCGAAGCTGCCCTTGCCGGCCGTCAGCACGCCACCGATATCTCCGGCGCGCGCATCCAGCAGCACACGCGGGCGCTGGCTGACGGGGATGCCTGCAGTGAGTTCGGTGACGCGACGTGTCTGCGCCTCGTAGAAGGCGATGAACTTCTCGGCACGTGCCTCCCTCCCCAGCGCCTGGCCCAGCACCCGCAGGCTGGGAATCGTGTTGGCCAGCGGGTGCTCGCGGAAGTCGATGAAGATCACCGGCACGCCGATCTTCTGCAACTGCTCCACCAGCGGGTTGCGGCGGCCTGGCCCGTGGCCGCTGAGGCTGAAAATGGCCAGGTCGGGCCGCAGCGACAGCACCTTCTCGGGGCTGACGCTGGCTTCGCTCGTGGCGCCAATCTTGGCGATGCCGTCGATCTGCGGGTGCCGGGCCCGGTACTGCTGGTAGGTCTGGGGGTCGAAGCTGGCCATGTCGCCCTGCCAGCCCACGACGCGGGCCAGCGGCGGGTCTTCCAGCAGCGCCAGCGTGTAGAGCTGTCGGCCCTCGCCCAGGACGATGCGCTCGACCTTGCGAGGCAGCTCGACCTGGCGGCCGGCGAGGTCGGTGACGGTCCTGGCGCTGGCCAGGGCCGGTGCCATCAGGGTAGCCAGGACCAGTTGGCGGCGGGTGAGGTCAGTGTTCATCGTCATGGTCGGCAGTGCCGCGCTTCCAGTAGCCCGCGGCGTAGAGGTGTTCGCGCGGCCAGCCGCGTTCGGTCAGCAGGTGCTGGCGGAGGTCGCGCATCTGAGCGGACTCGCAGGCGATCCAGGCGTAGCCGGGCCGCAGCGCCAGCGCGGTGATGTGGGCCAGCAACGCACAGCCCTGGGCCGGCGCGCGTCGTTGCACCCAGCCCAGGTCGAGGCCGTCATGGGCCGGCAGCGGGATGCACTCTGCGGCGGTTTCGATTTCCACGCGCACGGTCACCTGGTGTGTTGGCGGAATCCATTCCAGCCAGCGGGCGATGGCGGGCAGCGCGGTCTCGTCACCCAGCAGAAGCCAGTGGTTGTGCGCGTGTGGGGCGAGGATGCGCGATGCGCGCGGCCCGGCGACGGCGATGGTGTCGCCGGGCCGCGCCTGCGCCGCCCAGGCGGATGCCTGGCCGTCGCCGTGCAACACGAAATCCAGCGTCAGCGTCTGCCGCTGCTTGTCGAAGGCACGGGGCGTGTAGTCCCGGGCGATCGGCCTTTGGCCCTCGGGAAAGCTGGCGCCCTGGGCGCCGAATGTCGGCAGCATGGGCTGGGACGCGCCAGCGGCCGGGAAGATCAGCCGGACATGGTCGTCAGGCGCCGGGCTGGTGAAGTCCTCCAGTCCTGGGCCTGTCAGCGTGATGCGGCGCAGGCGTGGCGAGAGTTCGTCCACGCGCAGCACCTGCAGCAGGCGGGCGCGCAGCGGGTGGTAGACGAGGCGGCTGCTCATGGCCGCCCCATCAAGGCGATCAGGCCCTCGGCCAGTTCGCTGCGCCAGTTCACGTAGTCATGCCCGCCGGCGAACTCGCGGTACAGCACGCGGTGGCCGCGCGCGCGCAGCACATCGCGCAAGTGGCGGTTGGTCTCCAGGATGCCCGGGCCGTCGGACGGCGCGCTGCGCTCCAGCAGGCCCGGGGCCAGGTAGAACACCGTGTCGGTGCGCGGCGCGCCGACGAACTGGTGCGTCAGCCACTCGCCTTCGGCGGTGTCGTCCAGCCCGCCGGCGATGAAGCCCGGCGGTCGGGCCGGTGCCCACCAGAACGAGCCCGACAGGCTCAGCACACGGCCGAAGCGCTGCGGGTGGCGCAGCGCCAGCCATGCCGACGCGAGGCCGCCGTAGCTGGAGCCAGCGACGACGGTCTGCGCCGGGTCGGCCGTGACGGGCCAGCGCTTCGCCAGCCACGGCAGCAGCTCGGTGGCCATCATGTCGGCGAAGCGCGGGTTGCAGGGCAGCTCAACGGAGCGCGAGTCGCGCGTCGGGTTGCCCACCAGCACGGCCACCAGCGGCGGGATGCGGCCGGCGGCGATGAGGTTGTCCAGGATGGTGAGCGTGGGCACGCGCGTCAGGTAGGCGTCCTCGTCGAACAGCACCAGCAGCGGCAGCAGGCCCGCGGACTTGTGGGCCGGCGTGTAGACCGTCAGCCGGCGCTCGTTGCCCAGCTGCGTGCTGGCGAAGCGCACATGCTCGACGGTGCCGCGCGGCACGTCGGCGCGCTCGGCCAGCCACGGCTCGTCGGGCGCGCCGGGCAGCGCCAGCACGGAGTGCTCGCCCAGCCGGTTGTCGAAGCCGGCAAGCGCGGGCGTGCCGGCGCTCCAGCGCTGCGGGTTCAGCGGGTCCGCCTGCACGCGCGCCAGGATGGCGCGGCGCTGCGGCTGGCGCGCGGCGCCCTTCAGTTGCGGAACGTCGGGCGCGAGTTGGTAGGCCAGCCGTGTGCCGTTGGGCAGGCGCAGGCTGTAGTGCCAGACGTCGGTGCCGGCCACGCGGGCGAAGCGCTCCTGGTCGCCCTGGCGCACGGGCCAGAACAGGCGCACGCTGCGCGTGGCCGCGTCGCCGCGCCACAGGAAGGTCACGCGGTACGCGGTCTTGCTGTCGTCGACGGGCTCGACGATGGGCGTGCCCAGCGCCTTGACGGCGGCCCAGAAGGCCGGCGTGCCGGCGCCGTGCTCGCTGGCCAGCGCTTGCAGCCGCGGGCTTGGCAGCGCGGCCTCGGGCGGCGGCACCTCGGGCTGCTGCTCGGCCAGCGGGCGCTGCTCGACGAGTGCCAGGCGGCCCGCCGGCTGCGGGCTAGCGAGCGTGGCGCGGTAGGCGCCGGCCTGGCTCGCAACGAAGCGGAAGTCCGACTCGCCGGCCGGCGCGGCCTGGCGGCGCAGCAGCCGGCCGTCGGGCGAGCGCAGTTCCAGCACGCCGGCGTCGGGCAGCGTGACGCTGCCCACGATGTAGTCGCCGGCCTGGGCGGGCACGCGCAGCTCCTGCGCCGCCAGCGGCAGGGCCGTGGCGAGCAGCAGCGTCGTCAGCAGCGCCCGCATCAGAAGCGCGCCGTGGCCGACACGTAGAGGCGCCGACCCTCTTCGTTGAACTCGTTGCTGGTCTCGCGGTCGACGGTCTTGTCGGCCAGGTTCAGCAGGCCGGCGCGTACGGTGAAGGTCGGGTTGACCGTCCACGCGGCGCTGGCGTCGAACACCGAGTAGGCCGGCGCCTGCACGAGGTTCTGGCCGTTGGACGGCACGCTGATGTACTGCGCGCCGTTGTAGCGGCCCGAGAGACTCAGGCCCAGTTGCGGCAGTGCCTGCCAGTCAGCGCCGAGGTTGGCCACGTGCTTGGAGCGGTAGGTCAGCGGTAGCGCGATGGCGCCGCTGGTGTTCTTGGCGTCCGTGTACGTGTAGTTGGCGCGCAGGCTCAGCGTCGGGCTGACGGTGAAGCGGCTGCTCAGCTCGGCGCCGCGGCTCTTGACGCTGGCCAGGTTCTGGTAGCGGAACATGGGCCGGCCGTCGGGCAGGAAGCCGACGAAGTTGGCATACGTCGGCGCCAGCGTCTTGTTGGACGTGCGGTTGTTGATGTCCAGCATGTTCTTCAGCTGGGTGTCGTAGACCGTCAGGCCGACATGCCAGGCGCCGCCGTCGAAGGCCGCGCCGAGTTCCTTGCTGGTGCTGGTCTCTGGCTGCAGCTCGCGGCTGCCGACGATGTAGCAGCCGACCGTGGCGCTGCCGCACGACGGCGAGCCCCAGTCCGGGCTGTTCTGCAGCAGCGTGGGCGCGCGGAAGGCCTTGGCCCAGCCGGCGCGCAGCGTCCAGGCCTTGGCCGGGTGCCAGACGCCGTAGACGCGCGGGCTGTGGTGGCCGCCGAAGTTCTCGTGGTCGTCGTAGCGGTCGCCGAGGGTCAGCGCGAGGTCGGGCGCGAGCTTGATCTCGTCTTCGAAGAACACGGCCTTCTGGCGCACCGTCGTCGTCGGGCTGGTGCGCGCCGGGCTGCCGGGTGAGCCGGCGAGGTTGGCGGGGTCCCACAGCTCCTCGTGGCGGATCTCACCGCCGATGGTGAGGTTCTGGTCGAGCAGGTCCAGCGGCAGGCTGAGCTTGCCGTCCAGCACCTGGGTCTTGGATTTGTTCGGGTTGGTCTGGCCGGTGACGGTGCCGGTCAGGTTCTTGGTGTCGTCGTTGTAGAAGCGCAGGTCGCTGCGGCCGAAGTCATAGCGGCCGCTGTGGCGCAGCGACAGCGCGTTGCGCTCCAGCTTGAAGCCGGCGTGGTCACGGTGGCTGGTGTCCAGGTCCAGCGTCACGGTGTGCTGATCGCTGGGCGTCCAGGCCAACTGGCCGCTGACGTAGCGGTTCTTCAGGCCCGGCAGGGCGGCCTGGCGCGCGCCGTTGGCCGCTGCGGGATTGAGTGCCGGGTCGTCGGCCTCGCGCTTGTCGGCGCCGCCGTAGATCTTCAGGCCCAGCTGTTTGTCGATGATCGGGCCGGAGAACGAGAAGCCGGCGATATGGCTGTCGCCAGCCAGGCGGTTTTCCTGGTGGATGGCGTCCAGCCGGACCGAGCCGCGCCAGTGCGTGCCGACCTTGCGCGTGATGATGTTGACGACGCCGCCGATGGCGTCAGAGCCGTACAGCGACGACATCGGGCCGCGCACGACCTCGATGCGCTCGACCTCCTCGGCCGGCACCCAGCCCAGGTCGTAGTCGTTGCCGCGGAACACGGCCGAGCCCGAGTTGACGCGCCGCCCGTCGACGAGGATGAGCGTGTAGCTGCTGCTCAGGCCGCGGATCTGCACGCCCGGCACGCCGTTGCCGTTGCGCGTCAGCGTGACGCCGGGCACCGCGCCCAGCACTTCGGCCAGTTCCTGCACCGGGCGGCGCTCCAGGTCCGCGCGGGTGACGACGGCGATGCTGGCCGGCGCGTCCTCGAGTCGCTTCTCGATGGCGGCGCCGGTGACGACGACGTCGGGCAGCTTGTGTTCAACAGGCTGCGCACCGGCGGCCCCGCAGAGCGCCAGGGCGAGCAGTTGGCTCAGCGGGTTGAGTTTGAAGACGGGTTTCAAGGACGGCAGGCTGCTGGACATGGCACACTGTAAATGGGAATTATTCGCAAATAAGAATTCTGACCGTACGCCATGCCAGACACCTTTGCGCCCGCGCAAGAAACCTTTGTGCCGCAGCCAAGCCTGCTGGCCAAGCTGCAACTGCCGTCGCCAGCGGGCGCCAGCAGCCATCACCACGTCACGGGGCTGGTGGAGATGCGCGAGACCCGCCCGGGGCTGATCGTGCAGCGCATGAAAGTGCGCGACGTGGAGGACCGCGAAACCCGGGGCACGGTCCTGCCCGGCCTGAAGATCGGCGTCGTCGTGGGCGGGCGCTCGGATTTCGCGTTGGGCGTGGAGCGATTCCGGCTGGGGCCGCAGGTGGCCGGGCCCTTGAGCGGCATGCTGGTGGCGGTGGCCGAACCCGATGGGTATTGCCGCCAGGCGCACCGTGGGCAGGACGAGCACAAGCTGGTGCTGACGCTGCTGCCCGAGTGGCTGCAGCAGTACGGTTCCGACGACCCAGCCGTGCAGGCGCGCATCCGCGCCTTCTGCGCAAGCCATCTGGCGCGGCTGGACTGGCAGCCCTCCGCGCGCGCGGTCGGCCTGGCACATCAGGTGGTGCATGCCCCGTCGAAGCCGGGCCTGGTCGAGCGCCTGTACCAGGAAGCCCGCGTCACGGAGATCGTGGCGGAGGCGCTGGCCGCGATCGCCGGTGCGCCGCCGCCGGCGGGCCCGCTGAGCACGCGCATGCACCGCCGGTTGCGTCAATTGCAGGCGCGCCTGGACGCCGGTGAGTTCGATGCCGCCCCGCTGGACGAGATCGCCCGCAGCGTCGGCATGAGCCCCAGCAGCCTGCAACGGGCCTTCAAGGACTTTTGCGGCGAAAGCCTGTTCGCCCATCTCCGTGGCCGCCGGCTGGACCTGGCCCGGCAGGCCCTGGAGCGCGACGGCGTCAGCGTGAGCCAAGCGGCCGCCGTTGGCGGCTACGCCGACGCGGCCAACTTCGCCACGGCGTTCAAGCGGCGCTTCGGCTGCACGCCGCGTCAGCTGCGCGCGCGCTGCTGATCAACCGTCTCGGCGGGTGTGCCTGCAAGCAGGCGCTGGATCATCAAGCCGTGCCGGGCGGACTGTGCCCACAGCGTGCCGATCAGGCACAGCACGAAGAAGTCCCGCGTCGCCGCACCCAGCAGCCAACCCGCGATGTGCACGGTGGCGCCCAGGGCGCACAGGCCCACGGATAGCGCGGCACAGCGTCGTTCTGTCATCCATCCCATGGCTCAACTTTCTACGTCACAAGGTTCTTAGGAATGCTTCCACCGCTTGCGCCTCGTCCGGCGTCAGCTTCAGGGGTTTGATCAGCGGCGAGGGCGGCGGGATGTCGGGCCGGTTGCGAGGCTGGGGCATGCCGGCGTTGTAGAGGTCCAGCACGCCGCGCAGCTGCGGCAGCAGGCCGTTGTGCATATAGGGCGCCGTGCGGGCAACGCCGCGCAGGCTGGGCGTGCGCATGGCGCCGGCATCCTCGGCCCGGCGCGTGATGGCCTGGCGGCCCAGATCCTGCGCGGGCCGGCCCAGCAGGCTGATGCCGATCTGGTGGAACTCGTGCTGCGTGAGCTGTGGGCCACTGTGGCAGTTCATGCAGCGCGCCTTGGTTCGGAACAGGTGCAGGCCGCGCAGCTCCTGCGCGTTCAGCGCCGTCGTGCGGCCCTCGATGAACTCGTCGAAGCGCGTGCGCGGCGCCTGCAGCGTGCGCTGGAAGCTGGCCAGGGCGCTGGACAGCCGCGTCAGCGTCACCGCCAGCGTCGGCCCATGGCCGCCAAAGGCGCGGGCGAACTGCTGCGGGTAGTCGGTCTCGGTGTTCAGTCGCTTCAGCAGCGCGGGCAGGTCCATCGCCATCTCGACGGGGTTGACGATGGGCAGCAGCGCCTGGGCCTCCAGGCTGTCGGCGCGACCGTCCCACATCAGCTGAGGCACCAGGCCCACACCCCACAGGCCGGGCGAGTTGCGGGTTCCCAACTGGCCATCGTGGCCGGCCGCAAAGCGGCGACCGTCGCCGAAGCCCAGGTGCGGCGCGTGGCAACTCGCGCAGCTGATGTCCTGCGCGCGGGACAGGCGGCGGTCATGGAACAGCTGCTCGCCCAGCGCCACCAGCGCCGCTGGCTGCGCCGACAGCGACGGGCGCGGGCCCAGCTCCTGCCACGTCACGCCGGGGTCCACGGTCGGCGCCGGCCACTGCGCGCGCGGCGCCCGGTAGGCCTGCTCCACGCAGCGGGTGTCGGCCGCCGTGCCGGCGCCCTGGGCCAGCACGGCGGCGCAGTCGTCGGCACGGGCTGCGGGGGCCAGCATCGCGCCGGTCAGCAGCAGGGCAAGCGCGGCCAGGTTCAGCGAGCGCTCAGAAGCCATAGCCCACCTGCAGCGTGGCGGCGCGGCCGCTTTCGTAGCTGACGATGCCGGTGGCGCTGATCGCGATGACGTTGCGCCGGTTGCTCAGGTTGCTGACCGACAGCTGCACGAAGGGCCGGTGGCGGCCCAGGTGCGGCTCCCAGCGCAGCGAGACGTCCCAGGACAGCGTGGCCGGGAAACTCGTCAACTCATGCACCGCGAGCGCCACGCCGTCGCGCGTCTCGGTGCGGCCGGTGTCCACGACGCGCTGGTAGCCGCCCTGCCAGCGCAGTGTCTGCACCAGCGCGATGTCGGCCGCCGGGAACTCGCTCTGCAACTGCGCATGCGCGGCCCAGGGCGCGTTGAAGTTCTCGACCGGGCGGTCGCCGTAGCGGATCACCTGGCCGCGGTAGAGGATAGGCTCGTCGGCCTGGGCGTCGGTCAGCGTGTCGTCGTAGGTGTTGTGGTTGCTGCGTCGCTTGGACTGGCCCATCGAGACCTGCCAGCCGTGCGTGCCGGCCAGGGCCTTGAAGGGCCGCCACGGCGAGATTTCAAGCGCCAGCGTGTCGGCCGAGCCGCGGCCGTTGTTCTGGTACGAGTAGGCCTGGTTGTTGGCGTAGTTGCCGCTGGTGTCGCGCTCGCGCACGCGGGTGATCTGATCGCGCGCCTCGCGGTGCACCCAGCTGCCGGCCACTGTCAGCCCACCCAGGAAGCGGTGGCGCACGCCCAGCCGCAGTTCGTCGTCGTAGGGCACGTCCAGCTCCTTGAGCCGGTTGGCCGGCAGCGACTGGCCGCTGCTGACCCAGGCCCAGTCGCTGGCGCGGCGCTGCTCCTGGGTCTGCAGCGTGGCCTGCTTCTCGCGCACGACCATGCCGAACAGGCTGCGGCCGTAGTAGCGATTGAGGCCGGCGTCCAGTTCCGTGGCGCGGCGCGGGCCGAAGGCCCAGGTGGCCGACAGGCGCGGTGCCAGCACGGCAGTGCGGGCCAGCTCGTCGCGGTCAGCCCGCAGGCCTGCACGCACGTTCAGCGCGCCCCAGCGCATGGCGTCCTGCAGCCACAGCGCGTACTGCCCGGCCTGCACATCGAAGCTGCCGGCGCGATAGACGTCGCGGTAGCGCCAGAACTGCCCGCTGGTCGGGAAGCGGGCCGACGGCGCGAGCGAGCAGCTTTCCGTGTCCACCACGCCCAGCGGCGAGGTGCAGGTGCTGGTGGCCACGCGGTAGGCCGTGGTGCCGATGTAGGCCACCAGCGCCTCGGGCCGCGCGTAGAAGGCCTCGCGCTGCGACAGGTCCAGCCCGGCGCTCAGCCGGTGCTGGCCGCCCAGCGCCTCGATGGGCGCGCTGCGGGTCAGCTTGAGCTTGTAGGCCGCATCGCGCTGGCGGGAGTCGATGTCGCCCCAACTGCCCTCGGTGCTGATCGACGAGGTGCCGCGCGTGCCGTCACCCCAGTTCTTGTCGGTGGCCGACCAGGACCAGACCCGGAAGACGTCCGCGTCGCTGCGGCGCGACTGCCGCACCTCGGTGACGCTGAGGTCGTGGCGCAGTGTCCAGTCGGCCAAGACATGCTGGGCGCCAGTGCTCACGGCGCGGCCGCCGCCCTGCACCTCGAAGTTGGAGTTGCGGCCGTTGACGATGAAATAGCGATCGGCCAGCGGCTGCTCGCGCACGCTCAGCCAGGCGCTGGTCTGAGCGTCGGGCCGCCAGGTCAGCTTGACCATGCCATCACGCTGCGTGCGGCGCTGTTCCTTGGCGGCGAGGGTCTCGTCGCCTGGGGTCATGCTGGCCGCATAGCCACGCAGCGGGATCTTGGACTGGGCGTAGCTGCCCTGGGCCACGATGCCCAGCTCAGCCGTCGGCCGGCCTTCAAGTTGGACGGTCCAGAACTGCTTGTCCCAGCGCGCCTGGCGGTCTTCGTTGGTGGACTGTTCGAGCGCGGCGGCTTCGGCCGGGTCCACGTACAGCGTCTGCCAGGCGCTGCGCGCCAGCTTCAGCGTCACGCGGCCGGCGAGGGCCGCGCGCGCCTCGCACAGCTCGGCCTTGACGACCCCTCCCTGGAAATTGCCATGCTCGGCGCTGATGTTGCTGTCCAGCAGCTGCAGCTCGCAGATCAGTTCCTTGTCGATGGGCATGCCCAGCGGCGTGCCCGGCACGTCGGCCACCGAGGTGGCCACGCGCGACACCGGGTCGATGTCGTTGTTCAGGCTCAGACCGTCAAGCAGGAAGAGGTTCTGGTAAGGCTTCGCGCCGTGGATGGAGATCTCGGGCGGCGCCAGCTCGCCTTGCGTCAGCGCACTGTCGCGCGTGTTGGCGTAGCGCAGGCTGGGTGACTGGCGCAACACGCTGAGCACGTCGTTGTTGGGCGCCGGCAGGCGGCGGATGGAGGCGGCGTCGGTGGTCGTCGTGCCGGGCTCGTGGGCGGCGCGCACGCTGACATGGGGCAGGGTGTCCAGTGGCAGCTCAGTCGCGGCGGCGTCCTGGCGGGCCGGCGTGGTGGGCCTGGCGGGCGCTGGAGACGCGGGCCTGATGGCAGGCGTGACGGTCTGGCGCAGGGCGTAGCTACCGTCGGGCTGGCGCTGCGCCTGCAGGCCCGTGCCTTGTAGCAGCGCGGCCAATGCGTTGGCCTCCGAATGGCTGCCGCGCAGCCCCGGGCTCTGGCGCCCCTGCACCAGCGCCGACGGCGCCGCCAGCAGCACGCCGGAATCGGCGGCGAAGCGCGCCAGCACGGCGCCCAGCGGGCCGGCCGGGATGTCATGGCGCTGGGCAGCGCCCGCCGGTGTTGCCGGGGCTGGCGCCGGTTGCGCGCCGGCATGGCCGGTGGCAAGGGCTGTGGCGCCGCAGAGCGCGAGGCGCAGCGCCAGCGACAGCGACAGCGGCGCCGGGCGCAGGGGAGGGCGGCGTAGTGAAAGCGGGAGAGGCATGGCAGTGAGTGCCCGTGTCAGGCAAGGCGTGGCGTTGAAGGACGGTCCTTCGCGACTCATGCTGGCTGCCTGGGCTGAACGCGCGCGTCGCGCGCTTCACCGCTGGGTGGCTGGAGATATCGACGATGGAAAAAGCTGCTTACCCGTCTGATCGAATGAGCCGGACAAAAGCGGAACCGCGTCGATGAAAAAAGTTCAGCGGCGGGGCTCGATCGATGTCCACCACGGCAGCGGCTGGTGCAGGCGGATGGGCAGGATGCCGGCCAGCATGGCCAGCGCGCGGTCGGTGTTGGTCAGCGGGAAGCTGCCGTGCACCCGCAGTCCAGCCACTTCGGGCGCCACGGCGAGGTGGCCGGGCCGGTAGCGGGCCAGCTCGGCCAGCACGTCCCCGAGCGCCATGTCCTGGGCCAGCAGGATGCCGCGGATCCAGGCGCGGCCATTCGGGTCGGCCGGCGTGGCGCCGTCCAGGGCCTGAGCGTCGAAATGGCGCTGCTGGCCGGCCTGCACCACGGTAGTGGCAGCGCTGCCGGCCGCGCGCAGCTCGACGGCACCGTCGTAGACGGCCAGCGTCGCACGCTCGTCCGCCAGCAGGCGCACATGGAAGCGCGTGCCCAGTGCCCGCAGTCGGCCTTGCGGAGTGTCGACGATGAAGCGGCGGTGGGCGTCCGGGGCGGTGTCGACGAAGAGCTGGCCGGCCAACAGTTGCAGGCAGCGGGTCTGCGCGTCGAAATGCAGCGTCACGGCGGCGCCGGGTGCCAGCCAGATGCGGGAGCCGTCGGACAGCACGCGGGTGGCGAGCTCGCCGCTGGCGGCGCGGTGGTCGGCCGTCCAGTGCGCTGCCAGCAGTGGCAGCTCGGTGCAACGCCAGGCCATCCAGCCGGCGACGCCGCCGCCCGCCATCCAGCTCACGCCGCGCAGTACGTGGCGGCGCGTCGCCAGGCGCTGGCGGGCCGTAGCGAGAGCGCCGACGGTGGCCTGCGGATCGGGACTGTTGCGTAGCGGCCCGAATCGCTGGCTGATGCGTTCGACCTGACTCCACGCCTCCCGGTGGGCAGCCCCGGCGGCCAGCCAGTCGTGCCAGCGGGCCTGGTCGGCCGGCGTGGCCTCGCCGGAGCGCAGTAACGCAAACCAATCTGGCTATTTTTGCCCAACCCCCGAAAACGAGAAAATTGTCGTAAGCATCTGACTTGCAACGACCTTTTTCTGCCTGAAGGTGCCTTTTGCTCACTTCTGATGTGCGCGGACGCCCTCTAGATTTGATGAACCAGTCTCTCCAGAAATGGGCCTCCGACGTCCCATCCAGCGACCGTCTCTGCGACATTTGCCCCCTCGCCCTGCACGACGATGCGAGATTGCCGCCGGGAGCATCTGATCGAAACGCGAGGATGGGACTTGCCTGCGCACGCGGCCACACACGCCCGCATGCTCCCGCCAAAGTGTGGGTTTGGCTTCAATGCCATACCGGTCGACCTGCTGCGGGTCGTGAAGACCCCGATGCTGACCACCCTTTCCCCCAATCTGGTCATCCGACATCGGGGGCAGCATCATCCCCGGCCATCGCCTGCTGCCAGTAGTCCGCCCGTTCGTACAGTGCGGCTAGGCCATCGAGGTCGACCGTCGCCGGCGTCTCGCTGAACTCGAAGCTGCCGAACAGATTGATGTGCTGCCAGGCCACCGGCGAGATGCCGCGCAGGATCTGGATCGCGGCGTCATCGCCGGCAGCCAGCTTCTGCTCGTAGATCTTGGACAGCAACGCCGTGTTGTAGAAGATCACCGCGTTGGCGATCAGCCGGGAGCATTCGTTCCACAGCGCCTGCTCTGCTTCGGTCTTGACCCGGAACGCGCCAGTGTTCACAAAGGCCACGGCCTTGCGGAAGCGGTGATAGGCCTCGCCGCGGTTGAGCGCCTTCTGCACCGCTTGGCGCAGGTCGGCATGGTCGATGAAATCCAGCACGTAGAGCGTGCGATAGATGTCGTCCAGTTCCCAGAGCGCCTTCTTGGTCTGGTTCTGCAGCGCATAGCTGCTGAGCTTGCGCACGATGGTGGCCTGGCTAACGTCCTTGTCGGCCAGCGAGGCCATGATGCGCTGGATGTTGGGCCACTCCGCAATGATCAACTTCTCGTTGAATTTGCGCTGCGGCTGAATGAGCTTGTCGGCGTAGTGGCTCGGCGACTCGGGTCCCACCAGGGTCTCGGTCTTCTTGCGCAGGTTCTTGTAGCGCGGCGCGAAGCCGTGGCCGAACACCTGCAAGATCCAGAAGTTCACCTGGTTGGTGCCATGGGTGTCGGTCGAGTGGCGCTCGGGCTTGATGTCCGAGGTGTTGTTGTACAGCAGGTCGAAGACGTAGTGGCTCTCGTGCTCCTGGGTGCCGATGATCCGGGCGTTGATGGGCACATGGTTCGCGACCAGAGTGCAGGCGCTGACGCCCTTCTTCAGCCCGAAATACTTCGGTGAGTACCGAGAGTTGAAGGTATTGATCTGCGTCTCGAAGCGCTGGCCGTCGCTGCTGGAATGCAATTTGTCCTGGATGTTGTACAGCTTGAAGGCCGGCAACTGCGCAGTAGCGTTGCTGATCGCATCGTTGGCCGCCTTTAGCGTCTCCAGGCGCAGGAAGTTGCGCGAAGCCGATTGCAGCGGCGCCAGCCCCAGGCCGGAGACCTCCGCCATCTTGCCCAGGCCCATGTTGGTGCCCATGGCGACCAAGCTGGCCAGGATTAGCCGCGGATCGGGCGGCTGCTTGACGTAGCGTTCCAGGACGTGGGTGAATTTGCTCAGGAACTGCGTGCGCCCGGCGACGAACCACAGCAGATCGGCAATATCGATGCCCGGCAGCTGCGTGTAGAAGGGGCTGTTCACCGGCTCGTCGGACGTCGGGTAGGCCAGTGTCCAGCGCCGGTTCTCGCCCTTGCCGCGGACACGGATGTGCTCATTGGTCGAGTCGATGATGCGCTGGTTGACTTCGTCGAAGCGATCCACCAACGCTTGACGCAGCGTGGTCAGCGTCGTCTCGATCGGCGTGGTCAGCAGCGGCGCCGCGATGTCCTTCAGGATCTGGTCCTTGGCAGCCCAGCGCTCATCGCTGATGAGATCGTCCTCGAAACGCTTGTACTCGTTGCTGTGACGGACAAAGACATTGCCCGCCTGCAGGGCATCGCACAGCTCTCGGTAGACCAGGAATTCGTAGCGATCGACGATGAGCCGCTTGGCCCGGGCCTTGCCGCGCAAGTTCTCGGCGTCCTGGTACAGGTAAGGCCGGTGTACCTGCGCGATGAAGCGCTGCGGGAAATCCTGCGGTGGAATCTGCTGCGGCGACTTGCCCTCGCGCAATACGCGTTGCAGGAATTCGACGGCCTTGAGCAGCGGAGCGTTGTCCACGCGGACACCGAATTCCAGCTCGCAGAACAGGTGGCGCAGGTTGATCTTGAACCGGCTGGAGAGCTTGGTGTACTGCGCCCACTGGTAGGCGGTCCGGTCGAAGTCGATGTTGAGCAGGTAGTCAGCAACGGTTGGGAACTGCTCTCGCTCCAGCAGCTTGAAGGCCTTGGCCTGGACCTTGGAAAACGGGGTCTCGGCGCGGGTGGCCGGATCGATGAACAGGCGCAGCACTTGGCCCGCCGCACCGAGATTCTTCGCGGCGTCCACCTGGGCCTGCCGCATGGCGTCCTCAGCCGCCGTCTTGGCTTCCTTCTTGTAGGTCGAGACCAAGTGCATGAAGGCCTCGATCAGGTTGTCGTTGATCTCCCGGAATCGCTGATGGGCGAAGCACAGCAGGTACAGCCTGGAGGTGCCCTGGGGCTGCCGGCGCAGCTTGTAGACCGTGTAAAACCTGACCAACGAGGCGTAGTAGCGGCTGCTTTCATTGGACAGGCCGGCCTGTACCAGGAACTGGGTGGCGAAATCGTGCAGGGGCTTGAACACCTGGCGCCGTTGGACTTCCTGCTTGAGCTCACGGCGGCTGAAGTCTCGGGCCTCCTTCTTGAGTGCGGTGATCTGGTACAGGCTGTCGTCGTCGCCGGTCGCGAGCAATTCCATCAACTGGGTCTTGACGCGGCGCGGAAGGCTCTCCTCAAGCCGGCTCACGACGCGCTGGCGCTCCCGGCTCAACACTCGGCCGATGAGATCCTGGAGCGCCGTGTACACGGGCAGAACCATGTTCTCGTTGGCCAGATGCTGCATCAGCTCACGAAGCACGTACTGCGGCTGCGTGGAGCGCGTCGCCAGGCGCTCGGCCCGCGCTTCGAGGTCCTTCGTGCCTTGGGCGTCGCACAGCCGATAGCCGGTCAGCTTAAGGATGTCCTGCTGCAGCCCGGTCCGGGTCGGCCTGGACGGCAGCTTGAATGACTTGAGGGAGAAGTCTGGAAAATAGCGGGCCGCGAGGAAGCGCAGGTCCTGCTGGGCCTGCTCCAGCGTGAAGTCGAAAAACCGCTGCTTGGCCTTGAAGTACCCGAGTTCCAGCGCCAAGAAGAGGCCGACGGATCGATATCGCGCCTCGACGACAGCCAATTCCTGCTCGGACAGCTCGAAGTAGGCCTGCCGATCCTCGTCGGAAAAATTAGGGAAGCCATACAGGGCTTCGATTTCCGCGGCGCTGAGTAGCGCGAGGCGGTGCGAGTCGGCGGCCGTCGACATTCAGTGCGGTGGGTCGCGAGGCCGCTCGTCGGGCTGCGCGAGCGCATCATCGCCGCCAGTCGGTGGCATCGAGTTGTTCGGCTTCGTGGTGCCCAGTGCTGACGCTGGCGGGCTATTGGCCAGGCCGCGCTCGAACTTGCCCTTCAACGCGGCGTGAGACACATCGACGTAGCGCAATGCCGAGCCGACGTCGCGCCAGCCCACGTGCTCCATCAGTTCCTTGAGGTCCCAGCCGTTGCTGCTGGCCCAGTTGGCGAAACCACGGCGAAGCGAGTGGCTGGAATAACTGGCGGCCTCCTCGGCGCCAGCCTCGTGCAGGATGCGCCGCAGCAGCGGCAGCACAGTCTTGCTCAGCATGTGCTCGTCCGAGACTTTGCCCCAACGATCGATGCCAGGGAACACCGGCCCGGTCTTGCGGCCGCGCAGTTCGATCCAGTCGAGGTAGGCGTCCACCGGGCACAGCCGCGACAGCGCCGGGCAATGGAATGCACGGTCCTCGCCCTCGTCAGTGGTCTTGGTCTTTCGAGGCCGGCAGGTCAGCCCTTTGCCACGCTGGGCTTGGACCTCCTCGATGCGCATGCTGGCCAGCTCGTCGGATCGGAAGGCGCGCCAGAAGCCCAGCAGGAGCATCGCGCGGTCGCGGCTGCGGCGCAGTTGCTCGGCCTGGCGGCCGTGCTCGCGTGCCGACGCCTGCGCCTTCAGCAGCCAGTCGGACACCGCTTCGAGCACGTCGAGCTGCAGCGGCCGGGCCCGCTTCTGCGGCACGGCGTGCTTGGCCCGGACGCCGCGCAGCACCTTCTGCACCAGCGGCGACCGGGTGGGATCGCCGAAGCCGTTGTCGGCATGCCATCGCGCCAGTGCAGCCAGATGCAGACGCAGCGTGCTGATGCGGTAGACCTCCGCGTGCTCGGCCAGGTAGCGCGCCACCGTGTCAGCCGTCGCGGGCAGCAGCCCGTTCCAGACTTGCTCGAAGTTGCGCAGCGCTGCGGCATAGCTCTTGACCGTGTTGTCCCGGTCGGCCGCTAGGACGTACTGCTCAACGGTGGCGCTCATGGCGCCACGCTCGTCGCTTCCAATCGGCGGAAGGACTTCGGTGAAGGCCGTCGCCGCGTCGCCGCCCGCTCCAGCGCCGCCAGGCGGGTTTCCGATGGTGCAAATGCCTGGCTGCCTTGCAAGCGGTCCAGCGCGAACTCGACGAAGGCGCCGACCTGCGGCAGCACTTCACTGCTGTAGTGGCAAATAAACAGGTGAGCCGAATCGACCCCCAGTGATGGCAGCGGCACAAGCGTGCCGTCCTCGATGCACGGCATCGCCGTCAGCGAGATCAGCTGCATCGCCAAGCGGCCAGACCGGGCGATCTGCAGTTCGAGTTGGTCGTCGTTGGTCGAAAGCATCGGCCCGCGATCCTTGCCGCCGGTCCGGGCCTCAAGCACCGGCATCCCGGCTTGGCGCGCGTCCAGCGCCTCTACCGACCGCGGCACGCCGTGCTTGGCCAGGTAGCCCGGCGAGGCGCAGTACAGGAGTAGCGCTTCCATCAGGAAGGTGCTGCTGACGTCCTGCTCCAGCATCGGCCCGAAACTGAAGCACACCTCGTCTTCCCCCTGAATCGCCGGCGTGGCTTGGTCGACAGACCTGACGTGCAGGTTCAGCTTGGGATGCAAAGCGCTGAAGGCGTCGACCACCGGCGCGAGCACGGTCGACACCACCATCCGCGGCGCTGCGATGGACAGGTGGCCGGTGAGCGGCTTGGACGGCGCCTTGCGCACGGCGTCCAACGCTGCGTTCATCGCCTCCAGTGCCGGTCGGGATGCGTCGACCAGCACCTGACCTTCGGGTGTCAGCGCCAGCCGCCGCGTCGTGCGCTCCAGCAGTTTGACTCCGAGCTGCCGCTCCAGCTGTGCCAGCGTCTTGCTCGCGGCCTGGGGCGTGATGCCCTGGTCGGCAGCGGCGTTGGTCAGGCTGCCGAGTTCGGCCGCCTTCAACAACGTGGCAAGGGCTCTTAGTTCGCGCATAGGGGTTGGCATGATTGCCGTCTACAACAATTAGTTGTAAATCATATGTATTTTAAACCGTGCGTCTACTGGGGTCCGTTCTCCGCGCGCGCCCCGGTTAGATGCGTGGATTCGCTGGCCTTGCATCCCTAGCGCTGCTTTCTACAATCCAACTTAACGAACTTGACTGTGCCCAACGACAGGTTCCAGACGTGCACATCGGGACGGCCCCTGATGGCCTCTTCCAGCCGGCCGATCGGGTCGCCGATGTAGCCGCCGGCGCCGGCCTCCAGGCCGCAGACGTCGTAGACCTTGGCGCCCAGGGCGGGGAAGTCCGCATGGCCCGCGTTCAGGCCGTGCGCGCCCGCCACCAGGGAGGCGACGTGGGTGCCATGCTCATGGTCCGTGTCGGGCGGCAGCACGTAGGTCTTCGTGCCGACCACCCACGGCCGCAGATCCGTGGCCGCCGCCGACGTCCCGGTGTCGAAGACAGCCACCGTCGGCAGGCCCTCGATAGGTCGCGCGAGATGAGGCGGCGCGGCCGCGGCGCCAATGGGCCGGCGCGTGGCCGCCGACTGCATGCGCGGCTCGGGCATCAGCCGCCGAAGGCCTGGGAAGGAGAGCAACTGGTCGAACTTCTCGTCGGTGATCTGACCGACCTCCAGCAGGCTCGCGAAGAACCAGCCATGGCGTCCCTGGCGGAAGAACCGGTGCTTCAGTCCAAGGTGGCTCAATAGGCCCTTGACGGCCTCGAATAGCCTCGCGTTGGCTGCGTCGTTGCCGTAGCGGAAGAAGCGCAGCAGCGCCCGACCTTGCGTCTGGACTGCCAGCGTGCCTTCCGGGTTGCGCTGGGCACGCCCCCAAGGCTCGATCCTCGCGATCGCGCTGAGGTTGGCGCGGATCTCCTTGATGTCCCGTTCGAGGATGACGCTGCGCAGGGCGGCGATGCTGGCGCCGTGCGCGCCCACCAGCATCTCTTCGACGCGCTCATGGCCGGCGGGAATGAGGCCGGATTCTTCGACGACCTTGACGGGTCTGTGTGACTTGGCGATGGCCTCGTGGCGAAGCCGGAACATGAGCGGCGCGAGCAGCTGCGGATGCCGATGCAGCCGGCTGTCTTGTTGAAGAAGTAGTCCACGCGCTTGAGCATGCCCGCCTCAAGCGGTATGGGTAGCGCCTTGGCCAGGGCATCCAGGGTCGACTTGAAAGCGACTTGGTCCTCCCTTTGCTCCAGCCGGTAGCTGGGGAAATGCACGATCTGGCTCCGGCGCATGAGCTGGGCGCTGTGGTCCCGGATTTCCAGGAGCTTGTACGTTCCGAGCAGAACGAGGGTGCCGATTCGCCTGAGGCGGCCGGCTACGAGGTCTTCGGCCGCTGCGAGCAGGTGCTTTTGACGCTGAACCGCCGGCGGCATCGGCGAGCTGGCCCTGCTGGAAATGACTCCGAACGCGGCCGACTACCCCGTGCTGCAGGCGACGCGATTCAGTACGCCCCAGGCCCTCGCCGCCCGTGCCGCCGCGCCCGGCGACGACGGCGTGGCCCACCCCTCCAACCAGCGACATGGCAGCGCCTGCTATGCCCCCTTCGAGCACGTGTTGCCCGCCCTCCGCGCGCTGGCGCCTGATCGACCCCGCAACCTGCACCGCTTCATGGCTACGGTGCGCATTCCACTGATCGCGGACACCCATTCCAGGCTGATCGCGGACAGCGTTCCATGCGATCGCGGACACCCTGAGCGGGGTGCCTGAGTGACGGGGCGGATGGTAGGGCAGTTGTCCGCCATCACGCTGGAACGCTGTCCGCGATCAGCGTGGAACGCGCCCAGCCGGGCTGTCCACGCGGCGCGTCAGCGCCGGGTGGGCAACCCGGTGCCGAAGGCGGTCTTGATGCCGCTGGTGGTGCGCCCGGCAGCCTTGTCCACGGCGGCGGCGTCGCCTGCGACGAACAGCCGCCGCGGTGGGCAAGGCGGGTCGGCAGCGCACCATTGGGGGCACGCCGCCGATGCCGTCAGGCCTGCGCCCGGGCCCGGCGCAGTGACTCGCCCTTGAGCGCGATGGTGTGCGCGCTGTGCAGCAGCCGGTCCATGATGGCGTCGGCGATGGTGGGCTCGGCCAGCCAGGCGTGCCAGGCGCTGGTGGGCAACTGGCTGGTGATGAGCGTGCTGCGGCTGCCCACGCGGTCGTCCAGCAGCTCCAGCAGGTCCTGCCGCTCGGGCGCGGTGATTGGGGCGATGGCCAGGTCGTCGAGCACCAGCAGGTCCAGCCGTGCCAACTGGGCCAGACGGCGGCTGAAGCTGCCGTCGCCATGGGCCACCTGCAGCTCCTGCAGCAGCCGCGTGGCGCGGGTGTAGAGCACGCTGAAGCCCTGGCGGGCGGCCTGCTGGGCCAGGGCGCAACCCAGCCAGGTCTTGCCGCAGCCGGTGGCACCGGTGATGAGCACGTTGCGGCCGTGGCGTATCCAGTCGCCGCCGGCCAGGGCGGTGACCAGATGCCGGTCCAGGCCGCGGCTGGCGCGCCAGTCGATGTCTTCCACGCAGGCCGCGCTGACCTTGAGCTTGGCGGCCTTCAGCAGCCGCGCCACGCGCTTGCCGCCGCGCCAGTCGAGCTCGCGCTGCACCAGCAGCGCCAGGCGTTGATCGAAGGGCAGCGCCTCGGCGGCGTGCTGGGTGGCGGTGTCGGTGAGCGCGGCGATCATGCCGTCCAGGCGCAGGCCGCGCAGTTGGTCCAGGGTGTGTTGTTGCAGCATGGGGATGGTGATGTCGGGGTTGTCGGTGGTGGTTGCGGTCGCGGGCGTCGTGTCCGCCATCAGTGGTGGCCGTAGTAGCCGGCGCCACGCACGTTGTCGTGGCTGGGCATGGGCGCGGTGGGGTTGCGGTCCCCGCCTAGTAGCGCGCTGCTCTGCCGATCCAGCCCGCAGGCCAGGATCGACTTGACGCTGCGGTAGTGGGGCGCGCGGATGGACTGCGCACGGGCGCAGGCGGCCTCCAGCCTGTCGTTGCCGTACTCGCGGGCCAGGCGCATCAGGCCCAGGCAGGCGCGGTAGCCCTGCTCGGGGTGCGGGCGGCGCTCCATCTGCCAGCGCACCACGCTGGCGGTGGCCGCGCCGATGCGCTCACCCCAGGCGATGAGCTTGGCCGGCGTCCACTGGGCATGTGCCCGGTGCGAGGCGGGCATGTGCTCGGCCACCGTGGTGAAGCCGCCCACCCGGTCGCTGCGTGCATGGGCGGCAATGCGCTGGCGGCGCAGCAGCACCTCCAGCGTGGTGGCGGTCACCCGCAGCTCCACCGCCGCGCCGACATGCTGGTGCGGCACCGAGTAGTGGTGGCCCTCGAAGGCGACGTGGTAGTCGATGTTGACCCGGGCCGGCTTGAACTGCGCCAGCACCATGGCCTGCGCCGGCAGCGGCTTCAGGACCGGGGCGTCCAGCGCTGCGAAGGCCGACGCCCTGCAGCCGGGCAGTGCCTTGAACGGCCTCTGGTTCAGCGCGGCCAGCAGTTCCCCGATCTTGCGGTTGAGCTCGGCCAGCGTGAAGAAGCGCTGGTGGCGCAACCGCGCCAGGATCCAGCGCTCGACCACCTGCACGCCGACCTCGACCTTCGCCTTGTCCTGCGGCCGACCGGGGCGTGCGGGCAGCACCGCCACGCCGTAGTGCTCGGCCAGCTCCTGCATCAGCCGGGCGGTGACGGGCTCGTAGGCATCGGGATTGGCGATCAGCGCCCGGGGCTGGTCGGGCACCAGCAGCCGCGGCACGCCGCCGATGAACTCCAGCGACCCGATGATGGCGCCCACCCAGTCGGCAGCCGTCTGCTGCCAGGTGGCGCAGGCGTAGGTGTAGTTCGACGCGCCCAGCACCGCCACGAACACCTGCGCGCGGCGGATCTCGCCGGTGGCCGCATCGACCACCGGCACGGTCTGGCCGGCGTAGTCGACGAACAGCCGCTCGCCACCGGGGTGCACCTGGCGCATCGAGCGCTTCTGGCGCTTGACCCAGGCGCGGTACTTCTCGCAGAAGGCGCTGTAGCGGTAGGCCGCGTCACCGGCCCCGGCGCGGTACTCCTCCCACAGCAGTTGCAGCGTCACGCCAGGGCGTGCGAGCTCCTGGTGCAGCACGGCGTAGCTCGGCTCCTGCCGGGTGCTGCTGCGCGGGCGCGGCGGCGGGTACAGGCGGGCCTGCAGTTCGTCGTCGCTGAGGGTGTTGGCCAGCGGCCAGTCCACCCCTGCGTCACGCGCGTACATCGCGATCTCGCTGACGGTGGTCTTGCTCACCCCCAGCGCGGCGGCGACCTGCCGCATGCTCAGGCCGGCGTCGGCCAGCAGTCGAAGTGCTTGTCTGATCTTGCTCATGAGGACCCTTGGTGTGGGCATCGCCTCTCCCGGCCAAAAAGCCGGGCAGCCTATGCCTCGTTGGGTCACTCAGAACACCCCGCCGGTGTCCGCGATCGGCGTGGAACGCTGTCCGCCTTCAGCCTGGAACGGTGTCCGCCATCACAGTGGAATGCTGTCCGCCATCAGAGCGGAACGGTGTCCGCGATGGCGTGGAATACGCAGGTGAGGATTTCGCGGCCATGGAACTCTCTTCTTGCCAGGCGATCAAGTGGGGTGGGCCAGCGGATACAGCACGAGGCCGGCGACTGCGGCTACTGCAACCGTGACAGGCTCGGGCAGCTTTTTGAAGCGCCACAACGCAACCACAGTGGCCAGGGCCAGTGCGGCCGTGACCCAGTCGGTAATCGAACGCTGGCCGATGACGATGACCGCACCCGTGATTGCGCCGATGGCTGCGGCTGTCACGCCGTCGACGAAGGCGACGATGCCGGGCTTCTTGCCATGCTTCTTGAAATACGGCGCCGGCAGTATGGTGAGCAGATAGCAGGGTACGAATGTGCCCATGGCCGCCACGACCGCACCCCAGAAGCCCGCCACCAGATAGCCGATGAAAGCCGTGGTGATGACCACCGGCCCTGGCGTGATCATGGCCACAGCGACAGCATCGACGAACTGGCGGTCGTTGAGCCAGTGGTGATCCTGCACCACGCCTCCGTAGAGAAAGGGCACGATGGCGAGGCCACTGCCGAAAACGAAGCTGCCCGCATAGGCGAAGAAGGCGCCGATCTCGACAAGGCGCGGCCAGTCCACCGCCGAGACGGCGGCGGCGCCAGCGATGGGCGCCGCCAGGGCCAGGCTGTTCAGGCGCCCACCCAGCTTGGGCGGCGCGCGCAACAGCCAGACCAGCACCCCGGCACCCAAGAAGAGCCAGATCACCTCGGACTTCGTGATGACCGTAACGGCCGCGCTGGCCACGAAGATGACCCATAGCAGCTTGTCGCGTCCGACATTCTTGGTGGTCAGCTTGTAGGCGCTCATGGCGATGATGCCGATGACTGCAGCACCGACGCCGTAGAACACCGCCTGCATCCAGGCGATGCCGCCGAAGGCGACATAGGCTGCCCCGATAGCCACGACCATCAGGAAAGACGGGATCACAAAGGCCAGCCCCACCAGCGTCGCGCCCCATGTCCTGAAATGTACGTAGCCCAGGTAGATGGCCAACTGTGCGGCCAAGGGGCCAGGCATCAACTGGGCCAGGGCCATGCCTTCCTTGTAGTCGGCCTCGGAGATCCAACGCCGGTGCTCGACCAGGTCGCGGTACATGAAGCCCACCAGGGCCACCGGACCACCGAAACCCCAAGTGCCCAGGCCGAGCATGTAGGCCACCAGCTGCCAGAGGGTGTATCGAGGGCCGGAATGATCCTGCTCACTCATGCGAGCGTCTCCTTGGCTTGCAGGGGTTTGCCGGCTGCAGCCCAGGCGTCGATGCCGCCCGGCAGGAAGCTGGCTTTGACTCCCTGTGCGCGCAGCTTCAGCGCGGTGGCACGCCCCACCTCATGGCCATAGATGCAATAGACCAGCACCTCACGGTCGGTCGGCATATCGGCCGCCCAGTCCTGCACCGTGGCCGGATCTCGCCAGCGTGCGCCGGGAAGCACCGTGGCGGCTTGCTTGAACATGGCGTCGCGCCGCACGTCAACCACCACCTGCGCGGCAAGGTCCAGCCCGGCGAGATCTGCTGCGGCGCCATCGCTGGCCGCATGTACGGCGTGCTGGTAACGCTCGTAGACCTTGGCCCAGTCAATGTGGGCCATGAAGGCGTCGACATAGGCTCCTGCTGCTGCGCCGTGGTCGAGGTGATAGGCGTGCTCGTACATGTCGAGCGCCAGAATCGGAACTGCGCTGGCCAGGGCGTGGGTGTGATCGGCCGCCCACTGGTTGACGAGGGTTCCCTCGCGCGGCTGGAAGCTCAGCAATACCCAGCCCGAGCCGCCGCCAAGGGCCTTGCCCATCGCGACAAACTCCTCTCGCCAGCGCTCAACGCTGTCAAAGCTGCCCGTCAGTGCCAAGGCCATGGCCGGCGTCATGGCGGGCGGTTCAGGCGCCAGACTGTCGAAGTACAGCTCGTGCAGCAGCATGGAATTCGTCGCAATCAGCTCCTCGCGCTTCAGGCCGTTGAGCTCGAAGCCGGCCAGGCTGCTGGCGCTGGCCTGTGCCAAGGCCGCACGGATGGCATTCAGGCGTTTCACCGCGCCGCCGTAGTTGTTCTGGTGGTGGCTGCGCAGCAGCTCCTCGGACAGGCCTTGGAACAGGCCAGGGTCGAAAGGAAGGGCCGCAGGGATCGCATTCATGACTTCTCCGTCTCGCGTTGAAAAGCGGTCAGCAGGCCGTCGAAGACGCCGGCCGCAACCTGCATGAGCTGGTCGTCGTCTGTGATCGCCTCGCGCATGCCGGCCAGCACGCGCTCGACGCCGGTGGCCTCGGGCGGCTGCACGCCGCCCGCGTCCAGGCTGTGCACTAGCAGGCCAAGGCGCTGCAGCGGGGGCGTCTCTAGACCGAAGCTGGCCAGCAGGGTCTCGAAAGTTACGCGCGCGCCCACGTGGGTGAAGTCCGCGCCATCGAAATCGAAACCGAGCGCGATCCTGGGGCAGTCGCCGGGAGCATCGAGCCAGATGAACCTGGCGTCCGGGTCGATGAAGCGGCGGATTAGCCAGGCGCTGGCAAGGCGGTCCACCCACGGGCGACTGCGGGTCGCCCAGGTACGGCCTCGATAGTCGGCGATGTTCAGCCGGGCAATGCCCTGCTCGACGGCTTGGGGCTCATTGGGCGAGAGCACGCGGTTGGCGTCAAGTTCGAGGGCCTGCAGGGCCGCGTCGGTCTGGCGCTGGGCCTCGCCAGGGAAGAAGTCGATGGCGACGAGCTGCTCCAGACTCTTGCGCAGCTTGCGGCACTGCTTGAGCACGTGCAGGGCGCTGTCCTCACGCAGGTCGGTACGGGCTGCTGCGATCAAAGCGAATAGTTCACCGAACTCCGTCGTGCGGTCAAAGAGCGCGTGGAAATCCTGGGCGTCGCTCTGCGTGGGCATCAGGTGCGCGGTGCCGGAGTTGGCTCGCAGGTCCTCGGCAATGGCCTGCAGCGTGGCTGCGTTCGCACCTGAGTCAGGCAACAGGTAGACACCGTCTCTCAGCACCGCGGCGCCGCAAGACTTGAGCGCCCGCCAACAGCGCATGCGGGCGGTGGCGTTCTCCGTCGGAAGCGAGAGAATCAGTAGCAACCATTTCATTCTGTCAATCTTACTACACCAACGTGAAGCCGCTACAGACTCTTTGAAGCTTGCTGACGAAGGGAGAAGTCGCGAGCCGCAGCGAGGCTGACGCCGAAGACTTCGACTCAGCCAGCAGAGGACAGCGTCTGAGGTTGCGCCGAACTTCGGAGTTCATAGCGCAGCCCGGGAGAATCCCGAATCAGGGGCCGAGTGGTGAACGAAGGAAGAAGCCGAGGGAAGGACAGGCTAGAGTCCAAGCAGGAGGCGGTCAGGCACGTCAAGGCCGGCGGCGCTACTGGAGTGGCGGCCAAGGCCTTGGGGATACGCCCTGGCCCTGTGCAGTTCGCAAAGGTCGCGTTCGAGTTCCTTCACACGCTGCGCCGCGCCGGTCGTCACGGCCCCTCGCACGCCGACATCGACCTGCGCGCGCTCGGCCCATTCGTTAGCGAATGCGGCACGCGCGATGGACTCGTTGGCCGTCCAAAGTGGCGGGTTTTGTCCGCGCCTTGCAGCGGTTCACGTCGAGGCGTTGACGTTGGGTGCGTTCGTCGCTGGCGTGCAGTTTAGAGAGATTTCCGGGGCGCCAATAGCAGCCAAAACCCCAAACATCTACGCAGAATTATTTATATGCTTCAACCACTTACGAGAATTTTTGCATTTTCGGGGGATGGGCAAAAATAGCCAATCTGCGGCCTCGGCCAGCGTGGCGTGCGGCAAGGCTGCCGCCTCGTGAGAGGCGCCGGCGTCGCCGGCCGTCATGCCACGTCCAGTTGCAGGCACAAGAGCATGGCCTGCGCGACGTACTTGCGCACCATGCGGGACGACACGCCCAGCGCGTCGGCGACTTCCTGGTCCGTCATGCCGCAGGCCTGGGCCAGCACGAAGGCCTGGGCGGCGCGGGCGGACAGGCCTTGCAGCAGCCGGTCGATGTCCTGCAGCGCCTGCAGCACGGCCGCGTGGTCCTCGGCGGAGACCGCCAGGCTTTGTGGCTGTGCGGCCAGCGTGTCCAGCCAGGCTTGCTCGATCTCCCGGCGGCGCCACAGGTCCACGCACAGGCCCTGGGCCAAGGTGCGCAGGTAGACACGTGCCTGTGGCGCGCTATCGAAGCGCAAGGGTCGGCGCAGGAGGCGCACGAAGGCGTCCTGGGCGAGGTCCGCTGCGTCGGCTGCATTGCCCAGCCGCCGACGTAGCCAGGCCTGTAGCCAGGCGTGGTGATCGCCGTACAGCGTGGCGATGGGTGGCGGTGCGGGATGGGTCGAGGCGCTCACGTCACTATGGCCTGGCAGCACGACGCGTCGGGAAGCGCGCAGCCGCTACGGTGGATTCTTTAAATGCGAATGGTTCGCAATTGTGCCATGTACATTGGTATGTCTATTGTTTACATAATGCACATTGTCGATTTTCTTCGGATGGCGGCGCCGCTAGGATGACGCGATGAAAAAGTTCGCCACCTGGAACGTCAATTCACTCGCCGTCCGTCTGCCGCAGTTGCTGGACTGGTTGGCCGCGCATCCGGTCGATGCCCTCGTGTTGCAGGAGACCAAGCTCACCGACGACAAGTTCCCCACGATGGAGATCGGCGAAGCCGGCTACCAGGTGCAGTGGTTCGGCCAGAAAACCTACAACGGCGTGGCGCTGATCAGCCGTGAACGGGCCGAAAACGTCGTCAAGAACATCCCCGGGCTGCCCGACGAGCAGGCCCGAGTCATTGCCGGCACGGTGGGCGGCGTGCGCGTCATCGGCGGCTATTTCCCCAACGGCCAGGCACCGGGCAGTGACAAGTTTGCCTACAAGATGAACTGGCTGAACGGGCTGCGCCGCTGGCTGGCCGATGAGCTGAAGGCGCACGAGCAGTTGGTGCTGATGGGCGACTTCAACATTGCTCCGGATGACCGCGATGTGTACGACCCGGTCGCTTGGGCGGGCCAGATCCACTGCACCGCCGAGGAGCGGGAGCATTTCCAGCAGCTCTTGAACCTGGGGCTGTCCGATGCGTTCCGCATTTTCGATCAGGCGCCCAAGAGCTGGAGCTGGTGGGACTACCGCAACCTGGCCTTCCGCAAGAACCAGGGACTGCGCATCGATCACATCCTCGTCAGCGAAGCGCTGAAGCGCCGCGTGACAGCCTGCGAGATCGACAAACAGCCGCGCCGAAACGAGCGGCCCAGCGATCACGCCCCCGTCATCGTGACGCTGCAGGACTGAGTAACCGCCCTAGGCCCGGTGGGCCATGAAATGGGCTACCAGGGCGTTGGCGTGACCATGGCCCAGGCCATGCTCGACCTTCAGCAGCCCCACCAGTTCCATGTGTTTGAGCGGCCCCGCCGCGGCGAGGATCTGCTGCCAGTGGTCGATGGGATGGCCGTATTTCTTCTCGATGGATGGGAAGTAGGACGCCGGCCCCTTGACGGGCGATGCTGGGCTCATGGGAAGTCTCCTCGGGTGGTGCTGAGACGACGAACGAAGCGCGCTCCTCTCGACAGGCTGCGCGTCAGATGGCGTCGAGATTGGCCTGCAGCTGCTCGAAGAAGCGGCCCACATGCAGGCCATCGCAGAGCGCGTGGTGAACGTCCACGGCGACCGGCATCAGCAGCCGGGCGCCCTCCTCCTTGAATCGCCCGAAGGCAACCTTGGGCCTGTCGTCGCCCTTGCCGCGGGCGTGCGTGAAGGCAGTGAACGCAAACCAAGGCAAGGCCGTCATGTGCACGGTAGCCAGCGGATCGCTGCCACCGGGCTCGTCCGCCGCCGACAGGCTGCCGCTGGCTTGCCGCACACGTTCCAGATGGGGTCTCGCCCGCTCGGCAAATGCGGCTAGCGACGGATCACGGACCAGGGTGATGAAGCCGAAGCTGCCGTCGCTGCGAAGCACCGTCGTGCTGGCGTGCACGGCACCGAACTCATGCACGCCCTGATCGGCCGGCAGCAGGGTCTGGCGCATGGCCGGTACGCTGTTGGCCGCCTCCAGTGCAGCATGGTGATAGGCCAGCCAGGGCGTGGCGGCATGCCGCAGCGCACGCTCGCGCAGGCCCGTCACGTCCACTGGCACGGTGACGCTGAAGGCCGGCTGGGCCATGTGGCGGAAATGTTCAAGGGCCGCACGTCGCGGCCAGGCATCCAGGGAAATATGGCGATCTTGCATGGGCGACATGCTCGCACGCCCGGCGCAAAAAAAGCCCAGGCCGCCCTCAGCGCCCTGGGCCATGCATGAAAACGGTCAGCGGGCCGGGCCTCAAGCGGCGGTGCCCGTCTGCCTCATGCCAAAGTCATTGAGCGCGCGCTGCAGTTCGTCGGCGCGCTCCTGGCCCAGATCCCCAGCCAGCCGACTGGCCGGCGTGCTTCGGATCTGGCCGATCTGGTTGTAGCCCAGCGTCTTGGCGCAGGCCAATGTCCGCGAGGTGATAGAAAGGCACTCCAGGGGCGCTTGGTCTGCGAGGCTGATCAACTTGGCGTAGGTCTCCGCCGAGATGGGCACAGTGCTGGCCTTGGAGTTGGGAGCGTTCGAAGGCGAGGTCACGGTTGCGTGCAGTCGCTTGACCGCATTCGGTGATTGACAGCCGCTTGACCGACCGGAGTAGGCAAACATGTGAACCACTGCGGCAAGCAGATCGGTAGTCAGCTCCCGAGTCGAGGAATGCCGAAGAGTTCGTAGATCAGGTCGATGAGTTCCATGAGGGGCTCCTTGGAGTCGAGAGCAGTTGGCTTGGAACGAACTGTCTCTTTTTTTCTCCCCCTAGAAACCTAGCAAGTCTTCCAGGTTGTCTACCGCTAAAGAACCCCAGCGGCTACACAACGAAGCACCGCTTGATGCTTCGAGTTGACCTGAAGCTTGCGCATGACGTTGGCCAGGTGGAAGTTCACTGTCTTCTCGCTCATGGCAAGAATCACGCTGACTTCCCAAGCCGTCTTGCCTTGCGCGGTCCAGCTAAGAACGTCCATCTCCCGTTTGGTGAGCTTGGGCAATTCGACTTGCAGCTTGGGACTGAGCAGGCGGTCTGCGGCGGTCAACGCATGTGCGGCGAGCAGTTGCAGGCCAGCGACGAGTTGCATCAAGGCTGGCCCAGAGGCAGGAAGCGCTTCGTCACGGTCCACACCGAGGAGAAAGTGTTTGTCTCCGGGCAGATGCAGTTTGACGGCGATGCCGTTTTTGTATCCGTATGGGGCTTGCATCTCCCAGAGCTCCCCCACGCCGGCATTTACGTACGTGGCCTGACTGTAGATGATCGGCACCGTATGGTTCATCAAGTGCTCCGTGACTGGATCACGTAGCGCTGCGTCTCGGTCGTGCGTGGCCTCGAGGTAAGCCTGAGGAATGTTCCCGTAGACAGTGATCTGCCGCTCCGGATCTTTCAGCACGCCTCTCATCAGCGAACCTGAAATGATCGGAAACCCCATCGCATCAGCCGTCGCCACCAGCCGACGCTCGAAGCTCTCGAAGTCCTCGCTCATGCCGACATCGATCAGTTGCTGATAGTTCATTTCCGGGGCTGCCATACCTGACAAGTCTGCCAGCTTGTTGTACCCCTCACCGGAAAACGAGACTGCCTCCCGTTCGAATCACACGACCGCGAGGTGCTGACCATGTCATCCCTGATCCGCCTGCCTGAAGGCAGTGTCTGCTGGCCCGTGGGGGCCCTCTCCAGTGCTGCCCAGGACGTGCACCATGCGCAGACCCGCATCGCCCGCGGTGCCGACAACGCCCCATTTCTGAGTGGCATCACGCGTTGGGAGCGTCGTTACGCCGACATGCTGGCCTGGGTGGAATGGAATTGGGTCGAGATGGACGAAGGCACCGTGGTGCAGGCCGACCCGCTGAACGTGCGCTCCAACGTGCTTCTGCTGGACGAGCGCGGCCGGCCGCTGCTGTCGTCGCGGCGCCGGGCGACGCTGGCCACGCTGGTCTACCTGCTGCCCTGGCAGGGTGCGGTGCTGGACGAGTTGCGCCAAAGCGCCCCTCAACGCCGTGTGTCGGCCTCTGCGGCCGCGCCCATGCGACTGGCGGCCTGAACCGAAGTGACACTCCGGCCGGGCGGCGCTGCGCAGAATCGGCGGCTCCACACTTGAGTTGCCCCCATGTCCGCCACACCCGACCTTGACGAAACCCTCGCGCGCTGGCGCGCCGACGAAGCGGCCGTGCGCGCCCGCCTGATGCCGCAGGTCGGCGTGGCGTCGCCGGCATTGTTGGCCGGCAAGACCGGGCTGCAGCAGATGCAGGCCATGCTTGACGGCCTTGCGCCGCGCGCGCCCATCGGCGAGACGCTGGATTTCATGTTGATCTCGGTCGCCGACGGCGAGGCCGTCTTCCAGGGGCAACCCCAGGAGAAGCACTACAACCCGCTGGGCAGCGTGCATGGCGGCTGGTTCGCGACGCTGCTGGACTCAGCGCTGGGCTGCGCTGTGCACACGACCCTGCCGCCGGGGCGCGCCTACACGACGCTGGAGTTCAAGGTGAACCTCGTGCGCGCGCTGACGGCGCAGGTCCCGCTGGTGCGGGCGACGGGGCGCGTGGTGCACCGCGGCCGCCAGGTGATGACGGCCGAGGCCGAGTTGGTGGGCCACGACGGGCGGCTGTACGCACACGCCAGCACCACCTGCCTGTTGTTCGACAGGCGCGGCGACTGACGCCGCGCCGCGCGTTCAGGCGCCGCGCAGGGCGGCCGCCTCGGCGGCCAGGCGCGTGATGCGGCCCCAGTCCTTGGCGTCGATCGCGTCCTGCGGCGTCAGCCACGAACCACCACAGACCTTGACGTTGGACAGCTTCAGGAAGTCCGGCGCCGTCTGCAGCGAGATGCCGCCGGTGGGGCAGAACGCCACGTCAGGGAACGGGCCGCCAAGGGCCTTCAGCAGGTTCACGCCGCCCACCGCCGTCGCCGGGAACAGCTTCAGGAAATTGAAGCCGGCCGCATTGGCCTGCATCACTTCCGACGCGGTGGACACGCCCGGCAGCAGTGGCAGGCCCTCGGCCTTACAGGCTGCGGCCAGCGCGTCGGTGTAACCGGGACTGACGCCAAACACGCAGCCGGCGTTCTTCGCGTTGGTGACGTCCTGCGGCGTGCGCAGCGTGCCGGCGCCGACGATGGCACCGGGCACCTTGGCCATGGCTTCCATGGCCTGCAGCGCGACGGGCGTGCGCAAGGTCACTTCGAGCACCTTGATGCCGCCGGCCACCAGGGCTTCGGCGAGAGGCACGGCGTCTTCCAGGCGTTGGATGACGATGACGGGGATGACGGGGCCGTGGCTGGCCAGGCTCAGGGTTTCAAGCATTCTTTGATTCTCACAACCAGGTGACAGCGCCCTCTTCGGCACTCAGCACGTTGCGTCGCAGACCTGCGAAGAGTTCGCGGCCAAGGCCGTGCGCGTTGACGTCGGCTTCGGCGGACGCCAGCGTCACGTTCTCGCGCGCGGCCCACTCGGCATCGTCCACCAGCGCGGCCAGCACGCCGTTGACGGCGCAGACGCGCACGACGTCGCCGTCACGCAACTTGGCCAGCGGGCCGCCGGCCAGCGCCTCGGGGCTGACGTGGATGGCCGCAGGCACCTTGCCCGACGCGCCGCTCATGCGGCCGTCGGTGACCAGTGCAACGCGGAAGCCCTTGCCCTGCAGCACGGCCAGCGGCGGCGTCAGCTTATGCAGCTCGGGCATGCCATTGGCGTGCGGGCCCTGGAAGCGCACGACGACGACGACGTCCTTCTCCAACTCGCCGTTCTTGAACGCGGCCAACATGGCCTCCTGCGTCGTGAAGATGCGGCAGGGTGCCTCGATGGTGTGGCGGTCTTCCGGCACTGCGGAGGACTTGATGACGGCACGGCCCAGGTTGCCGTCCAGCAGCTTCAGGCCGCCAGTGGCGCTGAACGGCGCGCTCGCGGTGCGCACGACGCTGTCGTCGATAGGCGCGGCCGGCAGCACTTCGCGCACCACCTCGCCGCCCTGCCCCACCGCACGCGGCACGGTGGTGTAGGGGCGCAGGTTGTCGCCGCCCACGCTCAGCACGTCCTCGTGCATGAGGCCGGCATCCAGCAACTCGCGGATGACGAAACTCGGGCCGCCCGCGGCCTGGAACTGGTTCACGTCAGCGCTGCCGTTGGGGTAGACGCGCGCCAGCAGCGGCACGACGCTGGACAGGTCGGAGAAGTCCGTCCAGTTGATCAGGATGCCGGCCGAGCGCGCGACGGCGACCCAGTGGATCAGATGGTTGGTGGAGCCGCCAGTGGCCAGCAGCGCCACCATCGCGTTGACGATGCAGCGCTCGTCGACGACATGGCCGATCGGTTTGGCAGCCTTACCGGCCACGCGGCCGGAGATGTTGAGTGCCGTCGCGACGGCCTCGCGCGTCAGTGCCGTGCGCAGGTCGTCGTGCGGGTGCACGAAGGCGCTGCCGGGCACGTGCAGGCCCATGGCTTCCAGCAGCATCTGGTTGCTGTTGGCGGTGCCGTAGAAGGTGCAGGTGCCGGCACCGTGGTACGCGGCGGACTCGCTCTTCAGCAGTTCGTCGCGGCCCACCTTGCCCTGCGCGTACAACTCGCGCACCTTGGCCTTGTCGCTGTTGGAGATGCCGGTGCCCATGGGGCCGGCCGGCACGAACACGGTAGGCAGGTGGCCGAAGTGCAACGCGCCGATCAGCAGGCCCGGCACGATCTTGTCGCAGATGCCCAGCAGCAGCGCTGCATCGAACACGTCGTGCGTCAGCGCGATGGCCGTGCTCATCGCGATGGTGTCGCGCGAGAACAGGCTCAGCTCCATGCCCGGCAGGCCCTGCGTGACACCGTCGCACATGGCCGGAACGCCGCCAGCCACCTGCACGGTGGCGCCCAGGCGATGCGCCTCGGCGCGGATCTGCGCCGGGTAGTCTTCGTAGGGCTGGTGGGCCGACAGCATGTCGTTGTAGGCCGTGACGACGCCGAGGTGCGGCGCCTTCTCGGCCACGATGCGCAGCTTGTCGTTGGCCGGCAGCGCCGCGACGGCGTGCGCCACGTTGGCGCAGCCCATGCGTTCGAAACCGCGCTGGCGGTTGTTCATCTGGGCGATGCGGGCAAGGTAGTCACCGCGCAGCTTGGCGCTGCGCTCGCGGATGCGGGCGGTGACTTCGTTCAGGGTGGTATTCATCTCTGGTCTCCGGGCGCCTCGGCGTTCGTAACCGGGCGTTGAGAATTTAGGTAACCATATTACTTGCCCACAAGGGCTTTCGGGTTACGGGCTGGGTACCTTCGGCGTTTCTCCGTGACAAGATTGAAGGTGATGGCGTCACAGGCAATCCACATCCCCCATGGCCCGGAACGCAGCCGCCACCTGCTGCAGCGCACGACGGCCGAATGGCGCGCCAGCGGCGACGACCTGCTGCTGTTCGCCTACGGCTCGCTGATCTGGCGGCCCGAATTTGACTTCACGCAGGCCCTGCCCGCCCGTGTGCTGGGCTTTCACCGCGTGCTGCGCATGCGCTCGCGCGTGAACCGCGGTTCGCCGCAGGAGCCCGGCCTGGTGCTGGCGCTGTTGTCCGGTGGCAGCTGTCGCGGCCTGGTCTACCGCGTCCCGCGCGAGGCCGGCGAAGAGGTGCTGCCACGTCTTTGGGCGCGCGAGATGCCCAACGGCGTCTACGAGCCGCGCTGGCTGAACTGCGAGACCGGCACTGGCGAGGCCTGCCGGCTGCGCGCGCTGGCCTTCACGCTGTCGCGCCAGAGCCCCAACTGGACCGGGCCGCTGCACGAGCCAGAACTGCTGCACATCTTCCGGCACGCCAGCGGCCGCTACGGCACGACGCTGGACTACCTGCTGCGCACCGTCCAGGGTTTGCGCGAGCATGGCATCCGGGACAGGGAGCTGGAGCGTCAGGCCCATCTGGCGGCGCGGCACGGGCTGTGCGCGCCGCTGTGAGTCAGCCGAGCAGGCGGGCGAGGTCTTCGGCGGTGTCCACGTCGATGTGCACGCCAGGGTCGTCGACGGGGACGGGCTGGGCCGCGTAGCGCGCGACGATGCGCCGCGCGCCTTCGTCGCCGTGCAGCGCCATCAGCTCCGAGTAGAGCTCCGTGCCGAAGCCCACCGGATGACCCTGTATGCCGCGGTACTGCGCGAAGCAGACCGGGTAGCGCTCCAGCCCCTGGGCCACGGCCAGCATGGTGGCGGGCTGTACCAGCGGCATGTCGGCAGGCAGGATGAGCCAGCCGTCGGCGTCACCCGAGGCGCTGACGCCAGCAACGATGGAATGCCCCATGCCGATGGGCTGCGGCTGGCCGGCGGCATCGCGCTCTGGCAGCGTCACCACGTCGCGTGCTGCTACGAACCGATGAGCCGTGGCAGCAAATGCGGCCGTCGTCACGACGACCACGGGCAGCTGCGTGGCGATGGCGTGCCGCAGCGTGCGCGTCAGCAAGGTGTCTGCGCCGGGCGCGCCACCCAGTCGCTGTTCCAGCTTGTGTCCCGGACCGCGAAAGCGTGAGCCACGTCCTGCTGCGAGCACGACGACGGCGGGGCGTCGTTTCATCATCGGGAGTGAATTCTTTGCTGCAGTGCCGGAAGCATGCCGGGCGTGTTCGATGTTGACCAACTGGGACGTTCACCTAAGGGAAGGTCTGCATACTTCGGGGCATGAGCAAGTTAAGCGATTTCCGAAAGAGCTACGAACTGGGGGAACTGGACGAGGCCGAGGCCGCCGACGGCCCCTTGGTGCTGTTCAACCGCTGGATGGACGAGGCCATCGCACACGATGTGTCCGAGCCCACCGCCATGACCGTGGCGACCGTGGCAGCCAACGGCCGGCCGTCCACGCGTGTGGTGCTGCTGAAGGGCGCCGACGCGCGCGGCATGGTCTGGTTCACGAACTACGAAAGCCGCAAAGGTGAGGAGTTAGCAGGCAATCCGTTCGCAGCGTTGCAGTTCCACTGGGTGGAGATGGAGCGTGTCGTGCGCATCGAGGGCCGTGTCGAAAAGACGTCGGCGCAGGAGTCGGACGACTACTTTAAAAGCCGTCCGCTGGACTCGCGGCTGGGCGCCTGGGCGTCGCCGCAAAGCCGCGTCATCAGCTCGCGGGCGGTGCTGGTCACCAACGCGGCCAAGGCGGCCGTGCAGCACGGGCTCAACCCGGAGCGACCGCCGCACTGGGGCGGCTACCGGCTGGTGCCGGAGCGCTACGAGTTCTGGCAGGGCCGCCGCTCGCGGCTGCACGACCGGCTGGTGTTCACGCTGGACGGCGGCGCCTGGCGCCGTGACCGGCTCGCGCCCTGATCAGTTGACGGCCAGACCATCTTCCACGCGGTAGTACAGGCCGTACGGGTCGTCGGTCAGCACGGCCAGCATGCCCTCGACGACGACCGGCTCCAGCGTGTAGCGCACGGGCTTCTTGGTGCGCACCTCCACCATGCCCTCGGGGCCGGCGGGCACGCAGAAGGAGCAGCTCGTGGGCACCGACGACAGCAGAAAATGCTGCTGCTTGTCGCCCGCCTCCAGCGGCGTCATGAAGCCCTGCACCTTGACCGTCTTGCGGTCCAGCGCCTGCACGGCGGCCGGGAAAGTCGGCACCAGCTTCTTCTTCTCGGCCCGGGCCGTCACCTGGGACAGCAGCTTCCACGACAGGATGTCGGCACGCTCCTCCAGCGGCTTGAAGGGGCTGCGCGGGTCGTGATAGCCGGGGCCCTGGCCCATGGCAGGCGGGCTCTGCGCGAACGCGACGGAGGCGGCCGAGGCGGCCAGGCAGAGGGCGAGGACGGTCTTGAACTTCATGGCGCCGGATTGTCGGGCTTCAGCGCGGCGCCTGCAGCAGCGTGGTCACATCCAGCCGGTAGGCCCGCCACGCCGGCCATGCCGCTGCCAGCAGCGCCAAGCCGCCGGCCAGCAGCGGCACCAGCCACTCGGCCTCGCTGACGCCGAGTTGGCCCAGCCGCAGCGACTGCCGCTCGGCCAGCAGGTGCTCCAGCCCGGCCACGAGGCCATGGCCCGCCGCCAGGCCCAGCACCGCGGCCAACCCGGCCAGCAGCAATGCCTCCAGCGCGATGAGCGCGGCGATGCGCCGGGCCGGCGCGCCCAGCATGCGCAGCATGGCGAGGTCGCCCTGGCGGGCGCGCACCGCGTGCAGCAGCGCGACCCAGACCGACAGACCCGCCGCGATCAGCAGCACGACGCCGAAGCCACGCAGCACCTCGGTGCCGGCGCCCACCAGACGCATCAGCCGGGCCGTTTCCAGCGCCGGCGCAGCGGACTGCAGTCCCTCCTGCGCGTTGACCCAGCGTGGCAGCATGGCGGCGCCCAGCGGACTGCGGTAGCGCACCAGGGCGAGCGTGATCTCGCGCGCCTCGTCCTCCTCGTGATGAGCGTCGTGGCCCTCGTGCGCGTCAGCGTGGTGTTCGCCATGCACCTCCCAGACCGAGGCAAGGTCGGTCAGCACGAGGCGGTCCAGCACGCTGCCCGAGTCGGCCAGCACGCCGACGACTTCGAACTGATGCTCGCCATGGTCATCACCGCCGGCCAGGCCGTGGCTGCCGGCGAAGCGGTCGCCCGGCTTAAAGCCGCTCGCGCGTGCCACCTCGGCGCCCAACACGGCCTGCATGGGTTGTGCCCACAACGTGCCCTGCCCGATCTTGGCGCCGTACAGCCCGAGGTACTCGTGCGTCGTGCCGACGATGCGAAAGCCGCGGAACGAATCGCCCAGCGACAGCGGCACCGCCTCGGCCACCAGCGGCTGGCGCTTCAGCAAATCCAGCGTGGCCAGCGGGATGTTGCCGGTGGGCGCATCGAGGTGGAACACGCCGGCCAGCATGATCTGCATGGGGCTGCCCTTGGCGCCGACGACGAGGTCGATGCCAGCGAGGTCGCGCCGCAGCCCTGCCTCGACCTGGGCGCTGGCGCGCAGCACGAAGGTCACGGCCGCGAGGCCCAGGGTCAGTAGCAGCAGGTTCAGCGCCGTCGTCAGCGGGCTCGACCAAAGATAGCGCCAGGCCAGCCGCATCATCGCGTCACCCCGCTGGCCCAAAGCGTCGTGCGGTCTGATGAGCCGCCGGTCGGCCGCCCGTCCAGCGTGCGGCCGGGCAACACCAGCTCGGTCACGTCATCGCGGTCGCCCAGCGCGTCAATAACTCGGCCGTCGTGGCTGGCGATGATGAGCGTGCAGCCCTCGCGCGCGGCCGTGGTGAGCAGCAGCGCCAGCATGTGCAGCGCATGTTCGTCGTCCAGGCTGGCGCTGGGCTCGTCGGCCAGCAACAGCCGAGGCCGGCGCATCAGGGCGCGCGCCAGCGCCACACGCTGGGCTTGGCCCACGCTGAGCTGGTGTGGGCGGCGGCCGGCGAGGTCGGCGATGTCCAGCGCAGCGAGCAGTTCGGCCGCCCGCGCCGTGTCAGCGCTCTGCCCTGCGGCCAGCGCCGGCAGCGCGAGGTTCTCGGCCACGGTCAGCGCGTCGCTGAGGTGCAGCCGCTGCGGCACGACGCCCAGCGTCGCACCGCGCCAGGCGTCCAGCGCGCGCGGATTCATGGTCTGCAGTTCGGTGCCCGCCACGCTGAGCAGCCCCTGCTGAACGCGCAGCAGACCGGCCAGCAGGGCCAGCAGCGTGGACTTGCCCGAGCCCGACACGCCCCGCAGCAGCAGGTGCCGGCCGGCGGGCAGCAGGAAGTCCGCATACGCCATCTCGGCGCCGCCGGCATAGCGGTGGCTCAGCCCGTCCCAGGCCAGCATCATTTGACGAGGCGCTTGAAGCTGGCAAGGAACTTGTCCACCTTGCTGGCAACGACGAATGCGCAGTAGCCCTGATCCGGGTGGCGGGCGTAGTAATGCTGGTGGTATGCCTCGGCCGGGTGGTAGTTGGTCTCGGGTTGCAGTTCGGTGACGACGCGGCCGCCGTGGTGCTCATTGGCCTCCCGGATGACCTCGGCCGCCAGAGCGCGCTGCGCCTCGGTGTGCCAGTAGATGGCCGAGCGGTACTGCGTCCCGACGTCGGCGCCCTGGCGGTTCAGCGTCGTCGGGTCGTGGATGGTGAAGAACACCTCCAGCAGCTCGCGCAGCGACACGACGGCGGGATCGAAATCCAGCCGCACGACCTCGGCATGGCCGGTGGTGCCACTGCAGACCTGCTCGTAGTTCGGGCTGGGATGCGCGCCATTGCTGTAGCCGCTCTCCACTCGGTGCACGCCGCGCACGTGCTCGTAGACGGCCTCCAAGCACCAGAAACAACCGCCGGCTAGCGTGATGCGTTCGAGAGTCATGTGTTGCCTTTCAGTGGGCTGCGAGCGACAGCTCGACATGGGGGCGCCAGCCGGTCGCGCAAGCCCCGTCGCAGAGCTTGGGCGCGGCCAGGAAGACGCGGGCATTGGGCGCGCCACGGGCGAGCAGTGCGTCCCGCACGGCCACCGCGCGGGCCACGGCCAGTTGGCGCAGCGCCTCGTCGTCCACCGCGTAGCTGGCCATCAGCAGGCCGCGCATCTGAGCGGGCGGCAGGTCCTGGGCCAGGCCCAGCAGGTTGCGCGGCTTGTTGGGCAATGGGGTGGCGGTGTACAGGCGCTTGAGTGCAGCCTCGGGCGTGGCGGCGTTCTCGGCCTTCAGTGCAACGGCCAGCCGCTGCTCACGCAGCGCGGGAATCTCGCTCTCGGCATCGGCCCATCCGGTCAGCGTGAGTTGCACGCCGGGCTTGTCGGTCAAAAGCCGGGCGATACGGTCCAGCTGATCGGTGCTGGCCAGCGTGGTGCTGGCCGGCGCGAAGGCGACCTGGGCTTCCTCGGGCGCATCGCTGCCGGTGAACAGCGAGAACGGCGAGGTCAGCGCCTTGGCCGTCAGGTTCAGGAACAGCTTCCACACCAGGCCGCCGATGCTGAACTCCGGGTCGTTCAGCGAACCGCTGACGGGCAGGTTGAGGTCGATGACGCCGTTGCCATCCTTCAGCAGTGCCAGGGCGAAGCGCACCGGCAAAGAGGTCGCGTCCGGGCTTTCCACACGCTCGCCGAACGTCAGCTGGTTCAGGATGATCTGGTTGCTAGCCACGAGCTGGCCGCTTGTATCGACCTGGTAGGCCAGCCGCGCCGACAGCTTGCCGCGCTCGATGGCGTGGCCGGCGTACTTGCCCGCGTAGGTGGACAGCGGCGCGAGCTCGATGTCGCTCGCGTTGGCGCGGATGTCCAGCGCTGGCGGGCTGCCGGGCCTGAGCTGGCCGTCGATCTCCAGCAGTCCGGTGCCGGCGACCTTGCCACGCACGGTCAGCGGCGCCATGGCGGCCGCTGCGGTCGAGAACGCGCCGAGCGATCCCTGCAGCTCGGTCAGCCGCGCGCTGTAGCTGGGCTTCACGAAGCGGTCGTTGAAGTCCACGGTTACGCGTTGCACGCGGATGCGCTCGACAGCGATCTCGGGCGGTGGTGCCGAGGCGGCAGACGCGGTCGCGACAGCGGGCTCGGGCGCCGAAGCCGCTCGCGCCGGACCGAGGTCGCGCAGGTTGAAGCGCCCCGCCTCGTCGACGATGAGACGTGCGTAGGCGTCGTCCAGCTGGGCGTCACGCACCGCCAGCCGTGGCGGCGCGCCGGGCGCAAGCGCAAGCCGCAGGCCGTCCAGCTGCAGCACCTGCCAGCTCAACAGGTCCTCACCGGTGACCCGTCGGCCGTCGATGAGCCGCGTCTGCGCCAACGCCAGCGGGCCGATGCGCATGTCACCCGTCAGTGAGGCCTGCCAGGCGCCATCGGGCTGCTGCGTCGCCTGCAGTTCAGTGGCGAAACCCAGCTCGGCGCGCTCGATCTGCACGCCCCAGGCGGGGTCGAGGTAGGCGTCCAGCAAGCGCAGTGGCAGCGCCTGGGCTCGCAGGCTGCCAGCCGCAGACAGCGGCGCGAGGCCCAGCCTGCCCTGCCAGCGCAGGCTGCCGGCGCTGGCCGCCACGGGCCTGTCATTGGCGCCCAGCGCGGCCAGCTGAACGCTGAATTGCGCCTGAACGGGCGCGGTGGCAGGCCAAGTCAGTGCGCCGAGCTGCAGATTCAGCGGCTCCACCGCCACGGCCACCGGCGCCACGCCGGCCGGCACGGCCGCATCACGCCAGCGCAGTGCGCCCCGCTCGACCTGTAGGCCGGCCAGGCGCAGCGACCACGCCGGGCTGGGCGCAGGGGCTGACACGGCGGGCTCGGCGGGCTGCAGCGCCAGCAGGTCGATGCGTCCATCTGCCTCACGGGCCAGTTGCGCACGCGGGGCGTCCAGCTTGAGCGTGCCAGCGCGCAGCAGGCGCGGGCCCAGGTCGACCTCCGCCTGATCGAGACGCGCACCGGCCAGCGTCAGCACCGGTTTGCCGGCGAGCGTGAGCCGGGCGTCGTCAACCCGCCAGTCGCGCAGCGTCAGCCGCGCACGGTTGACGGCCACGTCCTCCAGCGGTTTCTCCACGCGCAGCGTCACCCTGCCAGACAGGCCGGCCGCGAGCCTGACACCGCCGGGCAGCGGCAGCCAGGCAGCCAGCTGTTGCACGGCCAGGTCCTGCAATTCGGCGTTCGCCTCCAGCATCTGGGGTGACAAGCGGGCCTGGGCGCTCAACGTGGCGTTATCCAGGCGCAGGCTGGCGTCCATCGACACGGGCTGCCTCAGAGGCCAGGTGGCCGCACCGACCTTGAGCTCGATGGCCGACAGCGCCACCTCGCCCGCCGTGAAGCTGCCGTCGCTGAGCTGCAGCCCGGCCGCGGACAGCGTCCACGGCGCGCCAGTGCCGGCGCTGGCAGGCGTGGGGCTGGACAGCGGGCGCAGCCAGGCGCGGGGCGACGCCAGCACCACCTGCCCGAAGCCCAGCTGGCGTTGCAGCGGCTGCACATCGGTCAGCGGCAGCCGCAGACGTTTCAAGCCCAGCAGCGGCTGACCGTCCGGCTGCGTCAGCGCCAACTCGTGCAACTGCACGTCGCCGCTGAGTTTGACGTTGGGCGGCTTGCCGGTGCGTTCGGCGAAGTCCAGTGCGAGATCCAGGTCGAGCCGGCCTGCCGCGAGGCGCAGTGGCAGGCTGGCCGGCAGGTAAGCCGCCAGCGGCGCGAGGTCCAGCCCGGCCAGCTTGAAGGACAGGCGCGCGCTGGCGTCGTCTTCAAACGGCAGCGCCTCGGCGCGGCTGTCGAAGGCGACGCCGTCCAGGCGGCCGCTCAGGTGGGGCTGCACCTGGACCTTCACGTCCGCCTCCAGCGTCGACACGAAGGGCAGCGCCAGCCGCAGCTGGGCAAGCTCGTGTCGGCGCTGCACGGGCCGGTCGTCAAACAGCACCCGGCCGTCGCTGAGCTCGATGTTGTAGACGGCGAACTCGGTGTCCTCGCTCGGCGGCGTGCCGGGCTGGGTGGCGAAACGCTGCAGCAGATCGTCGATGTCGTAGCGCCCCTCGGCCAGCCGGGCGACACGCAGCACCGGCTGGTCCAGCGCAAGCGATTCGATGACGACATGGCCGCGCAGCAGCGAACGCAGCGACAGCGCCGCGTCCAGCCGGACGAGCGTGAACAGCGGTGGCTGGCCCGGTTTGGCGGCGTCAATCTGCAGGCCGTCCAGCACCACGGCCAACCGCCAGGGCTGGAAGTGCGCCTGCTCGATGCGCACGGGCCGGCCCAGCGCCTCGCTGGCCAGCGCCACGCCGCGGCCCGCCATCCACCCTGGCAGCGCGAGGGTGACGATGAGCAGCAGCAGCGAGACCAGGGCCGACAGGCCGACCAGGGTCCAGAGGGCGATACGGAAGGGGGAGCGGGAAACAGGCATCACGGCGGCCGCATTATTGATGTCGACGATGATGGCGCCGTGAGCTTTCCCCTCGACTATTCAGGTTTCAAGACGCTACTGCTGGTGCTCGCGCTGCCACCGGCGCCGATGCTGCTGCTGGCCGCCTGGGGCGGCTGGCGCCTGAAGCAGGCGCGTCGCGGCGGCGGCAGTTTGCTGGCACTGGGCCTGGTGCTGGCATGGCTGTCCGCCACCGAGGCGACTGGCGAGGCGTTGAGCCGCCTGGCCGGCCAGCCGCCGCTGCTGACGCCGGCCCAGGTTGATGCGCTGAAGGAGCAACGCGATGGCGCCGTGCTGGTGCTCGGCGGCGGCGTGCGCCGCCAGGCGCCGGAGTACGGCATGGGCCGGCCGAAGGCGATCACTGCCGAGCGCTTAGCCTACGGTGTCTGGCTGGCGCGCCGCACGGGCTGGCCGCTGGGTTTCACCGGCGGTATCGGGTGGACGGCCAGGGAGTTGCAGCAGTCGGAGGCCAGCATCGTCAGCCGCGTGGCGCAGGAGGACTACGGCCTGCCCTTGCGCTGGGCCGAAGGTCGTTCGCGGGACACCCGGGAAAACGCCGCCAACACGCTGCCGCTGCTGGCGCAGGACGGCGTGCGGCAGGTGCTGCTCGTCACGCACGAGGAGCACATGGCGCGGGCGCTGCGCGCCTTCGAGGCCCAGGCCGCATCGCTGGGCCTGCGCATCGTGGCCGCGCCCGTCGGGCTGCGGGCAGCCGGCCCTATGAGCTGGGACGACTGGTGCCCGAGCCACAGCGGCTTCGAACGCGTGCGCTACGTCGTCTATGAAGCGATGGCCCGCGTGGGCGGCCGCTAGAAGTAGAAACCCCGCCGGGCTTGCGGGCCGGGCGGGGTCGGGTGGCGATGCCACCTTGGGGCTCAGAGGCGATCTGCCCCTGGGCTCCTGGCGCGCAAAGATTGCGCCAGAGGATTTGCCTCAAAAGGCCTGACAAAGATAGGCGAGCAGCGTCACGGCTTCAAGAAGAGTTGTCCGTATAGCGTTTCGGCGCGCGCGCTGACGTCCGCCGGCAACGTGATGCCGCGGCCCCATTCGCGGTCGGTCTCGCCGGGCCATTTGTTGGTGGCGTCCAGTCCCATCTTGCCGCCCAGGCCGCTGACGGGCGACGCGAAGTCCAGGTAGTCGATGGGCGTGCTGTCCACCAGCGTCGTGTCGCGCACCGGGTCCATGCGCGTCGTGATCGCCCAGATCACTTCCTGCCAGTTGCGCGTGTCGATGTCGTCGTCCACGACGAAGATGAACTTGGTGTACATGAACTGGCGCAGGAAGCTCCAGATGCCGAACATCAGCCGCTTGGCGTGGCCGGGGTAGCTCTTTTTGATGGACACGACGGCCATACGGTAGCTGCAGCCCTCGGGTGGCAGGTAGAAGTCGACGATCTCCGGGAACTGCTTCTGCAAGATGGGCACGAAGACTTCGTTCAGTGCCACGCCCAGGATGGCCGGTTCGTCCGGCGGCTTGCCCGTGTAAGTGGAGTGGTAGATGGGGTTAGCGCGCTGGGTTTGGCGCGTGATCTCGAAGACGGGGAACCAGTCCTGCTCGTTGTAGTAACCGGTGTGGTCGCCAAACGGACCTTCCAGCGCGTGCAGGTAGCCGCCCTTCTCTTTCAGCGGCACGCCACGCTCGCTGACGCCGGTGTAGCCGGGGGGCGCGGGCGGGATGTGGCCTTCCAGCACGATCTCGGCGGAAGCCGGTGCCTGCAGCGGCTTGTCGCCGCCGACGCCGGTGTTGACCAGTTCCGTCCGCGACCCACGCAGCAGGCCGGCGAACTGGTACTCGGACAGGCTGTCCGGCACCGGCGTGACAGCGCCGAGGATGGTGGCCGGGTCCGCGCCCAGCGCCACGGCGATGGGGAATGGCTGGCCGGGGTTCGCCAATGCGAAGTCGCGGAAGTCCAATGCGCCACCACGGTGTGCGAGCCAACGCATGATGACCTGACGCGGCCCGATGAGCTGCTGGCGGTAGATGCCGAGGTTTTGGCGCGTGCGCGTCGGGCCGCGCGTGATGACCAGACCCCACGTGATCAGGGGGGCTGCGTCGTCCGGCCAGCAATGCTGGATGGGCAGGCGGCCAAGGTCGATGTCCGCGCCTGCGAACACCTCCTCCTGGCACGGCGCCTTGCGCTGCACGGCAGGCTTCATGTCCCACAGCGCCTTGGCCATCTGCAGCAGTTTCCCGGCGTCCTTCAATCCTTTGGGCGGCTCGGGTTCCTTGAGGCTGGCCAGCACCCGCCCCACATCCCTCAAATCGGCCAGAGACTCAGCGCCCATGCCCAATGCGACGCGACGCGTTGTCCCAAAAAGATTGGTCAAGGCCGGGGTGGCATGCCCCGCTGGGTTCTCGAACAACAGGGCCGGTCCGCCCGCCCGCAGCACGCGGTCGCTGAGGGCTGTCATCTCCAGCACGGGCGAGACTTTTTCACGCACGCGCTTGAGTTCGCCCAATCCTTCTAAGCCGGCGATGAAGTCCCGCAGGTCGCTGTATTTCATAACTAAAAGTAGTTTTGATCGGCCAAAACAGCCTTGACGGGTTATCTTCAAACCCTAGAATTCGCCCGCCTCGGGTTTCTACGGAACCCAACCGGCCAGGTCCACCGGGCACTCGGGTGCCACAGACCGTGTGTCAACGGCCGGGAAATTATCACCGTCGCCTCGCCCAGGCCGCCGCTTCCACGGCAGCCCGTGGCGGGCCGCGACACCAAGGAGTCGCATGACGACACGTCAAGATCTCATCAGCCTGGTTCGCCTGACGCGCGATTCGGCGTCGTTGTTCGTGAAGGACATCGGCAACGGCCTGCTGGTGGTTAGCCACAACACGCTGGCCCTGCTGGGCCTGGCCGTGGTGTCGGTGCTGTTGGTGTTCTCCAGCCAGGCCGGCTTGCGCCACAAGCTGGAATCGTCTGCCCTGGGCTGGCTGAACGCCCGCCAGGAAGCGCGCGCCGAGGCCGAGGGCAACACGCTGCTGGCCGCTGCCGAGCCCGACGCCGTTGCGCGCGCCACCGCCACCGATCCGAAGGAGTTGAGCCGCCAACAGGCGGCCATCGCTCACTGGCTGGCTCGCCGCTACAGCGTGGCGCCGGAGCCCATCAGCCGCCTCGTGCAGGAGGCATGGGCCGTGGGCAATCGCGCCAAGGTCGAGCCGACGCTGATCCTGGCCATCATGGCCATCGAGTCGCGCTTCAACCCGTTCGCGCAGAGCGCCGTCGGCGCGCAAGGCCTGATGCAGGTCATGACCCGTGTGCACGACGACAAGTACGAGGCCTTCGGTGGCTCGCTGGCCGCGTTCGACCCCGTGACCAACCTGCGCGTGGGCGTGCAAGTGCTCAAGGAATGCATCCAGCGCGGCGGGAGCCTGGAGGAAGGTCTGCGCTTCTACGTGGGCGCCGCCAATCTGCCGGAGGACACGGGCTACACCGCCCGCGTGCTGGCTGAGCATGACCTGCTGAAAGCCGTCATCTCGGGCCGCGCCGTGTCGCCCAGTACGGTCCCAGCACTGCGCCAACTGCGCGATGCGGCCTCGGCGCCGTCCACGGGCGACGATTCCGCCCAGATTGCCCTGCTCCGCTGAACTACACTGCGGGCTCACGCGACTGGCGATCAGGGGCACAAGCTGCCCTGAGGTGGGCCACCACCGGGGAGCGTGAGGCGGCTGTCTTTGGATGGCAACCGCTTTCAGCCGTTCGCCTGGGCAGCCCTGAGCTTCACGTCCGCCGTGACCGCCGGGGATTGACCGCCTGACCTTCGGAACACCTGCCATGTTTGACCGCAACACCTCCACCCTCGCCCTGGTCGACCCCGAGCTCTGGACCGCCGTCCAGAACGAGACGCGCCGCCAGGAAGACCACATCGAGCTGATCGCCAGCGAGAACTACACCTCGCCGGCCGTAATGGAAGCCCAGGGCAGTCAGCTGACCAACAAGTACGCCGAGGGCTATCCCGGCAAGCGTTACTACGGCGGCTGCGAGTACGTCGACGTGGCCGAACAGCTGGCCATCGACCGTCTGAAGCAACTGTTCGGCGCCGAGTTCGCCAACGTGCAGCCAAACTCCGGCTCGCAGGCCAACCAGGGCGTGTTCTTCGCGCTGCTGCAGCCCGGCGACACCATCATGGGCATGAGCCTGGCCGAAGGCGGCCACCTGACCCATGGCATGCCGCTGAACATGAGCGGCAAGTGGTTCAACGTCATCAGCTACGGTCTGGACGCGAATGAAGCCATCGACTACGACGCGATGGAAGCACTGGCCCGCGAGAAGAAGCCCAAGCTCATCATCGCCGGCGCGTCGGCCTACTCGCTGCGCATCGACTTCGAGCGTTTCGGCAAGATCGCCAAGGAGATCGGCGCCTACTTCATGGTCGACATGGCCCACTACGCCGGCCTGATCGCCGCGGGCGTCTACCCGAACCCGCTGCCGCACGCCGACGTCGTCACGTCCACCACGCACAAAAGCCTGCGCGGCCCGCGCGGCGGCATCATCCTGACGAACAAGGAAGACATCGCCAAGAAGATCAACTCGGCGATCTTCCCCGGCATCCAGGGCGGCCCGCTGATGCACGTCATCGCCGGCAAGGCCGTGGCCTTCAAGGAAGCGCTGACGCCTGAGTTCAAGGCCTACCAGCAACAGGTCGTCAAGAACGCCAAGGTGCTGGCCGAGACGCTGATCGAACGCGGCCTGCGCATCGTCTCCGGCGGCACGGAAAGCCACGTCATGCTGGTGGACCTGCGGCCCAAGAACCTGACCGGCAAGGAAGCCGAGGCCATCCTGGGCGCCGCCCACATGACCTGCAACAAGAACGGCATCCCCAACGACCCGCAGAAGCCCATGGTCACCAGCGGCATCCGCCTGGGTACGCCGGCCATGACTACGCGCGGTTTCAAGGAAGAGCAGGTGCGCGCCACGGCCCACCTGATCGCCGACGTGCTGGACAAGCCGCACGATGAGGCCAACTTGGCTGCCGTGCGCGAGAAGGTCGCTGCGCTCACGGCAGCCTTCCCGGTCTACCGCGGTTAAGGCGCCCAATGCGCTGCCCGTTCTGCTCTCACACTGAAACCCAGGTCGCCGAGACCCGGGAATCGGACGAGGGCGACGTCGTCCGGCGCCGGCGCCGCTGCCTGTCCTGCGACAAACGCTTCACGACCTACGAGCGGCCTGACATCGCGCTGCCCTCGGTCGTCAAGAAGGACGGGCGGCGCGCCGATTTCGACGCCGGCAAGTTGCGCGCCTCCATGCAACTGGCGCTGCGCAAGCGGCCGGTCAGCGTCGAGCAGATCGACGCGGCGATCAACCACATCGAGGAGAAGCTGCTCGCCAGCGGTGCCCGAGAGATCGCGTCCACGCGGCTGGGCGAACTGGTCATGCGCGAGTTGAAGCGCATCGACAAGGTCGCCTACGTGCGCTTTGCGTCTGTCTACCGCAGCTTCGAGGACGTGGACGAGTTCCGTCAGCTGATTCGGGAAATTTAAGGCGGGCTTTCCCTATCCCTCTTCAGGGGGAGTCGGGGGGATGCGCAGGCCTCATCTCCCCCCTCGATCCGCCTTAAGGGGGAAAGACGTCCGCACGGCCGCTTTCTAGAGTTCGTTCATCGCCAACGAACCGCAGGAAGCGCCATGAACCGCACCCCCTTCCCCTTTGTTCGCCGCACCGGCAACGCTGGTTTCACGCTGGTCGAGTTGTGCGTGGGCCTGAGCATCGTCGGCACGCTGGCTGGTCAAGCCCTGCCGGCGCTGCTCAAGTTGCACCAGGAGCGCGCGTTGCGTGCCACGGCTGAGGCGCTGGGCGGCGACCTGCGTCTGGCGCGCGCCGAGGCGGCCCGGTTGAGCGATGCCGTCTACTTCCGCGTCAGCGGCAAGGGCGCCCAGGCTTGCTATGTGATCTACACGGGCAATCGCAACGACTGTGACTGCGCGGGCGGTCAGGCCGTCTGCACGGCGCCGGGCAGCGCGGTGATCAAGGCCGAATGGCTGCCGACCCAGCATCCGATGCAACTGCGCAGCAATGCCGAGACGCTGCAATTCCAGCATCGGCAGGGGCTGGTGACCCAGACCGGCAGCATCGAGGTCAGCCTGGCCGGCGGCGCCAGCATCCGTCAGGTCGTCGCCATCACCGGGCGTGTTCGGCATTGCTACAGCGGCGTCAAGCTGGCCGGGATGCAGCGGTGTGCGTGAACCCCTTGTTCGTGGTGGCCCGCGACCAGCGGTTGGCCCGGGCGGACGAGCGGTGATCTTGTAACCTGTTGTGCCAAACGCTCTGTTGAAAATGTCACACATGTGCCCCCACATCCCTGGCCGCAATCGCGGATTCACGCTAATTGAACTGATGGTTGCTGTCGTGGTGGCCGGCGTTCTTGCAGCGGCGGCCTATCCGGCTTTCACGTCAATGGTGGCCCGCGGCCGCCGGGCCGATGCGATTGCCGCGCTGACGACGGTCATGCAGACGCAGGAGCGCTTTCGCTCCAACCGCACCCGATATGCCAGCAGCTTTGATGATGAAGGCCTCAATCTCGATCTTGCCGCTGCGCACAAGTATTACGAGGTAACCATGAGCGGGCTGGGCGAACCGGCCTACTCCACCGGCTACATCCTGACCGCCAGGCCGCGCGCGAACAGTCCGCAGAACTATGACAAGCATTGCCAGGTCCTGAAGCTGAAGCTGGAAGGCTCACGCTACACCTACTCGTCTGAAGACCTCGCCGGCGCCGACACGACCGCGCAGAACTGCTGGAGGCACTGACATGTCGCGCCGCTGTTCCCGCTTGCTGAGCGCCGGCCTGACGCTGGTCGAGATGCTGGTAGGCGTAGCCATTGTTGGTGTTCTGCTGGCTGTCGCAACGCCGTCGCTTACCAACATGATGGAACGCAGGCGCGTGGTGGCCACTGCTGGCGAGGTCGCGAGCTTCTTTGCACAGGCCAGGTCTGAGTCGGCCATCCAAGAGGGTTACCGGGTCCATCTGCACATGGAGCCCGTGCCTGCGAGTGTTGGTGCCTTCAGTTGCCTGCGCCTGAGCACCGCTGCCAACACGGATGTTTGCGGATGTGACCGCCCTGCCAGCCAGTTGTGCGCGGTTGGTCAGGGAAGACTGTTGCGCGAATATGTGTTGCCGCATGCGTCATCGGTCCGTTTCGCAGTCGACGAGACGGTCGCCAGGTGGGGCTGGTCGGACTATCTCGTCGCGTTCACCCGAGGGGCTTACCCCACTGACGTGAGTGACATCCGCATCGTGGTGAAGGGCGTCAAGTCCAACGCCTTGCTGCATGTCGAGTTCAACAATGCTGGTCGGGTGCGAACCTGCAGTCCGGACGGCAGCATCGGTGGATTTCCAGCATGCAGCTGATGAATTTCCCAAGCCAGCGCGGCATGGGTCTGGTCGAGTTGATGGTGGGCATCACCGTCGGCCTGATCGTGGCGGCTGGCGCGTCGCTGGTGGCTGTCAACCAGATCACGGAACACCGTCGCCTGATGCTGGAGACGCAGATTCAGCAAGACTTGCGCACCGCAGCGGACCTGTTGCAACTGGACATCCGGCGAGCCGGCTACCGAGGCATGACGGAGCGCAGCGTGTGGGCGCCGCCCACGGCGGTAGGAACGACTGACGAGACGGCCGAGATGCCTGCCGCCGACAACAACTACTCACCGCTGACGCTGACGGATGAGGATGGTGCTCGCGCCGTCTCCTACACCTATGCGCGCAGCTTCGACGACCAGGTCGGCGCCCTTGCCCCCAGAAGTGCCGAGCATTTCGGCGTGAAGTGGAACAGGGATGGCGAGACGCTCTATTTGAGGGTCGGGCTGGTCAACGGCCAGGACAACTGGCAGCCCATCACCGACCCCGATACCGTGCGCATCACTGGCTTCAACATCGAATTGATTGAGCAGAGCACACCCGTGGCGGATTTCTGCGAGGTGGCGTGCAGTATGGCCGGCGGCGCGAACGCCTGCCCTAGCCTGGCGGTCAGACAAGTGCGTTTCACCATCGTCGGGGAGGCCAAACATGATCCGCGGGTGCGTCGCACCCTTTCCGGCGTGGAGCGCGTGCGCGCCGACCAGATCACTGGAGCCTGCCCCGCATGAATGCAGCCTTGCGCACAAATCGGCAGGCACAGCGCGGTGCTGCCACGCTGGTCATCGTCATGATGCTGTTTCTCATCATGGCGCTGCTGGCGGCCTACGCCAATCGCAGCATGCTGTTCGAGCAGCGCGTGGCGACCAGCTATTTCCGCGCCGGGCTGGCTCAGGAGGCTGCAGAGGGCGCCGTGGAATGGACGCTGGCGCAGCTCAACGGGACCGCCATCGACACCGCCTGCAAGCCTGTGGCCAATGCGGGTCAGCGCTTCGCCGACAAGTACCTGTCGTTCGATCTGTCGGACCGTCGCATGTCGTCCCGCATCACAGCGCAATACCTGGTGGACTGTGCCCGGGATGTCGCCGATGGGGGCTGGGCCTGTCGTTGCCCGGCCGCCGATGCAGCCCACGTTGCTCGTGCGGCCATGGGGGGCGATCGGTTGACGCCCAGCTTCACCATCAATCTGACTGGCGGCAAGCGCAGCGGGACGATAGAGCTGGTGACGCTGGGCTGCACGGACAGTGTCGTGGACAAGTGTCGCGAAAATCGCGCCAACATCAGCAAGGCGCAGGTCGCAGTCGCGCGCACGACCTTGCTGGTGGGGCTGGTCAGCGCAGTGCGCACCCCACCCGCTGCGCCGCTGGTCGTGAAGGGCAACGTCAACAGCAGCGGAGCTGGCCTTGGTTTGCACAACAGCGATGCGCGTTCGGCGGGTCTGCTGGCGACCATCGGGGGCGCTTGGGTGAGCCCTGTTGAATCCCGGCTGGACTCTGTTCCGGGGTCGACGGTCAACCAGGCCGTCCTGCAGGGCGACGCAGGACTCATGGCCGCCAGCGCAGAGGCCGTGTTCATGATGTACATGGGCACCAGCCTGGCCCGCTACCCCCAGCATGCGGCCATCCGCACCTTGAGCTGCAACGGTGATTGCAGCGCGGATCTTGCGGCGGCCTACCAGGCCGGGCAGAGGATGGTGTGGGTCTCCGGGGCCCTGTCGATCGGCAGCAACCGTGTGCTGGGCGCCGTGGGCGACCCCATGCTGATCGTGGCGACCGGCAACGTCACGCTCACCGGCCCATTCCAGCTCAACGGCATGCTGGTCACGCCAGGCAACCTCAGCTGGAGCAACGACTCCGGCCTGCCGTCAATGATCAATGGCATTCTGCTCGTAGGCGGTGACATGCAGACCACCGGCCGCATGGACATCGCCTACCAGCAGGTGGTCGCCGATCATCTGCGCAACCGCATGGGCAGCTATGTGCGCGTGTCTGGCAGCTGGATTGACGGAAGGCAATGACGGTCATGATGTTGCGTCGACCGATGTCCGCACAGCGCGGCGTCACCTTGATCGAGGCGCTGGTGGCGCTGGTGGTCATGTCGTTCGGCATGGTGGCGCTGGTCGGCCTGCTGGGCAATCTGCGATACAGCGGCGACATCGCCAAGCAGCGCGGTGAGGCCATGCGCATCGCACAGGCTGAGCTTGAATTGCTGCGCAGCTTCTCGACCCTGACCAAGCCCGCAGGTGCCGCCGCCAACATCCGCGACTACGACCAGGACCTGCTGCCCGCCGTGGCGGCTCGCACGGTGCCAGCAGAGAACACGAATACCGTTTTCCAGTTGGCCCGCACGGTCAGACCGCTCGTGCAAGGCGTCACGTTGCCGGCTGGCGTGAACGAGCCGCAAACGCTGCGGGCGCAGGCGGTGTCGGTGACCGTGGGCTGGGAGGACCGCAGTGGCGCCCAGCAGCAGTTGGTGCTGGACACCATCATCTCCCGGGCGGCACCGGTGTTCTCGCTGGCCATGGGCGTGGCGCCGCCCAGCAGCGGCCTTCGCCTGCCCGACAAGCGCAACCCGGTCATCCCGCAGTCGGCGAAGGACCTGGGCAATGGCGCCAGTGCCTTCCGCCCCGGTGGTGGCAGCTCCGCCGTGTGGGTGTTCAACAACCGTACCGGCGTCATCACCGGCGTGTGCGAGATCCCGGTCGACCAGGCCGTCTCGACGCTCATGGCCAGCGATGTCGAGTCCTGCCGCAACAACACCGTCGGCTACCTGGTGAGCGGCACCATCCGCTTCTCCCTCGGTGACACGCCGGATGCAACCGCGCCGCAATCCACGGCCCTGCCCCAGCCGTTGAACGCGAGCCTGAACCTCACGCCCAGCCAGTTCAAAACCCGGCGCAACGGCGTGCTCGTGCTCGCCCCCGGCGGCGACTACCCGGTGTCGCCGAACCATGTGTGTTTCAGCGATGCGCCCGAGGCTGGCGCGACGACCCGCACGGCGGTGAACTACTCGTGCCTGGTGCATCCCAACACCCAATCCCCACGCAACTGGTGGGGCCAACTGCTGCTGACCGGCCTGAGCCTGGGAGCCACGAGCAGCACCTACAAGGTCTGCCGTTACAGCGCCGACTACAACGGCAACGGATACACGCACATCCCGACGACCGACCCCGAGGGGCTGGACAAGATCGACAACGAGGAGCACCCGGCTGCCTACCAGCGGGTCAGCTACTCGCTCGCTCGGCAGAACTTCCTGGTCGTCCGTGGTGATGCGGTCTGTCCAGGGGCGCCGGCACCCGACGCCAGCGCGGGCGTCTTTGTCGACTACTCGACCGTGCAGATGCAGCCCTGAGATCCGGGCTGGCTAGACTGGGCGCATGGTGCGTCACGAAGCAAAAGCGAGACTGAGCCCGCAGGGGCGAGGTGAAGCTGCTGCATGCTGCGCATGTCCAACGGGTGAGAGTCCCGTCCCGGTAGGCGTCGGTGCGCCGGGTAGCAGACCCCAGGTCGTTGAGGGAGACCTCTTGGCCCGA
>NZ_JBIGHW010000059.1:0-684 GCF_043555875.1 Pelomonas margarita | reverse complement strand
GGCCTTGATGCGCTCGGGCAAGCGGTGGAAGACAGGCGCGATCTCGATCTCGGACTTCAGCACCTTGAAGCCGCGCTCAATGTCGGCCAACGCCTTGTAGCGCCGCACCACCTCGTCGGCGGCCATGTCCTGCACGTTGGTCACCAGCATCAGCTTGCCGTCCATCAGCTGCGCCCGGGCTGGCTCTGGCCCTCGGCGCGGATGGCGGTCAGGTCGTAGAAGACCACCGACAGGTCTTCGTCGATGAGCGGGCGCAGCAACTGGGCCACGCAGTCATCGACGGCGGTCTGGTGGTCCATTAGCGCGTCCATGCTGCGCAGCAGGTGTTGATGGCTGAGCTTGTCGACATCAACGCCCGGCAGGCTCACCGTCTGCAGCCAGCGCAGCACGCCCAGCTTGGACTCCGGGTCACACAGCCGGTTGAAGACCATCACGCGCAGGGCGTGCTCGACGGCGGTGGTGAAGCGGGCGCGCCGGAAGACGGCGGCCAGCCGATCAAAGCCGAGTTCGTGCCACAGCGCGTCCAGAGCCCACACATCGCCCAGCGACAGCGCCGACTCGAAGCGCACCTGGGGCACGTCCGCACTGCTCGCAGGGCGGCCCTTGACGCGCGCAAGTCATTGATTCATATGACCTGCATTCGCCGGCTTAGCCCGAATGAGACCGATTGGTGTCGAACTCGGG
>NZ_JBIGHW010000058.1:0-689 GCF_043555875.1 Pelomonas margarita | reverse complement strand
GAGCCCGCAGGGGCGAGGTGAAGCTGCTGCATGCTGCGCATGTCCAACGGGTGAGAGTCCCGTCCCGGTAGGCGTCGGTGCGCCGGGTAGCAGACCCCAGGTCGTTGAGGGAGACCTCTTGGCCCGAGCGGGGTGTCAAGAGCCCGCCATGCGGCGCAAGCCGCGCAACGGGGAGCAAGCACGCGGGCCGCAACATGAAGTGAAGCCTGCAGCCTCGTCACAGTTACAACCCGCAGGTCGAGCCGCTCATGTCACGGCGAAGGCAACACCGTCTGATCGAGGACCGAAGCGAGATGACGGCTGCGGCGGGGTAGAGGGCGCAGCGCAAGCGCGTTCGTATAAGCCCAAGGCGAAGTCGAGGCGTGTGCAGCGGGAGTCCGAGGGGATCGTAGTACTGGACGACGGCGCGCAAGCGTCATCGACGAAGGCCGTGCGGCATAACGCGGCTGGAGGGAAGGGTCCCTGCGGTGGTCATGCTGATGGAGCGGGTAAGCGCGAGGGAATGGCCGGCCAGACCGGACCTAAGGACCCCGACGACCGGGATTCGAGAGAAGACGGGTCGAGCGACAAAGTGCGACAACTGCGAAGGCAGCTCTGGGCCGCAGCCAAGCGGGCTCCGGGAAGGCGCTTCCATGCGTTGTACGACCATGTGTGCAGGGCTGACATCCTGCACGAGGCGTGGAAGCGAG
>NZ_JBIGHW010000057.1:0-780 GCF_043555875.1 Pelomonas margarita | reverse complement strand
CGCACCATCAGCTTCAGCGACGGCCAGGACAACGGCGCTGCCGGCTGGACCTACACCGTCGACTACGGCGACGGCACCGTCATCAACGGCAGCACCGCCACGCCCAGCATCGAGCTCAACCACCTCTACGCCGATGGCGATGCGACGCATGCCGTCGTCGTCACCGTCACCGACGTGGCCGGCGAGAGCTTCAGCGATGGCTTCAACGTCACCGTCAGCAACACGGCGCCCAGCGCACCGGTCAGCGGCGCGGCCAATGTGGCCGAGGGCGTGGCATTCACGCTGTCGGTCGGCGCCGTCGTCGACCCCGGCCAGGACACCATCACCGGCTACAGCATCGCCTGGGGCGACGGCACCACCGTCACCTACACGCCTGCCGAATGGCAGGCCGCTGCCGGCAGCTTCTCGCATGTCTACGCCGACGGCGCTGCCGCACCGGTCATCACCGTCAGCGCCACCGACGAGGACGGCAGCTTCGTGCTGGGCACGCATTCGCTCAGCGTCAGCAACGCCAACCCGGGCCTGAGCCTGGCCGGTGCCGCCACCACCAACGAAGGTGCCAGCTACTCGCTGGCCATCACCGGCAGCGACGTCGCCGCCGACACGCTGAGCTACAGCATCGACTGGGGCGATGGCAGCCCCGCCCAGGTGGTCACCGCGGCACAACTCGCCACGCTGGGCGGCAGCGTCGGCCATGTGTTCGCGGACGATCAGGATGGCGCGGTCAACACCACCCCGCGCACCATCACCGTCACAGCCAGCGACGAGGACGGCGGCTCG
>NZ_JBIGHW010000056.1:0-787 GCF_043555875.1 Pelomonas margarita | reverse complement strand
CCAAGATCGACAAGCTCAACTTCGAGCTTGCCCGGTTGCGCCGCTGGCAGTTCGACGCCAAGACCGAGGCCATGACCGCCGCGCAGCGGCTGCTGTTCGCCGAAGCCCTGGCCGAGGACGAGGCCAGTCTGCGCGCGAAGTTGGCCGAACTGCAGCGCGGCCTGCCTGAGGCGCCCAAGACGCCCAAGGCACCCCCGCGCAAGCCGCGGCGCCAGGCGCTGCCCGCGCACCTGGAGCGCGTGGAGCACCGCCACGAGCCCGAGGACACCCACTGCCCCAACGCCGACTGCCGCCAACCCATGCAGCGCATCGGCGAGGACGTGAGCGAGAAGCTGGACATCGTGCCGGCCAAGTTCTTCGTGCACCGTCACATCTACGGCAAGTGGGCCTGCCGGTGCTGCCAGCAATTGCACCAGGAACCCGCCGAGCCCGACGTCGTCGACGGCGGCATCCCGGCGGCCGGCCTGGTGGCCCACACGCTGATCAGCCGCTTCGTCGACCACCTGCCTTACTACCGCCAAGAGCCGATCAACGCGCGCTCGGGCGTGCACACGCCGCGCTCCACGCTGGCCAGCTGGGGTGGCGCGGGCGGTGCGAGCCTGGGGCCGCTGTATGAGCTGCACCGGGCCTTCATCCTGGGCTGCCGGGTGCTGCATGCTGACGAGACGCCGGTGCCGCTGCTGGACCCGGGCGCCGGCAAGACGAAGAAGGCGTACGTCTGGGCCTGGGCGCGCAGTCATCACGACCCACACCCGGGCGTGATCTACGAGTTCTGCCTGGGTCGAGG
>NZ_JBIGHW010000055.1:0-918 GCF_043555875.1 Pelomonas margarita | reverse complement strand
ACCACTTGACGATCAAACGTCCTGGCGCTGACCCGTTCCCCCAGGCGTTTGAAGCAGTGCATCTTGGTCTCCACCAGGCTGCGCCGGTGATAGCCGCTCCACTGCTTCCACAAGCGTCTGCCAAATCGCTTGCAGGCGCGCACCGCTTCATTGCGTTGCGCCGATCCCGGGCTCGGCTTGGTCCAGAGGCTGGCGTTCTTGCGCGGCGGGATGATCGCCACGGCCTGGCGAGATGCAATCGCGTCAAGGCAGCTGCGGGTGTCGTACGCCCCGTCTGCGCAGACGCTGTCGATGGGCTCGTCGGCGGGAATCTGCGCCAACAGCTCCGGCAGCATCGGTGCATCGCCGATGGCATTGCTGGTCACCTCGATGGCACGTATCTCCAGGGTCTGGGCGTCGATGCCGAGGTGGACCTTGCGCCACTCGCGCCGGTACTCAGCCCCGTGCTTCTTGCGTTTCCACTCGCCTTCGCCCAGAAACTTGATCCCTGTGCTGTCCACCAGCAAGTTCAGCGGCGATGTGCTGTGCTGGTAGCTGAGCGTGGTTTGCAGCGTCTTCTGTCGCCGGCAGACCGTGCTGAAGTCCGGCACCGGCCAATCCAGCCCGGCCAGCCTCAGCAGGCTGTGCACCATGCCCAGCGTCTGCCGCAAAGGCTGACCGAACAGGCATTTGATGCTCAAGCAAAACTGGATGGCCGTGTCCGAGAACGTCGGGTTACGCCCGCGCTTGCCGCTGGGCGCAGCCCGCCACTGCATGTCCCGATCCAGCCACATCGTCAACGAACCACGCGCCTTCAGCGCCTCGTTGTACGCCTTCCAGTTCGTCGTGCGGTACTTCGTCCGCTTCCTGTTCTTCGCTTCTGCCTCTGTCACGCCGTCAGTCTATGGCTGACGGCGGGGCGATTTGCGCAACAAAGCC
>NZ_JBIGHW010000054.1:0-955 GCF_043555875.1 Pelomonas margarita | reverse complement strand
CTGTCTGCACCGAGGACCGTGGCTCCCATGCCTGCAGCCGTGACGCCGCCGACAGCTGCGGCGCTGCAGTTCATTCCTGTGGCGCTTGCGCCCGAGGCGACGGCCACTGACCCCGCCTCAGCGCCCGCGCCCTCCGACATCCACGTCGAACTCAACCGGGGCGACACGCGGCTGAGCGTGCGCTGGCCGTCGACGCAGGCCGACTCGTGTGCCGCCTGGCTGGGCGAACTCGCCGCCACGGCGCTCAAGGAATGATCCGCATCGACGCCCTGTGGCTGTGCAGCCAGCCCCAGGACATGCGCGCCGGCGCCGACCGGTTGCTGACGGCCGTCGTCAACACACTCGGCGAGGCACGCGCCCACCACGGCTACCTGTTCGCCAATGCGCGCGCCAGCCGCATCAAGCTGCTCGTGCACGACGGCTTCGGCGTGTGGTGCGCCACGCGCCGGCTGCATGCCGGCCGCTTCGTCTGGCATGCCGGCGAGCCGGGCTCGGCGGCCCCGGCCTTGCAGCTCAGCGCCCAGCAATTCGAGGCCCTGACCCTCGGACTGCCCTGGCAGCGTCTGGGTGAGCTGGCCACGATCCGCCGCGCCTGAGCGTCACGGGTGACCCGCCCGGCACTTGCGGTTGGTTGACAGCGCAATCGCCAATGGGCGGCCGAGGTTCGATGCGGCACCATGCTGCGCATGTCCAGCGAAGCTGCCACCGCCATTGATCTGACGAGCCTGCCGACCGAGGTGGCCGCGCTGATCGAGCGGCTGCAGCAACAGGCGAAGGCCGACGCGCAGGAACTGGCCCGCCGTGGCAGTGAGCTCACCTTGGCGCAAGCCAAGATCGACAAGCTCAACTTCGAGCTTGCCCGGTTGCGCCGCTGGCAGTTCGACGCCAAGACCGAGGCCATGACCGCCGCGCAGCGGCTGCTGTTCGCCGAAGCCCTGGCCGAGGACGAGGCCAG
>NZ_JBIGHW010000053.1:0-1037 GCF_043555875.1 Pelomonas margarita | reverse complement strand
GGTGCGCCTGCTGCCTCAAAAGAGCCGAAAGGATCGGCATGTGCGGGCCAAAACGACATCAGTTCGAACACGTCAGCCGTCGGCATGACGGAGCGTCGAAATCGCCAACTTGTTCAGCGTAGCCTTAAAGCGCAAATGCCGACCATCACCGTTTCGTGCGTTGGGCTGACTGAATCGGAAGGCCCATCTGCCGCCATCGATGTGCAAGACGAGTTTGCGCATCGGCCGTGGCAGACGAAGGTGCATTGCCGGTGGGAGAGCGGCGTCTTGCGTTTGACTGCGACCAACGACTTCGATACCAATGGTCAGGCACTGCTGGATGAGTTCTGGGACACCGTGTTGGCTTGTTCCAGCCCGGTGAACCCGGTTCACTTCGATGTCGAGGTTGTCGCATGAGCTACGGGTACTTGCGCTTTAACCCTGCGCTCGATCGGACCGCCAACAGCGTGGCCCCGCGAGGCCGTGCATTTCATCATCAGCCTCGCGGGGCCACGCTGTTGGCGTCCGCTCAGATGGAACGTTAGAAGCTTCATGCTTTCTCGCACCCGCTTCGTTATAAAAGGCGCCCTCGGATCTCTCGCCATGCTTGCTGCTGGAGGAGGGCTTGCATATACATCGGCGCGCATCTGGTTGGCCGGCAAATTCTCAAGCCGCGGGAATCTCATGCAGCACGCGACCGATCCAATTCAGTTTATTTTCTTCACAGGCCTCTTAACCGTTGCTAGTATTGCGCTTCTTGTTTGCGCTCCCCTTCTTCTGCGAAACGTACTCAAAGCGACGGACTCAGAAATCGTCGCCATGTCTAATCAAAATCCGAAAGTTTTCGGAAAAACTAGGCCTTCAATTTTTTGGCTTGGCTTGGTTATCGTTGGAGGTTTCATCCTTGTCGCGCTTATCCGACAAAACTTCTAACGAGTAAGGATAGATCGCGCTTGCCGCGATCTGATCCGTTTGTTGGACAAGCCCGGGGCCAGGCGGCGCGTCGGGTGGCGGGCCACTGCAAATAGATTCGGGGGAGTCTGTCGCGGGAGCGGCGC
>NZ_JBIGHW010000052.1:0-1110 GCF_043555875.1 Pelomonas margarita | reverse complement strand
GTCAGACCTGCAAAATACATTTCCACGCAACTCACTGGCGGGGTGAGCCCGGCGAGCAGGGCGCGGTTATGAGGTGCGGAGCAGCGGCTGACGCGATGGGTCGGCATTGGCACCCATCAGGCCGCTGAGCCCCGCCATAGACGCTGCCAGGCAGGCCGCCCATACGGCGATCACGGCAAAGTAGAGGTTCTTCAGGCCGCCGGGCTGCAGCTGGCGCCGCAGCGCCCGCAGCAACCAGCGGATGTTGAAGCCGGCCGCGCACAGCACGGCGTGCAGCGCATCCCCTTCGCTGCCCTTGAGCCAGCACTTGTCCATCCGGTGGTCGTGCTTGGTGTGGCCGATGGTCGGCTCGATCGCCTGGCGGCGCTTGAGCCAGCGCCGCTGCAGCGCGTTCAGCGACTTGTACTTGCCCCGGTGGATCAGCTCCACCGGGGCGATGTCGGCGTCGACACCGCGGTAGCCCAGGTCGACGACGGCCACCTTGGGCTTGACGCCGAGGTCCTGCAGCAAGGTGCTGGTCTGCTCAAGCTGTGCGCTGAGCGTGTGGCCATCGAAGGGGTTGCCGGGGAAGCTGCGGGCGCCCACGATCAGCCCGCTCTTGTGCGCCACCGCCAGGCTGACCTTCACGCCGAACTCGTAGGGCTTGCGGGCCTTCCCCTTGCTGATGCATTCAACTTCGGGCGCGTGCAGGGCGTACAGCTTGTTCTTGTCGTGCAGACGTTGGCTGCGGATGCGTTCGGCACGTTCCAGCCAGGGCCTGAGTTGGTCCTGCGCGGCCTGCGCCAGCGTCGTCATCTTGCGCTGCACCTCGCGCAGCAGCACGCCCAGGATCGTGCGCTGGCGGCGCACCACCTGGCGCAGCCGCTTGAACTGCTTGGCATGGGCGTAGCCGCCGGCGCGCCGTCGCAAGCTCTGGCCCTCGCGCTCATGCGTCATCTTGAGCTTTAGGCCCACCCGCTTTGCCATGCGAGCAATCTTGGCCCGCGCCACTTCCAGCAACCGGCTGTCGGTCGGATGGGCAATGGCCTTCTCCTGGACCGTGGTGTCGACCGTCACTCGCTCCAGCTCGACGGGCTTGACGGCCTTCATGGCCACGGCCGCCTCGATGGT
>NZ_JBIGHW010000051.1:0-1119 GCF_043555875.1 Pelomonas margarita | reverse complement strand
CCCGGTCCACGCAAGTGCGCGGCATCAGTCGCTGCATCACTTCGTGGCGAAGGCTGAGTGGTCCGACGAGCAAATGCTTCGTCGCGTCTGCCAGTGGGTCGTGCCCAAGATGGACTTCAGCGAAGGTGGCTGGTGGATCATCGACGACACCGGATTTCCCAAGAAGGGGCGTCATTCCGTCGGCGTCGCACGCCAGTATTGCGGCGTCCTGGGCAAGCAAGACAACTGCCAAGTGGCGGTCAGCGTCTCGCTGTCGTGCAGTCAGGGCAGCTTGCCGGTGGCATGGCAGCTTTATCTGCCCAAGGAGTGGGCCGAGGACGAGGACCGCCGGCGCAAGGCCGGGGTGCCCGAGACCTTGCAATTCGCAACCAAGACCGAGATCGCGCTGGAACAGTTGCGGCGCTTGCTTGCGGAGGGCGCGCCGAGGCACTGCGTTCTGGCCGATGCCGGATATGGCGTGGACACCGAATTCCGCAGAACGCTGACCGAGATGGGGCTTGAGTACGTGGTCGGCGTGACCTCCGCGGTCGTGGTGTGGCCACCCGGCGTTGAGCCGTTGCCGCCAGCACCCTACAGCGGTAACGGCCGCCCGCCCGTGATGCCTCGACGCACGCCAGAGTTGCAGCCCATGAGCGTCAAATCGTTGGCGATGTCTCTGCCCGCCTCGGCCTTTCAAACGATCAGCTGGCGCGAGGGCACGAATCACACGCTCAGTGATCGCTTCGCGGCGGTCCGCGTGCGTCACGCCGGTGGGAACTCCGGCAAAGCACGACTTCGTGCGCAACAGTGGTTGCTGATCGAGTGGCCGCATGGGCAAGCCGAGCCGACCAAGTATTTCCTGTCGACGCTGCCGGAAACGATGCCGCTCAACGAACTTGTCAGCGCCGCGCACCAGCGCTGGCGCATTGAACGCGACTATCAAGATTTGAAACAGGACTTCGGCCTCGATCACTACGAAGGACGCGGCTGGCGCGGCTTCCACCACCACGCCTCCCTGTGCATCGCGGCATACGGGTTTCTGATGGCTGAGCGAATGACTGCCGAGAAGCCCATCGGCGGCAAAAAAAACTTCGCCATCCGCGCGTTGCCTGAAGTTCCCGAAGATTACGTCCCGAGGGG
>NZ_JBIGHW010000050.1:0-1124 GCF_043555875.1 Pelomonas margarita | reverse complement strand
TCATGCTGGCATGAAGCAAGCAACCTTGGCAGCGGCAGCCGATCAAGGCGCGGAGTTCGAACGATTCCGCAGGCCGACGCGGCGCGACGTGTTCCTGCAGACGATGGACACCATCGTGCCGTGGGCCGAGTTGTGCGCGGTCATCGAGCCCTACTACCCGAAGGCCGGCAAGGGCCGTCCGCCCATTGGCCTGGAACGCATGCTGCGCATGTACTTCGTGCAGCACTGGTTCAACCTCGCCGACGAGGCCTGCGAGGAGGCGCTGCTGGACAGCACGGCGCTGCGCCGCTTCGTGGGCATTGACCTGGGCCGTGAGCGTGTACCCGATGGCACCACCCTGCTGAAGTTCCGCCGCTTGCTGGAGGACGACAAGCACAAGCTGGGTGCGGCCCTGTTCGCCAAGGTCGGTGAGGTGCTGCAGAGCAAGGGCATGAAGGTTGGCACCGGCACCATCGTGGATGCCACCATCATCTCGGCGCCGAGCTCGACCAAGAACGACAAGGGCGAGCGCGATCCGGAGATGCACCAGACCAAGAAGGGTCAGCAGTATTTCTTCGGCATGAAGCTGCACATTGGCGTCGACAGCGAGACCGGCCTTGCGCACAGCGCGGTGGTGACGGCAGCCAACGTTCACGACAAGCACCCGCTGCCCGAACTGCTGCACGGCGAGGAACTGGAAGTCTTCGGTGACAGTGCCTACGCCTCCCAGCAAGAGCTGATCGCGGCCAAGGCACCGAAGGCCAAGGACCGAACGAATCAGAGGGTCAGGGGCACCGATGCTCAGGCCGACTTGGAGCGCGTCGTCAACCGCATCAAGTCCAAGACGCGCTCGCGGGTTGAGCACGTGTTCGCCGTGGTCAAGCGCCAGTTCGGCTTCAGCAAAGTCCGCTACAAGGGCCTGGCGAAGAACGCGACGCGAGCGTTCGTGGTGCTGGGCTTGGCGAACATCTACATGGCGCGCAAGCGTCTGGTGGCATGAGTTCGCCCGCAGTAGGCGCGCGGTGCGCCTGCTGCCTCAAAAGAGCCGAAAGGATCGGCATGTGCGGGCCAAAACGACATCAGTTCGAACACGTCAGCCGTCGGCATGACGGAGCGTCGAAATCGCCAACTTGTTCAGCGTAGCC
>NZ_JBIGHW010000004.1:0-503177 GCF_043555875.1 Pelomonas margarita | reverse complement strand
CTGGCGCACAACCTGATGCGCATGGTCAAGATCGCGCCGCAGTTGATCGGTGTGGGCGCAGGTGCGTCCGCAATGACCCAGGCGGCTGCATAAGAGGCTCGAAGTGAGAAATCGTCCTGAATCCCCCTCAACTGCGCGCCGAACAGTCGCTGGCAGCGATCAAATGCTTCTCAGGCTCTGAGGCCATGCCGCGACGCCGCCTCGACCGGCTGCTTGCGCCACAGTCGGTCGCCGTCTTCGCCGCCACCATCTGGCGCAGCCGGCGCGCTGACGCCCTACCGCGCTACAGCAGCGTGGCCAGCAACATGGCCTGCACCAACCAGCAGCGCCGCTGCGCCAGCGGGGCGGGATCGACCCAGTCGCCCGCCAGCTTGGCCAGCCCGTGCGAGGCGCCGGCCAGGCCATCGAACACCGGCAGGTTGCCAGCGGCCGCGAGCTGGTCGACCACCGCTGCCCCCAGGCCCTGGCATTCCACGGCCTCGTACAGCCGACCCAGCAGGCGGCCGATGTCATCCAGCTGTTGCGCGCCATCGCCCGGCTCGGGCGGCGCGATCAGCGCGACGTAGGCCCCCAGGCCACGCGCAGCGCGCAAGAACAGCTGCGCGTCTTCGCCATCGGGCGTCACGCTCATGAGGCCCAGCCGCCGCCCCTGCAGCACCTGTTCGAACCGCAACGGCAGGCGCTGCAGATCGCCAGCACGCTGCAGCAGGGACTGGGCCAAAGGCTGTGCTGGGCGGTCGACAGCCGCCGGACGGCCCTGCCTGGGAGCGGGAAGCATGTTGCGGCCTTCAGTCGCGTCGTTGTAATGCGTACAGCCTAGTGAGGCGCCCAGCCAAAACCTTGACGCTGATCAAGGACACGGGACGCGGGCATGGTCAGATACAAGTACGCACGGCCCGTTTACCGTTCGTTTGCATTTCGTTGACGCAGCGTCACCGTCCGACGCCTGGCATTGCCACGGCATTTGCAGCGCCTGCCTAAGCTGAAGTCATTCCTTCAGGAGATGGTGATGCACCGCAGCGACCTCTACGCTTCTTCCACGGCAGCCCAGGGCGGCGCGCTGGCCGGGCTGGCCATGGCCACGCCGGCCAGCCAGCACGCCGAGGCACGGCTGAACGGCCAGCGCATCGCCGAGGCGCTGCGCCTGCTGAGCACCACGGTCGACGTGCAGCGGCGCATCGTCCGCGCCGGCGACACGGTTTACCAGACCGGCCAGCGCTTCAGCCACCTGTACATCCTGAACTCCGGCATCTTCAAGCTGCTGAGCCTGTCGGCCGACGGCCGCGAGCAGGTGGTGGGGCTGAAGTTCCGCGGCGACTGGATGGGCTTCGCCGGCATTGCCAAGGGCCACTACGCCTGCGACGCGGTGGCCATGGACACGGGCGAGGTCTGGGCCATCCGCTACGACACGCTGCTGGCAGCCTGCGCTCGGCAACCCGAGCTGATGGTGCTGCTGCACGAGGCGATGAGCGCCGAGATCGTGCGCGAGCGCGAGTCCGTGCTGTCGCTCTGCACGCTGCCGGCCGACGCCCGAGTGGCCGACTTCATCAGCTACTGGGCCGACAGTCTGGCCAGCCGCGGGCTGCGCACCGACCAGATCACGCTGTGCATGACGCGTGCCGAGATCGGCAACTACCTGGGCCTGACGCTGGAGACGGTGAGCCGGGCGCTGTCCAAGCTGGTGCGCGAGCGGCTCATCAGCTTTGCGCAGAAGGGCCGGCGCGACATCAGCATCCCGGACATCGGCCTGCTGAGGTCCTATGCCCAGCGCGGCCAGACCGCCGCCGGCCACACGCTGCAGTAAGGCGGCGCAGCTCCACGGCACGGCCCGGCAGGCTCGCATGACGGAATCGCTGCAGCCCCTCGGCCGTCTGCGCCCCGGCGCGCCCTTCGCACCGGCGGCGGTCGGCGCGGACAACGGCGTCCGGCGCCACGACCTCTCACATTGGCAACAGTGGGCCACGGCCTTCGAGCACATCCGAGACGGCGTGATGATCACGGACGCCGCCTGCCGCATCCAGACCGTCAACGCGGCCTTCAGCGCCATCACCGGCTACAGCGCCACCGAGGTGGCCGGCCAGACGCCGCGCCTGCTGCAGTCCGGCAAGCACGCACCGGGCTTCTACCGCGAGATGTGGGCCGCGCTGACGCTGAAGGACCACTGGCAGGGCGAGATCTGGAACCGCCGCAAGAACGGTGAGGTCTACCCCGAACTGCTGACGCTGAATGCGGTGCGCGACGCAGACGGGATCGTGACGCACTACGTCGGCGTGTTCACCGATGTCTCGCACAGCAAGAGCACCGAGGCCCAGCTGGAGCGGCTGGCCCACTACGACCCGCTGACCGAGCTGCCCAACCGCGTGCTGCTGCAGGCGCGGCTGGAGCAGATGCTGCTGCGCGCGCGGCGCCGCGATGCGACGACGGCCGTGCTCATCATCGACCTGGACGGCTTCAAGACCGTCAACGACAGCCTGGGCCACCCGGCCGGCGACGAACTGCTGGTGCGCGTGGCCGGGCGGCTGTTGGCCTGCCTGCACGCCGACGACCTGCTGGGCCGGCTGGGCGGCGACGAATTCATGGTGGTACTGGAAGACTGCGGCTCGCCGGAGGCCGTGGCCCGGCTGGCCCATGAGCTGCTCGCCACACTGGCCGCCGCCGTGCCGCTGAGTTGTGGCCAGCCGGTCTATGTGACGGCCAGCATCGGCATCAGCCTGCACCCGGTGGACGGCAGCCTGGGCCTAGTGGAGTTGCTGCGCGACGCCGACACGGCGCTCTACCGCGCCAAGGAGGAGGGGCGCAACCGCTTCTGCTTCTACACCAGCAACATGAACGCCCAGGCCCTAGCCAAACTGGACGTGGAGGCCGCGTTGAGCCGGGCGCTGGAGCGCGGGGAACTGCTGCTGCACTACCAACCCAAGGTGGACGGTGCCAGCGGCCGCATCATCGGCGCCGAGGCGCTGCTGCGCTGGAACCGCAATGGCAGCGGCCTGGTGCCACCCGGGCACTTCATCCCCATCGCCGAGCAGAGCTGCCTGATCCAGCACATCGGCGCCTGGGTCATCGACGAGGCCTGCCGCCAGATCCGCACCTGGCTCGACGCCGACACACCCGTCGTGCGCGTGGCGGTCAACGTGGCTGCGCGGCAGTTCGCCGCCGGTGACCTGGACCAGGTGGTGGCCGGCGCGCTGCAGCGCCACGGCGTCGACCCGCAGTGGCTGGAGATCGAGATCACCGAGGGCATGCTGATCACCGACCCGCAGGGCGCCACGCTGATGCTCATGCGCATCAAGGCGCTGGGCGTGAAGCTGTCGCTGGACGACTTCGGCACCGGCTTCTCCAGCCTGGCCTACCTGCAGCACTTCCCGCTGGACGCGCTCAAGATCGACCAGTCCTTCACGCGCCGCATCGGTGAGCAGCCCGACGGCGCTGCGCTGGTGGACGCCATCATTGCGCTGGCCCACCGCCTGCACCTGCGGGTCGTCGCCGAGGGCGTCGAGACCGAGCTGCAACGAGGCTACCTGCAGCAGCAGGGCTGCGATGAGTTGCAGGGTTACCACTTCGGCCGCCCGGGGCCCGCTGCGGCCCTGCGCCAGCAGCTGATCGACCAGAACCGGGCGCCCGCCACACCGCCCCGCTCACCTTGACCTGACCAGCCGTCCGCACGACAAGGAGAAGACATGCGCAGCAACCTGCCCGTGACCCAGAGCGAGTACCTGCTGCCCGCGGGCCGCAACCTGGTCTCCACCACCGACCTCAAGGGCCGCATCCTGCATTGCAACGCGGCCTTCGTGGAGGCCAGTGGCTTCACGCGCGACGAGTTGCTGGGCCAGCCGCACAACCTCATTCGCCACCCGGACATGCCGGAGGAGGCCTTCCGCGACATGTGGGCCACCATCGCCACCGGCCAGCCCTGGTCGGGCGTGGTCAAGAACCGCCGCAAGGACGGTGACCACTACTGGGTCAAGGCCAACGTCACGCCGCTGCTGGAAGGCGGCCGGCCGGTGGCCTACCTGTCGGTGCGCTCGCGGCCGGAGCGGGCCGACGTGCAGGCCGCCGAGGCGCTGTACGCCGTCATGCGGGACGAGAAGCAGGCCGGGCGGCTGATCCACACGCTCGAAGGCGGCCGCCTGCGCCGCGGTGGCTGGGCAGGGCGGGCAGGCCAGGTCTTGCGCGCGCGGCCGTGGCTGAGCCACCTGCCCGGCTATGCCGTCATCGGCGGCGCGGGCGTGCTGCTCGCCAGCCTGCCGTGGTGGGCCGCAGCGGCCGGTGTGCTCGGCACGGCGGCCGGCGCCGCCTGGCTGACGCAGTGGCGGCTGCGCCAGGGCATGGGCCAGATCGAGGACTATGCGAACGGCCTCGCGGCCGGCGACCTCAGCCAGGACCTGCGCCCCTCCGGTGCACCGCACGGCCGCCGCCTGGAGCGGGCGCTGGCGCAACTGGCGGTCAACATGCGGGCGCTGGTGTCCGACACCGCAGCCGAACTGGACCACATGAATCAGGTCAGCCGCGAGATCGCGCAGGGCAACCAGAACCTGGCGCAGCGCACCGAGTCCCAGGCCGCCAGCCTGGAGGAGGCCGCCGCCAGCATGGAGCAGATCACCGCCACCGTGAAGCAGAGCACCGACACGACCCACGTCGCCAGCGGCGTGGCCGGCCAGCTCAGCGACGTGTCACGGCGCAGTGCGGCGGTCGTGCATGCCGTGACCGAGACCATGGGCGGCATCACGCGCTCGTCGCAGAAGATCGGCGACATCGTGCAGGTCATCGAGAGCATCGCCTTCCAGACCAACATCCTGGCGCTGAACGCGGCCGTCGAGTCGGCCCGCGCCGGCGAGCACGGCCGGGGCTTCGCGGTGGTGGCCGGCGAGGTGCGTGCGCTGGCCCAGCGCAGCTCGGTCGCGGCGCGCGAGATCAAGCAGCTCATCGCCGCCTCCACGGAACAGGTGCAGGCGGCGGAGCAGCAGTCGGCCCATGCCCGCGCCAGCATCGACACCACGCTGCAATCCGTCGAGGCCTTCACCACGCTGATAGGCGACATCGACCGCGGCGCCCAGGAGCAGCTGCTGGGCATCTCGCAGATGCACGAGGTCATCCAGCAGATGGACGGCTTCACGCAGCAGAACGCCGGCCTGGTGCAGCAGCTGGCCGGCGCGGCGCAGCAGGTGCTGGCGCAGTCGGAGGAAGTGGGCGCCGCGCTGCGCGTGTTCAGGCTGCAGGCCGGCCAGTCCCGCGCGCCGCTGCCGGACGCCGTGGAACTGCGCCGCGCGGCGCGCCAGGCCTAGGCGGCCCGCGCCAGCGTGCTGGCGATCGCCTGTGCCAGCTGGCTGCGACTGTAGGGCTTGGGCAGCAGCTCCCAGTCGGCCGGCGACTCGCGGTCGGCATCCAGCAGCTCGGCCGAGAAGCCCGACATCAGCAGCACCGCCAGCCCGGGCAGGCGCTGCTGCGCGACGCGGGCCAGCTCGGTGCCGCGCATGCCGGCCCCCAGCGCGATGTCGCTGATGAGCAGCTCGAAATCGGCCTCGGGCGTCAGCAGCGTCAGCGCCTGCTCGGCGCTCGCGCAGATGCGAAAGCTGCAGCCAAGGTGCGTCAGGAAGTGCTGCGCCACCTCGCGCACCTCGGCGTCGTCCTCCACCAGTAGCACGCGTAGGCCGGCGGGCACGCCGTCGCCCTCGGCCTCCTCATCGGCCGCCGCCGCCTGCGCGCCGCCGGGCACTGGCAGGTACAGGCTGATGGTGGTGCCCTGCCCGGTGACGCTGTCCAGCGACACGGCGCCGCGGGACTGCTTGACGAAGCCGTACACCGCGCTCAGGCCCAGCCCGGTGCCGCGACCGACCTGCTTGGTCGTGAAGAAGGGCTCGAAGGCCCGCTCCTTGACGCTCTCGGGCATGCCGGTGCCGGTGTCTGCCACCGAGATGCAGATGAACTCCCCGTCGCCCAGCTCCTCGCGCAGTCGCGCGCCCAGCGCGGGCAGGTCGGCCACTGCCGCGCGGAAGCCGAGGCGGCCGCCGTCCAGCATGGCGTCGCGCGCGTTAATGGCGATGTTGAGCAGCGCAGCCTCCAGTTGGCCGGGGTCGGCAAGCACCGGCGGGCAGCCAGGCTCGACCTCCACGTCGATGCGGATGCGCTGGTCAAGCGTGCGCCGCAGCAACTCAGCCAGCGGGTTCAACAGGGCCGGCACCTCGACGGCGCTGGGCTGCAGCACCTGCCGGCGCGAGAAGGCCAGCAGCTTGCCGGTCAGCTCGGCGCCGCGCCTCGAGGCGCGCATGGCCGCGCCCACCAGCTGCTGGCCCACGGCGTCCTGCGCCAGCGCCGGTAGCTCCTCCAGCACCTGCAGGTTGCCCTGGATGACGGTCAGCAGGTTGTTGAAGTCGTGCGCGATGCCGCCGGTCAGCTGGCCTACGCTCTCCAGGCGCTGGGCGTGATTGAGCGCCTCCTCGGTCTGAGCCCGCTGCAGGCTGGTGCCCAGCAGGCTGGCCAGCGACTCCAGGAAGCGCTGCTCCTCGTCACCGAAGCGCCGGGGCTGGCGCGAGCGCACCTTCAGTGCCCCGATGACGCGGCTGCGGTCCAGCAGCGGCACGGTCATGCTGCTGGTCAGGCCCGCCTCCAGGATCTCGGGCGACGCGGCGAAACGCAGGTCGGCCCGGCCATCCTCGACGACGACCGGCCGCCCCTGTGCCATCACCAGGCCCAGCGGCGTGTCGCTGCGCGGCGCCAGCGTGGCGCCCGGCGCCTCGGCGGCCAGCAGCCCCACGCCACCGGCCACGCGCAGCTCCAGCCCGTTGCTCTCCAGCAGCAGCACCAGCGCCGTGTCCACCTCCAGCGCCTCGGCCGCGAGGACGGGCACGCGCTGAATCAGCTGCTGCGGGTCGCGTGCGTCCACGGCCAGCCGGCCCAGCTGCGCCACATGCTCGCTGTAGCGCGCACGCTGCAGCGCCTGCTTCACGCGCGGGTACTCGGCGATGTCGCGGATGGCTGCCACCACAAAGGGCAGGCCATGGTCCTGCAACGGGCTGAGGGCGATCTCCACCATCGCCTCGGAGCCATCGCGACGGCGCGCCACCAGCGCCATCTGCGTGCCCATGGGGCGCGTGCGCGGGGCCGCAGCGTAGGCCTGGCGGTAGGCGGCATGGCGCTGGCGGATGCCATCCGGCACCAGCGCGTCGACGCTGCTGCCGACGAGCTCGTCCACCGCATAGCCCAGCAGGCTAGCCGCCATCGGGTTGGCCATCGCGATGCGGCCGCCCGAGTCCACCAGCAGCAGGCCGTCCGGGTAGGCCGAGAACAGCGAGCGGAAGACCGTGCTGTCGTCCAGGCCCGGGGGCAGGAGCGTCGACGCGCTCATGACGACGCCCGCAGCGCGCGGGGCGTGGCCGACACCGCCGGCGTGAACAGATAGCCGGCGCTGCGCACCGACTTGATGATCTGGGCCGTGGGCGCCTGCGGCTCCAGCTTCTTGCGCAGGCGGCCGACCTGCACGTCGATGGTGCGGTCAAAGGGCCCGGCCTCGCGGCCTCGCGTCTGCGACAGCAGGAAGTCGCGCGACAGCACGCGCCCCGGATGCTGGGCAAAGATCTGCAGCAGGTCGAACTCGCCGGCCGTCAACACGACCTCCTGGCCCTGTGCGTCCGTCAGCCGGCGGGCCGACAGGTCCAGCCGCCAGCCGTCGAAGCTCAGGCACTCGCGTGCCGCCTCGGGCGCGGCCTGGCCGGCCAGCGCCGGTACCGCCGGCCGCTCGGTCACGGACTCGGGCGCCTGGGGCGGCGCCAGCCGGCGCAGCACGGCGCGGATGCGGGCGAGCAGCTCGCGCAGGTCGAAGGGCTTGGTCACGTAGTCGTCGGCGCCCACTTCCAGCCCGACGACTTTGTCGACCGCATCGCCGCGCCCCGTGATGATGACCAGCCCGCAGCGCCAGTGCTCGCGCAGCTGGCGGGCGATGGCCAGGCCATCCTCGCCGGGCAGGCCCAGGTCGAGCAGCACGAGCTCGGGTGGGTCGGTGGCCAGCGTCTCCATCAGGGCGCGGCCCGAGGGCAGCGGCGTGACGCGGAAACCATGGGACGACAGGTAATGCGCCAGCAGCTCGGTGATGGCGGCTTCGTCGTCGACGACGGCGATGTGCTGGGAAGTCAAGGGTGAGGCGCGGCGGTCGCGTGATGGATCTCAACCCCATTTTGTAGCCTAACCGCGTGGCTCCGGCCGCACCCAGGCGACGCGAACACCGCGCCGGGGTCCGGAGGGCCGGGGTGCTCAGAAGGTGGAGTCCAGCTGCGAATCGCCCGACGGGCGCTGCGGCAGCTGGATGCGGAACACCGCCCCGCCGTCGGCCCGGTTGTCGGCGGAGATGCGGCCGCCGTGCACGTCGATGATCTTGCGGCAGATGGCCAGCCCCAGGCCCGTGCCGCCGGAGCCATCCTTGGTTTTGCTGGACTGCACGAAGGCATCGAAGATGGTCTCGATCTCGGCCGGCGGGATGCCCGGGCCGCGATCGGCCACGCTGAGCCAGACCTCGCCGTCGGCCGCCTCGCCCGCCTGCACTTCCAGTTGCCCGCCCTCGGGCGAGAACTTGATGGCATTGGCCACGACGTTGCGGATGGCCTGCTGCATGCGCAGCGGATCGACCTTGACGCGCAGCGACTGCTCGGGCAGCGCCACCGACAGGCGCAGCCGGCGCTTGCCCACCAGCGGTGCCAGCTCGCGCAGTACGGCGTTCACGAGTGTGCGCAGGTCGCAGCGCTCCAGGTCGAAGGTGCCGACGGCGCTCTCGATCTTGGAGACGTCCAGCAGGTCGTTCACCAGGGCCAGCATGCGCTGCCCGGAGTTGTGGATGTCGTTGAACATGCCGGCCAGGCGCGGGTTGTCCAGGCCACGCGTGTAGCCCAGCTCCGAGAAGCCGAGGATGGCCTGCAGTGGCGTGCGCAGCTCGTGGCTGATGTTGGCGACGAACTCGGACTTGGAGCGCGAGGCTTCCTCGGCGGCATCGCGGGCCTCGCGCGTGGCGCGCTCGGCGTCGCGGAACTCGCTGACGTCCATCAAGGTGCACAGGATGCCGGCGGGCTGGCCGTCCTCGCCGGGCACCAGCACCTTGGTGACCACCATGTCGCGCAGGGAGCCGTTGCGATGCTGCACGCGCGTCTCGTAGCGCAGCCGGCCACCGCGCGCCATCAGCTCGGCGTCCTGGTCGGCATGCAGGGACGCGGCCTCGGGAGGCAGGAAATGGCCCACCGGCGTGCCCACCACCTGCGCGCGCGTGCGGCCGACGAACTCCTCCCAGGCCTGGTTCACCATGACGTAGCGGCCTGCGGCGTCGAACATGGACACCGGCAGCGGGCTGATCTCCTGCAGCAGCCCGGTGAACGCCAGCTGGTGCTGCAGCTGCTGCTCGGCCGCCACGCGCTCGCTGACGTCGACCGCGCTGCCGGCAAAGCCGACGACCTGCCCGTTCTTGAAAAGAGGCACCGCCGCGAGCAGGAAATGGCGCGGCCGCGCATCGGCGGCGGGAATGCAGACCTGCGCCTGGCGCACGCCCGAGCGGTCGTCTGCGCGGAACAGCGCGGCCGTGCGCGCCCGGTCGGCAGCGATGACGAGATCGTGCAGGTACCGGCCCCGGGCCTGCTCCAGCGGCTCGTCGCTGATGGCGGCCCAGCGCGCATTGACGAAGGTGATGGCGCCGCCCGCATCGGTGCGGAAGATGACCTCCTGCACGCTCTTGAGCAGCACGCTCAGTTCGCGCTCGCGCAGCGCCACCTGCTCGTGGGCCCCGTCCAGCGCGCTCCGCGCGCGTTCACGTGAGTTCATGGCCCGCAGCAGCGTCATCGCGCCGCCGGCAATGGCCAGCAGCACCAGCACGCCGGCCGCGGCCAGCCATCGCACCCGCTCGTACCAGGTCTGCAGCGCGGTCACGACCGCCAACTCCACCGTGACCACCAGCGGCCGCGTGCGCGAGGCGCGGAACGCCACCACCTGCGGGCCGGCGCGCAGGCCCTTGCCGATGTACTGGCCATGCTCGCGCGCGGGCAGCCAGCTGTCGAAGATGGGGTGGCCCTCGATGCGGCGCCCGGGCGCCACCGGCAGCCGGTCGTTGGCGGCGATCAGCTGGCCGTCGAAGCCGGCCAGGGCCGCCACGCCGTCGTCCCCCGACAGCGCCACCTGCTGGAAGTTGGCGAGCACGCCCGGGTTGATCAGCGCTACCAGCAGCAGCTTCTGGCCGCCCGGGCCGCGCAGCATGCGCAGCAGCGGCAGCATGTCCACGCCGGCGGGCGGGCGCGCGGCCGCGCCGACGGCCAGGTCGGCCAGGTCGGCCAGGCTGCGCCCATGCAGCAGCGGCAGCAACATGTCGTGGTGTTCGCGCGGCGCGCTGCCCAGCCGGGCCAGGTCGATGCGCAGGCCGCGTTCCTCGGGGATGGAGCTGGCGAGCACGACGCCCTGCTCGTCCAGCACCGCCGCACCGCGCAGGTAGGGCAGGCTGGCCAGCAGCGTCTGGCTCATCAGCGATTGCAGCCGGGCCGGCTCGGCGGAGGGCTGGCGGGCGATGGCCTCGCCCAGCGTCTGCAGCACCAGCGAGGCCGAGCCGATGGTGCGGGTGACATGCTCCTCCAGCGTGCGGCTGATGAGCTCGGCGCGGGCCTGGGCGTTCTCCAGCGTCTCGCGGCGTTCGAACTCGGCCAGGCCGGCCAGTGCAGCGAGCACGCCCACCGCCACCAGCGCGGCCAGCGCCTTGGCCAGGAACTGCGCGCGGCCCAGCGTCGGGCGCTCCGCGCCCGTGCCCCCCTGCTGGCTGTTCCGGCCCATGCCTCAGCGCGGCACGACGATGTCGGCCAGGCCGTGGCGGCGGGCTGCAGCGAGCAGGCGGCCGTCGCGCTTGATGCCCGCAACGAACTCGTCGAGCCGGGCCAGCCAGCGGGCGTCGCCGCGCTTGACGGCATAGCCGTAGGGCAGCACGTGGAAGGGCTTGGCCGGCGCCACCAGGCGGGCCCAGTCGGCGTTGTCCAGCAGCCGCCGGCTGTAGGGGTAGTCGGTCATGAACACGTCCACCCGCCCCGCTTCCAGCTCCTGCTCGCGCGTGGCGGGCGGGCGCACCACCACCAGGCGGGCCTGCTTGAGCGCGTCACGCATGACCGGCTCCATGAAGGTGCCGGCCTGCACGGCGACGACGACGCCGGGCTGGTCGATGTCGCTCCACTGCCGCACGCCGAGGTTGGCGCGCGTCGTCACCCCGTAGATGTCGCTCTGCAGGTAGGGCTGCGTGAAATCCAGTGCCTCCTTGCGGCTGGGCAACATGCCCACGGCGAACATCGCGACGTCGCAGCGCCCGCCATTCACATCGGCCACAAGCTGCGGGAAGGAGGAGTCCACGTACTCCACGGCCACGCCCAGCTCCCGCGCCAGCTCGGCGGAGAGGTCGATGTCGATGCCCGTGAGCTGCTGCGTGCGCGGGCTGCGGAAGGTGATGCCGTAGTAGTCGGGCCAGATGCACACCTGCAGCTTGCCGCGTGCGCGCACGCGCTCCAGCGTCTGCGCCCCGGCGCTGGCCGCGGCCACGCCCAGACAGGCCGCCAGGGCCATGCCGGCAAGCCGGCCAAACAGCGTCATCGCCATGCGTCTTCCCCTTCCTTGTTCAGTCCACAGCGGCCAGCTGCTCGAAGCTGGGTGTCTGCCGGTTGATGCGTTCGCGCAATTCAATGAGGCTGGCGGCCTGGGCGACGAAGGTGTCGACCACCCAAGGATCGAAGGCCACGCCGCGCTGCTCGGCCAGCATGCCCAGTGCCACCTCGTCGGCGAAGGCCTTGCGGTAGCAGCGGTCCATGGTCAGCGCGTCGAAGAAATCCACCACCGAGACGATGCGGCCCGACAGCGGGATGGCCTGGCCGGCCAGCCCGCCGGGATAGCCCGAGCCGTCCCAGCGCTCATGATGCGTCAGCGCCACCTCGGCAGCCAGCTGGAACAGCGGCACGCGCGAGCGGCCCAGGATGTCAGCGCCCATCTGCGGGTGCTGGTTCATCACCTGGCGCTCCTCGGGCGTGTAGCCGCCGGGCTTCTTCAGGATGGCATCAGGAATGCCGATCTTGCCCACGTCGTGCATGGGCGCAGCGCAGCGCAGCATGCGTGCCCACGCGGCCGGCTGGCCCAGCGCCAGCGCCAGCGCCTCGGCCAGGTAGCCGATGCGCGCCATGTGCACACCGGTGTCGTCGTCGCGGAAGTCTGCGGCCCGGGCCAGCTTCAGCAGCACCTCCTGGTGGGCCCGCGTGACCTCGCGCAGGGCCTCGTTGCGCTCGTGGTACATCTGGCGCAGGTCCAAGACGATGCGCTCCATCTGCGCCGCAGCGGCCGCGTCGAAGCTGTGCGTCGCCTCCGCAGGACGGTCCGCGACCGGGCTGCCCCTGCCCGTCACGCCGCGGCCCAGAGCTGGGCGATGCCGTTGATCAGCTGCAGCGGGCTGAAGGGCTTGACCAGGTAGGTGTCGGCCCCCGCCTGCAACCCGGCCTCGCGGTCGCTGGCATGCCCGCGCGCGCTCAGCATGATCACGCGCGGCCCGCTGGCCGTGGCGCCCGCCCGCAAGCGCCGGCAGACCTCCAGGCCGTTCACCGGCCCCGGCATCATCACGTCCAGCAGCACCAGGTCCGGCTGCATGGCCTGCGCCACCCGCAGCGCGCTCTCGCCGTCCGCGGCTTCCTCGATGGCGTAGTCCTCGAACTCCAGCGTCATGCGGATCAGCCTGCGGATGTCCGCATGGTCATCGACGATCAGGATTTTCTTCATTGCCGCGCTTGCCGCCGTGGTTGCATCGGAGAAATTATCATTTATATCGATTAAAGCCAGCGAGCGCGCGACAAGAAAGCGCTGGCAAAACCGGGAAAGTTCCCGGAAAAGCGGCGACATCCAGCCAATCAGGCACGAGCCCATGCTTGCCTCACCAGGGCGAGCGCGCGGGATCTCGGGCGCCGGGCCGGCAGACCTCCCGCCAGCAGCACATTTTCATATCAAATATATCAATACGCCGCACGGTGCGTTCAAGCGTCGAAGCGGTAACCCACGCCGTAGATCGCGCGGATGCGGTCGGCGCCCGCGCCGGCCTGCTCCAGCTTGCGGCGCAGGTTCTTCACATGGCTGTCCACGGCCCGCTCGGTGACGGCGCGGCCGTCGTCGTGCAACAGCTCCAGCAACTGCGCGCGCGCGTAGACGCGCCCCGGCTGCCCGGCCAGCGTGCGCAGCAGGCGGAACTCGATGGGCGTGAGGTCCAGCGCCTGGCCCTGCCAGCTGGCGCGCCAGCCGGCGTCGTCAACCTGCAGCGGCGACGCTGCCTCGAGCGCGGCCACGGGCGATGCGGTTCCAGCGCGGCTGCGCCGCAGCACGGCCTTCACGCGCGCCATCACCTCGCGCGGGCTGAAGGGGTTCTTGGCGATGTAGTCATCGGCCCCCAGCTCCAGGCCCAGCAGCCTGTCGGCCTCGTCGGCGCGCGCAGTCAGCATCAGGATGGGCACGCTGCTGCGCGCACGGATTTCGCGGCACACGCTGAGCCCGTCCAGGCCCGGCAGCATGAGATCCAGCAGGATGAGATCGTGTCGGCGGGCCGTCCACGCCGGCAGCACGTCGCGGCCATCGGCCACGCACTCGGGCTCATGGCCGGCGGCGCGCAGGTAGTCGGCCAGCAGCGCGGCCAGGCGCGGCTCGTCCTCCACGACCAGCACGCGCGCCGGGCCGGTGTCCAGTGGCAACTGCGTGTCGGCACCCATGCTCATTCCCAACGCCTGCGGGCCGAGCGCCGGGCCGCCCCAAGCCCGCCCGACAGGCGATGGGCTTGCCGGTAGATACGAAAAGCATCGCCGCCCCCCTGGGGGCTGAGGCCGGACACATTGAGCCCAGTGGGCTCAATGTGTCTGCCGAAACGCTGCGGCGCACGCCTCGGCGTGGTCCCAGACCGGCCAGGCGCGCGTTCAGCGACACATGCCCAGACGAGGGGCTTGGTTTCACCCATGGCTGGGCAGCTCCACGCGCAGCCACAGCCCGCCCAGCGGCGAGGTACGCGCCTCGATGCGGCCCTCGTGCGCCTCAACGATGCGCTGGCAGATCGACAGCCCCAGCCCGGCCCCGCCGCTGCGGCGGTTGCGCGAAGCCTCGGTGCGGAAGAATCGCTCGAACAGCCGCGGCAGTTGCTCGGGCAGCACGCCGGGCGCGCTGTCCTGCACGTCGATGACAGCATGCCCACCCTCGCGCCGCGCGCTGATGCGCAGCGCGCCGCCGGCGTCGGTGTAGCGGCAGCTGTTCTCCAGCAGGTTGTTGAACAGCTGGCGCAGCCGGCGCTCGTCGCCGAAGGCGGGCAGCGGTTGCTCGGGCAGCGCCAGCTGCAGCGTCAGGCCGCTGCCCTGGATGCGCTCGCCGAAGGCGCCAGCCGTGCCGGCGATGAGCTCACGCAGGTCCAGGTCGGCCTTGCGGTAGGCCAGCGCGCCGACGTCGGCCAGCGACAGCTCGTACAGGTCGTCCACCAGCTTGTGCAGTGTGGACACCTCGCCCTTGAGCGCCCGCAGCGCGGCGCCGTCCAGGCGGCGCACGCCGTCCTCCAGCGCCTCCAGCTCGCCGTGCAGCACGCCCAACGGCGTGCGCAGCTCGTGCGAAACATCGGCCATGAACTCCCGCCGCATGGCCTCATTGCGTTGCAGCGTGTGGGCAAGTTGGTTGAAGTCGCGGCCCAGCTGGCCGATCTCGTCGTTGCGGCGGCCCTCGGCCACGCGGGTGGTGTAGTCCCCCGCGGCCAGGCGGTGCGTGGCCGCGGCCACGCGGCGCACTGGCTGCAGCAGCCGCCGCGAGGCCCAGAAGGCCACAGCCGCTGCCAGCAGCACCGCGCCGCCGCCCACACCCCAGGCCACCAGCGCCTGCGCGTCGGCAAAGCGCTTCTCGGCGCCGGAGCTGACCGACTCGAACGGCGTCAGCACCAGCCAGCCCACGGTCAGGCCGTCGACGACGATGGCGCGCTCGATGGCGTTGCTGGACGGCAGCGGGAAGCCGGCGATGCGCTGGCGGTCTGCGTCGAACAGCGTGAAGCGGCGCGTGGCGCCGGTCAGATCGGCCGGGCTGGTCTTGACGGCCGGCGCCTCGGCCTCGGGCAGGCGCGGACGCAGCAGCCAGCCCCACTGCGACGGCTGCTCGCGCAGGAAATCCCAGCTGTTGCCGTTCTCCACGTAGCCCGCGGCCACCGACACCCGCGCCAGCTCCAGCCGGTTCACGGCCTGCTCGTTCAGGTAGCCAAGGAAGTCGCGGTTCAGGTTGATCTGAGCCGAGACGCCCATGGCCAGCGCCACCGCCATCGCGGTGGCGAACACGGCGGCGAACAGCTTGGCGGCGAGGCTGAGGCGGGGCAGATGGAACATGACGAACGGCATGGTGCGCGAGAGCGGCGACGCGGGCAATGCATGGCGCAGTGCGGCGCAGGCCCTTCAAGCTCTCTCCACATTCTGCGGGCAGCATCTGCCCCCATGCGCAAGAACCTGCCTCTTCATCCCTTCGCCCTGGGCGCCGTCGCGGCCTCGCTGCTGCTGCTCGCGGGCTGCCAGAAGTCCGACGCCGATCAGGCCGCCAAACCCAAGGGCGGCGCGCCCGAGGTGGGCGTGGTCAGCGTCAGCACCGCCGACGCGCCGCTGGAGCTGGCCCTGCCCGGCCGACTCAGCGCCAGCCAGGTGGCCGAGATCCGGCCGCAGGTCACCGGGGTCGTGACCAAGCGCTTGTTCACCGAAGGCGCCACGGTCCGCGCTGGCCAGCCGCTGTACCAGCTGGACGACGCCAGCTTCGAGGCCGAGCGAGCCCGCACCGCCGCCGCGCTGCAGAAGACCGAGGCCCAGCTGGCCGCCGCCCGCACCAAGGCCGGCCGCGATGCCGAGCTGCTGAAGGCCGACGCCATCAGCCGCCAGACCGCCGACGACAGCGCCGCCGCGCTGCGCCAGGCCGAGGCCGACGTGGCCGTCGCGCGCGCCGCGCTGGACGCCGCCAAGGTGCAACTCGCCCGCGCTCGCATCACCGCGCCCATCGGCGGCCGAGTCGACATCTCGGCCGTCACGGCCGGGGCGCTGGTCACCGCCAACCAGACCACCGCGCTGACCACGGTGCAGCAGCTCGACCCCATGCAGGTGGACATCGTGCAGAGCAGCGCCGAGCTGCTGGCGCTGCGCCGCCAGCTGGAAGGCAAGAGCGGGAACAGCCAGATCCGGCTGCAGCTGGAGGACGGCAGCACTTACCCGCTGCCGGGCCAGCTGACGGTCAGCGGCGTGAGCGTGGACCGCGGCACCGGCGCCGTCACGCTACGAGCCAGCGTGCCCAACCCCAAGGGCCAGCTGCTGCCGGGCATGGTCGTCACGGCCCGGCTGCTGGCTGGCGTGGACCAGGGCGTCATCCTCGTGCCCCAGCAGGGCGTGAGCCGCTCGCCCACCGGCGACGCGACGGCGCTGGTGGTCGGCGAAGGCAACAAGGTGGAGCGCCGCCGGCTGAAGCTGGAACGCGCCGTCGGCAACCAGTGGCTGGTAACCGACGGCCTGAAGGTGGGCGACAAGCTCATCGTCGAGGGCTTGCAGCGCGCCCGGCCCAACCAGCCGGTCACGCCGGTGCCGGCCGGCTCCGCCCCGAAGAAGAAGGGCGACAAGCCCGCCGGTGCCGCCTCGGCCCCGGCGTCCCAGGCCAAGGGCAGCTGACATGACTCAACCCCCACTCTCGCTCACGCTCGCTGCCCCCCGAGGGGGCGCTCAGTGCCTTCGGGCGGCCGGGCGGCACTGAACCATGGCATCCTTCTTCATCGACCGGCCCATCTTTGCGTGGGTCATCGCCATCGTCATCATGCTGGCCGGCGCCGGTGCCATCCACAAACTGGCGCTGGAGCGCTACCCAGACATCGCGCCCACGCGCGTGTCCATCAACACCAGCTACCCCGGCGCATCGGCCAAGGCCATCGAGGACTCGGTCACGCAGATCGTCGAGCAGAGCCTCAAGGGCATTGACGGCCTGCTGTCCATCGAGTCCACCAGCAGCGCCACCGGAAGCGCCAGCACGACGCTGACCTTCGTGGCCGGCACCAATCCCGACACCGCCCAGGTGCAGGTGCAGAACAAGGTGCAGTCCATCATCAGCCGGCTGCCGCAAGCGGTGCAGGCACAGGGCGTGCGCGTCACGAAGTCGGGCACCGACTTCCTGATGATCGCCATGCTCACCAGCGACGACCCCAGCACCAGCTCCAGCGACCTGGGCGACTACCTGAACGCCACGCTGGTGGACGTGATCAGCCGCGTGGAGGGCGTAGGCGACGTCAACGTGTTCGGCTCCGGCTACGCGATGCGCGTCTGGCTGGACCCGCTCAAACTGCAGCGCTACAACCTCGTGCCCGGTGACATCCGCACCGCGCTGCAGCAGCAGAACACCGAGGTCTCGGCAGGACAGGTGGGCGCGCTGCCGGCGCCCGAGGGCCAGCGGCTCACCGCCATCATCACGGCCCGCTCCAAGCTCACGACGGCCGAGGAGTTCAAGGCCATCGTGCTGCGCGTGCAGGCCGACGGCTCGGCGCTGCGCCTGGGCGATGTGGCTCGCGTGGAACTCGGCCGCGACAGCTACACCACCAATGTGCGCTCCAGCGGCCGGCCAGCCGCCGGCCTGGCCATCTTCCCAGCTAGCGGCGCCAATGCGCTGGCCACGGGCGACGCGGTGAAGGCCAAGCTCAAGGAACTGGAGCCCTTCTTCCCGCCCGGCTACAAGGCCACGGTCACCTACGACACAACGCCCTTCATCCGCGTGTCCATCGAGGGCGTGGTGCAGACGCTGATCGAGGCCATCATCCTCGTCGTGGCCATCATGTATCTGTTCATGCAGAACCTGCGCGCCACGCTAATCCCTGCGATCGCCGTGCCCGTGGTGCTGCTGGGCACCTTCGGCGTGCTGGCGGTGGCCGGCTTCTCCATCAACTCGCTGACCATGTTCGGCCTGGTGCTGGCCATCGGCCTGCTGGTGGACGACGCCATCGTTGTCGTCGAGAACGTCGAGCGCCTGATGCGCGAGGAAGGCCTGTCGCCCAAGGAGGCCACGCGCCAGAGCATGAAGGAGATCACCGGCGCGCTGGTGGGCATCGCCGTCGTGCTGTCGGCGGTGTTCATCCCCATGGCCTTCTTCGGCGGGTCCACCGGCATCATCTACCGCCAGTTCTCCATCACCGTGGTCAGCGCGATGGTGCTGTCGGTGCTGGTGGCGATGACGCTGTCGCCCGCGCTGTGCGCCACCGTGCTCAAGCCGGTCGGCAAGGGTGAGCATGCGGCCCACACCGGCCCGCTGGGCAAGCCGCTGGACTGGTTCTTCGGCGGCTTCAACCGCCGCTTCGACGCCTTCACCGAACGCTATGTGCGCGGCGTCTCCTGGCTGACGCGCCGCGGCGTGCGCAGCTTCGCCGTCTACCTGGCCGTCATCGCCGGCATGGCCTGGATGTACAAGAGCCTGCCGACCTCATTCCTGCCGGACGAGGACCAGGGCGGCCTGCAGATCCAAGTGCGCATGGCGCCCGGCGCCACCAACGAGCGGCTGGAAGTGGTGATGCAGCAGCTGGAGGCCTACCTAGCCGAGCAGGACGTCGTGCTGTTCTACAACGTCGTGCGCGGCGCCGGTGGCGACCAGGGCTCGGGCCAGGGCTTCATCCGCCTGAAGGACTGGAAGGACCGCCCGCGCGCTGAGGAGGGCGCGGCCGCGCTGGCCGAGCGCTTCACGCGCGAGCTGGGCCGGCGCGTGCGCGACGCCAGCATCTTCATCGTCATGCCGCCCACCGTGCGCGGCCTGGGCGGCAGCGCCGGCATCCAGCTCTTCCTGCAGGACCTGGGCGGCCTGGGGCAGGACAAGCTCATCGAGGCGCGCGAGCAACTCATCGAGCTGGCCAACCAGCACCCCGAGCTCAGCCGAGCCCGCACCAACAGCCTGACCGAGACGCCGCAGCTGCAGATCAGCATCGACGACCACAAGGCCGGCGTGCTGGGCGTGCAGCCCAGCGTCATCAACGACACCATGTCCATCGCGCTGGGCGGGGCCTACGTGAACGACTTCATCGACCGCGGCCGCGTCAAGCGCGTGCTGGTGCAGGGCGACGCGGCATTCCGCGCCGACCCTGACGCCATCAAGCACTGGTACGTGCGCAACACCGCCGGGCAGATGGTGTCCTTCGCCGCCTTCGCCACCACCAAGTGGACCAACGGCCCGCGCCAGCTGGTGCGCTACAACGGCAGCTCGGCCTACGAGATGCAGGCCGACGTGCCTCCGGGCGTCAGCTCCGGTGCCGCCATGAAGGCCATGGAAGAGGTGCTGCGCGAACTGCCGCCGGGCATCGGCTACGAGTGGTCGGGCCGGTCCTACCAGGAGCGGCTGTCGGGCGACCAGGCGCCGCTGCTGTACGCGGTGTCGGTGCTGTTCATCTTCCTGTGCCTGGCCGCGCTGTACGAGAGCTGGTCGGTGCCGTTCAGCGTGATGCTGGTGGTGCCGCTGGGCATCTTCGGCGCGCTGATCGCCAGCCACCTCGGCGGGCAGAACAACGACGTGTTCTTCCAGGTCGGGCTGCTGACCACCGTGGGCCTGAGCGCCAAGAACGCCATCCTCATCGTGGAGTTCGCGCAGACGCTGATGCAGCAGGGCATGAGCCTGATCGACGCCACGCTGAAGGCCAGCCGCCAGCGCCTGCGCCCCATCCTCATGACCTCGCTGGCCTTCATGATGGGCGTGCTGCCGCTGGCCTACAGCAGCGGCGCCGGCTCCGGCTCGCAGCGTGCTATCGGCATCGGCGTGCTCGGCGGCATGGCCAGCGCCACAGTGCTGGGCATCTTCTTCGTGCCGCTGTTCTACCTGTGGGTGCGGCAGCGCTTCGTGCGCCAACCATCGGCAGCCGCGCAGGCGGGAGGCCAGGCATGAACAAGCAACATCTGACCCTGACCGCGCTGACCGCCGCCCTGCTGCTAGGCGGCTGCGCCAGCCTCGTGCCGGCCACCGACAAGCCCACGCCGCCGCTGCGCGAGGACTTCCGCGCCGCCGCCACGCCCTCACCCGCCACCGCCGCCGACGCGGCGCATGAATGGGACGCCTTCTTCACCGACGCGCGGCTGCGCCAGGTCGTCGGCATCGCGCTGGCGCAGAACCGCAGCTTGCGGGCCAGCGCGGCCGCCGTGGAGCGCGTGCGGGCGCAGTACCGCATCACGCAGGCCGACCGCATCCCCGACGCCAACGCCAGTGCCTCGGCAACGCGCGCGCAGGCTGCCGGTGGCAGCACCACCAGCAGCTACGCTGTCAACCTGGGCCTGGCCAGCTACGAGATCGACTTCTTCAACCACCTGGGCAGCCTTGAAGGCGCGGCCATGGCCCGCTACCTAGCCCAGCAGGAAACGCAGCGCAGCGCGCGGCTCAGCCTCGTCGCCGAGGCCAGCAACGCCTGGCTGACGCTGGCCGCCGAGCAGCAACGCCTGACGTTAGCCCGGCAACTGCGCGACAGCCAGCAGCGCACGCTGGCGCTGACCACGCAGCGCCACCAGCTCGGTGCCGCCTCGGGGCTGGAGCTGGCGCGCGCGCAGACCGCCCACGAAGCAGCACGCGGCGAGGCCGCGCGCGCGCAGACCGCCGTCGCGCAGGCCCGGCTGCAGCTGGAACTGCTGGCCGGCCAGCCGCTGCCCGATAGCCTGCTGCCGGCCGCGCAGGACCTGGCCCCCGTGACCGCCCTACCCGCCCTGCCGCCGGGCTTGCCGGCCGATGTGCTGCTGCAGCGCCCCGACCTGCGAGCCGCCGAGCAGGCGCTGCAGGCTGCCGCCTTCGACGTGGGCGCGGCCCGCGCGGCACGCTTCCCGCGGCTCACGCTGACGGCCAGCGCCGGCACCCGCTCGCCGGAGCTGGACGGCCTGTTCCAGAGCGGCACCGGCTTCTGGAGCCTGGTGCCGCAGCTGGACCTGCCGCTGTTCGACGGTGGCGCGCGCGCCGCGCAGGTCGACGCCAACGAGGCCAGCCGCCGCCAGGCGCTGGCCAGCTACGAGGCGGCGCTGCAATCGGCCTTCCGCGAGGTGGCCGATGCGCTCGCCGTGCGCGACAGCCTGGCCGAACGGCTGCAGGCCCAGCAGGCCCAGGTGGCAGCAGCAGAGCTGGCACTGCGCCTGGCCGAGCAGAGCTACCGCCTGGGCGGCAGCAGCCAGCTGGACCTGCTGGACGCGCAACGCACGCTCGCCACAGCCCAGCAAGCGCTGGTGACGCTGCGCCAGACCGAGCAGGCCAACCGCGTCACGCTGCTGCGCGTGCTGGGCGGGCGGTAGTGCTCGCCAGTCCTTGCGCGGGCCGGCAGGCCGGCGCGGGGACGAGGCACGCGACGACATGTTGAGGCGCCAGGCGATGCCCGAAGCGTTGCGATTCGGGTCTGCGGCCTGTCCGGGTGGTCGAGGTCACGCTTGCGCCCGATTGCCCAATTTCGACTGGCCGGCAAGTCGGCCGGTATGCAGCGATTGCTGTACTCCGCGTCTTCAAGTCGGACTCACACTCGGGGACCTGAATCAGTCACCGGGTCACGAGTCGAAGATTCAAGCGCCGAAAGCTACACATCAAAGCGACGATCTGCGCTGAACAGCGCCTGCATCCTCGATGCCGCGAAGTAGAAGCATCGCGACGCGCTGGCGAGGGCCGGCCTGGTCGACCTGGCGAAGTGAGCCTGGCTTTCGCCGCACGACGCAGTGTTCGCCGGCCATGAAAAAGCCCCGTCTTGGCGGGGCTTCCCAGGATCTGAGTGACCTTGCCACCCAGGCGTGGCGGGCTCAGGCGCGGCGGCGGCGGGCGGCGCCCAGGCCCAGCAGTGCGAGGCCCACGAGGCCCAAGCTGGCCGGCTCCGGCACGGTGCCGCCGCTGGCCACGCCGCAGGCGGCCGGATCGGCGGTCTGCAGGCAGCGGGCTTCGGTGGCGGAGAGGACGCCGTCGAAGAAGCGGATGCGGTCGACAAAGCCCGCCGAGGCCTCGTTGGGCACTGGAAGGTCGTCACGGAAGAAATTGACGGTCTCATTCGCCGTACTGAACACCGCATCGCCGGCCGTGTCGAGCAGGCTGAGTACCGAAGCACCGTTTGCATAGACATTGAACATGTCGGTGGCGTCGTCGCGCGTGATGATGATGTTCACCATCTGCCCCGGAGCGAACAGGCCGCTGCCGGTGGTGTACGGGTAGAAGGCGATGGCGCCGCTCAGGTTGTACAGGCCGGTGTCGGTGCTGCGCTCCTTGAAGTCGATGATCCGGCGCCAGCTGCCGATCTCGTCGAAGCTGAATGCCATCTCGATCGAGTAGTTGGCCGCATTGAAGCTGCCATTGGTCAATTGCAGGCCGGAGTTCTTCGGGAAGCTGAAGCCGGTGGCGCCGATCGTGCCATCGGTGCCGCCGGCATTGATCGCCACGAGGCTGGGGCCACCCAGGGCATCGGCCAGCGTGCCGTTCAGGGTGTAGTCGTGCATCAGCACGGGGGCGGCGAGCGCCGAGCTAGCGAGGCCAAGGGCGAGGCTGGCGGCGGCGAAAAGGCGGTTAAAGCGCGTCATGGAGGACCTGCGTTCGGAAATTTCAGGGCGCAACGACCCTTGCGCGGCGCTGCAGTCAGCAGTAAGCACGATTCAGGCCTGGCTTTTTCTTCATATAAATCATGGACTTGCAGCGTCCACTGCGGACTCCAGCCCAGGCAGTGTCAACGCTGCCGACACCCCCAGTCAGGGGGGAGGGGGCTGCGTCAGAGCATCGCCACCAGCGGCGAGCCTGTCGGCTTGAGCGTGCCAGCTGTTGGCGCCCAGGGCGCTTGGCACATTCAGAACGCCAACGCGTATCACGCCAGGATCAAAGGCTGGATGCCCCGCTTCCACGGCGTGGCCAATTCGTACCTGGCCAGCCACCTTGGCTGGACCGGTCAGCCCAAAACGTTCCGCCACCCCGCACCGTTCCTAGCAATGACTGTGGACGTCTGCCCCGCCACGAAGCAGGGCGCAAAGAGCCAAAGCAAAAGGGAGCGCATGCATGCGCTCCCTTTTGTCTCTTTTTGGCAATGTGCACATCGAGTGCGCACTGGCGAACAGGCCAGCCAAGAGCTGGCCTGTTCAACCAATCACTGCTTGCGCGAGCGACGGCTCACAGCACCCAAACCCAGAAGTGCCAAACCAGCCAGGGCCAAGGAGCCCGGTTCAGGCACATGCAAGCGATCCACGGACGTCGTAGTCGTTGCCTGAAGCGAGAGCGAGTAGCTGCCGGCAGCCAGATTGGCAATCTTCAGGCCAAAACTCTTGAAGCTATCGAACGATGCGTCGTAACCAGACGGGTTGAACGACCGCGAGCGGGTCACGTTCAGGTTGCCGCCGTCATTCAATTCCGTGCAATTCGCAGCCACAACGTCGTCTTGATCCACGCAGTTGTTTGTGGCCGTGTTGCCCGATGGGTTCCAGGTCCACTCGTCGCCGGTGATGTTGTTGGAAAGCGTGAACGTCACATTGGAACCGGCAGAAGACGTGTAGACCCCGCCCGAACTTTCGGCGATGTTGCCCTTGAGGGTCAGCAGCGCCTCGAAGGAGACATACAAGTCGGTATCGCTGGTGGTAAAGATCGACGTCAGCAGCGTAGTCGTCGACTTAACCTCTGTGTTGGCCTTGGCCGTGCCGTTCACGTTCAGCAGCGACTCAGCAATCTGAACTGTGTTGGTCTTGGTGCCGTCCAAATTCACCAACTTGGCGGTCGTGATTTCCGAGTCCGCATTGCTGTAGCTCTGCGTGTTGTTCGAACCCAGGATGGCAAAGTTGTCTTCAGCACGCAGCGAAAGCAGGCCAGGTGCGTTTGCAACCTTGGCGCCCAAAATCGGACCGCCGCTGTTGTTGCAAAGAGTGCTCGGGCTCGGCAAAACCTGGCCCGTGCAAGAACCACCACCACTGTCAGTGGCAGTCACGCCACCGATGGGCGTGAAGGACGCCGTGTTCGTGAGGTTGAACGTGTAGTTCGAAGCCGCACCGACGTCGTTGATAGCCGTGTTGGCTGCGCCAGCCGGGACGATGCCGATATCCAGATCTTTGATTTCCAGCTTGGAAACAGCGTAGACATAAGCGCTGGCAGGCGCTGCGGCGAACAGAGCGGCGCAGGCGCTGGCGACTGCGGCGATCGTCTTGACTTTCGAATGCTTGATCATGATTCCGACCCTTGGCTAAACCGAGGCCGATTTGCCTCAGTGACACCCTTTAAAAGCACACACCGTGCCAGACGACGCAAGTCACTGTCCCGGTTAGATTTTTCCACAAGCATGTTGCGCTCATTTCGGCCACTGAAAAGAATTCCGACACCCGTCAGAGCGCAGCCCACAGTCGGGCAACTTCGGCATGAGCAGCAAAACGCACACCCATGTCCTTGAGGGGAGTCAGCTCCTTCTTGGCTGCAGCCTTGTCGCCGGCTTCGATCAAGAGCTTGGCCAGGTTCAGGCGCAGGATGCCGTTGTCCCCATCCAGGGTCACCGCACGCCGCTGAACCTCCAGCGCGCGCACCAGTTGCTTGTCGGCGGCCAACACCGCAGCCTGAGTGTCCAGATAGCCCGGGCTGTCGGGGCGCAACTTCAAGGCGCGTTCGACAAACGCCATGCCGCCCGACTTGCCCTGCCTTGCCATCGCATAGGCAATGTTGTTCAGCGCATCGCTGTTCTCGGGCAACAGCTCCACCACTCGACGGAACTGACGCTCGGCAACGTCAAACTGTTGCTGGCGCAGGGCGACGTCGCCCAGATAGGCCGGGAATCCGGCATCGCGGGGTTGAGCCTTGATCCAATCTTCCGCCCACTGCGCGGCCTCGCTGTCGCGCTTGGCACCGCGCAGCGCCATGTGCAGCTTGACCGCCAGGATGCTGGCCGGACGCGTCTTGAGCGCCTTGCGGTACACGTCGACCGCTTCGGCGGACTTGCCTTTTGCCAGGTGAATTTCAGCTTCGAGATCGAGGCCGGTGGTTTCGCTCGGACGCTGTTTTTGCACCTCCCGAGCCATGGCAATCGCTTCGTCCGCCCGACCCTTGGCAAGCGCAACCTTCACCAGCGCCTGCTGAGCCGGCAAATGTGTCGCGTCCAGCGACAACGCCTTCTTCAGGCTCTGCTCGGCAGCGGCCGCCTTGCCGGCCGCCACCTGCACACCAGCCAACCTCATGAAGGGGCGGACTGACTTGGGCTCCAGCGTCACCAGCTTGTTGAATGCGGCCAGGGCTTGCTCGATCTCGCCGGCGGCCGCTTCGGAACGTCCGAGCGCATCCAGCAGATCGGGCTCGTCCGGCAGCGCACTGATGGCCTCTCGGGCTGTCGCCTGAGCGGCCTTGATGTCCTTGGCGCCAAGTTGCAGTTCAATCAGCTGCAAGCGTGGCGCCGGTTCCGTCGGATTGCCGCGAATCGCCTGCGCCAACAGATCCGTGATCACGGCCGGCGAAGCACCCTCGGCCTGACTGAGCTTGGCCAGGGCCAGCAAGGCCTCCACGTGCTTGGGCTTGGCCTTGAGTAAGGCTTCGAAACGGCCCTTGGCCGCCACGAGATTCTGCTGGCGCAGGTCTAGCGCGGCATGACTGGCAACGGCAGGGAAAAAGGTGGGGTCGATGGCCAAAGCCTTGTCGAGACTCGCGCGGGCACTGGCGATATCACCCACCTGCACTTGAACCTTGGCGCGCAGGTTGTGGGGTAAGGGGTTCTTTGGCAACTTGGCTTCGATGGAATCGATGGCCTTCAACGCCTCCGGCAGTTCTTGATTGGCCAGCAGCAGGCTGATCAGGGCCAGATCGGCACTGGTCGCGACCCTGTCCTCGGCGGCTATCTTGCGCAGTGATGCCTTGGTTGCCGCATAGCCAGCAGTTCCCTGCCTGGCCAGTGCCAGCTTGGTCAGACTGGCGGTGTCGTTCGGGTTCAGCTTGACGGCCCGCTCAAACTGCGCGCGCGACGCCTCGAGATGCCCCTGCAGCAACTCGGCCTCACCCGCCAGCCCATGCACGAGAGCGCCAGCGCTGCCACTGACCAGCAAAGGCTGCAGCGTCGACAGGGCCTTGGCCGGTTCACCCATGCGCAGATAGGTCTGGGCCAGCGTCGTGCGCAAGCCCGGCTGGGCCGGCCGGATGCTGAGCGCTTTGCTGAGGGTACGCTCCGCCTGCAACAGGGCACCGGTGGCCAGTTGCACGTTGCCCGCCAGCTGCAACACGCTCACCTCCTCTGGCGCGCCTTTGAGCGCCAACTCGGACGCGGCAGCAGCTTTCTTGAGGTCGCCGCCGGCAAATGCCAGCTGGGCTTCCAGGTAACTGATCAACACCCGGTTGCCCGACGCCTTCTTCAGTTCGCTCAGCTGCTGCTCAGCCTCCTTCATCTCCTTGCGTGCAATCAGCAGCTCCACGCTCGCAGCCCGTGCCGACACGTGCGAGGGTTGGATCTCCAGCGCCTTCTGGAAAGCGGCCTGCGCCTTGGATGAATCCCGCCGCCCCAGCATCAACAACTCACCCTTCTGGAACCAGGCGGAGGCGTCATTCGGCGTCAGCGCCAGCACCCTGTCCGCCAGTGCCAGTGCCTCATCCGTGCGACCCTCGTAGCCGGCCAGCCTGGCCTGCAGCATCAACGCCTTCGGGTAGTCGGGCACTTTGGCTAGCGCCTGCGCAAGCGCAGCGCGGGCCTCGCCGGCCTTGCCGAGCGAGGCTTGCGCCGTGGCGATGGATGTCTTCAGGTCGGCAAATGTGGCTGCCTGCGAGGGACTCAATGCGGCGAACTCGTCCACCACGACCTTGTGCTGCCCAGCAGCCACCAGCGCCCGGGCCAACGGCGCCACCAACTCGTCCTGCGGATAGTTCAACTGCTGCGCCTTGCGCAGCTCGACAACGGCAGAAGCCGCTTCGCCGATCTCAAGCAACACGGAGCCGAGCATGAATCGCGCGCGCGCCACGTTGGGATCCTGGCTGAGCGCCTCCTTCAGCTGGATCATGGCGGCCTTGGTGTCGCCCTTCTTGACATAGCCGTCGGCCGATTCCACCAACTGATCGACGGTCATGCGACCACAGGCCGACAAAAGCACGGCGGCAAGCAGTGCCGGCAGCAAAGCCATCCGGCGCGCAGGGCGCCCTTGTTTTTTCAACGTTGTCATATTCAGAACTCCCAAAACCTTGAACTCAGCGCATGACCGACTCATCGGCGGCGCTCATTGCTGAACCGGGAAAACACCACCCACGCCCTCAATCGGGCTTGGCGCCAGCGGCTCGACGTGCGAATTCCACGCCCTCACGAAACCACTGCTGGCGGCAAAGCACGGCTGCGAAATCACTGCACCGCCGGAGCCCGGCGCGAACCCGAGAAGCCGGCGCAAGGCGCATCACTTGAGTTGCAGCCGATTCATCAGGTCATACAGCGTCGGCCGGCTCACGCCCAACAACTCCGCCGCGCGCAGGATGTTGCCGTCGGTACGCGCCAACGCGGTGATCACGGCCTGCCGCTCGGCAGCCTCGCGCACCGCTCGCAAATCCAGCGTCTCCGCGCCCTGCTCTTCCACTGAGATGCTGCGCAGGCCCAGGTCGAGCGCCGTGATGCGGTTCTCGTCCGCCATGATGACGGCCCGCTTGAGCATGTTCTGCAACTCACGGACATTGCCCGGCCAGCGGTGCGCCTCCAGCGCTCGCACGGCGTCGTCGGCCAGCGTCGGCGCCGCCCGGCGCATGTCGGCAGCAAAGCGGCGCGCGAATGCATGGGCCAGCAGCACCGGATCGCCAAGGCGCTCCCGCAGCGGCGGGATCTCGACCACGATCTCGGCAAGGCGGTAATACAGGTCCTCACGGAAGCGCCCATCGGCGATGCGTGCCTTCAAGTCCTGGTGTGTCGCCCCGACCACGCGCACGTCGATGGGGATCTCCTGACGCCCCCCCACCCGCTCGATGACACGCTCCTGCAGGAAGCGCAGCAGCTTGGCCTGCAAGGGCATCGGCAGATCGCCGATTTCGTCCAGCATCAGCGTGCCGCCGTTCGCGGTCTCGATCTTGCCGACGGTGGACTTGGTCGCTCCGGTGAAGGCGCCGCGCTCGTAGCCGAACAGCTCGCTCTCGAGCAGCGTCTCGGGGATGGCCGCGCAGTTGATGGCCACGAAGCGGCCTTTGCGTCTGGAGGCGTCGTGCAGGCCCTGCGCCAGCACCTCTTTGCCCGTGCCACTCTCGCCCAGAAGCAGCACGGTGGCATCGCTGGGCGCCACCTTCTCGATCATGCGGCAGACGCGTTGCATGCCGGGGTCCCGCGTGATGAGGCCCGAGAACACATCACTGCTCTGCTGCATCTGCAGGCGGCGGTTCTCCTGCTGCAGTTCGTAGAGCCGATAGGCGCGCTCGACACTCAGGCTCAACACGTCCGGATCCACCGGCTTGGCCAGGAAATCGTAGGCCCCCATGCGGATGGCACGCAGCGCGTTGTCCTGGTCGTTCTGGCCGGTCAGCACGATGACCTTGGCAGCAGGGTCGAGCTCCAGCAAGCGCTCAAGGCACTTGAAGCCCTCCGACACGGAGTCCTGGTCTGGGGGCAGTCCCAAGTCCATAGTCACCACGGCCGGCGAGTGCCGCCTGAACTGCAGGACGGCGCTGGCCACGTCGTCCGCCGTCACGGACTCGAACTTGTCCAACGACCACTTGAGCTGCTTTTGCAGCGCCAGGTCGTCCTCGACGATCAGCAGCGGCGCGTGACGAGGCGTCGTCATCGCAGCTCCAGCCCCGCCCGCGACGCATCGGCCTGCGCATGAAACAGGGGCAGGAGCAGGGTCACCGTGGTGCCCTGGTTCAATTCACTTTGCACGCTGATCTTCCCCCCCAATTCCTGCACGTACTGATAGCTCTCGTGGGCTCCGATACCCATGCCGCTGACCTTGGTCGTCTGGAACGGCTTGAACAAACGATTCTGTATGAAGTCGTCGCTCATGCCGCAGCCTGTGTCGGTGACACGCACGCGCGCCTGGCTGCCTTGCGCATCGAGGCTGAGCCGCACCAAGCCTCCAGCAGGGGTCGCATCAAATGCGTTCTGCACCACGTGCCCCAGCACCCGCTCCATGCGCTCGGCATCGCCCCGGGTGCTCACGCCCGCCTGCAACGCCAGCTCCAGCGCCCGGCCTTTGCTGGCCGCGGCGACGCCAAGTCGCCTTGCGATCTGCTCGAGGTCGACACCGCTGGTCACGCCATGCGGCTTGTCCCCCTGGCGCAGCTGCAACATCAGCTGTCGCATCTTCTCCAGCGAGTTCTCCACCGTGTCCAGCATGTCCTGCTGGAACTCCGGGTTGTCGCGCAGGCGCTTGGCGTTCTTCATCATCAGCGACAGCTGGGTGACGATGTTCTTCAGGTCGTGGACCACGAAGGCCGACATGCGATTGAACGCATCGAACTTGCGCGCCTCCAGCAAGGCCTCGGTGGCCTGCGCCTGCGCCAGATAGCCGGAGGCCTGACTTGCGGCAGTGCGCAACAGATCACGCACCTCCCAGTTCAGCTCGACGGCGGCACGCGGACGGCCGAGCACCACGAAGCCGATCAAGGTCTCACGCACCTGCAGCGGCAGGACCAGCCAGCAACGCGCCTCGTCCACCAGCCAGGCCGGCAACTCCAGTCCCGGGTAGGCATCCTGGCGCTGACGCCATTCATCCACATCGATGATCCAGGCCCGCTCCGCAAAGAACGCCGCCAGCGACCCGTCGCGCGGCTCGACCCCAGGCTGAGCCGGCAGATTCCAGCGCCCCGCCTGCGCGAACTCCCCGCCGGCCTGCCGCTGCAGCCACAGCATGCCGCTGGGGCTTTCCACCAGATTGGCCAGTGCGCGCACGACCGTCTCGGCCGTGTGCTGCGGCTCCACGCTACTGGCCAGCAGCGCCGTGAACCGCAGCCATTCCTCGCGATAGTCGTACCGGTAGCTGAAGAAGTTCTTGCTGATGTAGACACGCAGCCGCGCCCGCACGGAACCCGACGCGACGATCAGCATCAGCGCCACCAGCGCGACGAAGATCAACACCACCGACAGCGCCCGCCCCCACTGGCCACCGGTGTAGCGGACGTAATACCCGACACCGGCCACCACCAGCAGATAGCCGCCCACCAACAGCAAAGTGGCCGAGTGAAAGACCGCCGTGCGCGACAGGTGAAGCCGACCGCGCCAATCGCCTTGCCGCTGCGATGCCACATACAGCAGAGGCACGGCCGCCGCATGGACCAGCGAGCGGACGCTGGCCGCATCGCCGTCGAAGCGCTGGAACAGCACCGCCTGAGCCCCGAGGAACAGGTCGAACACGAAGACACCGCCCAGCCCCAGGCAGAAGGGCTTGACGTTCCAGCGCGCATCGGCGGCAACGCCGCGCAGCAACTGCTCGACCAGCACCAGCCCAAGAATCGACAGCGCCAGGGCGCCAAACGAAAGCGGTCGGACCAGCGCATCGTGAGGCAGCCATTCCGCGCCCAGCACCAGCGCTGCTTGGGCCGATACCGCCAGCCCCACCACCGGCCGGGCCCAGCCGAGCGTCCGGGTACCAACACGCGGCAACAGCTTCACCAGGAAGGCGAACCACAGCCCGAAACGCGACACATCCAGCAAGGGGCCCAGCCAGGTGGGCGTGCGATCGGACCAGTGACTGAGTCCGTCGATCAGCGCGACACCCGCCCACGCAGAACTCACGGCCAGTGCGGCCAGGAACACGATGGCAGGCAGCGTGCGCTGCAAGCGCCCACGCAGCAATCGCTGCGCAAAATAGAGCGCGAACACGCCGTAAACGGCGCAGCAAACCAGATAACCCAGATTGCCCAGGGAGATGAACGAAGCCACGGGCTCCGACAGGGCAAGCGAGGAAGGCATCAATTCCGCATCAGGCATGCGCGATTTCAGCATGCCGGTTGACGCCAGCCATCGGCGCGCGGGCCGATGCCGGCATGACGCTCAGCGAGCGCCCTTGCCGGTCAGAACGACGGCCACCGTCTCCAGCATGATCAGCAGATCCAGGAAGAGGGAATGGTTCTTGACGTAGTACAGGTCGTACTGCAATTTCTCAACGGAGTCCTCGATCGTCGAGCCGTACTCGTAGCGCACCTGCGCCCAGCCGGTCACGCCCGGCTTGACGCTGTGGCGCACCGCGAAATATGGAATCTTGCTGACCAGCTCATCCACGAAGTACTGCCGCTCAGGACGCGGCCCCACCATGCTCATCTCACCCATGAGCACATTGAAGAGCTGCGGCAGCTCGTCGATGCGGACCTTGCGGATGAAGCGCCCGACACGCGTGACGCGGTCGTCGTTCTTGCTGGCCCAGCGCGGCTTGCCGTCCTTCTCGGCGTCCGTTCGCATGCTGCGGAACTTGATCACCTTGAAGTTGACACCGTTCAACCCCACCCGCTCCTGACGGTAGAGCACCGGACCGCGAGACTCCAACCGGATGGCCAGCGCCGTCACCAGCATCAGCGGCCAGGACACCGCCAGGATCAGCAGCGCGAACACCAAATCGCAGGCCCGCTTGATCGCCGCCCGCACCATGCCCTGGCTGAAGCCATCGCCGAACACCAGCCAGCCGGCGTTGACATGCTTGATGTTGATCTGCGCCAGCGTCTTCTCGAAATGCGTCGCAATATCCACCACCCGCACGCCAGCCAGCTTGCAATCCAGCAACTGGCGCAACGGCATGCTTCCGCCGCGGCGTTCACTCAAAGCCACGACGATCTCGTCCACATTCAGGCGCAGCGCAGCCTCGGTCAGGTTGGCGCCGTCATTGACGATCTCCGGCTGCGGCACTTCGTGCTGCTCTTCGTTCGGTCCGGCGTAGTAGCCGACGATCTGCGCGTGGGGATCAGATGCTCTCAGGGTGTTGCCGACAGCGCGCGCGGCCGGGCCGACACCAAAGATCAGGATGCGGCTGCGCAACCTGGCCTGCGCGCCGGAATGCGCCGCGTAGACACGATGCACCATGACAGCCGCAACGGCGACCATGGCCACCAGCGTCAGCAAGTCACGGTGACTGGTGGTCGACGGCACCAGGCTAAAGATCACGTACGCCAGCGGCAGGCCGAACAGCAGGCCGAACAGCGCGCGCGCGCAAGACTCGGTCACCGAGCGGTTGTGGACGTGCTGATAGAAGCCCGTCGCGGAATTGATCACGAACATGCAGCCAGCCAGCGAAAGACCATGGGACGCCGCGAACGGCAGCACGGTCTGCGCCGACTCGCCCTGGCTCAACACCACAGCAATCACGGCAAAAACGATCAGCCCCAGGTCAAAGAACACCTGAAGCAGCGTCTGCCTGTGCAGATAATGATTGAATATTCTGATCATCTATATCCCCGATCAGTTCCGCCGAGCGCCGATCGCGATTTCACTCATTCAACAAAACAGAATTCGCAGGCCATCAATTTACTCCCAGCCGGAAATCTTCTATTTTTCTATTTACCGGACCGCCAAAGCTTACCGGCTCGCGTACCAAGCCATCGACGTCAGCCACGGCCGACGCAGCACCCAGTCCTTGATCGCGCCGGCATCATGCCTCCGACACCCAGGCTTGAAAGCCCCCCGTTTGGAGGGTGGCCCCTCTCGAAACACCCATGAAAACAGGCCGGCAGCAGGCAATCTTCACAAGCGCCGCAAGTAGACCCCAAAGCCGACGACAAGCGCGTGAAAGCGGCGCAGGCAACGCAGCAAAACGTGCGAATGACACAGATCCGGACTTGAAAACCCGGAAACATGCAGCACCATACATTTCAAACCAACCCGGATACCCATCCCGATAGGCGCAAATACCACACACACCCACCCGACCGGCCTTGAATTGACGCGCGCTATTCATCACCGAGAGAAAACAAAAGAAAACCCGCCATCGGCGGGTTTTCGTCGGCGCCCGAGCAGCTCGGGCATCCAGCATCGGGCGTATGCCGATATCAGCGCACCACGGCGATCTGTTCGCGGGTGCCGGCCTTGTAGGTGTACAGCGTCAGCGAGCCGTTCTTGATGTCACCCTTGGCGTCGAAAGCAATGGTGCCCGTGACGCCCTTGTAGTTGGTCTTGGAAAGCTCCGGCAGGTACTTCGCGGGCTCAGAAGACTTGGCACGGACCATCGCGTCCACCAACACGTTGACGGCATCGTAGACATACGGCGCGTAGATCTGCACGTCGGTGTTGAACTTGGCCTTGAACTTGGCACGGAAGTCGTCCATTGACTTCTTGGCCTCGCCCTCGACGCCGCCCGCCTCGGCGCAGACCACCTGGCCATCGGCCATGGTGCCGGCCGACAGTTCCGGCAGCTTGCCCGTGCAGATGCCGTCACCGCCCATGAACTTGGCAGTGATGCCCAGCTGCTTCATCTGGCGCAGCATCGGGCCGGCGACGGCGTCCATGCCGCCGAAGAACACGACGTCAGGCTTCTTGGCCTTGATGGTCGTCAGGATGGTGTTGAAGTCGATGGACTTGTCGGTCGTGAATTCATGGGCCACGACCGTGGCGCCGTTGGCCTTGGCACCCTTCTCGAATTCCTTGGCCACGCCCTGGCCGTAAGCCGTGCGATCGTCGATGACGGCGACCTTCTTGGCCTTCAGCGTCGTGGCGGCGTAGCGACCCAGCGTGCCGCCCAGCTGGCCGTCATTGGCCACCACACGGAAGGTCGTCTTCAGGCCGCGGCTGGTGAACTCGACGGCAGTGGCCGACGGGCTGATCTGCGGAATGCCGGCGTCGCTGTAGATCTTGGACGCGGGAATGGAGGTGCCGGAGTTCAGATGGCCCACCACGCCGTTGACCTTGGAGTCCACCAGCTTGGAGGCAGCGGCCGTGCCCTGCTTGGGGTCGGCAGCGTCGTCTTCAGCCAGCAGTTCGAACTTGGCCTTCTTGCCGCCGATGCTCACACCCTTGGCGTTCAGTTCCTCGATGGCCAGACGCGCGCCCAGCTCGTTGTCCTTGCCCAGGTGGGCGATGGCGCCGCTGCTCGGGCCCACGTGGCCGATCTTGACGACCAGCTCTTGAGACATCGCCACGCCGCTGAGCAGCGCAGCCACAGCACCCACCACCACATTCAATTTGACTTGCATGGATCAACTCCGTTTTGGAAGGGAAGAGAGAAAAAGACCAGCGACAACCGTTGAGCCTTCAACGAATTGAACATATCCCAAATCCGAAAGGGCACTCATACGGGAAAGCATGCCCCTGGGAACTGGGCGCAACAGCGCGGCATCAGCCCGCGGCAGTGAAATGGTCCAGCTGTGCGCCCGCCTGCTTGTAGGTGCGGTAGCGCTCACGGCCAGCCTGGACGGCATCCGGCTCGCGCCCGACCACCTCCAGCACGCGTTCAAACGCCAGCGCATCGGCAGGCAGTGCCAGCGACAGGTTCAGCAGTAAGCCGCGATGCGGCAGACCTGCGGCGTCACTGACCAGCAGCACCTCGCCGGGCGGCGTCGGCGAGGCACCATCCCAGCGTCGATGCGGGATGAAGTCCATGGGGTCGAAGCTCCACAGCAACTCGTCGAGCCGTGCCGAATCGGACACCGCCACACAGACACCCACCGGCTTGCCCGACGCGAGCGCGCGACGGACGAGCCGACAGGCGAAGTGCAGCGGATCCGCCGCGTCGCTGTAGAAGCTGACCTGGACCGCCACGCTTACTTCGCGTGGCCCAGCACAAAGTGCGTCAGCAGACCGACGGGCCGGCCAGTGGCGCCCTTCGCGGCGCCGCCCTTCCAGGCCGTGCCGGCGATGTCCAGGTGGCCCCAGCGGTACTTGCCAGCGAAGCGCTGCAGGAACTTGGCGGCCGTGATGGAGCCGCCCGCACGGCCGGCGATGTTGGGCACGTCGGCGAAGTTGCTCTTCAGGCCTTCGGCGTACTCGTCGTCCAGCGGCATGCGCCAGCAGGGGTCCAGCGCAGCGTCGCCCGCCGTCGTCAGTGCGGCGGCCAGTTCGTCGTCGCTGGCGTACATGCCGCTGCGCACACCGCCCAGCGCGATCACGCAGGCGCCGGTCAGCGTGGCGACGTCGACCACCACCGCCGGCTTGAAGCGCTCCGCGTAGGTCAGCGCATCACACAGGATGAGGCGGCCTTCCGCGTCGGTGTTCAGGATCTCGATGGTCTGGCCCGACATGGACGTGACCACATCGCCCGGCTTGATCGCGCGGCCGCTAGGCATGTTTTCGCAGGCTGCGACGATGACGACGAGGTTCAGCTTGGGCTTGAGTTCGGCCACCGCGCGCAGCGTGCCGATGACGCTGGCCGCGCCACCCATGTCGAACTTCATCTCGTCCATCTCAGCGCCCGGCTTCAGCGAGATGCCGCCGGTGTCGAAGGTGATGCCCTTGCCGACCAGCACCACCGGCGCCACCGTCTTGGCCGCACCTTCGTAGCGGGCGACGATGAAGCGCAGCGGCTCGTCCGAGCCCTGGGCTACGGCCAGGAAACTGCCCATGCCCAGCTTCTCGACGGCCTTCTTGTCCAGCACCTCGACCTTGAAGCCGTGGGTCTTGCCCAGTTGTTGCACGACCTCGCCCAGATATGTGGGCGTTGCGTGGTTGCCAGGGCGGTTGGCGCATTCACGGGCGAGCTCGATGCCGGCCGCGACGGCCTCACCGCGGGCCAGGCCCGCCTTGGCCGCCTTCAGCGCAGCCTTGCCCACCAGCAGCGTCAGCTTGGCCAGCTTGGGCGCCGGAGCCGCGCTGGGCTTGGTGTGGCGGTAAACATATACCGCTTCCGTGCCGGCCACGGCGGCCTGCTCGGACAACGCCTCCACCAGCGCCTCGTCGAAGCCGGCAAACACGACCGCCGCGCTCGCGACGCCGCGTGGCTTGACCTGGGCCAGCCCCGCCGCCAGCGCGGCACGGGCCGCCGCCAGCGTCGTCTTGCCGCTGGCGGCCAGCACCAAGCGCGCCGCCTTCAGGCCGTCGGCCTGCGTGAGCGTGATCGCCTGGCCGGCCTTCAGCGAAAAGTCACCGAGCTTGATCGCGGTCTGCGCATGTTTGGCGACGACGGCGTCCAGGCCTTGGGGCAGCGTGTCGCCGCCGAGCACCACGATGAGCGCGTCAGCACCCGCGGTAGCGAGTGCATCCAACTCTGTGGCTTGAACCTTGAAGTCCATAATGACTGGAAGTAGATAGAAGTGCGTTTGATGTTATTCGATTCATCCACGCGATCCGAGCTCGCCAAGAGCTTTGGCGTCACGCTGGTGGTCATCCTGACCATCATGTTGACGCAGACGCTGATCAAGACGCTGGGCCAGGCAGCGGGCGGCAACGTGGCGCCACAGGATGTGGTGCTGCTGATGGGCTACGCGACCATCGCCCACCTGGCCACCATGCTGGTGCTGTCGCTGTTCCTGGCCGTCGTCATGACGCTCGGGCGGCTGTACCGCGAGTCGGAGATGACGATCTGGTTCGCCAGCGGCATCCCGCTGTCCACCTTCATCCGGCCGGTGCTGCGCATGGCCTGGCCCGTGCTGCTGGCCGTGGTGGTGCTGGAACTCATCGTGTGGCCCTGGGGCAACCAGAACAGTGCCGAGCTCAAGGAGCGCTACCAGAAGCGCAGCGACCTCTCCCGCGTGGCGCCGGGCCAGTTCCAGAGTTCCAGCGACGGCAGCCGGGTTTTCTTCATCGAACGCGACGGTGACGATGCCGCCACGGGCCGCAACGTCTTCATCCTGTCCAGCGACCAAGACCGCGAATCGGTGACCACCTCTTCCCGTGGCCGCCTGCAGATGGAAGGCGACGACCGCTACCTCGTGCTGGACCACGGCCAGCGCAACGAGACCCAGCTCAAGACGGGCGAGAAGAGCCTGGCCCGCTTCGAGCAGTACAAGGTCATGACCGACCCGCAGGTGATGGCCAACGCCAACCAGTTGCCCCCCAAGGCCATGCCCACGCTGGATCTGCTCAGGAACCCCACGCCCAAGCACCATGGCGAACTCGCCTGGCGGCTGGGCATGATCCTTGGCGCCTTCAACATGGCCTTGCTGGGCATCGGGCTCGCCGCCTCCAACCCGCGCCGGGCCAACAACTGGAACCTGCTGTTCGCACTGCTGGCCTTCGTCGTGTACTTCAACCTCATCAGCCTGTCCCAGTCCTGGGTCGGCAACAGCCGCATGACACTGCCCAAGGCGCTGTTGACACTGCACGGCACGGCGCTGCTGCTGGCGTTGGCCGTCATCTGGCTGCGCGACAACGGCAACCGCTTCTGCCTGCGCCGCCGGGCCAAGGCGGTGCCGGCATGAAGACCGTCCGCCGCCTTCTATACAAGGACATCGCCGGCTCGGTGCTGCTGGTCACGCTGTCACTGCTGTCGCTGTCCTTCTTCATCGACTTCGTAGAGGAGATCGAGCGCATGGCCCGGGTCGGCGCCGGTGCCGGCAAGGCTGCGCTGCTGGCCGCGATGGAGATGCCGGGCAACTTCTACGAGATGTTCCCCATCGCCGTGCTGATCGGCGCCATCCTCGCGCTGGCCCGGCTGGCGCAGAGCAGCGAGTTCACCATCCTGCGCACCGGGGGCCTGGGCCCGGGTCGAGCGCTGGCGCTGCTGGCCGGCCTGGCTGCGGCCTTCGCCGTGTTGACCTTCGTGATGGGTGACTACGTGGCGCCCGCCTTCGAGCGCCAGGGTGACGAGCTGCGCGCCCGCCTGGGCCGCGACACCGGCAACACCGGCCGCGGCGCCTGGCTGAAAGACCACCGGCAGGTCGACGGCCAGGAACGCAGCTACTCGGTCAAGGTGGGCCGCGTCGGCTCGGGCGGCGAGCTGGCCGATGTGCGCATCTTCGAGTTCGATGCCCAGGGCCGGCTGATGTCGCGCACCGAGGCAGCGCGGGTCAGCGTGGACGCCCAGGGCCTGTGGCGCCTGCAGGACGCGGCCCGCACGAGCTGGCAACCTGGCGCCACCGGCAGCCGCAGCGTGGGGCAGGTCGTCGTCACCGAGCAGCGCCTGGACCAGTTGAGCTGGCAGAGCTCGCTGCATGCCGGCGTGATCGCGGCGGCCGTGCTGCCGGCGGTGTCCATGTCGACGGTCGAACTGTTCCGCTACACAGAGCACCTGTCGGCGCAGGAGCAATCCGCCCAGGCGCACAACATCCAGTTCTGGCGCAAGGCCTTCTACCCCTTCGCCTGTTTCGTCATGGTGGCGCTGGCCCTGCCCTTTGCCTATCTGCACGGGCGCTCCGGCGGCATCAGCATCAAGGTGTTCGGCGGCATCATGCTCGGCATCAGCTTCGTACTGCTGAACAACGTGGCCGGCCATCTAGGCCTGCTGAAGAACTGGACGCCCTGGGCTGTGGCAGCAACGCCAAGCCTGCTCTACCTGGCCATGTCCCTGGCCGCCTTCACCTGGCTGGTGCGCTACCGATGATGGATGGATTGCTACTGTTCGCGCATGGCGCGCGTGACCCCGCGTGGGCACGGCCCTTTGAGATCGTCACCGAGCGGCTGCGCGCCGCCCGGCCCGACACGCCACTGGCCATGGCCTACCTGGAACTGATGTCGCCCGACATGGAGCAGGCAGCAGCCCAGCTGGCCGCCGCCGGCTGCACGCGCGTGCACGTGCTGCCGCTGTTCCTTGGCACTGGCGGCCATGTGCGGCGCGATGTGCCCGTGCTGCTAGAGCGCCTGCGCGAGCTGCATGGCGACGCCATCGAGTGGCTGCTGCACCCGCCGCTGGGCGACCAGGAAGCCATGCTGCAGGCCATCACCCAGACCTGCCTGGGCGTACTCGACTGACCGACGCCTTCTCGGCGACTCACCGCCCCCGCCATGAATCTCCATCAGTTCCGCTTCGTCCAGGAAGCCGCCCGGCGCAACCTCAACCTCACCGAGACCGCCAAGGCACTGTTCACCTCGCAACCCGGCGTGTCCAAGGCCATCCTGGAGCTGGAAGAGGAGCTAGGCGTGGACATCTTCTCCCGCCACGGCAAGCGGCTGCGCCGCATCACCGAGCCCGGCGAGCAGGTGCTGGCCTGCATCGAGATCATCCTGCGCGAGGTGGCCAACCTGAAGCGCATCGGCGAAGAGTACTCGCGCCAGGACAGCGGCACCTTCTCCATCGCCACCACCCACACGCAGGCCCGCTACGTGCTGCCCGCGCCGGTGGCCCAGCTGCGCAAGAACTTGCCGCAGCTGCGCGTCAGCCTGCACCAGGGCAGCCCGGACCAGGTCGCCCGCATGCTCATCGACGAGACCGCCGATCTGGGCTTGGCCACGGAGTCGCTGGCACAGTACCCGGAGCTGGTCACCTTGCCATGCTACGAATGGCAGCACGTGATGGTGGTGCCGCGCGACCACCCGCTGGCCACGGCCGAGCGCATCAGCCTGGAGCAAATCGGCGCCGAGCCGCTGGTGTCCTACCACCCCAGCTTCACCGGCCGCACGCGCATCGACAAGGCCTTCGCGGCCCGCCACCTGACGCCCAACATCGTGCTGGAGGCCATCGACTCGGACGTCATCAAGACCTATGTGCGCCTGGGCATGGGCGTGGGCATCGTGGCCGAGATGGCCATGCGCGAAGAGCCGCCGGGCAGCGACCTCGTCGCCCGCCCGCTGGGCGAGTTGCTGGGCAGCAATGTCACGCGCATCGCCTTCAAGCGCGGCGCTTACCTGCGCAACTACGTCTACACCTTTGCCGAGCTGCTATCGGAGCGGCTGTCGCGCCGACTCATCGAGAAAGCCATGAACGGCGAGGCCGACGACTTCGGCATCTGAGAGGTTGAGAGTCCTTCACCCATGCCCGCTTTGCACGCCAAAACGCCCCCGCCCGTCGTTGCAAATGCTCGCCATAGCCAGAACTATGGCTGTGCTTTGCGCCTAGATCAGCGGCGTTTTGACGCGCCTTTCGGGCACGGCCAAAAAACTCTCAACCTCTGAGCGCCGCCGCGCCCGGTCACTGCTCGCCGAACCGAGAATCCAGCGGCAGCATCAAGTCCACGCCCTCGCCGCGCAGCCCGGCCTCGAACAGGTCGCGGGCCACGCTGTAGAGCGTCAGCAGGTCGCGGTAGGCCGGCAGCTCGAAATGCGGCGCGCCCGGGCCGGCCCCGCGGGCCAACAGATCGCGCAGCATATGCATCGCCGCCGACGGGTCGGACCAGACGACCTGCAGATGCGCGATGACGCTGGGGCTCGCATCCAGGCTGCGCCCCCGGGACAGGCTCTGCGCCCAGGCGGGCGCCACCGTGCGGAAACGCTGCTCGAACTGCCGCGCCAGCTCGGCGAACACCTCGGGTTCACCGCGCTGCTGACACAGCTCCATCAGCATCAGGTAGGGCATCGCGCCGGCGTTGCCACGGGCCAGGCGGCCGGCAAGCAGGTCTGCCGCAGCATCGTGCTGGCCCAGCAGCTGCAGGAACTCTGCCTGCTGCTGCAGATCCAGCAACTCGTCAGCCACGCTCAGTTCCTGGGACAGCACCGGCACGCCGGTGGCCTGCACGGGCAGCGGCTGGGTGGCCTGCAGAGACAACGCCACGTCCTCAGGCGCAGGCACAGCCACCGGCAGCGGCGTGGCGATCGGACCGGGCGGCCAAGCCATCGGACGCGGCTGCGGCCGAGTAGCCTGATGCTGGCCTTCGTCCGGCAGCACCGCAGCCGGCGCGGCCACCGGCGGCGCCATGCCCGGCGAGGCGCTGGCCGGCACGTGCGGCGGCACCGGGGCGGCATCTGCCGTGCCCTCGACCGCATGCAGTGCCCGCCAGTAAGCCCGCTCGCGCCGCGCGCGCTGCTCGCGCCAGCGGCTGCCGTAGAACGCCGCAGCGCCGGCCACCAGACTCAGGCCCAGCGTCAGCAGCCAGGTCATGGGATCGCGGTACGACGACGCGCGCGCCGCACGCGGCGCTGGCGGCGTGGGGGCTGACGCAAACGGCTCCGGCGGCGGCACCGACGCGGCCTGCGCAGCCGCCACCGCCGACGCGGCTGAAGCCGCGGATGCCGCCACGGACGCCACCGGGCCCGACGCCTGCGCCTCCAGCTCCGCGCGCAGCTGCGCCACCGTCTGTTCGAGCTGAGCGATCTGCGCCTCCAGCTCGGGCGTCAGCTCCGTCTCCGGCACGCCCGGCCGCTGGGGTGCCTGGCTGACCAGCACCTCCGGCCGCTCCAGTACCAGCCGGGGCGCAGGGGACTTGGGTCGGGGCTTGGCGCGCGGCCGCACGGCGGGTGCGCGGGGCGTGGCCGATGCAGCCTCCGCCACGCCCCGCGACGGCGGCTCGGCCACCGGCGCGGCAGCGGGCGCCGGGGCCGGCACGGCCGCGGGCGACGCCACCTGCAGGGCCGGTGCCGCGGGCTGGGCCGGCGGGTCGATGAAGGCGTTGAACTCGCGGGTCAGCCGCAGCGGGCAGCCCAGCGCCAGCGTGATGCGCAGCGCCGGCTCGTCCACGCGCACCAGGCTCTGCAACCGGATGCGGCGCTCGCCCGCCTCGCCCTCGATGCGCATCTGCAGCAGCCCGGCCGGCACACGAGCCTCGCCGGCCGACACCTCTGCACGCACGCAGGCATCGGTGAGCTGCTCTCCGTCGGCCAGCGTCAGCGGCACGGTCACGTCCAGCGGCTTGCCCAGCGCGGAGTGCACCTGCGGGCGCCCCATGCCGAGCGCGTCGGCCCCTTGCGGAACGAGGCCGAGCAGCAGTGCCAAGGCGGGTGTGAGAGCACCCAGCAAGGTCGGGCGCGGGGCCGTGATGGGCATTGACTGCGAGCGGCTGGCGAGGGGTGGGATGAGGGGGAAGAACAGCGCGGGCGACTCTAGCATGGGGCCACCCGGGCACAATGCCGCCCGCCATGAACGCACTCACCCTCACCCCCGCCGAACGCCAGCAGATCGACCAGGGCGTGTGGTTCTCACGCCTGTCCGAGAACCTGCGCAACGACATCCTGCAGCGCGCCTACGTGCGCCGGCTGCCCGACGAGACCATGCTGTCCCACCGCGGTGAGCCGGCCGAGGAGTGGTCAGCCGTCGCCAAGGGCGCGGTGCGCGTCAGCTCGGTGTCGCTGGCCGGCAAGCAGATTTCGCTGACCTATGTGGAGCCCGGCACCTGGTTCGGCGACATCGCGCTGTTCGACGGTCTGCCGCGCACGCACGACGCCTACGCGCACGGCGAGACCACGCTGTTGTGCGTGCGCAAGGCCGATTTCCATGCACTGCTGAAGGCCCATTCCGAGCTGTACGACGCGCTGCTGCGGCTGAACTGCCGGCGCCTGCGGCTGATGTTCGACATGATCGAGGACCTCAACACCCGCCCGCTGGCCGCACGGCTGGCCAAGCAGGTGCTGCTTCTGGCGCGCTCCTACGGCGTGCACGAGGGCGACGAGATCCGTATCGGCCTGCAACTCGCGCAGGAAGATCTGGCACAGCTGCTGGGTGCGTCGCGCCAGCGAGTCAACCAGGAGCTCAAGGCCTTCGAGCGCGAAGGCGCCGTGCGCGTGGAGCCCACACGGCTCGTCGTGCTGAGCCGCGACAAGCTGCTTGCCGCAGCGTCGCGCTGAAGACACGCGGGCCGGTGCCCTGCTCGCAGAATGGAAAGTTCACGTCTCGACGAACGATCCCCATGGAAGCATTCACCGGCACCCGTCCCCTTGCCCAGCCGCTGGACACGGCAGCGCTCGAAGCCTGGCTGGCGGCCCATGTCGACGGGTTCAAGGGGCCGCTGGCTATCGAGCAGTTCAAGGGCGGCCAGTCCAACCCGACGTACCTGCTGACGACGCCGGCCACCCAGTACGTGATGCGCAGCAAGCCGGCGCCGGTGGCCAAGCTGCTGCCATCCGCGCACGCCATAGAGCGCGAGTTCCAGGTCATGGGCGCGCTGGCCGGCACCGGCGTGCCCGTGCCGGCGATGCGCGCGCTGTGCGAGGACGAATCGGTCATCGGCCGCGCCTTCTACGTCATGGAGTTCATGCCCGGCCGCGTGCTGTGGGACCAGAGCCTGCCCGGCATGGGCAACGCCGACCGCGCCGCCCACTACGACGAGATGAACCGCGTCATCGCGGCACTGCATCAGGTCGACTTCAAGGCCCGCGGGCTGGAGGCCTACGGCAAGCCGGGCAACTACTTCGAGCGCCAGATCGGCCGCTGGAGCAAGCAATACCTGGCCTCGGTCACCGAGCCCAACCCGGCGATGGACGCGCTGCTGGCCTGGCTGCCGGCGCACATCCCGGCGTCGGCGCGCGATAACGGCGAGGTCAGCATCGTCCACGGCGACTACCGTATGGACAACGTCGTTTTCCACCCCACCGAGGCGCGCATCATCGCGGTGCTGGACTGGGAGCTGTCCACGCTGGGCCACCCGCTGGCCGACTTCAGCTACCACTGCATGAGCTGGCACATCCAGACCTCGGGCGCCGCGCGCGGGCTGGGCGGCGTGGACCTGGCCGCGCTGGGCATCCCGAGCGAGCGCAACTACGTGCAGCGCTACTGCGAGCGCACCGGCCGCGCCGACGCCGGAGCCGTCATGGCCGACTGGAACTTCTACCTGGCCTACAACCTGTTCCGCATCGCAGCCATCGTGCAGGGCATCGCCAAGCGCGTGGTGGACGGCACGGCCTCCAGCGCCCAGGCGCGCGAGACGGCCAAGAGCGCCCGGCCGCTGTCCGAGCTGGCCTGGCACTTTGCGCAGAAGGCTTGAACGGCCCGGCGGCCTCAGTGATCGTCTGACAGCCGCGACGACGGCGACCAGGCCACCGACGCCGTCGTCGGCCAGGCCCCGCCATCGCCCAGCCGCCCACTCACGCGCCGCGCCTCGCGCGCGGCCGTCTCCAGCAGGCGCACCAGCGCCTGCACGCGCGACAGCTCGGCCTCGGCCATCTCGGTGCGCAGGTAAAGGTTGCCGCGCATGCACATCAGCACGAAGGGATGGCCCTCGGGCAGCAGGTCCTGGCTGGCCTGCGCCAGCGCCTCGCTGAGCGCGCCCTCCACCCAGCTGCTGCTCAGGTCCTTGGTGACGCCCACCACGCCGAAACGCTGGCGCACGATCTGCGACGACATCTGGCCGAGCTTGGGAAACATCACCAGCCAGCGCATCTCTTCCGGCGTGTCGGTGTCCACGCGGGTCTTGAGCGTGTCGGTGTAGGCCTCGAAGACGGCACCCTCCAGCGTCTCCATCAGCGCGCGGTCCAGCACCATCAGCTGCACGTCGGGGTGCAGGCCCATCTCACAGCGCATGCGCAGTTCGTTGCCCTGCAGATAGCTGCGCTGCGTCGGCCCCCACTCCACGCGCAAGGCGCCGGGCTGGGCATTGGGCTGCTCGATCAGGAAACCCTGGCCGTCACGGCTTTGGCTGAACTCGGCCCCACGCGCCTCGGCCCAGTCCAGGATAGGACGCCAGCGTGCGGTGTTGGCACGGGTCACGAGCCAGTGCTTGACTTGCTTTACCACCATGAGTCGACAGAATCGGGCTGGATGCCAGGCTGGCCTGGGTACGGAACGGAGGGGATGAATGATCGAAGTCTACTCATGGCCCACACCCAACGGGCACAAGGTTCACATCATGCTGGAAGAGTGTGGCCTCGCGTACCGGGTGCATCCCGTGGACATCGGTGCCGGCGAGCAGTTTGCGCCCGACTTCCTGGCTCTCAGCCCCAACAACAAGATCCCTGCCCTCACCGACACCGACGGCCCCGATGGCCGGCCGATCTCGCTGTTCGAGAGCGGCGCCATCCTGCTCTACCTCGCCGGCAAGACCAGCCGCCTGCTGCCGGCCGATGTAGCGGGCAAGTACGAGGTGCTGCAGTGGCTGATGTTCCAGATGGGCAGCGTCGGGCCCATGTTGGGCCAGGCTCACCACTTCCGCCTTTACGCGCCGCAGAAGCTGCCCTACGCCATCGAGCGCTACACGCACGAGGCGCAGCGCCTGTACGGCGTGCTCAACAAGAGGCTGGCGCACACCACCTACGTCGGCGGGCGCGACTACAGCATCGCCGACATCGCCGTGTTCCCGTGGCTGCGCTCGTGGAAGAACCAGGGCGTAGAGATGGCCGACTACCCGCACCTCAAGGGCTGGTTCGACGAGATCGCCAAGCGACCCGCCGTGCAGCGTGGCGTGGCGGTGCTGGCCGATGCGCGCCGGCCGCTGACCGACGAACGCGCCCGCGAGGCCTTGTTCGGCGAGCGCCAGCAGCGCCAGCGCTGAACCACTCAAGCAGCCCCGGCAGCCGCCTGCTGCTGGATGCGAAAGACCAGGAACTCTGCCGGCCGCAGCAGAGCCACGCCCACCTCCGCCACCAGCCAGCCGCGGGCCAGATCGTCGGCCGTCACGCAGAGGCCGGCAACGAAGCCGGATGGCGGCAACTGCAGCGCCTGGCCTGAGTGCGGGTCAGCCACAAGCACCCATGGGTGGTAGAGCGCCGCGCGGCGGCTGTCCAACCCGGCCCTGAACCGGCGCACCGCGCCGACATCCAGGCCCTGAGGCACATCCACCAGGGCAAGGCGGTAGCGCATGCGCTCGGCATGGTCGATCAGCGCACGGGCGATGCCGGCCGCGTCACGTGCAGGCGCTCCCGCACGACTGCCACCGCCCGGCGCGGCAACCAGCGCGATGTCCGCCAGCGCCTCGAACGGCAGCAGGCCGGTGGGGCCGTCCGCGCCCGCATGGCCCACGTAGTCGGCCACCTCGGGCAGCACCCCATCGTGGCCGCCGGCCAGTGTGAAGCGCGCGGTCACGCCACCAGCCAGTTGAGCCGCCAGTGCAGCGAGCTCGTCTTGGCCGGCGGCGGCCCAGGCCGCGGGCGTCACCGCCAGCGGCGGCAGCAGCGCGCGCAGCAGGTCCAACCCGGCGGCCTCGCCCGCGGCCCCGGTTGTCGTCATCACGATGGGCGGCGGCGGATCTACGGCCGTCTCCGCGCCAAAGGCTTCCAGCATCCCCTGCAGCGGCAAGCCCACCCACTGGCCCAGCACCGTGCCGTCAGCAGCCAGCACGTCGACGCTGACGCTCAGCGCACAGGCCACATCGCGGCTGCCGGCCATCAGGTCCGGCGCGAAGTCGTCCAGCCGCAGCGCGGCCCGCGCCCCCTGCAGCCACCAGTTGCCGCTGGCATCGCGTCGCGCCTGGTACAGCGGCAGCGCCTCGACGTTGCGCGCGGCCAGCGGCCCCGGCGGCTGCGGCACGCGGGCCGTGCGCAGCCACACCAGGGCGCCGTCCGCCTGAGGCGCGAGCAAGGGCTGCAGGCGGCCATCGGGCCTGGCCTGCGCCTGCAGCAGGCTGGCACCCAGCCGAAAGCTGAAGCGCAGGCCGAGATTGCCGGCCGCGCCCGGATGGCGGGCGCGCAACTGCACGGCGCCATCAGCCCCCAGGCTCAGGCGCGCACAGCCGTCGTCAGCCGCCCCAGCGCGGAACACGCGGCTCACGTGCAGGGCCTGGCCGCCCTCCAGAAAAAAGACGCGCACCGCATGCCAGAGGTCGTTGCTCAGCGTCTGAGCGCCGAAATGCAGAGGCGCGCCATCGCCGTAGCGGCGCTCGAAGTCGCCTAGGCTGGTCAGCAGCGGCGGCACGCCGGCCACCGGCCCGCTGCGGCACGGCCCCACGAAGCCCGTGAGCGTCGTGCCCACGGGCTCGATGGTCTTGGTGCGGAACGAGACCTCCTCGACATACACGCCGGGCGCCTGGAACTCGGGCATGGGCTTTTCCTCGGGATGGCTGCTCAGCCCTGCGGCGGCAGCGGGCCGGATTGCGGCGAGAACCAAGGCCCGGCTGCCACCACCTGAGGATCGACCGGGTCGGACCGGTAATGCGGCGACATGATCTGCACGCCGTTCTCGTTAAACACATCCTGGATGTGCGCGTGCAACTGGCTCATCGCCTCGGCGCGGCGCTGCGGCGCAGCCCGGCTGCCCTGAGCGCACAGGCGGTACTCGACGTAGAAGTCACTCAGCGCCGTCTGCACGACATAGGGCGCCGGCTGCGCCAGCACGCCGGGCGTGCGGCGCGCCGCCTCCAGCAGCATGGCATGCACCTGGCGCCACGGCGTGGCGTATCCGATGGTGACAGGCGTGTGCAGCACGTACTGGCCGTCGTCCTGCACCAGCCGCGAGAAGTTGCGCACCGGCTGGCCGAACACCACCGCATTGGGCAGGCTCACCTCCTCGCCCAGCCCCGTGTGCAGCCGGGTGGCGAACATGCCCAGCGCCGTGACCGTGCCCTCCACCTCGCCGATGCGCACGTACTCGCCCACCCGCAACGAGCGCGAGTACATCAGCGACAGGCCCGCCATCAGCTGCCCCACCACGCCGGACGCTCCCAGCGACACCATCAGGCCGGCCAGCACCGTCACGCCCTTGAAGGCCTCGGTGCTGGCGCCGGGCAGGTAGGGATAGGCCATGGCCAGCGCAAACAGCCAGACCACCATCGCGACCAGCCGCTGGGTCGGGCCTGCCGTGTCGGCGTCCAGGCCGGCGAACTGCAGCTCGCCGCGCTCAACACGCTCCAGCACGCCGCGCAACACGCGCAGCGCGCCGCGCGCGACGAGGAAGATCAGCCCCGCCGTCAGCAAGCCAGGCACAGCGCCTAGCGCCCCGCGGCCCAGATCCAACAGCTGCGTGAGCAGCCAGTCGCCCGCGCGCTCGCCCCAGGGCCGCGTCCAGGCGAACTGGCGCAGCACCACGCTGACCCAGACGTCCAGCACCACCAGCGCCACGCACCAACTTGCCAAGCCTGCGAGCCCGCGCAGCACCGCGATCGCATGCTCGCCCGACACCTGCCACCACGGCCGGGACGCCCCCGCCGGGCCGGCGCCCAGCTGGCGCACCGCGCGGCGCAGCAGCTGGCGTCGCAGCAACACCAGCACCCACAGCAGGCCGGCGGCCGCCACGCTGGCCAGCAGTGAAAAGGCCAAACCCACGGCCCAGGCCTTGGGGTCGCTGGCCTCACGCGCCTCGGCCAGCGCCTGCCGCAGCCGGCGCTCGGCGTCCAGCGCGGCCGCGTCCAGCAAGGGGCCGGCATGGGCGCCGCCCAGGTCGTCGGGCACGAGGTGCAGCACGGCGATGCCATTGACCTGCAGCCGCACCGCCGGCGGCTCGCCGGGCAAGACCAGGCGCTCAACGCGATCCGGCGCCGGGCTTGCCAACGCCGCCGCCAGCGCCTGCTGGGCCGCCTCGGCGCGCTCGGCGGGCGACTCGCCCTTGAGCGTGGCCCGCAGCGTCACCAGCTTGCGCTGGTTCAGACTCAGGTCGGCCGCCATGGCCTCGGCGGCCCGGGCGCACAGCGGCGCCAACAAGACCATCATCAGAATCCAGCACCCCAGTCGCCGCATGCACGCTCCTCTGTCTGCTGGTGGCTAGCTTAGGGCAAGGTCTCAGGGCCGCACGCCAGGCGGCTGCACCGGCAGGCCGGCCGAACGCCGCGCCAGGTAGACCTGCAGCGTCATGAGCGCCTCGCCGTCCCAGGGCGGCACGGAGGCCCGCACCCCGCTGAAACAACCACGCAGCCGGCGCTGCAGGCTGCCCAGCTGCTGCCACTCCAGCCGGTAGACGGGGTAGTCGTCCACATGGCCTTGCGGGATCAGGCTGCCGCCCAGGCGCAGCCCGGCGCGCTCGTCATGGCATTGGGCGCACGACAGGTTGAGCGCGCCCAGGCGCGTCATGTAGAGCTGCTGACCCTGTGCGGCGGCGCGATCCAGCTCGGGGCCGCGCGGCGGCTGCAGCGGCAGGCCGCGTGACTGCTGGGCTACCAGCGCCGTCAACGCCAACAGCGGCTCGGCCTCGGGCGCCCAGGCCGGCTGGCGCTGGTGCTGCACGCGGCAGCGCTGCACGCGGGCCGGCAGGTCCAGCACGGCGCGGGCGCCGGCGTCGAAAGCCGGATAACGCACCGCCACGCCGCGCAGCTGCTCGGGCTCGCCGTGGCAGCTGGCGCACGACCTGGCCCCTTGCCCCCACAGCTCGCGGCCCAGGGCCAGAGCCAACTGCGCCGGATGCTGGCCGTCATCGGTCTGCAGCGTTCGCAGCGCGGGGCTCATGGTGTCGCGGCCGGACCGGCGCTCGTCGGCCGCTGCGGGAAGCGTCAGTGCCAGCACCAGCCATAGCCCGGCGCGCGTCATGCCAGCGGCAGGCGGCGCGTCTCGCGGTGCTCGAAGCCGCGGTCGCCACGCCACACGAAGCTCAGCTCGCCCGGCCCGCTGGCATGCAGCCAAAACGACACCCAGGGGTTGGCCGACACGGCCGCGAACAGGTCGGCCGCGAACACCAGCTCGCCGTCCAGCCGGCACTCGAAGCGCCGCACCAGGTCGCGCGGCAGGCGGGCGCCATCGTCGCCTGTGCGGTAGCCGGTCTCCATCGCGTGGGCCACAGTGGCCCGCACCTCGAAGGCCTCACCGGCCTGGATGGCAGCAGGCAGCGTGATGACGGCTCTCGTTGTCATCAGCGTCCGCCGTGCGCCCCCATGGAGGCCAATGAACTAAGCACGCATGAGGGCCTCACGATCAGGGCTCCACGCAGGCGGCGAGCGTCACGACGACGTCCACGCTGGCCTGCCAGCAACGGCCGTCCGCCGCCTTGGCGACGGCCACGATGGTCTGGCTGCGCGCCAGCCGCATGCGGGTGCCGAACTCGGGCCGGGCCACGGCCGCACCGAAGCTCGCCTGCAGCACGTCGGGCTCGGGGTTCAGCGGCGTGAACAGCGCCAGGCCAACCACCGGCTCGGCCGCCACCACGCGCACCGGCACCGCGTTGCCGTTCTCCACCAGCTCGGCGATGACGATCTGCAGCGGCCCGGGCGCAGGCTCGCGGCCGGCCCAGGCGCGGACGGCGGCGTGCATGGCGGTGTCACTGGCCTGCGCGGTCGGCAGCAGCGCGAAGGCCGACGCGGCCAGGGCGAACTCGCGCCGCTTCATTTCGACAACGTACCCAGGTAGGCCACGAGGTCGTCCAGCTGCTGCTCGGTCAATACCGGCCGGCCGGCCCAGACCGGGGCCACGTCGCGCAGGCCGTCAGTCGAGCGGAACGGCGGCATCACGGTGGCCGGGTTGAAGCGGCGCATGTCGGCGATGCGCTCGCGCAGCGCGGCCGGCCCCAGCTGCGCGGCCTGGGCCAGCGGCGGCGCCAGGTTGCCGTGGTTGGCATCGCCCTCGGACGTCAGCGCGTGGCATAGCAGGCATAGGCTCTGCGTGCGGTCGGCCAGCAGCGCACGGCCGCGCTCGACATCGCCGGCAGGCGCGGCGGCCGTCAGCACGAGCGCCAGCAGCGCCTGCATCACACGAGGCTGTGCTTGCTCAGCGGCAGGTCGCGGATGCGCTTGCCCGTCGCCGCAAAGATGGCGTTCAGCACGGCCGGCGCGGCCACCGCGATGGTGGGCTCGCCCACGCCGCCCCAGAAGCCGCCCGACGGCATGACGAGAGTCTCCACCGCCGGCATGTGCTCCATCTTCAGCATCGGGTAGGTGTTGAAGTTCTGCTGCTCCACGCGGCCGTCCTTGACCGTGATCTCGCCGAACAGCGCGGCCGACAGCCCGTAGACGAAGCTACCCTCCACCTGCGCAGCGATCTGCTGCGGATTGACCGCATGCCCGGGGTCGGTGGCGGCCACGATGCGGTGGATCTTGAGCTCGCCTTTCTTGTTGACCGACACCTCGGCGCAGGCCGCCACATAGCTGCCGAACCCCATGATCTGGGCCAGGCCAAGATGCCGTCCCTTAGCACGAGGCTTACCCCAGCCGGCCTTGGCCGCCACCGCGTTCAGCACGGCCAGGTGCTTGGGCGAATTGGCCAGCAGTTCGCGGCGCAGCGTCAGCGGGTCGCGCTTGGCGGCATGAGCCACCTCGTCGAGGAAGCACTCCAGGTAGATGGCGTTCTGGTTCAGGTTCACGCCGCGCCAGAAGCCCGGCGGCACGGTGGGGTTGCGCATCGCGTGGTCGATGAGCAGGTTCGGCACCGCATAGCCCAGCGCGCCCTCGGCGCCGCCGGCGCTCAGGCCCTGGAACACGGCAGGATCCTTCCCGTCGCGGATGTTCTGCGGAAAGATGCCCGCGATGATGCTCTGGCCCGAGATGCGCATGTGCAGCGCGGTGAGCTTGCCCGCCTCGTCCAGCCCGGCCGTCAGCTTGCACTGCGTGACGGGGTGATAGCGGCCGTGGGTCATGTCCTCCTCGCGGCTCCAGATGAGCTTGACCGGCGTGCCCGGCAGCTCGCGCGCGATCAGCACCGCCTGGCGAACCCAGTCGTGCACGGCGCCGCGCCGGCCGAAGCCGCCGCCCAGGTGCAGCTTGTAGACCTCGCAGGCCGACGGCGGCAGGCCGGCTGCCTCGGCGGTGGCGGCCAGCGCGGCCTCGCCGTTCTGCGTGGGCGTCCAGACCTCGCAGCGCTCGGGCGTCCCGGGCTTTGCAGGGGTGATGAGTGCCGTGGCGTTCATGACCTCCATCGTTGCGTGGTTCTGGTGCGGGTAGCCGTAGACCGCCTCCACACGCCGCGCCGCGCTGGCCAGCGCGGCCTTCGTGTCGCCCTGGCTGCTGCCCACGGCGGCGGTGTCTGCGTCCAGCCCGGCCTTCAGCACGGCAGCGGTATCGGCGCTGTTCTGCGTCGCGTTGGCGCCCTCGTCCCAGACGATGGGCAACACGTCCAGCGCGGTCTTGGCGCGCCACCAGGTGTCGGCCACGACGGCCACGGCCGTGTCGCCCACCTTGACGACCTTCTTCACGCCCGGGCGGCTCTCGATGGCCGCCGCGTCAAAGCTCTTGAGCTTGCCGCCGAACACCGGGCAGTCCTTGATGGCCGCATTCAGCATCCCTGGCAATTGCAGGTCCATGCCGTAGATCAGCGAGCCGTCGAGCTTGGGGCGCGTGTCCAGCCGCTTCATCGGCCGACCGGCTAGCTTCCAGTCCTTGGCGGGCTTGAGCTGGATGTCTGCCGGCGCCGCCAGCTTGGCCGCCTCGGCAGCCAGCGCTCCGTAGCTGAGCTTCTTGCCCGCGTGCAGCACATGGCCGGCCGCGGTGCTGCAATCCACGACGGAGACGTTCCACTGGTTGGCGGCCGCCTGAATCAGCAGCGCCCGCGCCAGCGCGCCGCCCTTGCGCACGTACTCGTGCGAGTCGCGCACGCCGCGGCTGCCGCCGGTACTCATGCTGCCCCAGACGCGGTTGCGCGCCAGGTTCTGGCCCGGCGTGGGGTACTCGGTCTTGACCTTGTGCCAGTCGCAGTCCAGCTCCTCGGCCACCAGCTGGGCCAGGCCGGTCAACGTGCCCTGGCCCATCTCGGAGCGGGCGATGCGGATCAGCGTGGTGTCGTCCGGCAGCACCTGTACCCAGGCATTCAGCTCAGGCGTGGGCGTGCCCGCCTGGGCAAGACCCGGCACGTGGAAGCCCACCATCAGCCCGCCGGCAACGGCCGAGGTGGCGCTGAGGAAATCGCGTCGATTCAGCGTCGCGCTCATGCCTGGCCTCCGTCGATGACGATGGGGATCTGCTTGCGCGTCACCTGGCCGGCAGCCAGATGGATGGCGGCGCGCACGCGGTTGTAGGTGCCACAGCGGCAGATGTTGGTGATGGCCGCGTCGATGTCGGCATCGGTGGGCTTGGGCTTGTCCTTCAGCAGCGCCGCGGCGGCCATCAGCATGCCGCTCTGGCAGAAGCCGCACTGCGGCACGTCCAGCGCATCCCAGGCCTTCTGCAGCGGGTGGCTGGCCGTGGGCGACAGGCCCTCGATCGTGGTGATCTTCTGCGCCGGCGTCAGCGCCGAGGCCGGCATCACGCAGCTGCGCATGGGCGCGCCGTCGATGTGCACCGTGCACGCGCCGCACTGCGCGACACCGCAGCCGTACTTGGTGCCTGTCAGCCGAAGCTGCTCGCGCAGCACCCACAGCAGCGGCGTGTCCGCCTCCGCCTCGTACGACATCCGCGTGCCGTTGACCGTCAACTCCGCCATGCGCACTGCTCCTGTTCCGCCACCCTTGGCGGGCGGCAGACTAGCAGGGTCGGCGGCGGCCTGCCAGCCCGCTCAATCCTGCCGCCAGCCGCGCAGGGTCATGCAGCGCTTGTGGGCCGCCACGGCGCCGGCCGTGGCCTGCAGGCGCTGCTGCTCCTCCTGCCCCGCGCAGTGCGCGCCGGCGCAGCTGCCAGGCAACGCCATGCGCTGCTCCAGGTGCGCCGTGCGCATCACGTCCTTCTCGCAGGCAGCCAGGTCGGCCTGCAGGTCGGCGCCCGGGGTCTTGGGGTTCACCCAGCGGGGCGAGGCGCAGGCGCCCAGCGCCAGGCAGATCAACAGCAGGGGCACGATTCTCATGCCGCCCATCCTAGCGACCGTGGCGCAGCGCCTGCTCCACCGCAGCCCACGGCACCAGTTTGAAGTTCTGCGGCCCGTGCGGCAGGCGCTTGTGGCCGTCCTGCACGACGAGCAGTCCGTCTTTGTACGGGCCGCCGAGGTTGGCGGACGTCAGGTCCAGGCCGTCGGTCTCGGACACCGCGTCAATGCCCAGCGCCGCGTTGACACCGATGGAGAACGTGCCGCGCTGCGCGAACGGCGGGCGGATGTCGTAGACGGCGTAGGAGTCGCTGCCCTGCGACGACACCACCAGCCAGCCGCGCCCGGGGTGGATGGCCAGGCCTTCCACGTCCGGCACCAGTCCCGGGCCGGCGGTGATGACCAGCGCCGGCTGGCTGCCCGGCGTGGCCAGGTCCAGCCGCCACACGCCGCGCTTCTCCTCGCCGATGAACAGCGCCTGGTGCGCCTCGTCCACCACGCAGCCCTCGGGCTGGCTGTCCAGGCGGTACTCGGCCACGGGCCGGGCCTGCCAGGTTGTGCCGGCCAGCATCAGACGCAGGCGCAGCACGCGGCCGTCCTTGTCGTTGGGGTAGACGTCCAGCCCGCCTTCGGCATTGCGGCCCACGCAGACGCCATAGATGTCGTCCAGCCCGGTGGGCAGGCGCGCCAGCTCGCTGACGCGACCAGTGAGCGAGATGCCGAACAGCACCAGGCCGGCCTCGTCGCGCTGCGTGGCCACGGCCAGGTCCAGCCGGCGGCCGCCGTAGCGCAGGCCCTGTCGCAGGTCCACGTTGTTGATGCGGCCCACAGGCAGGAACTGGCGCTCACGGCCGTCCAGCCCGTAGACGGCCAGGCCGCGCTTCTTGTCGGTGCCCAGCACCAGGCTCTGTGCGCCGCGCGTGGGGTGCACCCAGATAGCGGGGTCGTCCGCGGCATCGCCAGCCTCGCGCACCGGCTGCGTCTGGCCCGTAGCCAACACCACCGGGTGCGGTGCCGGCAGCGGCGCCACGGGGTGAGCGGCCAACCACGCATCCAGCTTGGCATTGAGCGCCTTCTCGCCGGACTCGCTGTCCGCCAGCAGCAGGCGCCGGCCCGGGCGCTCGGCGTTGGCGGACTGGGCCCACAGGCCCACGCCGGGCTCGCTGAGGTAGAGCAGGCCGTCGGCGTCGCGCACGCGGCAGCCGCCGGGGTCCAGCGGCGTGGCCAGCGCCTGCACCGGCAGCGCCTCGCCGCCACGGATCAGCCACTGCGCCGACAAGCCCTCCTTGCCCAGCAGGAAAAGCTGCAGCAGGCCCTGCGGGTCGCGGTACAGGCACAGCTGCGCGAGGTCAAACGGCGGCGCGGGCCACTCTGCCTGGCGCTGCAGACGGCCGGCGCTGGCGCGCCAGAGCTGGAGGCGGCCGCTGTCGGCGTCCTGCAGCACGGCCAGCGGGCCGTCGTCGTGGCGCTGGTCCATGTGCTTGGCACGCAGCGCGTGGCGGTCCAGCGTGCGGCCGGCGTCGTCGCGCAGCTCCAGCGCGGTCTTGGCGAGTTCGAAGCGCTCGGCGTGCGCGGCGCTCTGCGCGACGGTCAGGGTGGCGCCGAGCGCGAGGGTCAGCAACAAACGGCGCATCAGAACAGGCTCCACTTCAGGCCCAGCTTGATGCTGCGGCCGTAACGCTCGTATTGCGCATTCTGCGCAGGCGTGGCCTGGTAGACGTAGTAGGCCTGGTTGGTCAGGTTGGCCACATCGGCACTCAGCTCCAGCTGGCGGCTGAGCTTGTACTTCAGCGACAGGTCCAAGCGCTGCTGGCCATCCACGCGCAGATCGCGTGCGGCATCGAACACGTCGCCCACTTCCAGCAGGTAGGACGACTGGTGGTTCAGCGCGAGGCGCGCCGACAGGCCCTGCCCTTCCCAGCCCAGGCTGAGGTTGACGCTGCGGTCGGACTGGCTGGGCAGGCTGATCTCGCGGCTCTTCCACACGCCGCCGTCATAGCCGCCCACGCGGGCCTTGGAGCGCACGAGGCTGGCGTTGGCGCCGACAATCAGGTTGTTGAACGGCGCTGGCAGGCTGCGCAGCGCCTGGTTGTAGGCCAGTTCCAGGCCGTGCACGCGCGCGCTGTCGCCGTTGGCGAAGGTGTTGACCTGGTCGAAGCCCTCCCAGCCCGGTGCGCCGGCCAGGTCGGTCTGGAACACGAAGTCGCGGATGCGCTTGCTGAAGGCATACGCCGACACCGTGCCGTCCCGGCCCAGGCCCTGCTCCAGGCCGATGTCCAGGTTGCGCGAGCGCAGCGGCTTCAGGCTAGGGTTGCCAAGTTCGGCCTCGTCGCCGTCCACCACGCGGCCGGGCGACAGCTGCTCGAAGCTGGGCCGCACCAGCGAGCTGGTGAAGGCTGCACGCGCCAGCAGCTGGCCACCCAGGTCCTGCCGCAGCATCAGCGCCGGCAGCCAGTGGGTGCTGCGGGTGTCAACGCTGACCGCGGCAACATCGCCGTCCACCAGCGCGTTACCACGTGCCTGAAAGCGCACCCGCTCCAGACGCACGCCGCCCAGCAGCTGCGTGCCGCCGCGCTCCCAGGTGGCCTGGGCGTAGAAGGCGTCGACCTGTTCCTTCAAATCCACATCACCCACCAGCGAGTCCTCGTCGTCGCGGTAGTCGGCCAGCTTCAGGGAGCGCCACAGCGCGCGCAGCTTGCCGGCGTCCATGGCCGGGCCGAAGCTGCTGCCCCAGGGATAGCTCACGCCAGCCGCCCCGCTCACGTCGGCCAGGCTGCGCTCGCCGAGCGCGTCGCTGTCCAGCACATAGGTTTCCTGCTGGTTGTCCTTGTGGCGGCGCGTGGCCTTGGCGCCGGTCTTGATCGTCAGGTCTGCGCCGCCGGTCAGGTCAAGCGTGCGCTGCACGTCCAGCTTCAGGTGGCGCACGCGGTCGCGGGCGCGGCTGTCCTCGATCTCCACCTCGTCCAGCTCGTAGGCGCCGGCCTGGCGCAGGCCGGCCGGCCCCTGCAGCAGCGGGCGACGGCTGTCGTTGAAGCCCAGGCCGGAGAAGTCAGCCTCGAAAGCGGCGCCGGCCAGGCCCTCGGGCGTGCGCTCCTCGGCGCGGCCCAGGCCGGTCTCGGCCTGTAGAAGCCAGCCCGTCACGGCCAGCTGGCCGCCCAGCGCGAGCGAAGCCGTGCGGGCCGTCTCGCGGCGGGCCTTGAGTTCACGCACGGCCGTGCCGTCACCCAGCGCGCCGACGGACTGCGCATCCTCGAACTCCACAGCCAGCGCCTGGCGCTGCTCGTCGTCGCTGAAGCGGCTGGCAAAGCCGCGCAGGTAGAGCTGCTGGCCGGGCGCCGGGCGCCAGTCCAGGCTCATGGCCGCCCCGGTGCGGGTGCGCAGGATGTCGTAGCGGCGCAGCTCCAGCTCCTCCAGCTTGCCCTCGTCCCAAGCGCCGCCAGTCTCGACGTTGTCGCTGGCAAAGCGCCGCTGGTCGCGAGACACCGACACCGCGAAGCCCAGCTTGCCGTCGACGAAGCGATCCGCGAACGTCAGGCCCAGGCGCGGCTTGGTGGCGCCCAGGTTGGTGTCATGGTTGGCACCCAGATCCAGGCTGAGCAGGCGGCCCGGCACGTCGAAGGCGGTCAGCGTGTTGACGCTGACGCTGCCGCCCAGGCTGCTGGCGTCCATGTCGGGCGTCAGGGTCTTGTGCACTTCCAGCGAGCGGATCAGCCCGGCCGGCACCACGTCCAGGCCCGGCGAGCGGCGGCCGGCCTCGGAGGCCGGCACTGTGGCGCCATTGATGCTGATCGTGTTGTAGTCCGACCCCAGCCCGCGCACGCGCACGAAGCGGCCCTCGCCCTGGTCGCGCTCCAGCGTCACGCCGGGCAGCCGGGCCAGCGCCTCGGCGGCGTTGTCGTCGGGCAACTGGCCGATGCCGTCGGCATGCACGACGCTGAGCACGCCTTGCGCGTTGCGCTGCTTGTCCAGCGCCGACTGCAGGCTGGCGCGCTGGCCGGTGACGACGATGGTGCCGAGGTTCTCGGTCTTGGTCTGGGCCTGAGCGGCAAAGCCCAGGGTGATGGAGACGGCCAGCAGGCCGAGGCGGGGAAGGTGGCGGTGAGACATGGCGGAGCGTCCGGCGTCGTGTGAATGGCCGGCATGCTCGCGACGCGGCGTGGCGAGCATTTGACACAGCTGTCACACAGGCCCGGCAGCGCAGCAGGCGGCCCACCGTGAGCCGATGCGACTCCCCTGCCGCAGCGTCCCGACACTGTCACACGCCGTTCATACGATGGCCGGATGCGCCCTTGGACCCTGCCCTCACCCACCATCGGCCAGCCGCTGCAGCAGCTGCTGGCCCGCGATGCCCTCTATCCCATGCTGGCCGCGCTGCTGACGGCGCCACTGCTGGCCTTCATCACGCTGGGCGAGCTCAAGCCGCTGGCGCAATGGCAGGGCACGGACGTGCTGGCCGAGGGCGGCATGGCGACCATGGTGGGCGTGTGGCTGGTGTACGTGCGCGCCAGCCGGCCCGCCGGACGCGTGACGCACTGGCTGGTGCTGGGCCTGGCGGCCATGCTGGTGGGCGAATGGGTGGATGCGCTGGATGAGGTCTGGCGCCTGCCCAAGGACATGCTGTGGGACAACGCGCTGGAGGCACTCACGCCGCTGGGCATGCTGGCGCTGACGGTGGGCCTGCACTTCTGGCGCCAGGAGCAGCGCGTGCTGGCGCGCCAACTGGCGCAGCGCGAGCGCTTCTTCCGCGACCACAGGGCAGTGGACCGCGTCACCCAACTGGCCGACGCCGGCTACATGGCGCAGCAGATCACGCTGGAGCGCGGCCTGGGCCGCAGCGGCTGCGTGCTGATGCTAGGCTTCGATGGCTTTGCCCACCTCGCCCGTGAGCAGGGCCTGCAGGCCGCCGACCGCGCGTTGGAGGCCGCCAGCCTCACGCTGCAACTCAACCTGCGCCCGCAGGACCTGCTGTGCCGCTACGCGGGCGACCGCTTCATCGTGCTGCTGCCTGGCTGCGGGCTGGCCGAGGGCGAATGCATGGCCGCCGAACTGCAGGCCGCCCTCGCCCAGCTGACGCTGAACCTGCACGACGGCCGCCGCGTGCGCCTGCCGGTGCGCCACGCACTGCGCGCCACCAGCGGCACGCAGCCGCCCGAGCAGCTGCTGCTGGACCTGCTGCAGGCGCTATGACGAGCTGCGCCGCGGACGCGCTGCAAGCCCGGCTGGACGCCTGGCTGCCGCTGGGCCTGGGCGGCAGCGACGCCGGGCTGGCGCCCTACGAGATCGACACCGCCTGCCTGCCGGCCACCGACCATGCCGCGCTACTGGCCGAGTTTGCCCACCACCGCGGGCTGGACGTGGCCTGGCCGGCCCAGCCGCTGATCTCGCCGCGCGAACTGCTCGCACTGCTGGCCCCGCTGCGCGACGCAGGCGCGGACAGCGCCTTCGCGCTGGGCGCCCTGCTGCTGCCCGGCCACTACGGCCTGGCCAGCCAGGCCTTGCTGCAAGCCGACAGCCTGCCGGCGTTGCTGACACTGCTGTGCCGCCACGCCGGCCGGCTGACGCCACTGCTGACCCCGCGCCTTGTGATGGACGAGCGCGAACTGACGCTGGTGTGGACCGAGGCCTGCGGCTTGCCCGCCGGGCTGCGTGGCTTCGTGGTGGACCTGCACATGAGCGCCGTGGCCAGCCTGTGCGCCTGGCGCACCGGCCGGCGCCTACCGTGGCGCTTCAGCTTCGAGCGCACCGCGCCGCGCGACCGCGCCCAGCACGCCGTGCACCTGGGCACGTCCCTGCACTTCGGCTGCCAGGTGGACGCCATGCGCCTGACCCGCGCCGAGGCGGATGTGCACTGGCCCGCAGCCCCCGGCCTGGCCAGCGCGGCGCTGGCCCGCCAGGCCGACCCGCAGGCCCTGCGCCGCGGCCTGCTGGCCGCGCTGGGAGACCGCCTGCTGGCCCAGGTGGCGCAGCCGCCCAGCCTGGAGACGCTGGCGGCCGAAAGCGGCATGAGCCCAGCCACCTACAAGCGCCGCCTGGCTCGCCACGGCACGCACTACCAGGCCGAGGTAGACCGCCTGCGCGTCCATGTGGCCGTCTATCTGCTGGGGCCTGACGGCTGGGGGCGCGACCGCGTGGCACAGGCGCTGGGCTACTTCGACGGTGCCAACTTCCGCCGCTCCTTCAAGCGCTGGACCGGCCTGGCGCCGGGCGCCTGGGCGCCCGGCTGAGCGATGCCAAACAAAAGGAACCCCGGCCCGAGGGGCCAGGGTTCAAACCGTCTGCACTTGCGGCGCAGACGCCTGCTCAGGGAGGGAAAGCAGGGGGCCAGAGCCCGCAGTGAATGTAGTTCCCCGCGCACCCCGCCGGTGTAGGACGACAGGCTGCCAGGCTAGGGATGGGCGCGCAGGCCGAGGAAGCGGTCCAGCATGTGGAAGTGGTCGTCATAGAGCTCGCCTTCCATGGCGAGCAGCCCCGACACGGGCACCCAGCGCGCCTGGGCCGCGTCGTCGGCGCCCTGCACCTCGGGCAGCTCGCGGTCGCCGAGGTCAAAGTGGTGAGCGTGCGTGATGGTGCGGCCGCGCTGGCTGCGGTCGGGGTGGTCAAAGACGGCCACGCCACGGAAGGCGCCCGCCAGCACGTCGGGCAGCAGGCGCAGACCGGTCTCCTCCTCCAGCTCGCGCACGGCCGACTGGTACAGCGTGTCGCGCGGCTCGACGAAGCCGCCCGGCAGCGCCCACAGACCCTGGCCGGGGTCTTTGGCGCGCTGGATCAGCAGCACGCTGCCGGCACACTGCAGCACCAGGTCCACAGTCACGAATACCGGCGCGTAGGGCGCCGCTGCCCAGGCCTGGCGATAGGCCTTCAACATGGCCCACTCGCGCCGCAGCGCGATGAGGTACGGCAACCGTGCCCAGGCCTGCACGAAGCTGCGCGTGCCCGGCGGCACCTGATCCACCCAACTGGCGAGCACGCCGTCCAGGTCGTCCGGCGCGGCCTCGAATAGCGCGGCGCGCAGATGGGTGGCGTCCACCCGGTGCTGGCGCGGCAGGCTGAGCAGCCGCCATGGCGAGAAGCGGCGCAGGTAGTCGCTGGTGGCGTCCTTGAAATGGCCCACCAGCGTGACGTCGCTGTGCCCCGCGCGCTGCTGCACGGCGTCCCGCACGGCCTGCACCCAGCGGGCCTCGTCGTAGAGGTCGCGCAGCGGCACGATCTCCACGCGCTCGCGCTCGGCGTCGGTGAGCACCAAGCGCAGCATCTCGGCGCGCTCGGTCCAGCTGAACGGATGGCGTGGCGAACGCGCCTGGTGGGCCGAGCCCAGCAGCACGATGACACGCGGCGCCGCAGCCAACGCGGCCTGCAGCAGCGCGAGGTGCCCGTTGTGAACAGTCTGGAAACGGCCGATGACAACGGCGACGGCACTCATGCCAAGACTCCTGGGTGAACGGCCGCAATGGGCATCTGGCGCCCCTGGCCAAAGGCCCGCGCGCGCAGGCGGATCAGCGGTGGCGCCTGGCGGCGCTTGTACTCGCTGCGCTGAGTCAGGCGGGCGATCTTCTCGATGAGCGCCCTGCCCTCGGCCGTCTCTCGCAGCGCGGCCAGGCGGGCCTCGGCGGGTTCGCGCTCGCTGGCGGCCAGCCGCTCGCCCTCGACGAGCAGCTTGAGCATCTCGTCCAGCACCGGGTACGGCGGCAGGCTGTCGCTGTCCCGCTGGTCCGGCGCCAGTTCGGCCGACGGCTCTTTCTCGATGATGGCCGTGGGAATCAGCTCGCGGCCAGCGGCCTCGTTCAGGTGGCGGCTCAGCGCAAAGACCTCGGTCTTGTAGAGGTCGCCGATCAGTCCCAGGCCGCCGTTGGTATCGCCGTACAACGTGCAATAGCCCACCGACACCTCGCTCTTGTTGCCGGTGGTCAGCAGCAGGTGGCCGAAGGCGTTCGAGTAGGCCATCAGGATGGTGCCGCGCACGCGGGCCTGCAGGTTCTCCAGCGTCAGCCCCTGTACCGGCGTGCCGAAGCTGCTGGCGAACTGCGCCTTCAGCGCATCGACGGCGCCGTGGATGGGGTGGTTGAGCAACGAGATGCCGAGGTTGCGGCACAGCATCTCGGAGTCGGTCACCGAACCGGCGGACGAGAAGCTGGACGGCATCGTGATGCCGACGACGTTCTCCGCCCCAAGCGCCTCGGCGGCCAGCGCCAGCGTCAGCGCGCTGTCGATGCCACCGGAACAGCCGACGACGGCCTGCGCGAAGCCGCAGCGGCGCGCGTAGTCGCGCAGGCCCAGCACGATCTGCGCACGGTAGAAGGCCATGGCGCAGAGCCCGGCCGCGCTGGGGCGCGCAAGCTCGCTGCCGTCGGGCTCGACGAAGCGGCCATCGACAAAGCCCAGCGTGCGCACGCTTTCAGCAAAGCGCTCGGCCTCGAAGACCATGCCGGCCTCGGGCTCCACGGCAAAGCTGGCACCGTCATAGACGAGCTGATCGTGCCCGCCGACATGGTTGACGTAGAGGATGGGCAGCCCGTGGCGATGCGACGCGGCCGTGAAGACCTGGTGGCGCTGCGCCCGTTTGCCGATGTTGCTGGGGCTGGCGTTGATGCTGACGATGAGGTCCGGCGCAGCGTCGCGCAGCCGCGCGAACGGGTTGACGCCATAGTCCGCACCATCGTCATTCCAGCCGTCCTCGCAGATCAGCAGGCCCACCTGCGCCGTGCCAATGCGCAACACTTTGGCCACGTCGGGGCCAGGCTCGAAGTGGCGGCGCTCGTCGAAGATGTTGTAGGTAGGCAGCAGCTGCTTGGCATAGCGCAGCAACTCCTCACCTGCCTTCAGAGCGAGCAGCGCGTTCTCCAGCGGTTTGCCGGGGCCGCTGCGCCGCAGCGGCGTGCCGAATACCCAGGTCAGCTCGGGCAACTCGCGCGACGCGGCACGCAATGCATCCAACCCCTGATCGACGCGACGCAGGAATGCCGGCTCGTCCAGCAGATCGCCGGGGTAGTAGCCGCTGAGCGCCAGCTCGGGGAACACGATCAGCTGCGAGCCCGCCCACGCCGCCTGCCGCGCCGCGGCCACCATGCGCTGCACGTTGCCGTGGATGTCCCCCACCGTCAGGTTCAGTTGCGCGAGGGTGAGCTTGATCATGACTTGATACCGAAGACCTGCCGCAGATAGGCCAGAAAGGTCTCGTCGTCGCACAGCGTCTTGCCGGGGCTGTCGCTGAGCTTGGCCACGGGCTGGCCGTTGGCGTGCGTGAGCTTCATGACGATGTTCAGCGGCATGAGCCCCAGGTCGTTGCTGAGGTGAGTGCCGATGCCGAAGCCCAGCTGCACGCGGTCGGCAAAGTGCCGGTACAGCGCGATGGCCTTGTCCACGGTCAGGCCGTCGCTGAACACGAGGCGCTTGGTGTGGGTGTCGATGCGCAGCTTGGCGTAGTGGGCCAGCGCCTTTTCGCCCCACACGACCGGGTCGCCGCTGTCGTGGCGCAGACCGTCGAACAGCTTGGCGAAGTAGAGGTCGAAGTCGGCCAGGAAGGCGTCCATGCCCACCACGTCGGTCAGCGCCGTGCCGAGGTCACCGCGATACTCCTGCACCCAGTCTTCCAGCGCGGCCTTCTGGTGGTCGCGCAGACGCACGGTGCCCAGCGCCTGGTAGGTCTGCAGGTACTCGTGCGCCATCGTGCCGATGGGGACCAGGCCCAGCTCCTTGGCCAGCAGCACGTTGGAGCTGCCCTTGAAGTGCTGGGGCAACGCGTCGCGCAGCTGCGTGACGACCTCTCGCTGCCAGGCGCCCGAGAAGCGCCGGCGCAGGCCGAAGTCGAACAGGTCAAACGGGTGGCGCTGCGCGCGCGGCTCGGCGGCGAAGGCCCGCAGCGCCGCGATCTTGGCGCCGAGCCGGCGCTGGCCTTCCGCCCTGACCTCGGGCGTGTCCAGGCGGCGGAAGTACAACTCGTTGACGATGGCCAGCACCGGGATCTCGAAGCCCATCACGTGCACCTGCGGCCCGCGGGCGACGATGTGCAGCTGCTCGCCGTCGGTGCTCACGTCGATGAAGGCGCGCTGGAAGCGGAAGATGCGCAAGAAGTCGACGAAGTCGCTCTTGATGAAGCGCAGGCCCTGCATGTAGGCCAGCTCATCCTCGCGGAAGCTCAGGGCGCACAGCGCGTCCAGCTCGCGCTCGACGTCGGCCTTCAGCTCGGCCAGCGGGTAGCCAGGCCGATTGCGGCAGACGAAGCGGTACTCGCTCTGCGTCTGCGGGTGGCGATGCAGCAGCGTCTGCCACATCGTGAACTTGTAGAGGTCGGTGTCCAGCAAGCTGGTGATGACGGGATCGCGCATGCTCAGACCTCGGTGCTGAGGGCCAGTTGCAGGCCACGCGCCTGCATGTCGGCCAAGAAGGCGGCCTGCTGGGCCTCGAAGCCGGCCACGGGGCTGATGCAGTCGGTGAGCAGCACCAGCTTGCCCACGCGGCCCGACGGCAGATGGGCGGCCAGGTGCTCGACCGTGGCACGCACGCAGTGGCTACCGGCCTCGCCGGCGATGAGCACGCGGTCGGCGCGGTCCAGCGCGGCCAGCAGCGGCTGGTTCAGCAGCGTGCGCTCGTCGTCGACATCGGGCACCTCGGCCTGCAGCGCGCTGTAGTGCTCGGTCCAGGGGTTCTCGCCCTTGGTGACAACCTCGACAGAACGGCCCTGCGCGTCGGCCCATGCATCCAGCGCCGCCTGCAGGCCGGCGTGCACGCCGTGGCCCCAGCCGCCCATCTGGCAATGCACGGGCCAGACCATCAGCGTGTAGCGGCCCGCGGCCTCCAGCGCGTCCAGGTAGGCCAGCACGCGCGCCTGCTGCACGCCGTCGCGCGGCCGGTAGGCCCCTGCACGCACCTGAGCCGCCGTGATGGGCGTGAAGGCGCCGGGCGCTTGGCCGGTGACGGCATCGACCCAGAAACCGGGGTGGGCCACATCGATGCGATGGTGAGAGTCCAGCGTCAGCGTGACGGCGCCCAGTGTGCCGCCCAGGCGCTGCACCAGCGCGGCAGCCCGCAACATGTCAGCGTGCGCACCAGCCACCGGCAGCGCGGGGCGCAGCAATTCGCCACTCACTGGCGAGCGCGGCAGCCAGTCCTCGGGCAGATCGCAGAAATCGTTCTGCGGGTCGATCAACAGCAGGTGGGTAGCCATAGACATCTCCTGGGTGTGTGGGGCCATCATATCCCCACTTAATTTATGTTTGCAACTAAGTTAATCGATAAATCCTCTCATACAAGCGAGCGTTTATCCTCGCTTCGATGAACACCTCAACGAACTCAAACGCCGACCACCGGCTGATCTGCACGGTGGACGTCGTGCTGCTCACGCTGCGCGACGCGCAGTTGCAGGTGCTGCTGATCAAGCGTGAACGCGAGCCCTTCGCCGGCGCGCTGGCCCTGCCCGGCGGCTATGTGCACGCCAGCGTCGACCAGGACTGCGCCGACGCAGCCCGCCGCGTGCTGCACGACAAGGCCGGCCTGCCCAGCCCTTACCTGGAGCAGCTCGCCAGCTTCAGCGGCCCTGCGCGCGATCCGCGCGGCTGGAGCGTGTCGGTCGCCTACGTCGCACTGGTCGCCGCACCCCAGGCGCCCCAGCCCGGACAGCACTGGCTGCCGGTGGACGAGCTGCCGCAGCTGCCCTTCGACCACGGGCGCATCGTCGCCAACGCGGTGGACCGGGTGCGCAACAAGAGCCAGTACTCCTCGCTGCCCGTGCACCTGTGCGCCGAGCCCTTCACGCTGCCGCAACTGCACGGCATCTACGAGGCGCTGCTGGGCGAGCCCATCAACGCGGTGAGTTTTCGCCGCAAGATGGACGAGCTGGGCATGCTGGAACCGGTGCCCGGCGCCAAGCTGGCCCAAGGGCCGCACCGCCCGGCCCAGCTCTACCGACTGCGCGACGAGTACCGCCGCACGCTCAGCCTGGCCGGCCGCGGTCTCAACGCCTGAGCCGGCCCGGCAGGCCTGGCCTGCCGCCGTTCAGCGCAGCGTGTAGCCGCGCCCGTCCATGCAGGCCTCGACAGCGCGCTGGAACACGCCCGCATCCGCCATCGCGGCCGACTGCGTGGTGGCCCAGCGGTTGCACTCGCGGCTGTCGAACTCCTGCTGTTCGGCGCTCTGGCCGTGGCGCGGGTAGACCACCGGCGCGCCGCGAGCGGGCACGTACACGGTGGCCGGCGGCAGCGGCGCAGGCGGCGGCGTGTAGACCACCTCCGGCGCGCGCTCGGCACGGTCCGCCTGGCGGGCCATCGCGATCAGCGGCACCGCCAGCGCCAGGCCCAGTACCACGGCGCCGACCGCAGCACCATTGGGGCGGTGGTGCCCATGGTGGTGATGGTGGTAGTGGCGGTCGTAGTGCCGCGGGCCGGCGACGGCCACACCTTGCGCGGCCACCAGGGCGGAAACGATCAGAACGCGGGCAATGGTCTTCAAGGTGGCCTCACCAGGAGTTGAAGTCTCACAACGTGCAGCGTCGCCCAACGGTGCACGGCTTGTCACGCCCAAGTTGTAACTTGATGCGCCAACAACAACGCCCAGGCTCTGCGGGCAGAGGCCGGGCGTTGCGAGGGGGTGATGTCAGACCTTGGCCTGCCCGGAGGGACTCGAACCCCCGACCTGCTGCTTAGAAGGCAGGCGGGAAATCCAGTGTTCATCGGGCATTCCGCCCGATCCGTCTAAGTCGGGCCGGCTTCGCGGCGTGAGCATTTACGGGGCTTGCAGCGGGTTCGTTAGACAGAAAACGGGGCCGCCCTCTCCTTCTCAGGCTGGCTCCAGCATCTCCGGCGTGACGGTGTTGCGGGCTACCAGGCCGAACCGCTCGTGGAACGTCATCGCCGTGGCCTGCCGCTCTGCCAGCCACCCGCCCCGCGCGGCGTAGGCATCGCGCGCGGCCAGGGTCGGATGCTGGATCACCGTCATGCCCGAGTGCTCCTTTTCCTCGTGGTGGTGGCGGTGCCCCGTGTGGGCGTAGCGCTTCACCGTGGAGCCCCAGACGCGCGGGAACTGGGCAGCGAAGAGCAGCGGCAAGTCGTCGTTGCGCTTCATGTGCCCATGATGGAAGCCGATCATGGTCGAGCCGTGCTGGTGGACGTAGTACGGCAATTCGGACTCAATGACTGTCACGCGCGGCTCGTTCTCGTACAGCGCCTTGAACATGCACCGCAGCCACACCGATGACGCGAGGTCGTGATTGCCCTCAGCCATGAGGACGAACACCCGGCGATGACGGGTCAGGGCTGTGGTGACGATGGAGCGCAGGACACGGATTGCCGCCTGAACGATCTTGGAGAACCGGCCATCTTGGTCAAGGACGTGACCTGACGTGGGCGTGACGGGCTGCAGGCCGTCCGAGTGCAGGAAGTCTCCGAGTTGGGCAATTACGCAAGACGCTGCGCGCGGGGCTGCCTCGACCATGTGGGAGAAGCAGCCGGTGAGCGTGCGCTCGGCGATGGACACATCCCAGTCGGCGCCGCCTTCCTTGTGCCACGCGAGCATGCCGACATGGCAGTCGGTGACCCGCAGATGCCCGTCCACGACATCATCGAAGCGCATCTTCGCCAGGTCGGCGCGGCGCTGGCCGGTGTGCAGGCCCAGCAGCAGCATGAGCGGCAGCCATTGCTGATTGCTGGTCTTGGCCTTGGTCAGCATGGCCTGCCAGGTCTCAAGCGTCAGCCGCTTGCGCAGGCCCGGCGCGGACGGCTTTTTGACGTGCGCGGCCGGGTTCGTCTCGGCTTCGCCGTTGGCGATGGCCTCGACGTAGACGTCGCGCAGTTCCATCAGCACGCGGCCGGCCTTGTGCGGCGAGCACAGCTTGAGCACCGTCGCAATCTCGTGCGGCTTGATCGCGCGCAAGGGTCTCTTGCCCAGCTGGTGCGCGATGAAGTTGATGCAGGTGCCGCGGTTCTTGAGCGTCTGCGCGCTGTAGCCGCGCTCGCCGATGATCGACCGGAAGGTCTTGAGCCACGCGGCCATGCTGTCGCTGGCCGGCGCGCGGTCGGTGGCGGCCGGCTGCTCCGGCTCTTCGTCCAGGTCGTCGTCCAGGTCGTCTGGATCAGCATCAGGCTCGGGCTCGGGCTCCACAGCAGGCGCCGGCTCGGGCTCCGGTGCGCTGGGCGCGGGCGCTGGCGGTGCTTGGATCGGCGCTGGCGGCACGGGCGCGGGCACCGAGGCCTGGGCAGGGATGACGTGTGCGATCGCTGGCGCCGCCTGCACGCCGGCCGGCAGCGAGCGGATGGCGAACGCGATGGACTCCAGAACACCGGCAAGAGCTTCGGCCGTCATGATGTGATGCGGTCAGTCATGCAATTATCGTGACACGCAATTCTAGGGGTCGCATCCCCTATTCATGTGGCACGACAATTCGGCGCATGACCGACACACCCCAGGCCAAGCGCGGCCCGAAGCCCAAGCCCGCAAGCGACGTGCGCCAGCACGGCACCCTGCGCCTGCTCCCTCGCCACTGGGCCAAGATCGACCTGGCAGGGAAGCCAGCCTTCGAGGCCTACTTGGACGCCTGGGAGCCAGAAGCGCACAAGAAAAAGCCCGCCGAGTAGGAGGGCCGACTGCGCCGACGGGGAAATGCTGCCGCCCACGGGGCACAGTCCTTAATACTGGCCTCCCAGCAACGGAAGAAAACCATGAACGCTCTGGAAAAACTCGTCGACGAAGCCCTGGAAGCAGAGCTTGATGCCATTGCAGCCTACAGGCGACACCTCCACTCAGGTGGCGCGTGGACATATGCAGACGTCGAGAAGCTGGGGCATCTCCGAACGGCCAAAGACAGCGCGCACGAGCGAACGCGCACGCTGTTGGATGAGCTGATCGAGCTGAAGCGCCCCTCCCGCTGAGCCCAGCCCCTCGCGGAGGGGATGGAAATCAGCGCAGCGCGGCGGCCAGGACAGACGCCACCATCTCCGCTTTGCGGGTGTAGCCCAGCGCCGATTCGTGGCGGTCGTCGTACATGAGGCCGGCCGCGTTGGCGGCTTCGTAGGTGCCGCCGCTCTGCGTGTACCAGTCGATGAGGATCAGGCTGTTCTCGGCGGCCAACTCGCGGTAGGCGGTCAGGTAGGCCGCCTGTGTGGCGTAGCTCGCCACGCCAGGCGCCGTGGGAATGTCGGTGATGAGCACCACATCGCAGGCGCCGCCGTTCTTGGCGGCGGTGATAAGGGTCTGCGTGTCAGCCTTGAACGTGGCCACGTTGGTGCCTGCAACCCAGTCATTGATAAGGTTGCCCAGGATGATCAGCTTGCATCCAAGCGTGGAAATAACGTTGCTGGTCGCCAGCGTGCCGGAGCCCTTCAGCGTCGCGGCGGTGCCGCCCGCGTAGCCGAGATTCAAGACCTGCACGCCCGGGTTCTCCGAGTCGTAGGCGATCATGCCGGCAATGACGACGTACACGCCGCCACCTGGCGGCACAACATTGAGCGTGTGGTAGCCGCGAGCAAACGTGACGACTTGCTTTCGCATCGTCTTCGCCGCGTTGCAATCAACAGTGGCCAGCGTAGCGCCGCCGTCCACATTGACCGTGAAAGTCCCAAAGGCTGCTGTTCCGTCAACAGGTTTGGAAAAGTAAAATATCTCACCGGTATTGACAGGAACCGACGCCGTTAGCGGCAGCGCGTTTGTCGTTGTGCTGTTCTCCAGGCTATTTTTGCCTAGCGACCCTTGCGGGCTGTTAACCCATCCAGCGCCCGGATTCAGGCTGGGGAAATATTGATTGAATGTGGTTCCGCCAGCTGTCTCGCTGCCGTTGTTGCCCATCCAAGACTCGATGCCGGTCGGCCGGAGGATCGTGTCCAGCAACGCAGCGAGCCGTGAAGTCGGCGATGCCCGCTTGATGCCCACATAGTTGGCTGCGCCAAGGGCGCCGTATCCCACCGCGGTTGAGTTGCCAGGCCAGGCAATGCGGCAAATTACGCCAGCGCGCGTTTGCTGTGCCCCCGCCCGCCAATTCGGCAGAGCAGCGGCATACGTGGAGAAGCCGGTGGGCAGGTAGACGTTGGCGCTAACCACCGTGTTCCAAGCCCCTGACACCGGGGGTGTGAATTCACCCGTCGCCGGGTCGGCAGTCACCGGCACTTGCGTCGGCTGGGCGTAGTTCGCCGCGCCGCTCACGGCCGTGACGCGCAGCTTCGCGGGCACGCCATACGGGCCAAACAGCTGGGTGTTGGCGTTCAGCGTGGTGGTGCCGGCCGGCGCACCGTAGGCGCTCGTCACGGTCACCTGGCCCGACGTGCGCACGCGGACGCTTTCATTTGCGGCAAGGACGATATCGGCCGAATAGCCCTGGGCGAGATCAGGCATGTGGACTCCGGTCAGCAGACGACCATGAAGAGGGTGTTTGATGCTGGATCGGGGCCGACGATCGCGGCCACCGTCCCGGCTGTGTCGAGTGAGGCGAGCTCGCGGCGCATGACCGTCAGAGCCTTGGCGTCGTTCTGGAACGAGCGCGAGACGCCGCCCTGGGCGCCTTGTGACTGGAGGCGGCGGGCGCTGCCGGCGCTGGCCTTGATGGCAACTGCCATGCACTGCACGAGCGTCTTGGTGCCGGCGCTGTAGCCTGCCGCATCCATGGCGGCCTCGGCTGCCGCGACATCGGCCACGGCAGCGTCGACCACGAATTCAGGGACGGAGATCCCCAGCGCCTGATCCAGGTACTGCCGGGCCTGTGCGCTGGAGATCATCGTCAGCCCTTCTTGGGCTTGGTGGCGGCCGAGGCCTGCGCCGCGGCAGCGCGTGCTTCCTCGGCGGCAGCCAGCTGCGCGGACAGCTCGGCGACCTTGGAGTCGGCCTCTGCCTTCGCGGTCTGCAGCGCTTCGTTCTGGCCGGTGAGCTCTTGCAGCTTGGCCTGCATGTCGCGGGCGTGCTGCTCAAACTCGGCGGTCAGGCGGGCGATGTGCTGGCCAGCTTCCTCGCGCACCTTGTCAGCCTCGGACAGTACGACCGGCTCGGGCACGAACTCGGGCGGCACGGGCACGGTCAGCGACGGCTCTTCGTCGTCGCCGACCGGCACGCACTTGCCAGCAGCCCAGGCCGGCAGGGCGCCGGCTTCGAACTCGACCACGGCCCCGACCAAGGCCCCGGAGGGCCAAGGCGCTTTCAGGTTGGTGATGCGCGCCTTCATGGTCAGGCGTTCGTGCCGTGGACGAATTGCGACTGACCGTTGGCGTCGCTGCGGAACTGCGGGGCAGCGGCAGCGATGACGCCGAACACATAGTCGTCCTCGGGCTCCTGGCGGGTCTTGGGCCGCGTGGTCAGCGGCATGGCCGACAGGATGCCACCCCACTCGCCCGCATCCAGGTCGGAGATGCCCAGGATCTCGTTTGCCGGAACGCTCGACGCCGGGATGATCTCGGCGATCTGAGCGATGGCGCGCAGGCGCTGCAGGATCGTGCCGCTGTAGGCGGCCGAGTAGTCGGTCGTGTCGGCGTAGGTGTAGTCGCCGATGTTCACGAACACCGTCAGTCGGCCGAAGTTGTTGTCGCCCAGCGCGGCGGTGATCGCCTGCTTGAACGCCGTCAGCCACTGCGCGCCCGTGGCCGAGGCCAGCGTGAAGCCGTGGGCGAAGGTGTTGCGCGCCGGCAGGTTGCGCAGGCCGTGGATCGTGGCGCCGTTGACGTTGACCGAGGACAGGCCATTGATCGCCATGTCTTCCAGCCGCTCGGCCATCTTGCGCTGACCGTTGGCGATGGTGGCGGTGTCGAGCATGCTGCCGCCCTTGCGCAGCACCTCCATCTGACGCCAGCCCATGCGTACGCTGGTGGTCATCACCGGCACCGGGGTGCCGACGTAGCTCACCGCGGCGGCGTCAGCCTTGGCGGCGTTGCGGCCGTCCATCGAGACTTGCACCTCGTTGGAGTCGCTGATCTGCGGGTAGAAGTTGACCAGATCGGCGATGCTGACCGGCAACGTGCTGGCCTGGGCCAGACGGTTGAACACGGCCAAGCGGCTGCGAGCCAGCATCTGGGCGCGCGAGTCGATGCGACGCCAGGCGTCGACCGGGATGGACAGCGAGTTGCCCTCCAGGATGGCTTCGTTCGCAGCCATGGCGACGGCGCGCTGGTTGAAACGAGCGCGGGCGGCCTTGACCTGCTCCCACTGCTCCTTGGTGAATTGCAGCATGCGGCCTCCTTAAGCCTTGGTGTAGTGGTTGGCGACGCAGACGTCGGCCAGCGCGCCAGCAGCGAAAGTGCCGCCCGCCTGATCGAAGTGCGCGACGACGACGGCGCCGGTGGTGGCGGCGGTCAGGCGACCGGCAGCGCCCACGGTGAGCTCCTGGCCGTTGGTGTAGGTGCCAGCGGCCATGGCCCACTGCACTTCGTCCTGCGGCTCCAGGAGGTAGGCGATGCCCGTTTCGCCGGAGGCGTAGGGCGTCAGCAGCGGGTCGGTGGCCGTGGTGATGCCCAGGCCGTAGAACTCGCGGTCACCCAGCAGGGCCAGGCGGCCGCCGCTGGCAGCGGTGGCCTGGGTCAGCTGCGTGGCACCGACGAAGACGGCCGTGGCCGGCAGCAGGGCACCGCTGACGGTGCGGTCGGAGATGGTGCGCGGGTCGCGGCGCGCGCTGCGGAAGATGCGATTTGCCATGGCCATTTATTCCTTGCCGAGTGCGTTGATGTCGTAATCGAACTCGTCGTGCGCCGCGTTCGCGGCGGGCGTGCCGGGCGTGACGGGCGCGGCCTTCTTGTTGGCCTTGAGCTCCTTGCAGCGCTCCAGCCCCATGGCCTTGAAGTCCTCGGGCTTGAGCGAGGTGTTCGCGGCCAGTTCGGTTGCCAGGGCGGTCAGCTCGGCCTCCTTCGCGGCGTTGGCGGTCAGCTCGTGCTCGGCGATCCGGGCATTGGCGGCCGTCAGCTTCTCGGTCGCGGCGTTGAGCGCGGCGAGATGGGGCTTTGCCTGGACTGCGTTGTAGGCCTCCAGCAGATGCGCGTCGGTCATCGCCGCGACGCCGCTGATGCCGGCTGCATTGAGCGCGGCGATGATGGTTTCTTTCACTTGGTCGTCCTTTTGACGGTTGGTGATGGGCACATACGACACCTCGCGCTTCACTGCTTGAGGGTCTGACGAAAATGCTAGGGAGCCGTCAGAACCGACCGAGTAGTCCTGGCGGAAGTGATTCCCGTCGCGGTCAGTCCAGATGACGTAGCGGTCATAGACATCGCGCAGCCAGGCGCCCTCTGGCAGCAGCGCATAGAGGCCGGAGCTGATCTGGTCGAAGGACAGATCCACGGCACCGTTGCCGACCAGGCGCAGCAGCCACGCCTTCAGGCCAGCGCTGCGCTTGTCCTCGGGTTCGGCGTTGACCATCACGGCCTCGACCTGTTCCTCGGCGCCATCGGCGTTCAGAAACATGCCCACACCCTGCTCCGGCGTGCCGGCGCCCTGCTCGTTCAGCAGGATGGCGAGGTGGTCGTACTGCAGATTCGTGGCGATGCGCGAGTACTTCTTGCCCAGGCTCTCGCCGTTGGCCGTGATCGGGTCGACGAACAGGCCCGTGCTGACGTGGATCGGGTCGCTGCTGTTGCCGGCGATCACAGAATCCAGGCGCTCGACCAGCTTCAGGCCTTCAGGGTGCGCGCGGGCCTGGGCCTCGTTCACCACCACGTCCACCAGCGTCTTGCCGCCCTCGTGGCGGGCATTGGTGCAGATGCTGCCGATGTAGGCGTTCAGCAGTGCTTCGCCGTTCAGCGCGCTGATGAACTGGCCCGCCGAGTTCTTCGGGTGGCCGGCCGGCGCCGGCTTGCCGTTGAGCGTGGCAACACCCTTGGCCAGCTGGTCGGCTGGGTACAGCATGCCGTTCATCACGATGTCGTTGACGGCACCGCACACGCCCTTGATGGTGAACTTGCCACCTTCCTTGCTGACGGCCGAGGCGTTGACGGCCGTCAGGATGTGCACACGCTTCTTGGTCATGCCTGCGCATGCTAGGAAGACGTTCAGACGGGCATTGCCGGCTTCCAGTCCTTCACCTCGCGCGCCATCTTCTTCTTGAGGCCGTCCGTCAGGATCGGCTTGCCGTCCGAGTCGATGAGGCAGGTCGTGCTGCTGCAGTGGCAGTTCATTCGGTTCCCGTCCTTGGCGTACCAGTCGCGCATCTCCTGCGTCGTGTAGACCTTGCCGTGCCGGGCTGCGTGCGTCGGGCGCGTGGTCGGCAGCAGGGCCGAGGTGTGCAACTCGCGCAGGTCAAGGCCGAACTGCTCGGTGGCTGCGTCATCCTCGGCCCAGCGCGCCTGGCGCAGACTGTCGGTGATGTCTGTCTGCGCGAACGCGCGGGCCTTGGACTCACTCACGGCCAGGCGGTCTCGGATCAGCCCCTTGACCTCACGCGGCGGCCGGCCGTCAGCCACGGCGCTGCCGATGACCTGGGACAGCTCGGCGCGGATCTGCGCACTCTGGCCCGTCCAGTGCTCGTAACTCTTGGTCTGCGCGATGCCGACGCGGTTGGCGCAGCCGCACGGCGGCGCTGAGCGTCGAGGTGTCGGGCTTGATGACGAAAGAGCAGGCGCTGGTCGCCAAGCTCAAGGACGCCGAGCCGGTGGTGCTGAGCCGCGACGCGATCGAGGGCATGGACGACATGGCCGGCCTGTGCGGGGTGGCGGCATGAGCACCCACCCCACCGAGCGCAGCCGCGTGGAGGTGCACGGCTTTGACGTCACCGCCTGCACTCACGCCGACCCCGCCTACCAAACCGGCCACCTCGTGTGGGTTGGCCTCGGCGCCGAGGGCCGCTGGCTGACCGTTGCCGAGGCGCGAGAGCTGGCCGGCGCCATCTACGGCGCCGCCGCGATCCTTCGCGAAGAGGTGCCGGCATGAACCACCGCGCCCGCATCCTGCCGGCCGACTGGCCGACCCGCCCCACCAACGCCCCGCAAGGCCGCCCCGAGCAAGGCTGGCCGGTACGCCGCTGCACCCCCGCGCCGGCCGCGAACTTCGACGGCTGCGGCTGCAGCCTGGGCCGTGAGGTCTGCAGCTGCGCCGGCCAGCCGGTCGAGGCCGCCAGCGCCTGCACCGAGATCGGCTGCGACGAAGGCGAGCCGCTGAGCGTCGCCGAGGCCGTGCGCTTCTGGGCCTGGGTCTGCATGCCCGCCTTCGCTGGCGTGATCGGCTTTGCCGCCGTGGTCTGGGCCTTCAAGCCGTGAAGCCCGACGCCATCGCCGAGACGGCGCTCTCCAACCTCACCGCTGCCGGCGCCCTGCTGGCGGCCCTCAGCGCGGCCGCTTCGCTGGCTGCGCCCTACCTCCTGAGTTGAGCCATGGATATCCAAGAAGAGCTTGCCCGCGCCGAAGACCGGCAAAACGCTGAAAAGCTGACTGCCGCTGCCGCCCTCCGCGCGGCCCGCGCAGCTGCCGGTGCGGCCGGTGACACGAGCGGCAACTGCGATGCCGCCGTTCACTATGCCGAGCGCCGCCAGTTCCAGAGCGCCGCTCAAGAGCTGGAGTGGGCCGAGGAAAACGCACGCTCTGCGATGCGCCGCATCCAGGACGCGCGCGCTGTGCTGGCTAACGCGATGCGGTCGGCCTCATGAGTGCCGCCGCGAAGGAATCCGCCGTCGCACTGACGACTACCGTCAGCGGCCTGGAGCGCATGCGCCAGGCTGTGCCCGACAACCTGATCAGCAAGAAGCCTCAGGGCACCAAGGCTCAGAACGAGTGCCCCAACGATCAGAAGCGCAACTGCCACGTTTGCGGCGGCTGGCATCACCCGAGCGTCAAGCACCTGGATTACGTCGGACACGCCGCGACGACGCACCTGATTCTTGACGCCGATCTGCGCTGGAACTGGGAGCCGCTGGCATTCACCGAAGAGGGCCTGCCGCGCTTTGATGCGAACGGCGGGCTGTGGATCAAGCTCACCGTTGACGGCGTGACGCGCCTGGGCTACGGCAATGCCGACAAGAAGAACTTCGGCGATGCGGGAGCCCGCGAGAAGGAAGTGATCGGCGACGCCCTGCGCAATGCCGCGATGCGGTTCGGCTTGGCGCTTGACCTGTGGAGCAAGGCCGACTTGCACGCTACCAGCGAGCGCGATCTGTGGTTCTTCCGCTGCGTGGATGCGATCCGCGGCGCCAAGACGGTTGGCGAACTGAAGACGGTTTCCCAGGCTGCTATTGCCGAGGCAAAGGCGCGCGGTGACCAGGAAGCCGAAGACGAGTTCCTGATCGAACAGGCCGACAAGATGGCCAAAGCATCCCCCAAGACACCGCCACCCGCGAGGCGCGAGCCCCTGGACGGCGACGACCTGCCCTACTGACCGGAGATCACCATGAGCACCACACTGATTGACGACAGCACCGGCTTCGACGAGCCCGTCGAACTGACCCCCACCACCAGCAAGGCTGCGCTGGCCATCACAGATGACATCGGCCGCATCGGCACCGCCGTGAGCGAGTTTGACCGCGTGGCAGCTGGCCTCGCCGACATTGAGGCGCGCTACCCGAAGGATGTGGTCTACGACCTGACCACGACCAAGGGCATGAAGGACGCCATTGCCCACCGCGCCGCCTGGCGAGATCCGCGCATCACGGTCGAGAAGGTGCGAAAGATGGCGAAGGCCCCGCTGCTGGCGCTGGGCAAGAACATCGACGCCCGCGCCGCGTGGCTGACCGAGCGACTGCTGGAGGGCGAGACGCCCATTGACCAGCAGATCAAGGCCGAAGAAGCCCGCCGCGAGGCCGAGCGCGAAGCCAAGGCCGCCGCCGAGTTCGGCCGCGTGCTGGCCATCCAGGAAGCGCTGGCCGCCATCGGCATTGATGTGGCTGCAGCGTGCAACAAGACTTCCGACGACATCGCCGCGCTGCTGGAGCGGATGCAGACCACCGAGCCCGAACCGGCCACGTTCCAAGAGATGCTGGAGCAGGCCAAGGCCGCATGGGCGGCTGGCATTGCCAAGCTGGAGACAGCGCACAAGGCAAAGCTGTGGGAAGAGGCAGAGCAGCGCCGCGTCGCTGCCGAGCAAGAAGCCGCGCGCGTCGCTGCCGAGCAGGCGGCGGCTGAGTTGGAGCGCCTGCGCGTCGAGAACGAGCGCATCGCGGCTGAACAGCGGGCCGAGCGCGAACGCATGGCCGACGCCTGCGGCCCGCGACTGGAAGGGCGCCACGCTGGAGCGCTGGGGTACGAATGCGCGGCCATTGAACGAGGTGGCGAGGCTCGCCGGCTGGCCTACACCGATCACAAACGACGCGGGCGGCAGCACGCACTGCTACAGCGGCAGCAACCCGGACGGGAGCCGCAAGATCGCCTGGAAGCTGCCCGGAGCGGCGAAGCTGGCGGGCTGGCCAACGCCGAGGGCGGCGGACGGCGAGAAGAACGTGCGGACGCTGGAAGGCGCGCTGGCGGAGATCCTGCGCAAGGGCTCACCGCAGGACCTGTCGATGGCTGCGGCCCTGTCAACGGCTACTGGGCTTCGGCGGACTGGGTGCTTTGTCGAGACCCTGACGGACCCACCTGGCGGCCAGTTGAGCCCGGCACATTCCCGTTGGCTCATGGGGCTCCCGCCCGAGTGGGACGCCTGCGCGCCTACGGCAACGCGATCAACGCCGAAGCGGCGCGGATCTTCATCGAAGCAACCATGTGAGGCATGACCCCATGACCGAAATCCAATCCCCCCAGCCTGCACCACTCCAACAGCCGTCTGGCGCACTGCCCGACGACTGCCAGGCGCAACAAGCCGATGCGTGGAGCGCCGTGTGCAAGGCTCTCCACGAGGTGGCGCCCGGCTGGCTCGACCCGAAGGGCACCGGCCAGGATCTTGCCGTCGCCACTATCCGCCGCTTGGCCGCCGCAGTGCCGCCGGCCGCGCTGCCTGAGTTCGATGCACTCTCCGACGCTTTGATCGACCAGGCGTGCGACGCCGGCTCCGTCCTGCGCGTTGACCTGATGCGCGCGTGGGAGGTCATCCGCGAGGCTAACGAGTTCGGCTCTGTGGGCCTCAAGCTGCCGAACGGCGAGTACATCTACCCGCTGGACTACGGCATCCCGTCACTGCTCACCCGGCAGGTGTGGAAGTTCCATCTGGCTGCCCAGGCCGCAGTCCCATCCCCTGAGGGTGCAGAGCTGAGCGACGAGCAGATCCTCGCCGTCATCCAGCAGATCGACCCCGCGCACGCGTACATGCCGGCTGCGCTCAAGCAGTTTGCCCGCGCCGTCATCAAGGCAGCTCGCGCCGCCCTTGCCGCCCAGCCCGCATCGACACATCCCGTCGACACGTCGTCGGCAGAGTGGCGCTGCCCCGCGACTGGCCGGACATGCACAGCCGAGGACTGCGGCCGGGAGTGCGAGACCCGCGACCCGGCCGAGAGCTACGAAGCACCAGCGACGGCGCCGAACCTTGCCTGCCCGAGCGTGCAGGCCCGGCTCGCCGAACAGTGGGGGTATGTTCGGCCAGCAGCAGAGGGGGATGTGGCAAAGCTGATTGCCACCCTCCGCACGCTCGGCCGCGACGACGTGCTGAATGGCCTGGTCGAGCGCAAGGTGCTGCGAGGCGACGAGCGCGAGAGCATTGAGGCCATTCAGTCGGCGGCGATGAAGGCTGCCGCAGCCCTGGAGGCGCACCAGCCCCATGTGCAGCCCAAGGGGACGGTGCCGGCAGGCTTTGTTCTCTTCCCGGCCGCAGCCCGCTCGGACGTGCTGACCGCCGCTGGCTTGTTGCGCCACGGCAAGCAGTGCAAGGCGCTGGCCGACCGACTCGGCGAGGCTGTCGCGTCCTCTTGGGACGCTGGCCTGGCCGCCCAATCCCCCGCAGTAGGGGCTGACGCCCTGCCTGCCCTGCGCAAGTTGGTCGAGCAGATCGACAAGGCCGAGTTCGTTGATGAGAACGGCCACCCCATCAAGATGAACGCGGCCTATCTCGCCGCGAAGGAGTTGCTGTGAGCATCACCACGATCCCGGCCAAGACCATCAAGACCTGCGACCGCTGCAAGGCCGTCATGGATGGCCGCAACGACCGCCAGGAAGGCGCGCTGCTGGTCAAGGCGCATGCACTGGACATGCACGGCCATGCCTGCGCCGATGCGTCGCGCAAGTTCGACCTGTGCGACTCGTGCCTCTACACCGTCGCCAAAACCATTGACGCGGCGATGGCGTCCCATGTGCCGGTACAGGACGCACAGTCATGACGGCCGTCCTCAGTCCCTGCCGGCAGTACCGCTACCGCCTGGAGCGTACCGTCGCAATGGAGGGCCCGGTCTACGCGTTCTTCGGCATCAACCCCAGCACGGCCGACGCCAGCCTGGACGACGCGACGGTGCGCAAGTGGATCGGCTTCTGCAAGCGATGGGGCGCGTCGCGCTTCATCGTCGGCAACGTCTTCGCCTACCGCGCCACTGACGTGCGCGCCCTGGCCAGCGTGGAAGACCCGTTCGGCGACGACATCGGCGACCACACGACCGATATCATCAACGAAGCCGACATCCTGGTTCCGTGCTGGGGCAAGACGACCAAGGTGCCGCCGAAGCTGCAGTTCGCCTTCGACGTGCTGCTGGACGCATTGGTGTCATCCGGTAAGCCCGTCATGCACTTCGGCCTGACCAAGTGCGACAGCCCGAAGCACCCGCTGATGCTGGGCTACGACACACCGCTGTGCCTGTGGGGTCGGCCATGACAGATGCCGACATCAAGGCCTTCGCCGTCCAGCACGCACCCAAGCTGGCAGAGAACATCACCCGGCTGTGCGGCCAAGTCATCGCCAAGGGCATCCAGGGGCACCTGGAGCATGCCTGCGCGCTTCAGCAGCGTGTCATCGACCTTGAGGCTGCGCTGCAGCGCATCGCTACCTGGGACGAGCACGACGTGAGCATGTCGGTGGACTACGGCTCCAACGGCGTGCGCGACTACTACCGCCGCGTCGCGCTCGACGCCATCAACCCAAGCCCCCTGCCGAGCCCATGAGAGACCCTTTCAAGATCGACGGCCCGACCGTGCTGAGCTTCAGCGGCGGCCGCACGAGCGGCTATCTGCTTTGGCGCACGTTGCAGGCCAACCCGCGAGATGTCATTGCCAAGTGGCTGACCGTCTGCTTCGCCAACACCGGCAAGGAACGGGAAGAGACGCTGCGCTACGTGAAAGCGTGCGGTGAGCGCTGGAGCGTTCCCATCGTGTGGGTGGAGTACCGGCCGGACGGCGCTGGCTGGGCCGTGGTGGATTTCGACACCGCCAGCCGCAAGGGCGAGCCCTTCGAGGCACTGATCCGCAAGCGCAACTATCTGCCCAACCCGGTCGCCCGCTTCTGCACCGTCGAGCTGAAGATCCTGCGCATCGCCGACTACATGCGCAGCCTGGGCCATGAGGAATTCGAGGTGCTGGTGGGCCTGCGCGCTGACGAGCCGGCCCGGATTGCCAAGCTCCGCGCCGATCCGAGCGGAGGCACGCGCGGCATTGAGCGCCGGGCGCCGCTCGCCGATGCCGGCGTTTCCCGCTGGGACGTGGGCAGCTTCTGGAAGTTGCAGACCTTCGACCTGGAGCTGCCGAACCACGGCGGCACGACGCCAGAGGGCAACTGCGACCTGTGCTTCCTGAAGCACAGCGCCATCGTCATGAGCCTGATCGCCAAAGAGCCGAGCCGCGCGGTCTGGTGGGCCGCTCAAGAGCACAGCATCACCAATCCGAGCATCAGCAACGGCGGCACCTTCCGCAGCGACCGCCCGAGCTACGCCCAGATGCTGGCCTTCACTGGCGCCCAGGCTGACGCCTTCGGCCACGCAGCCGCAGAGGCAGAAGACGGCATCGAGTGTGTCGGCTGCACTGACTAAACCCCATCCCCTGCCGGTGCCCATGCAGCCAATCTGCTCATGCTGCCAGCCAGCGCCCGAGGTCACTGTCACCGACGACGCCGGCCGGCGCTGGACGTTCGAGATGCACCGCATGTTCGGCCCGCTGGTGCTGCGCGCAGACGGCCAGCCTCGGGAGCGCCAGCCCGGAACCCGCAGCGCCTTCTGGCCCGCGTTCGAGGCCTGGCGCGCGCAGCACCGTCCCACCTAACCCATCCCCCGCCTGAGCCTATGACACAAACACACGAATGGAAATGGGACGGCCGCGTCGCCATCATGGCCGGCCAGAAGCTCGTGGCCGTCCTCGGCTCCGAGATGGGCGCCGATGAAGCCAGGCTGATCGAGTCGGCACCCAGGATGCTGGCGGCGCTTATCGACTGCCGCCGCGCGCTGGAACTGGCTGGCTCCACGGGAGAACTGGCTGTTGTTGACGCCGCCATTGCGGCTGCCACGAACAAGGAGGTGTGATGTTGACACTGGACGACATAGCCCTGAGCGACGAGCAGCTGGTCAGGATCACCGGCTATCGCCAGCCGGCCGCACAGCTGCGCGAGCTGCTGCGCCAGGGCTTCCACCGCGCCCGCCGCAACCCGGCCGGTCGTGTCATCCTTGAGCGTCCGCACTACGAGGCAGTCTGCGCCGGCAGGGAGGCGCCCGCTGCCAATGACACGCCCCTGCTTCGCTCACAGCGCCGCGCATGATCCGCAAGAACTCTGGTCTGCCCCCGAGGGTCTACCTCAAGCACCGGGCCTATTACCTCGTCACGCTCCAGAACAAGTGGGTTCGGCTGTGCTCGGAGAAGGACGGCTTGCCGGCCATGTACCGCGCCCTCGCCGGCTTCGTCGATGCCGACGCGACGAAAGACCGCATGCCGGCCGTCATCGGCCGCTGGTACGACAGCAAGATTGAGGCGGGCGACTGGAGCACGCAGAAGAACCGCGACGACCAGAAGCGCATTGCCGACCACATGGCGGCCGAGTTCGACGAGATCAAGCCGGCCCAGGTCACGACGCCGCTGTGCGCCACCTACCTGAAGCCGTTCATCACCAAGGCCCGCACCTACAACCTGCACCGCACCATGCTGAAACAGGTGCTGTCGTTCGCCGCGCTGGAAGGGCTGCGCCAGGGCGCCAATCCCGTGGACGACATACCGCGCCGCAAGACTGGCGGCCGGCATCGGGTGGTTACCGACGAAGAGGTCAAGCGCCTGAAGGCTGCCGCCGCGCTGCAGCGCCGCAACGGCCAGGCGCTGATTCAGATGATGGATCTGGCCATGCTGACAGGCCAGCGCATCGGCGACGTGATCCGGCTGCGGTGGCAGGACGTCACCGACAAGGGCCTGCTGTTCGACCAGGGCAAGGGCCAGGGCCGCACCAAGCTGCTGGTGAAGTGGTCGCCAGCGCTGCGCGCAGCCATCGCGGCGTGCGGCAAGCGGGGCGACAAGATCGGCCACGTCCTCAAATCGGAGCGCGGCACCGGCTACACCTACGGGGGGCTGCGCAGCAGCTGGGATCGCCTGTGCATCAGGGCCGAGGTGGACGACTTGAACATGCACGACTTCCGCGGCCGGGCCGGCGTCGACGCGCTGCTGGACGACGAGGGCGAAGAGGACATCAAGGCCGCGCAGCGCCTGCTAGGCCACAAGTCAGAGGGGATGACGCGCCACTACGTCGAGGGCAAGTATCACCGCGCCGTGAAGCCATCAAGGTGATGGCCCGCCCGGAGGGAATCGAACCCCCGACCCCGCGCTTAGAAGGCGCGTGCTCTATCCAGCTGAGCTACGGGCGGCGCGCGAACTTAGACAAAACCCCTGTTTCTTAGACGCTGCCGGCCCGATTCTCCTATGAGAAATCAATAGCGCAGCTGCTTAGAAGGCAGCTGCTCTATCCAGTTGAGCTACGGGCAGACGGTGCGGATTAGATCAGCACATTGATGATGGCGTTGCCGATGCCCATCAGCGCGGCGCCCGAGATCAGGCCGGCACAGATGGGCTCCATGCCGTCGACCCAGACGCGGTGGCCGCGGGTGCCGGCGGTCTTGTGCTTCTTGCCCATGGCAAAGAAGATGACCGCACCGACGAACATGGCCAGCACCGACTCCGGCGGCAACACGACGCCCAGGCCCGTGGCCACGGCGGACAGCTGGAAGCGGCCCTTGGTCTTGATGCGCGCGACTTCCATCGCCACGGCCGCCAGCGCCGCCACGCCCATAGAGATAAGCGCCGACGTCGGCAGGCCCTTCAGGCCCTTGGCGATGATGTCGGACACGCCCTTCCACTGCAGCGCTGACGGGAAGGCGAACTGGTCAGTCACCAGCGTCGTAACGCTGCGCACGCCGTTGGTCTCCGGCAGGAACAGCAGGAAGAACAGCGGCACGCAGAACAGCACGCCAGCCAGGTTACCGATGACATGGCCCACGGCCTGGTGGCGCGGCTTACCGCCCAGCATGTAGCCAGGCTTGATATCGGACAGCAGGTTGGCCGCGTTGGACGCGATCTCGGCCGTCATGCCGGCCGGCAGCAGGTTGGAGCCGGGGTTGCTGCGATCCAGCGTGCCCATCGTGAACTGCGTGATCTTGGACAGCGCGCCAGTAGGCGTCCAGGAGGTCAGCGCCATCGAGTTGGTGCAGATAACGGTCAGCACGAAGATCAGCGGCAGCGACACCAGCGCCAGCCAGAACGGCACGCCGAAGAACACGTGCGTGACATAGCTGCCCAGCAGGCTGAACACCGGCACGCCGACGTAGCTGATCCACAGCGGGACCTCGATGTCCTTGAGCAGGTCGCCGCCCGCAGCGGCCGACGAGGCCGCCGGCGCAGCGGCCTTGCGCTTGACCATGGCCTTGAAGATCTCAGGCTTGGCCAGCAGGCCCACCAGGGCGCCCACCACCATCATCGTGACGCCCCACCACAGCGACCACTGGTTGACGATCTCGGCGCGGTTCAGCGGAATCAGCTCGCCATTGGCGCCGATGCGCGGCGCGATGTCGCCCATCTGGATCATCATGGGCGCGAGCACCACGAAGTTGATGAAGGCCCCCAGGAAGCAGCTCGCCGCCACGGCAATGCCCATCAGGCCGCCCACACCCAGCATGGCCGCGTCCAGCGTCAGGCGCAGGCCCAGTTGGCGGATGTCGGTGCCCATGATGGTGGGGATCAGCGCGGTGCTCTTGCCGGCCCAGGCGTAGTAGTAGTGGTCCAGGCGCTCGTGCAGGTGCCAGGGCTGGCTGAGGCCGGCCCACTTGTCCATCATCAGGATCTTGAACTGCACCAGCTTCATCCAGCCGTCGCTGACGATGGCCTGGTACAGCGCCGTGAAGCCCGCCACCACACCCAGCAGCTTGGCTTTGAAAACGCCCTCATCGCCGGCGCCGTGGTACAGCGAATCCAGCACCACGCCGCAAGCGCGGCCCTCGGGGAACGGGGCCTGGTCTTCATTGATGAAACGGCGCTTCAACGGGAAGGCCAGCAGCACGCCGATCATCGCGACGACGAAGATCCAGATCATCAGCTGCCACCAGGCCGGGATGACCCCGGTGACCAGCATGTAGGCCGCGAGGCTGGAGAACAGCGGCGTGATGACGTAGCCCGCCGCCGTGGCGATGGACTGGGTGCAGTTGTTCTCGAGGATGGTGTAGTCCTGCGCGAAGCCGCTGGCATGCAGCGCGCGGAACAGCGCGAACGCGAGGATCACCGAGGTCAGGCCCACGCCGATGGCGATGCCGGTCTTGGCGCCGATGTACAGGCCCGTGGCCGACAGGATGCCGCCCAGCAGGAAGCCGGTGAAGCCGGAGCGCAGCGTCAGTTGCGCCATGTCGCCGCGGAAGATGTTCTTGAACCACCACTCGTCCTTTTGGGCGCGGGTCCAGGTGGCGATCTGCTCGTCGGTCAGGTGTTGAATGGCCATGGATCTCGGGCGGGGCTTGTGGCCCTGCCGGGTTGCTGCAAAAGCAGGCGATTGTCTGGGCCGACCGGGCGGTCGACTCTGCGGGATGCCCCGCATGCCCGGCCCTCGGATGGGGGCTTCACAAAAGACAAACCCGCCGGTGGCGCGGGGCCAGCAGCGGGTTGTTGAAAAGGTTTGGTCGGGGCGGCGGGATTCGAACTCGCGACCTTCTGCTCCCAAATTAGAGCAGAACGGGATTCTACGAGATCTTCAGGGATTTCCCGGAATCCGAGAATTCATTGATAAATCAACGACTTACGAAAACCAGCATCCCACGCCATCCAACCTCAACCCGCTACAGCCAAGCCTCTGGCTGTCCCCAAATTCGCTAGGGTCCGAACTTCCTGCCTGGAGGTCTGAGGTAGCAAAAAACGGCGACGCGTGGCCGCGGCGCCTCTGCGACCAGCGTGACACCAGGGAGCGCAGCGGACGACTGGCGCAGCGGTCGAGCCGCTGCGATCACTTCAGCGCGGCAGCAGGCGCTCGATCTTGCACGAGCTGAGCACGCCCGTGGCTTAGAGCTGCTAACAAAACGCTGGCAGGGTACGGGCGCAGATGACACAGCAGGCTAGGCTCAGCAAGGCCATGTGAGTCTGGACACTGCGCTCAAAGCGAATGCGCAACTTGCCGAAGGCCGCCAGCCAGGCGTGCGTGCGCTCCACCACCCAGCGATGGCGCCCCAGCCTGTCGTTGCGCTCGACGCCCCGGCGAGCGATGCGGCTCTGAATACCGCGTCGTCTGAGATGTTCCCGACAGCGCGCGAAGTCGTAGCCCTTGTCGGCATGCAGCTTGTCGGGCCACCGGCGCGGTCGGCCGCGCTTGCCGGCGACCTTGGGCATGGCATCCACGAGTTCCTCGAACACCACCGAGTCATGCCGGTTGGCCCCTGTGACGCAGAACATCAGCGGGATGCCCTGCCGGTCCGTGATGAGGTGACGCTTGCTGCCGAGCTTGCCTCTATCTGTGGGGTTGGGCCCCGTGTACGAGCCCCCCGGGGGCTGGACACGCTTGCCCCGTCCAGACTGACCCGACTGAAGTCCAACCGGCCGGCTCCACGCAACTCGGCCAGCAACAGCAGGTGCAACTGGTGCCACACGCCCGCTGCCTGCCACTCTCGCAGCCTGCGCCAGCACGTCATGCCACTGCCGAAGCCCAATTCCTGAGGCAGGTACTCCCAAGGCGTGCCGGTACGCAGCACGAACAAAATCCCGTTCAGCGCCAGCTCATCGCTCAGTCGCGGACGGCCCCCGCGTGGTGACTTCGACACCTCCGGCAGCAGCGGCTTCACCCGGGACCACAGCGCTGCGCTTACTTCCTTCTTGACTGCCATCCGCCTCGATACGTTTCCTTGGATTGCAGCAGATGATAGGTTTCGTTAGCCGCTCTTAGGCGTAGACCAGCACCTTGACCATCAGGGCCGGGTGAAGGGGCTAGTTGCGCGAGCCACCGCCCTCGTACCTAGCGTGGAAGGCCTTGAGGTCCAGCGCGTCAAATGTGTCGTGGATGAAGTAGCCCAGATGGCCTGCCGGCAGCCCGTCTTGCGGCGCCACCGGCGGCAGCATCACTTGGCCGGGTTCGTAGGGTCGGTAGCTTCCAGCCATGCCAGATCAACGAATGCACCGAGGCCACCGACATCAGGAACTATCTGGTTCTGCCGCGCAGACTCCTAGGGCTGATACCAATGCGCCTCGGCTTGCCGTCGCCATTTCAGTTAGCTAGACTAATAATCATCTGCACAATTCATAACGTAGGCAAATGTCTAATTCCGAACTGGTCACCTGCATCATCGAAGGCCCGATCGCCACCATCACCCTCAACCGCCCGGCCAAGCGCAATGCGCTGAGTCTCGGGATGATCAGCGCCATTGACCGGCACATCGCAGCACTGCCGGAGTCGGTGCACGTCATCGTGCTAGCCGCCAACGGCGAGCATTTCAGCGCCGGGCTTGACCTGAGCGAGCTGGGCGAGATGTCGGCCGCCGAAGGCGTGTTCCATTCGCGCGCCTGGTACGAGGTGTTCGACCGCCTGCAGTTCGGCCGCCGGCCGGTGGTAGCCCTGCTGCATGGCGCGGTGGTGGGCGGCGGGCTGGAACTGGCGGCCTGCGCCCATGTGCGCGTGGCCGAGCACAGCGCCTACTTCGGCCTGCCGGAAGGTCAGCGCGGCATCTTCCTGGGCGGCGGCGGCTCGGTGCGCATCACCAAGCTGATGGGCTTCTCGCGCGTCACCGAGATGATGCTCACCGGTCGAACCTACAACGCCGAGCTGGCGCTGCAGGTGGGCCTGGTGCACCACTGCGTGCCAGACGGCGGAGGCATGGCCAAGGCGCTGGAACTGGCCCAGCGCATCGCCGGCAACGCGCCCATGTCCAACTTCGCCATCATGCACACCTTGCCACTGATTGCCGAGCAGCCCATGTCCCACGGTCTGATGACCGAGTCGCTGGTCGGCGCGATTACACAGTCAGCCCCCGAGGCCAAGGCCCGCATGGCAGACTTTCTGGCCAAGCGCGCGGCCAAGGTCGAGCGCAGCTGAGCCCCGCCATGAGCGCTGCCGCCCCCTACCGCCCCGTGGCCTTCGGGCCCTATGGCGCCGACATCACGCCGCAGCCCGACGGTGGCTACGTGATCCGCGCCCACCAGCCGCTGGCTGCCTACCCGCGCCGCTTCACGGAGCACCTGCTGCACTGGGCCGCCATCGCACCGGACCGCAGTTTCCTGGTCCAGCGCGAACGCGGGGCGCCGGGCACACCCGGCCGCCCCTGGCGCCACCTAAGCTATGCCGACGCCGCTGCACAGGTGAAAGCGCTGGGACAGGCCTTGCTGGACCTGGGCCTGTCAGCCGAGCGCCCGCTGGTCCTGCTGTCGGGCAACGACATCGAGCATGCGTTGCTGACGCTGGCCGCCATGCACGTGGGCGTGCCGGCCGCGCCCATCTCGCCGGCCTACTCGCGGCTGGACCCGCAGGCGGCCAAGGTCGTGCAGGCGGTGGCGCTGCTGCAGCCGGGCCTGGTGTTCGCCGCCGACGCCGAAGCTTACGGGCCGGCGCTGGACAAGGCCGTTCCGCCCGGCACACCGGTGCTGCTGACACACGGCCTGCGACCGGGCGCGCTGCGCGTGCAAGACCTGATGCGCACCGTGGCCACGCCCGCCGTGGACAAGGCCTTCGAGCGCGTGAGCGCCGACACGGTGGCCAAGCTGCTGTTCACCTCCGGCTCCACGCAGGCGCCCAAGGCCGTCATCAACACCCACCGCATGCTGTGCGCCAACCAGCAGATGTACGCGCAGTGCTACCCCTTCCTGGAAGGAGAACCGCCGGTGCTGGTGGACTGGCTGCCCTGGCACCACACGGCGGGCGGCAACTCCAACTTCGGCCTGGTGCTGCGCAACGGCGGCAGCCTCTACATCGACGAGGGCAAGCCCACCGAGGACGGCATGGCCGAGACGGTGCTGAACCTGATGGACGTCTCGCCCACGGCCATCTACACCGTGCCCAAGGGGCTGGAGATGCTGGCCCACCACATGGCGCAAGACCCGGCACTGCGCGACCGCGTGCTGGCCCGGCTGAAGCTCATCTTCGCGGCGGGCGCGGCCATGCCGCAGTCGGTGATCGAGCTGGTGGACCGCCTGGCCACGGAGGCGCTGGGCCAGCGCATCCCCATGACCATGGGCCTGGGCATGACGGAGAGCGGCCCGTTCGCCGTGTCCCACCACCTGCCCGGCTGGCAGCAAGGCATCGTCGGCCTGCCCGCGCCGGGGCTGGACCTCAGGCTAGCGCCGGTGGGCGACAAGCTGGAGCTGCGCTACCGCGGCCCCAGCATCACGCCCGGCTACTGGGGCCAGCCCGAGCTGACGGCGGCGGCCTTCGACGACGACGGCTTCTTCTGCAGCGGCGATGCCGCGCAGTGGATAGACCCCGCCAACCCCGGACGCGGCTTGCGCTTCGACGGCCGCATCGCCGAGGACTTCAAGCTCATCACCGGCACCTGGGCCAACGTCGGCCAGCTGCGCGCCCGCGCGATGGCCGACGCCCTGCCCTATGTGCACGACGTCGTCGTCACCGGCGACGGCCGCGATGCGCTGGGCCTGCTGGTGTTCTTCGCACCGGCAGCGGCCGAGCTGGCGGCGCCCGATACGCCGCATGACCCGGCCGCCTGGGCCGCCGACCCGGCCGTGCGGGCCTGGGCGCAGCGCTGGCTGGACGCGCTGGCCGCCACCGGCACCGGCAGCTCCAACCGCATCACCCGTGCGCTGCTCGTGCCGGCCGCACCCAGCGCCGCGCAGGGCGAGGTGACGGACAAGGGCTCGCTCAACCAGCGCGCCGTGCTGCGCGCGCGGGCCGCGCTGGTGGAACGGCTCTACGCCGAGCCGTCGCCCGCCAACGTGCTGCTGGCCGAAGGCGGCCCACGATGAGCGCCACCAAGCTGCAGGACCTGGTCGCCATCGACATCCACACGCACGCGACCGTCTCCACGCGCAACGCCTTCGACCCGGTCGCCGATGCCTTCGACCAGGCCATGGCCGGCTACTTCAAGGAGAAGATGCCGCGCCTGACCATCGCCGAGACGGCCACCTACTACCGCGAGCGCCGCATGCTGGCGGTCATCTTCTCGGTCGACACCGAACGCGGCACGGGCCAGGTGAGCATCAGCAACGAAGAAGTGGCCGAGGAGGCCGCGCAACACCCCGATGCCCTCATCCCCTTCGCCAGTGTGGACCCGCTGCGCGGCAAGATGGGTGCGCGCGAGGTGCGCCGGCTGGTGGACGACTTCGGCGTGCGCGGCTTCAAGTTCCACCCCTCGGCCCAGGCCTTCTATCCCAACGATCGCGCCTGCTACGAGGTCTACGAGGCCATCGCCGCCACCGGCCTGCCCGCCATCTTCCACAGCGGCCAGACCGGCATCGGCGCCGGCATGCGCGGTGGCGGCGGCATCCGGCTGAAGTACTCCGACCCCATGTTCCTGGACGACGTGGCGGTGGACTTCCCCGACATGCCCATCGTCATCGCGCATCCGTCCTTCCCGTGGCAGGAGAACGCGCTGGCCGTGGCCACGCACAAGCCCAACGTCTGGATCGACCTGTCCGGCTGGTCGCCCAAGTACTTCCCCGACATCCTCATCAAGTACGCCAACGGCCTGCTGAAGAAGAAGATGCTGTTCGGGTCGGACTTCCCCGCGCTGACGCCCGAACGCTGGATGGCCGACGCGGCCCAGGCCGGTCTGCGGTCCGAGGTGATGCCGCTGCTACTGAAGGACAACGCGGTGCGCCTGCTGCGGCTGGACGAGCATCCGGTGTGGGGCCGCTACCAGCGCCTGCAGCCGCCGGCCGGCGGGGAGTGCTGCTGATGGCTGCACCACTGCTGGTGCTGGTGCCCGGCCTGCTGTGCGACGACAGCGTCTGGCAGCCGCAGATCGCTGGCCTGGCTGACCGCGCGCGCTGCTGGGTGGCGCCCAACGACGGCCACGACAGCCTGCCCGCGCTGGCCGCCGAGCTGCTGCGCCAGGCGCCGGCCGAGCGTTTCGCGCTGGCCGGCCATTCGATGGGCGGGCGCATCGCGCTGGAAGTGATGCGCCAGGCGCCCGAGCGCGTCGAACGCCTTGCCTTGCTGGATACCGGCTGGCAGCCACGCGCCGGCGGCGAAGCGGGCGAGGCCGAGCGCCGCCAGCGCCTGGCCTTGCTGGCCGTGGCGCGCGAGTCGGGCATGGCCGGAGTCGCGCTACGCTGGCTGCCCGGCATGGTCAGGCCCGCCGCGCACGGCACGGCGGTCTACGCGCAGATGCAGGCCATGGTGGAACGGCGCACGCCCACGCAGTTCGCCGCCCAGGTACAGGCCCTGCTGGACCGCCCCGATGCCTCTGATGTGCTGGCCCGCATCGCCTGCCCGACGCTGGTGCTGTGCGGCGAGCAAGACCAATGGAGCCCGCCCGACCGCCACACCGCGATGGCCGCGCTGATCCACCGCTCGCGGCTGGTGCTGGTGCCCGACTGCAGCCATATGAGCACGCTGGAGCAGCCGGCGGCCGTCACCGCCGCGCTGGCCGACTGGCTGACCGCGCCATGCTGATCGACGAGATCACGCTGCTCAGCGCCGAGGCCGGCTGCCGGCGCATCGTGCTGCTTAGCGCGCATTGCATAGATGCCGGTGACCACGCCGGCCTGGCGGCGCTGTTCACGCCGGATGGCGCGCTGCACCGGCCCTCGGGTGAGCCGGCGCAAGGCCGGGGCGCCATCACGGCGGCCTACCAGGCCCGTCCACCGGAGCGGCTGACGAGGCATCTGGTGGTGTCCACGCTGGTGGAGGTGACGGCGCCCGACCAGGCCAGCGCCGTCAGCCGCGTGCTGCTGTGGGTGGGCGACGACCGGGACGCCCCCGGCCCGCAGGGACGCCCACGCCGGGGCGCGCCGCTGCTCGGCAAGTTCGCCGACCGCCTGCGCCGCCAGCCGGATGGCAGTTGGCTGATCGAGCGGCGGGAGGCGAGCTTCGAGCTGCACGGCTGAGCCCGGCAGGCACGCGGGCTCCGCGCGTCAAAGCATCTTCAAGCAACAGCGCAAGGCCGGTCACCTGATCTTGACGACGACCTTGCCCTTGGCGCGGCCGAGGGCCAGGTACTCCAGCGCCTGCTTGGCCTGGTCGAACGGGAACACCTTGTCGATGACCGGCCGGATGCGCTCGGTCTTGAGCAGCTCGGCGATTTGCGCGAGCTGCTGGCCGTCGGGGCGCACGAAGAGAAAGGAGTAGTCCACGTTCTTCTTGCCGGCGAGCTTGCGGATCTTGCGGCTCATCAGGCCGAACACGAACTTCAGGAAGAAGTTCAGACCCCGCTGTTCCGCGAAACGCGGGTCCAGCGGCCCGACCAGCGAGACGATGCTGCTGCCCGGCTTCAGGATGCCCACGGACTTCTCGATGGCATCGCCCTGGACCGAGCCCAGCATCGCGTCGTAGCCGCTCAGGATCTTCTCGAAGTCCTGCGTCTTGTAGTCGATGATCTCGTCGGCACCGAGGCCGCGAACGAGCTCGACGCTGCCGGCGCTGACGGTCGTGGCCACCTTGAAGCCCAACTGATGAGCCAGCTGGATGGCAAACGTGCCGATGCCGCCGGAGCCCGCCGGGATGAACACCTTCTGACCGCGCTTCAGCTTGGCGCGCTCCGTCAGCGCCTGCCAGGACGTGAGTGCGACCATGGGGACGGCTGCGGCCTGCACGAAGTCCAGGTTGGGCGGCTTCAGCGCGGCGGCGCTTTCCGGCACCGCGGCGAACTCCGCCAGCGACCCCCTGCCCATATCGAAGATGCTGGCGAAGACCTCGTCACCCGGCTTGAAGCGGGTGACGCGGCTGCCGACGTCGACCACCACACCAGCGAGGTCGCTGCCCAGCACGGCCGGCAGCTTGAAATGCAGGACCGGCTTGAAGGTGCCGGGCGGCACCATGTTGTCGATGGGGTTCACGGCCGCAGCGTGCACCTGCACCAGCAATTCGTCGGGCTGCAGCGTCGGGCGGTCGATGTCAGCCAGGCCGATGTCGGGCGACTTGCCGTAGCGCTTGAAGGTTAGTGCTTTCATGTTCTTCCTTGTTGCTGGCAGAGCCAGGGGTGAGCTGTGAATCAGCGGTTGACGTCGACGACCATGCGGCCGCGGACCTGGCCTTGGAGCACCCGGTTGGCCACGCCCGGCACCTCGACCAGCGCAATGACGCTCGTGGCACTGGCGAGTTTGTCCAGGTCCAGGTCGGTCGCCAGGCGAACCCAGGCCTGCAGTCGAACCTGCTGCGGCGCGTGGACGGAGTCGATGCCCGCAAGCGTCACACTGCGCAGGATGAAGGGCAGGACGGAGCAGGGCAGGTCCGCCCCTTGCGCCAGCCCGAAGGCCGCCACCGCGCCCCCGTAGCGGGTCTGCGCGAGCACATTGGCCAGTGTGTGGCTGCCCACCGAGTCGATGGCGCCGGCCCAACGCTCCCTACCGATAGCAGCACCCGGTTCGGAGAGCGTGCGGCGGTCGATGACTTCGGCCGCGCCCAGCTGGCGCAGGTAGTCGGTCTCTTCGAGCCGACCGGTCGAGGCGACCACCCGGTAGCCCAGCCCGGACAGCAGCGCGATGGCGATGGAGCCGGCGCCGCCGCCCGCGCCGGTCACCAGCACGTCGCCCGAGTCGGGCGTGAGCTTTGCATGCTCCAGCGCCAGCACGGACAGCATGGCCGTATAGCCCGCCGTGCCGATGGCCATGGCATCGCGGGTGGAGAGCCCGTCGGACAGCTTGACCAGCCAGTCACCGCGGACGCGCGCCTGCTGCGCGAAGCCGCCGTGGTGGGTCTGGCTCAGCCCCCAGCCGTTGGCGACGACACGGTCGCCCGCCGCAACCCCCGCATGGGCCGACGCCAGCACCGTGCCGGCGAAGTCGATGCCCGGAATCAGCGGGTACTGGCGGATCACGGGCGCGCGGTCGGTGACGGCCAGCGCATCCTTGTAGTTGACCGTCGAGTAGTCGATGGCCACGGTCACGTCGCCGTGCATCAGGTCGGCCTCGTCGAAGTCGACCACGGCGGTCGAGACCTGGTCGTCCCGCTTGCTGGCCAGCAAAGCCTTGAAAGTCATGTCTCGTTCTCCTTGTCGTTCAAAGCCTGGCGCCAGACGGCGTCAACGTCCAGGGGCGCGGGCGCGCAGGCGCCGCGTGCGGAAGGTGCCCCAACCACTGCCCAACGCCGACTTCAGGAACGCGGCCAGCGCGCTCTCACGCGGACGTGGCGCCTCGCCCCGGGCCATGCGCCCGAGTTGCCGCGTGTACCAGAGCACTTCCATGATGCCCAGGCGGTCCACGAGCTTCAGCCCGGTGCTGATGGGGCGGACCTGCTGCGCGCTGTCGCGCCCCTGCAGCAGCGCGGCGGGCGCGTCGGGGTCGATGGCCAGCAAGCGGGCCACGCCCACCACATCCAGCGCGCCGGTGCGCAGCGCGGCGTTCATGCCGGCCGCTGTGCGAAAGCCGCCGGTCACCATCAGCGGCACCTGGGTCGTGGCGCGGGCCTTTTCGGCGAAGTCGAGGAAGTAGGCTTCACGCGCTGCGGTGGAGGTCGGCTTTGGCGCGTGCATCGCGCCGTTCATGGCGGGCGCCTCGTAGGTGCCGCCCGAGATTTCGATCAGATCTATGCCCGCCTCGGCCAGCGCGCGGATGGTCGCCAGCGACTCCTCCTCGGTGAAGCCGCCGCGCTGGAAGTCTGCCGAATTGAGCTTGATGGCCACCGCGAAGTCCGGGCCGACCTGGCGGCGGATCTCGGCGTAGACGGCCAGCACGAAGCGCCGGCGCTTCTCGGCCGTGCCACCCCACTCGTCGTCGCGGCGGTTGTGGTGCGGCGACAGGAACTGGTTGACCAGGTAGCCGCGCGCGGCATGGATCTGCACGCCGCCGAAGCCCGCCTTCTTGCACACCGCCGCACTGCGGCCGAAGCGCTCGATGATGTCCTGGATCTCGGCCCCGGTGGCCTCGCGCGGCGTCTCGAAGAAGGCCGCCATGTCCTCGCGGAACGGCACGGCCGAGGGCGCGATGTTGTAGGCATTCAGGCCGCGCGTGGACTGCTTGCCTGGATGGTTGAGCTGCGCCCACAAGGCCGAGCCCTGGGCGGTGACCGCCTGCGCCCATCGCTTCAGCATCGGCAGGTCGGACTCGTCCTCGACGACCACGTTGCCGGGCTCGCCGAGCGCACGGCGGTCCACCATGATGTTGCCGGTGACGATGAGGCCCAGGCCCGAGGTGCCCCAACGGCGGTACAGGCACACGAGAGCCTCGGTCGGCCGGTTGTCGTAGGTACCCAGCGTCTCGCTCATCGCGGCCTTGGCGAGGCGGTTGCGCAGCACCGTGCCTGTGCGCAGGCGCAGGGGCTGGTTCAGCAGGTTGACTTGCATGGGCGGCTCAGAAAGCGGTGCGGTCATAGGGCGGGACGACCTTGGGCGGCTGCAGAAACTGGGCCAGGCCCTGGAACCACATCACCTCCTGGAAGTCGCCGCTGATGGTCAGGTCCTGGCTGCCCAGCCCGCGCAGGAAGGCGGCCTGGCTGTCCTTGGCAGACAGGATCTCGAACCCCTTGGCGCCGTCGCAGAAGCTGAGCGTGAACTGCGGGTTAGGGGCGAGACCGGCTGCAGATCGGATGGCGCCGCCCTCGGCCACGAAGTAGCGGCCCGCGCCCGACACGGTGCGGATCTGGAACACCAGGCGCTTCTTAGCGACATAGCGCGCGCAATCGGCGTCGCTGCGCACCTTGCGCTTCAGCGTCAGGGCGAACGCCCACAACAGGAACTTGAACTTCAACATGGGGCGACCCTCAAGGATTTGCGAAGCGAGGCGGCGACGTCACTCACCGAGGAACTGGACGACGTGGCGCAGGAAGCGCTGCGGGCACTGGAACTGCGCGGCGTGGCCGGCGTCGGGATAGACGAACAGCTGCGCGTTCGGCAGGTTGCGCGTCATGTAGAACGAGTTGATCGTCGCGACCATCACGTCGTTCACGCCGTTGAGGATGAACGTGGGCTGCTGGATGCCACGCAGATAGGCGAAGGGGTCGCCCTCCGTCACTCGGGGCAGGTAGTGCATATTGGCCTCGATCTGCGCCTTGGCGACCTCGGGCGAAGACGGCGGGTCCTGGTCGACGCGCTGGTGGCGGCGCTCCCAGAAGTCCCGCGCCGCCTGCTCGGCCTGCTGCGAGTTGCCAAAGAACAGGTACAGAAAGTCCGCGAAGTCGGGCACCGGGTTGACGGCCGTCTCCAGCACGCGCGACGCCATCTCCGGGTTGCCGCCGCGCGGGCCGGTGCCCAGCAGCATCAGCTTGCGCACCAGCGTCGGGTGGCGCCAGGTCAGGTCCAGCGCCTGGAAGCCGCCGAGCGAGAAGCCCAGCAAGTCGATCTGCGCCAGGCCCAGTGCGCGGACGAAGGCCGCCGCGTCGTCGGCCATGTCCTCGATGCGGGTGCGCGGCGTGCCCTCGGAGGACGCCACGCCACGGCCGTTGAAGAGGATCACCTCCCGGCCTTCGGCCAGGCCGTCGGTCATCAGCGGGTCCCAGTGGTCCATGCCGCCGCGAAAGTGCTGCAGCATCAGCAGCGGCGGCTGGCCTGCGGCCGCGTTGCCCCAGCGCCGGTACGCGAACCGCGTGCCGCCGACGCTCAGGAACTGGGTAGGCGCGGTGAGGTGGGTGTGTGTCATGGCTGCCTCTTGGCTCACTTGGCGAGGAAGGCCAGCGCCTTGGCCACAAAGTTCTCGTGGTACTGGAAGATGCCGCCGTGCCCGGCGTCGGGGTAGATCACCAGTTGCGCATTCGGCAGGCGCCTGGCCAGGTCATGCGAGTTGCTGGTGGGCACCATGCGGTCGTCATCGCCGTTGGCCACGAGCACCGGCTGCTTGATCACCGACAGATCGGCGGGCCGCTTCTCCCCCCAAGCTTTCAGCGCCTGGAGCTGCGACACATAGGCCCAGATGGCGATGTCGGCGTCGCGGTTGGCGCCGCGCTCCTGCAGGCGCTGCAGGAAGGCCTTGCCGGCGTCGATGCCCTTCGGCGTGCGCGTGAAGAACAGGTACTGCTTGGGGTCCTGGCCGGTCAGTGTGGCGCGGAGCAGGTCGTAGTTCGCCACGCCAGCCACCGTGCTGATGCCCGTGCCGCCCGCAGGGCCCGTGCCCGCCAGGATCAGCTTGCGAACGAGCTGTGGCTCCTTCAGCACGATCTCCTGCGAAATCATGCCGCCCATCGAGAAGCCGAACAGGTCGACCTGCTTGAGGCCCTTGGCCTTGATGAAGGCGATGGCGTCGTCGGCCATCTGCTCGATGGTGTTGACCGGGCTGCCGGTGGAGGCGCCGACGCCGCGGCTGTCGAACGCGATCACATGGTGCTTGGCGGCGAGCCCGTCGACGATGCGCGGGTCCCAGTTGTCCAGCACGGCAGCCAGGTGGGCCAGCAGCAGCACAGGCGTGCCGCCGTTGTGCTGCCCGAGCTCGCGGTAGGAGAAGCTCACGTCGCCAGTCGAGACGCTTTGTGTCGGCACGTCCTTCCAGGTCAGCAGTTGCTGTTGAGCGACCGGCGCCGTGCCGGCGGCTGGCGTGGCTCCGCCCGCCACGGCGCTGAAAGCAAGCAGCACTGCAGCAAGCGCCACGGCGTGGGACGTGGACTTCATGAGGGGGGTGGACATGACGGGATTCCAGCGTTGGGAGGACAAGGGCCGGTCAGGTCGAATGCAAAGGGTTCGGAGATCGTGTTCTCCCCCCCCCCGCTTCATCATCCTGCGATGCGCCCAGAGGCTCAATGATTATGCTCATAATCCAAAACGTCAAGCATTTTGATGATGGACGGCATCAATATAAGATGCAGCCGGTAGAAGTACTCCGGTAGACGATCGATGAAAGTCACCAAAGCGCAGGCCCAGGCCAATCGGACACATGTCGTCCAGACGGCGTCCCAGCTATTTCGAGAACGCGGCTACGACGGCGTCGGCGTGGCCGACCTGATGGCGGCCGCCGGCTTCACGCATGGCGGCTTCTACAAGCAGTTCGGCTCCAAGACCGACCTGATCGCCGAAGCGACGGCCTGCGGCCTGGCCCAGACCGTCGCGCTGACGGGCGACGGCGTGGCGCCGGCGGAGTTCGTCCGCCAGTACCTGTCCCGCGAGCACCGGGACGGGCGCGGAACCGGCTGCACCATGGCGGCCCTCGGCAGCGACGCGGCCCGCCAGCCGGATTCCGTGCGAGCCGCATTTGCGGACGGCATCGAGAGCCTGGTGGCCGCCTTGAGTCGCGGCGCTGACGCGGCTGCCACTCCCGCAGCGCGCGCCGAAACGCTGGACATGCTCTCGCATGCCGTAGGCGCCCTCATCCTGTCGCGCGCCTGCCCCGACGACGCGCCGCTCGCGGATGAGTTCTTGGCAGCCACGCGCGACGCGCTCATCGCCGCGCTGGGCATGCCTCGCTCAGCGGAGACAGCGGCGGCCGCGGTGAAGCAAAACTAGCAGCGCCACCCCAGCGACCCGCAGGCCGCTCCTCCGGCGCCCCCCCCCCCCCGCATGACGAAGCAGCCGACGCGTTGTTGACGGAGGGCTATCCGCGCCTCGCGCCAGTGGCTTCCCGCAGCCTTTTGACGTCGCGGTTGGGCGGCTCGCCGAAGAATCGGCGGTACTCCCGGCTGAACTGGGAGGCGCTCTCGTAGCCGACGCGAATCGCGGCACTGCCGGCATCCAGGCTTTCATTGAGCATCAGTTGCCGTGCGTCCAACAGGCGGAGGTTCTTGATGTACTGCAAGGGACTCATGCCGACGACGGCACGGAAATGCTGGCGGAACGTCGACGGGCTCATGTGAGCCGAGGCCGCCAGATCGTCCATGGCCAGATCCTGCATGTAATGCTGCTTGAGCCATGTGACGACCTTGGCAATCTGCTGGCTCGGTGAGCCCGCCGCAACGAGGCGGCGCAAGCTGGGGCCATGCCCACCGCTGAGCAGGCGGATGACGATTTCCTGCTCGATCAGCGGCGCAAGCGGTGAGACCAGCGAAGGCTCGTCAAACAGCCGGAGCAGCCGGACCAACGCATCGCACAAGCCCTCATCCAGCGGCACCTGCGACATCCCCCGAGTTGCCGACACCTGCAGCGGCGCCGCGAACGCCATTTGCGCAGCCTGCTGTGCGATGACGCGGGCATCGAGTTCCAGCAACATCCCGAGAAAGGGCTCGGCGCGGCTGGCGCGGGTGATGTATGCCACGACAGGCATGTCCACCGTCGTGATCAAGGTCTGCCCCGCCGCATAGTCGAAGACCTCCTCGCCCCACATGATCCGCTTGGCACCCTGGACGATCAGAACCATGCCCAGCCCGTAGATGCAGGGCATGGGGTCGGTCGTGGAACTGCAGCGGCGCAGCTTCAGCGCGCGAATGGCCGTGTCGTAGTCTCCGTCGGTTTGTGCAATCCTTCCAACGAGACCAGCGAGTTCGAAGGCCTTGCCCCCTTCGTAGGCAAACATTTGACGCCCCCAATTTTCTTGGGCGAATCGCCCTGCCCTGCGGGCCTCAAGCCTAGCATCACCCGAGCCAACCCAATGCCGCCTCCGATAGACATTCATCGAATCAGGCAATAAGGACGACGGTTTCGGCAAGCACCCATCAGGGCTTCAGGACGACACTTTCCGGCATCGGATCGCACCCCGACGGGTGCCGTTTTCACCCCCGGAGATTCCCATGAGCCCCGTCCATCCACGGCTGTTTCAGCCTTTCACTTTCAAGAGCGGCGTGACCTTGCGCAATCGCGCCGTGATGGCGCCGATGACGACCTGGTCGGCAAACCCCGATGCCACCGTCTCGGACCAGGAGCTGGCGTACTACCGTGCCCGCGTGCAGGGCGTTGGCATGGTGGTGACGGGCTGCTCGCATGTGACGTCGGACGGCATCGGCTTCACCGACGAATTCGCCAGTCATGACGACCGTTTCATTCCCAGCCTGCGTCGCCTCGCCGAGGCGGCGAAGAGCGGCGGTGCGTTGGCGGTGATGCAGATCTTCCACGCCGGCAACAAAGCCTTGCCGCACCTGGTGCCCGACGGCCGGGTCGTCAGCGCGAGTTCGCTGAAGGCGCCCCCCAGCCCCTTCAACAACGCCGAAGTGACCAGCCACGCACTGAGCGAAGGCGAGATCGAAGCCATCGTCCAGGCCTTCGGCGACGCCACCCGGCGCGCCATCGAGGCGGGGTTCGACGGCATCGAACTGCATGGCGCCCACGGCCTCCTGATCCAGAACTTCTTCTCGCCCATGTTCAACCAGCGCGAGGATGGCTGGGGCGGCTCGCTTGACAAGCGCATGCGCTTCGCGCTCACCGTGGTGCGCGAAGCCCGGCGCGTCATCGCCGAGCACGCCGAGCGCCCCTTCCTGCTCGGCTACCGCATCTCGCCGGAAGAGGCGGGCGAGGGTTCGCTGCGCATTGCCGACAGCTATGCGCTCATCGACCAGCTGATCGAAGCAGGCATCGACTACCTCCACGCCTCGCTGTTCGACATCCCCAATGCCAGACCGACGGATCATGCCGGCGAGCAGACCACCGCCGAACTCCTCGTGGCGCATGTCGCTCATCGCATCCCGCTGATCGCAGCAGGCCTTGTGCGGACACCGGATGACGCCGAGAACGCCCTGGCCACGGGCCTGTCGCTGGTCGCCATAGGCCAGGGCCTGGTGATGAACCCGCAATGGGTGGAACTCGCAACTGCCGGTCAGGCAGCGACCATTGCCACGGCACTCGACGCCGAGCGCGTGCCGCAACTGGCCATCCCGGACAAGCTGTGGGGTGTCATCCAGGCGGCGCGCGGCTGGTTCCCGATGGTCGAACCCACCGCGCCGACGGCTTGAGACATGCCGACTTCGCAACAGGAAAACAACGTGCATCCATCTGCCCTGAAGCGCATCCAGTACGACCAATACGGCGGCCCGGAGCTGATGCGGCTCGAAGACTTTGCCTTGGCAACACCGGGCAAGGGCGAGGTCGCCGTGAGGGTGAAATTCGCAGCCATCAACCCGGTCGACTGGAAGCTGCGCAACGGCTATCTCAAGTTCGTCACCGGCAAGGCCTTCCCCCGTGCCATGGGCAGTGACTTCTCGGGGACGGTCGTGTCAGTCGGCCCGGGCGTGACGCGCTTCAAGCCGGGTGATGCGGTGTTCGGCCTGGCACGGATCAAGGAAAGCGGCGCATTCGGCCATGCCGTGGTGACAAACGAAGGCTTCCTGGCCAGGCAGCCCGAGAACATTTCCTTCGAAGAAGCGGCGTGCCTCGGAACGCCAGGAGTTACCGCCTGGAACGGCCTGCAGGGCAAGGCGAAGCTGACCGCAGGCAAGCGCGTGTTCGTCAACGGCTGCACGGGCGCGGTGGGAGAGGCCACGGTGCAGTTGGCGCGGATGCTCGGCGCCACGGTCGCGGGCAGTTGCAGTGCCGGCGCCATGGCGAGAGCGCGATCGCTCGGCGTTGACGCTGTCTACGACTACCGGACGACCGACTTCTCCAAGCTCGACCAACGCTTTGACGTGGTCTACGACACGGCGGGCACGATGACGACCCAGACGGGCCTCGGCCTGCTGGCCCCGGGCGGCGTGTTCCTGGACATCGACCCGACACCTGGCAAGTTCATCCGCTCCATCTTCAACCGCCGCCTGAAGCCTATCGTCTGCACGCCCCGGGCTGATGTTCTGGACGGCCTGGCGCGCGCAGCCGGCGCCGGCAAGCTGAGGCTTCCAGTGGCAGAGATCGTTCCGCTGGCCGAGGCAATTGCGCTGATCACGAGCCTCGAAGGGGGCAGATCACTGGGCGGCAAGGGGCTCATCGCGATGGGTTGAGGCCGCCATCCAAGGCGGCCTGCACCATCGAAACAAGGCAGGCCATCACCCCCCCGCATGCCGCTCCAACCGATACGCCAGTTGCGCCCGGCTCAAGCCCAGCGCGCGGGCGGCGGCCGACAGGTTGCCGTCGTGCGCCTGCACGGCCTCGGCCAGCAGCCGGGCTTCCAACGCCGGCAGGTCCAGCGCGGCAGCTCCCAGCGTGCTCTGCAGGTGCTGCAACAGGTTGTCCACACCGGGGTCGGCCTCGCGGGCCAGCTCGCCGTCGGATGACACCGCCAGCACGGCTTGTCGCGCCAGCGGCTCGCCGCGGAACATGTGGTGCACGTCGATGGCCATGCCGTCCTCGACGTTGATGACGGCGCGCTCGATGAGGTTGAGCAGCTCGCGGATATTGCCCGGCCAGTCGTAATGCAGCGCCGCCCGCACCGCCCGCGCCGTGAAGCCGCGCACCTCGCGGCCGTGGCGCTGGGACTCGCGGCGCAGGAAGTAGCTCATCAGCAGCGGGATGTCCTCGCGCCGCTCGCGCAGCGGCGGCAGGTGCAGCGGGAAGACGTTGAGGCGGTAGAACAAGTCGGCGCGGAAGCGCCCCGCCTGCACCTCGGCGCGCAGGTCCACATTGGTGGCGGCCGCCACGCGCACGTCGACCTGGATGAGGCGTGAGCCGCCCACCCGTTCCAGCTCGCCCTCCTGCAACACGCGCAGCAGCTTGGCCTGGGCTACCGGGCTGAGCGCGCCCACTTCGTCGAGGAACAGCGTGCCGCCATGCGCGCGCTCGAAGCGGCCCTCGCGCGACGCATGCGCGCCGGTGTAGGCGCCCTTCTCCACGCCAAACAGCTCGGACTCCAGCAGCCCTTCCGGCATGGCCGCGCAGTTCAGCGCGATGAAGGGTTTGTCGGCGCGCGAGCTGATGCGGTGCAGCCGCCGCGCGAAGGCCTCCTTGCCGACGCCCGACTCGCCCGAGAACAACACGGTGGCCGAGGTGCGCGCCACGCGGTCCAGCAGGTGGCAGGCGGACACGAAGGCGGGCGACGCGCCGACCACCTCGTGCCGGTCCTGCGTGGCCGTGGCGGCCGGGCCCAGGGCCGGCGTCGTGGCCATGGCCTGCGGCTCCGCGCCGGGCGCCATCGCGCGGAAATCGTGCGCCTCCAGGTAGCGCAGGTCCTCGCTGATGTCGCCCCAGGCCGCCGCATGCCGGCCGATGACGCGGCACACCGACGCGCCCATGGCGCGGCAGTCCACCTCGCGGAAGATGACCTGCTGGCCGAACAGCGTCGTCACGTAGCCGGTGGCATAACCCACCTGCGACCAGCAGGCCGCGTCGGCGCCGATGCCGTAGGCGCTGATGTGCTCGTCGTCCTCGCTGGAATGCTCCCAGAGGAATTCGCCGTCGTAGGTGCCGCGGTCGATGTCGAACGAGAAGCTCACCGGCGTCACCTTGACCACCCCCTCCAGCGCATGCAGCCGCGCGCCCGCCATGAACACCGCCGCCGCATCGCCATCTGGCCAGCGCTGGCGCACCAACTGCGCATCGCGCGCGCCGCTCACGTAGCCGGCCCGGGTCAGCAGCCCGCGCGCTCGCGCCAGGCCCAGCGTGTCGATCAACTCGCGCCGCAGGTGGCCCATGGCTGCGCTGTGAACCAGCAGCATGCGCTGGTCGTTCAGCCAGATGCGGCCATCGCCGGGTGAGAAGAACAGCGCCTCCGTCAGCTGCGCCAGCGTCGGCGCGCTGCCGTCGCTGGCCCAGTTGAAGTGGTCGCTGTCGCCTTTGCGCAGCATGGCATCGGTCTGGCGGGACAGCTCGGCCAACGAGATCTTCGAGGGGGCGTTCAGCGTTTTCATGATTTCGTCAAACCGGGTGGCGGGAGTCTGCTCCAGTCTTGCGGATTTGCGCGATTGGCAGCCGCAGGAATGCCCTGAGTGGCCCTGTCGCGCCCTGCGGTTGCACGCCCCGGGTAAGTCCCAGGAAGTGCCCAGTCCTCCCAGAGCGCGGGCGCCCGTGCCCACCCCGCCGGCGCGCCGCGCGGTGGCCCTGGCATGGCAGTTGCGCAAGCACGGCGGCGTGAGGGCCATGCCCGCCGGGCCGGATCAGCGTTTGTACTGATTCCCGAAGTCACCTCACCAGGCACACAGTAAGCACATATTTTCGTTTGCCAGGCTAATTATCTGCCAAGCAAACATTACAAGACCCACACGGAGACTCCCATGCAGGACAGCACCTCGCTCCTGGCCGACGCCCCCTGGCGCGACAGCCTCTTCACCGGCCAATGGCGCGCTGCCGCGCGCACGCTGGACATCATCGAGCCCGCCACCGGCGAGCGCCTGGGCACGGCCGGCGAGGCCACGCCCGCCGACGTGGCCGAGACCGCCCGCACGGCCGCTGCAGCGCAGGCCGCCTGGGCCGCCACGCCGCCGCGCGAGCGTGCCGCCGTGTTCCTGAAGGCCGCCGCGCTGCTGCAGCAGCACTTCGACGAGCTGGCGCTGTGGATCACCCGCGAGACCGGCGCCATCCTGCCCAAGGGCCAGCATGAGGTGCGCGAGGCCATCACCTTCTGCCAGGTAGCCGCCGCCATGCCGATGCAGCCCGCCGGCCAGCTGCTGCCCAGCGTGCCGGGCCGCCTGAGCATGGCGCGGCGCGTGCCGCACGGCGTCATCGGCGTCATCTCGCCGTTCAACTTTCCGCTCATCCTGACGCTGCGCGTGGTGGCCCCGGCGCTGGCCACCGGCAACGCGGTGCTCATCAAGCCCGACCCGCGCACGCCCGTCAGCGGCGGCTACCTGATCGCCCGCGTGCTCGAAGCCGCAGGCCTGCCGGCCGGCGTGCTGGCGGTGCTGCCCGGCGGTGCCGAGGTGGGCGAGGCGCTGATCACCGCGCCCGAGGTGCGCATGGTGTCGTTCACCGGCTCGGTGGGCGTGGGCCGGCGCGTCGGCGAGCTGGCCGCGCGTCACCTCAAGAAGGCCTCGCTGGAACTGGGCGGCACCAACTGCCTGGTCATCCTGGACGACGCCGACCTGGACATCGCCGCCAGCAACGCGGCCTGGGGCGCCTGGCTCAACGCCGGCCAGATCTGCATGGCCTCCAACCGCGTGCTGGTGCATGAATCCATCGCTGCGGCGCTGACCGAGCGGCTGGTCGCCAAGGCCACCCACCTGCCAGTAGGCAACGGCGCCACCGGCCAGGTCGCCATCGGCCCGCTGATCGACGCCCGCCAGCGCGACCGCGTGCATGCGCTGGTGCAGGACAGCGTGGCCAAGGGCGCCAAGCTGCTGGCCGGCGGCACGTACGAAGGCCTCTTCTACAAGCCCACCGTGCTGTCGGGCATCCAGCCCGGCATGCGCGTGCATGACGAAGAGGTGTTCGGCCCGCTGCTCAACCTCATCACCTTCAAGACCGACGAGGAGGCCGCCGCGCTGGCCAATGCCCACGAGGGCGGCCTGGCGGCGGGCGTGATCTCCAAATCGATGAACCGCGCGATGGCGCTGGCGCAGCAGCTCAAGGCCGGCATGGTCCACGTCAACGACCAGACCGTGAACGACGACGCCACCAACCCTTTCGGCGGCCCCGGCGTGGCCGGCAACGGCAATGTGCACGGCGGCCCGGCGGACTGGGAGGCCTTCACCACCTGGCAGTGGCTGACCGTCAAGGACGCCGCTCCCGTCTACCCGTTCTGACGGGCGGCACACAACGAACAACAGGAGACAAACCCATGAAAGTTCAAGGCAAGACCATCGTCGTCACGGGCGCCAGCTCAGGCATAGGCGCCGACACCGCTCGACTGCTGCGTTCGCACGGCGCCAAGGTCATCGGCATGGACCGCAACGACCCGCTGCTGACGCTGGACGGCTTCGTCAAGGCCGACCTGTCGCAGCAGTCGGCCATCGACGCCGCCGTGCGCCAGCTGCCCGCGCAGATCGACGGCCTGTGTACCGTGGCCGGCGTGCCCGGCACGTCGCCGGCGGACCTGGTCGGCCGCGTCAACTACCTCGGCACGCGCCACCTGTGCGAGCTGCTGGTGGAGCGCATGCCGCAGGGCGGCAGCATCGTCAACGTGTCGTCCATCCTGGGCTATTTCTACCGCGACCGGCTGGACACGCACAAATCACTGGCCGCCGTGCAGGGCTTCGAGGCCGGCCTGGCCTGGCTGGCCCGCAACCCCGTGCCGCAGAAGGGCTGCTACGAGTACTTCAAGGAGGCGCTGATCGTCTGGTCCACGTTGCGCTCCAGCGAGTTCTTCATGAAGCGCGGCGTGCGCATGAACTGCGTCGCACCGGGCCCGGTGTTCACGCCCATCCTGGGCGAGTTCGTCGCCCAGCTGGGCGAGGAGCGCGTCGCCGCAGATGCCCACCGCATCACGCGGCCCGGCCTGGCCGACGAGATCGCGCCGGCCATCGCCTTCCTGTGCAGCGACGACGCACGCTGGATCAGCGGCGTAAACCTGGCCGCCGATGGCGGCTTCGCAGCGACCTATCTCTAAGTACATAACACCTCAAACCAGGAGACACCATGAGAAAGAACCGCGTCGCGTTGGCGGCGGCGGCAGCCCTGCTGTTGCCCACCGCACAAGCCTTCGACATCGAAACCAGCGTTCCCGACCTCAAGGTCCGGCTCGACCTCACGCCCAAAGTCAGCGCCGGCTACCGCGTGAAAGACCCGTCCACCGCGCTGAGCCGCCTGGACGTGGCCCGCGACCCCGGCACCGTCAACGAGGACGACGGCAACCACAACTTCCGCAAGGGCCTGATCTCCAAGCGCTTCGACCTGCTGGCCGAGCTGGACATCTCCACGCCCACCTTCGGCGCCCGCATCAGCGGCACGGCCTGGCACGACGGCGCCTACATGGGCCGCAACGACTACACCGGCACAGCGCTGTACGCCGCCGGCAACCCGCTGGGCCCGGTGGTCAGCACGGCCAACAACGACTTCGGCCAGGCACCCAACGAGTTCCTGCCCGCCACGCGGCGCCAGCACGGCCGCGGCGGCGAGATCCTGGATGCCTTCGTGTCGTTCAAGGGCGAAGTCGCCGGCATGAAGGCCAACCTGCGCGTGGGCAAACACACGCTGCAATGGGGCGAGAGCCTGTTCTTCGGCCAGAACGGCATCGCCAACGCGCAGGGGCCGGTGGACGTCGCGCGTGTGCTGTCCGTGCCCAACTGGCAATTCAAGGAAGTGCTGCTGCCGGTGGAGCAGGTCTCGGGCACGCTGCGCCTGGCCGACGGCGTGCAGTTGGGCGCCTACTACCAGCTGAAGTGGCGCAAGAGCAAGCTGCCCGGCGTCGGCAGCTACTTCTCCAACCAGGACTACATCGGCGGCGGCCGCGTCAACCTCGGGCAGGCGCCCGACGGCTCGCCCATCGAGCTCCCGACGCTGACCGTGCGGGACAACAAGCCCAAGAACAGCGGCCAGGGCGGCATCCAGCTGCGCTGGAGCCCGCCGGGCGGCGACTACGAGTTCGGCTTCTACGCCGCGCAGTACCACGACAAGACGCCCAGCGCGCTGGTGTTCGACCTCGTGCAAGGCCATGTGCGCGTGGCCTACGCCAGCAACATCCGCACGTTCGGTGCCAGCGTCACCTCCTCCATCGGCCAGCTGAACTGGGCGCTGGAAGGCTCGGTGCGCCAGAACACGCCGCTCAATGGCGACCCTGCCCTGCTCGGCGGCCCCAGCCCCGTGGCCACCTGCGACACCAGCAACGCCACGCCCTGCTACCCGGTCGGTGACACGGCCCACCTGCAGCTCAACGGCATCTACGTGCTGCAGCCCAACGGGTTCTGGCAAGGCGGCGCACTGCTGGGCGAGATTGCCTACAACCACCGCCTGAGGATCAAGCGCGACATCTTCACCGGCCCCAACGGCCAGAACGTCGGCGTCGGAGGCCTGGACCCCAACACCACCAAGGGCGCCTTCGCCACCCGCGTGCTGTTCGAGCCGGCCTACTTCCAGGTGCTCACCGGCCTGGACCTCTCCGTGCCCATCGGCCTGGGCTGGAACTTCGGCGGCCGCTCATCGGCCATCGGCAACTTCGCCGGCGGCGTGTCGGACGGCGGCGACTGGACCATCGGACTGAAGGGCAAGTACCAGAACGACTGGAACTTCTCGCTGACCTACACCGACTACTTCGGCAAGGCCAAGACCTTCACCGAGACCCTGGTGCCAGGCAGCGGCTCGCCGCGCCAGCTGACCTTCGGCCAGACCCTCAAGGACCGCGCCTACGTCGCCTTCAGCGCGTCGCGCACCTTCTGACCCCAGACACGGACATCCACACCATGAAGCACGCACTGCTCCGATTGAACGTTCCCGCCCTGGCCTCGGCATGGGCATGCGCGGCCCTGCTGCCGCTGAGCGCGGGCGCCGCCGTGTCGGCCGAAGAGGCCGCCAAGCTCAAGACCACGCTGACCCCGATGGGCGCCGAACGCGCCGGCAACAAGGACGGCAGCATCCCGCCCTGGGAGGGCGGCCTCACCAAGGCGCCGGCCGGCTACAAGAACGGCGACCCGCGCCCCGACCTCTTCCCTGCCGACAAGCCGGTGCTGCAGATCAGCGCCAAGAACATGGCGCAGCACGACGCCCGCTTGAGCGACGGCGTCAAGGCGCTGATGAAGAAGCACCCCGACTTCCGCATCGACGTCTACCCCACGCGCCGCACGGCCGCCGCGCCGCAGTACGTCTACGACAACACCTTCAAGAATGCCACCCGCGCCAAGGTGGTGGACAACGGCCTGGGCATCGAGGGCGCCTTCGGCGGCATCCCCTTCCCCATTCCCAAGGATGGCTACGAAGCCATCCTGAACCACCGCCTGGCCTGGCTGGGCGTGAACACCCAGACGCCGATGCGCGTGTGGGTCATGACGGCCGACGGCAAGCGCACCATGGCCAGCGGCGGCAACCAGACCTTCCGCCGCCAGTACTACGACCCCGACGTCACGCCCGACAAGTTCGACGGCTACTACGCGCTGGGCAAGTTCGCCGCCACCGAGCCGGGCTCCAAGGCGGGAGAGGCCATCCTCGCGCACGACGGCATGACCAGCGCCACGCCGCGCGGCCTGTGGCAATACCTGGTGGGCCAGCGCCGCGTGCGCAAGGCGCCGTCGGTGGGCTACGACACGCCCGACGCCGTCACCTCCGGCATCGGCCTGTTCGACGAAGCCTTCAACCTGTTCGGGCCCATCGACAAGCACGAGCTCAAGCTCGTCGGCAAGAAGGAGCTGTACATCCCCTACAACAACAACCGGGCGGCATTGGCCAAGGTGGCCGACCTCGTCAAGCCGGGCACGCTGAGTCCCGACGCCGTGCGGTGGGAGCTGCACCGGGTCTGGGAAGTGGAGGCCACGCTGGCCGCCGGCAAGCGCCACGTGGCGGCCAAGCGCAAGTACTACCTCGACGAGGACACCTGGCAGATCATCCTGTTCGACGGCTGGGACGCCAAGGGTGAACTCTGGCGCACCAACTACACGCTGACGCTGACCGCGCCGGACATCCCGGCCGTGCTGGGCAACGTCTTCTGGGGCGGCTACGACCTGCAGACCGGCGCCTACTACCTGAACATGGCCACCAACGAGCTGCCGGTGCAGGTCAAGGTGCTGCCCAAGCTGGACCGGGCCTTCTTCAGCCCCGAGGAACTGGCCAACGAGAGCACACGATGAAGCGGCGTGCGGTGTTCGGGGCTGCGGCTCTCGGGCTGCTGGCCGCCCCGGCGCGGGCGGCCACCACGCTGCCCCCCGTGCTGACCCAGCCGGCGGCGCCTACGCCGCTGGCCACACGCAGCGCGCTGCTGGCCGCCGCGCGCGCCGGTCAGCGCCTGGTCCTGGCCGGCGAGCGCGGCCTCGTCGTCTACAGCGACGACGGCGGCCGGCGGTGGCGGCAGGCCGAGGTGCCGGCGCAGATCAGCCTCACGGCGCTGGCCTTCAACGATGCCAACACCGGCTGGGCTTGCGGCCATTTCGGCAGCCTGCTGCAGACCGTCGACGGCGGCCAGCGCTGGCGCCTGGTGATGGACGGTCGCCAGCTGGCCGAGCTGGAACTGGCCGCTGCCGTTGACGACGAGGCCTTGCGCGAGGCCGCACGGCGCCGCCTGGCCCAGGGGCCGGACAAGCCGCTGCTGGACCTTGCCCTGAGCCCCGACGGCAGCCTCTACGCCGTCGGCGCCTACGGCCTGGCCTTCGTGCGCCAGGGCGAGGTCTGGCAGAGCCTGCACACCCGCCTACCGAACCGAAAGCGCCTGCACCTGTACGCGGTGCGCAGCGAAGGCCCGCGCGTGTTCATCGCCGGCGAGCAAGGCCTGCTGCTGCGCTCGCTGGACGGCGGCGCCCACTTCGAGGCGCTGGCCTCGCCCTACAAGGGCAGCTTCTTCGGCCTGCTGCTGACGCGCGACGGCACGCTGCTGGCCTACGGCCTGCGCGGCAACGTCTGGCGCTCGGCCGACCACGGCGACAGCTGGACGGCCGTCGACAACCCCGTGCCCGTGTCGCTGAGCGCCGGCCTGCAGCGCCGCGATGGCTCGCTGCTGCTGCTGGCCCAGAACGGCGACCTGCTGCTCAGCCGCGACGACGGCCGCAGCTTCACGCGCCGCGCCGCGCTGCCGCCGCTGCCATCAGCCAGCGTCGTCGAGGCCGACGCCGGCCACATCGTGCTGGCGGGCCTGCGCGGCCTGCAGCGACAGCCCCTGGGCTCCACCTGAACCACTTCCAGAGATCGCGACCGTGAGCGTGAGCATTTCCACCGACGACAGCGCGCAACCCGTCATTGCGCGCCTCGAAGACTTCGACACCCGCAGCGGCGGCTGGGCCGAACGGCTGTTCTTCAACCACCGCCCCTGGGTGCTGGCGCTGTGCCTGCTGCTGACCGCCGTGCTCGGCTGGCAGGCGCTGGGCATGCAGCTGACGGCCAGCTTCGACAAGACCATCCCCAGCCGCCACCCTTTCATCGCCAACTTCCAGGAGCAACGCGCCCAGCTGGCCGGCGGCGGCAACGCACTGCGCATCGCCGTGGCGGCACGCCAGGGCACGATATTCGACAAGGACTACCTGGAGACGCTGCGCCTGCTCAACGACGAGCTGTTCCTGATGCCCGGCGTGGACCGGCCGTTCATGAAGTCGCTGTGGACGTCCAACACCCGCTGGGTGGCCGTGACCGAAGAAGGCCTGGACGGCGACACCGTCATCACCGACCGTTATGACGGCAGCCCCGAGGCGCTGGCCGAGCTGCGCGCCAACATCGAGCGCTCCGGCGAGATCGGCCAGCTGGTGGCGGGAGACTTCAAGAGCAGCATCATCTACGTGCCGCTGCTGGACACCGACCCGCAGACGGGCCAGGCGCTGGACTACGCCGAACTAGGAGGCCGCATCGAAGCATTGCGCGCCAAATACGACGGCGACCGCGTGCAGCTGCACGTGGTGGGCTTCGCCAAGGTCATGGGCGACCTCATAGCCGGCGTGCGCCAGGTCATGGGCTTCTTCGCGCTGGCGCTGTTGATCTGCGGCGGCGTGCTGTTCGCCTACACGCGCTGCATGCGCTCCACCGCCATCGTCGTCGCCTGCTCCCTCATCGCCGTGGCCTGGCAGCTGGGCCTGCTGCGCCTGCTGGGCTATGCGCTGGACCCGTACTCGGTGCTGGTGCCCTTCCTCGTGTTCGCCATCGGAATGAGCCACGGCGCGCAGAAGATGAACGGCATCCTGCAGGACGTGGGCCGCGGCACGCACCGTGTGGTGGCCGCGCGCTACACCTTCCGCCGCCTGTTCGTGGCCGGCCTGACCGCACTGCTGTGCGATGCGGTGGGCTTCGCCGTGCTGGCGCTCATCGACATCCGCGTCATCCAGGATCTGGCCGCCAACGCCAGCATCGGCGTGGCCGTGCTGATCTTCACCAACCTCGTGCTGCTGCCGGTCCTGCTGTCCTACGTCGGCGTCAGCCCGGCCGCCGCGCAGCGCAGCCTGAAGCAGGAGCAGAGCGAGCAGCTGAGTGGCGCCTGGGCCTGGTTCGCGTCCTTCACGCAGGCGCGGCCAGCCGCACTGGCGCTGACGGCCGGCGCGCTGCTGCTGGTGGGCGCGGTGGCGCTGTCCACCCGGCTGCAGGTGGGCGACCTGGACGCCGGCGCGCCCGAGCTGCGCGCCGACTCCCGCTACAACCGCGACAACGCCTTCATGGTGCAGAGCTACGCGGCCAGCACCGACATCCTGACCGTCATGGCCACCACGCCGGACGACCAGTGCACGCGCTACGACACGCTCAGCCGCGTCGACGCGCTGGCCTGGCGGCTGCGGCAGCTGCCCGGGGTGGAGGGCACGCAGTCCCTCGCCGGCCTGGCCAAGCTGGGCATGGTGGGTTTCAACGAGGGCAACTTCAAGTGGTACGAGCTGATCGCCAACGACCAGGCGCTGGGCGGCGTGCAGTCCATCGCACCGCGCGAGCTGCTCAACAAGGCCTGTTCCTTCCTGACGCTGCAGGTCTTCCTGCGCGACCACAAGGCCAGCACGCTGGAGCGCGTGGTGGGCGAGGCCGAGGCCTTCATCAAGGAGCAGCCCACCGGCGGTGACGTGCGCTTCCTGCTCGCGGCCGGCTCGGCCGGCATCGAGGCCGCCACCAACAGCGTCGTCAGGCAGGCCATGCGCGAGATGCTGTACTGGGTCTACGGCGCCGTCGTGCTGCTGTGCTGGCTGACCTTCCGCAGCTGGCGCGCCACCGTCGTGGCCGTGCTGCCGCTGGTGCTGACCTCCATGCTGTGCGAGGCGCTGATGGTGTTGCTGGGCATGGGCGTCAAGGTCGCCACGCTGCCCGTCATCGCCTTGGGCGTGGGCATCGGCGTGGACTACGCGCTCTACGTGCTGGCCGTCATGCTGCAGCGCCTGCGCGCCGGCGACAGCGTGGACCAGGCCTACCGCGCCGCGCTGCGCTTCACCGGCCGCGTGGTGCTGCTGACCGGCATGACGCTGGCTCTGGCCGTGGCCACCTGGTTCTGGAGCTCCATCAAGTTCCAGGCCGACATGGGCATCCTGCTGGCCTTCATGTTCCTGTGGAACATGGTGGGCGCGCTGGTGTTGCTGCCGGCCCTGGCGCGCTGGCTGCTCAAGCCCGCGCAGGCAGTGCAGGCTCAGGCGCAGGCCCTGCCGACGGAGCAGGCCGCATGACGCGCGGCCTTCGCTGGAGCCTGCGCCGGCAGCTGGTCGCCGGCGTGGCGCTGCTGCTGGCGCTGATGGGCGGCATCGCGCTGCTGGCGCTGTGGCAGGGCAGCCGGCTCGGCGACCAGCTGGCACGCATCGTCACCGTCAACAACCCGCGCAACGACCTGGCCCACGCGCTGCACGCCGCGCTGCTGCGCCAGCAGGTGCTGGAGCGCAGCTTCCTGGCCTACACCGAGGAGGAGGACTTCAAGGCCGGCCGCCAGCAGTTGGGCACGGCGCAGGCGCAGCTGCTGGCCACCGAGCAGGCGCTGGAGCAGGCACTGGCCGGCGAAGACGAGGCCATCGCCCCGCTGCGCGACGCGCTGGCCCAGGCCCGCGCGCTGCGCGAGCAGGCGAAGCCCCTCGTCGAATCGGCGCTGCAGGCCGCCGAGCAGGGGCGCGGCGTCGATGCCGCCGTGGCCGCCCTGCTGCCAGCCGAGGGCGCGCAGAACGGCTGGGCCGAAGCGGTGCGCGGCATGGTCGCCGCCATCCGCGACGCCAATGCGCGTGAGAACGCCGCACAGCAGGGCCAGCAACGCGCCATGCGCCTGCAGCTGCTGGCGCTGGCCGGCCTGGCGCTGGCGCTGGGCGCCGCACTGGCCTGGGCGCTCTACCGCAGCGTCATGCGGCCGCTGCAGCAGGCTGTGCGCCTGGCCGAACGCATCGCGCAGGGCGACCTGCAGGCCGACGTGGTGACGCGGCGCGACGACGAGTTCGGCCGCCTGCTCAACGCCATCGCCAACATGCAGCAGGCGCTGCGCGAGACGGTGGCCGACCTGCGCCAGTCGGCCAATCTCGTTGACGCCGCCAGCCGCGATATCGCCGCCGGCAGCCTGTCGCTGTCGGAGCGCACCGAGCAAGGCGCCGCGCGGCTGCAGCAGACGGCCGCCACCGTGCACGGGCTGGTGGGCCTGGCAGAGCAGGCCGACCACGCCGCCGCCAGCGCCAACAGCAGCGCGGAGCAATCGCGCAGCCTGGTGGCGCAGGGCCGCGCGGCCATGACCGAGCTGGCCGGACGCATGGGTGAGATCGCCACCGCCGCCGGCCGCACGACCGAGATCGTGCGCACCATCGAGGCCATCGCCTTCCAGACCAACATCCTGGCGCTGAACGCCGCCATCGAGGCCGCGCGTGCCGGTGATGCCGGGCGGGGCTTTGCCGTCGTGGCCGGCGAGGTGCGCCAGCTGGCCGGCCGCACCGCCCAGGCCGCCGCCGAGATCGGCCGGCTGAGCGACGACACGCAGCAAGGCGTGGGTGCCGGCGAGCAGTCTGTGCGGGCGGCGGGCGAGGTGGTCGATTCGCTGCACCTGGCCGCCGAGCAGGTCTGGCAGGTCGTGCAGCAGTCGTCCCAGGCCGCCCGCCTGCAACGGAACCAGCTGCAGGAGGTCAACCACAGCGTCGGCCAGCTCGACCACCAGACCCAGCACGACGCCGCGCTGGCCGAGCAGCTCAGCGCCTCGGCCGCCGCGCTGCAGGGCAGCGCCAGCACGCTGCAGCGCGGCGTGGGGCGCTTCCAGCTCGACTCGACGGTGGCGCCCAAATGCTGATGGGCCGCCGCGCGTTCGGCACGCTGCTGCTGGCCGCCGGCCCCGCGCTGGCACAGCAGGCGGCCAGGCCCGTGGTGCTGGGCCAGTCCCTGCCCATGACCGGCCCGGGCTTCACCACCGCCAACCGCGTGCGCGCAGGCGCGCTGCTGGCCGTGGAGCGGGCCAATGCCGGCGGCGGCGTGCTGGGCCGGGTGGTGGAACTGCTGACGCTGGACGACGGCGGCGACCCCAGGCGGCTGGCGGACAACGTGCGCCGCCTGCGTGGACAGGGCGCGCTCGCGGTGCTGAACTGCGTCGGCGAGCAGGCCTGCCATGCGGCGGCAGGCGCCAGCGCGGCAGTCGGTCTGCCGTTGGTGGGCCCGTTCTCGGGCGACGCGCGGCTGCGCTCACCGACGCTGCGCCATGTGTTCACTCTGCGCCCCGATGACGCCCACGAGGCCCAGCTGCTGGCCGGGCAGTTGCGCGTGCTGTCGGTGGCCCAGGTGGCGCTGCTGGCCGACGGCTACGAGCCCGTGCGCGAAGCCGCGCTGGCCCGTGCGCTGCAGGCTGACGGCATCGCGGTGCAGCGGCTGCCGGTCGACCCCACGCGGCCGGCGGCCGCCCTGGCGCAGGCCTCCGCTGCGGCCGGTGCCGCCGTGCTGAGCCTGGGCCCCGACAGCCTGGAAACGCTCAGCCAGACCGCCTTCACCACCGTGGTGGGCCTACCCGCCATGCTGATGACCGCCCCCAGCACCGGCCTGACCGAGCAGATGCGCATGCTGCGCGGCCACGGCCTGGGCTTCACGACGGTGCTGCCCAACCCGGAGTCCTCGCAGCTGCCACTGGTCCGCGACTTCGGCCGCGACGCCGAGCGTTTCGGCTCGCCGGACGCCATCACCTTCGAGGGCCTGGGGGGCTATCTGCACGCGCTGTTGTGCATCGAAGCCCTGCGGCGCGGCCGCAGCGCCGACACACCCGCTGACCTGGTGCGCGCCCTGCAGGCCTGGGGGCGCCGGCCTCTGGGCGGCTTTGACTTGTCTTTCGCGCCGGACCAGCACCACGGCTCGCAATTCGTCGAACTGGGCGTGCGCGGCCGTGACGGCGTGGCACGCCGCTGACCCCACGCCACGACTGGAGACCTCCGATGACCCTCACCCGCCTTCCCGCCCCCTTCAGCCGCCGCGAAACGCCCTCGGGCACCGTTGTCGGCTCACGCGAAGCCGCTGGCACCGGCGGCGATGTGCACGCCTGGCGCGGCCTGCGCTATGCCGCACCACCGCTGGGCCCGCTGCGCTGGCGCGCACCTCAGCCCGCCCCGCGCTGGCAGGGCGAGCTGCAGGCGCTGACCCACGGCGCGATCGCGCCACAGTTCGCCGGCCGCATCGCCGCGCTGCCGGCCAGCCAGCACGGACAGGCCACTGGCGACGAGGACTGCCTGTGGCTGAACGTGTTCGCGCCCGTCGATGTGGATGGGCCGCTGCCAGTCATGGTGTGGATACACGGCGGCGGCAACGCCGTCGGCACGGCCGCCACCTTCGACGTGGCCCGCAACCTGGCCGCGCAGGACCGCGTCATCGTCGTCACGGTGAACTACCGGCTGGGCGTGCTGGGCTGGTTCGCCCACCCAGCGCTGCAGGCCGGCGCGGACCTCGGCGACGAGGACCGCTCCGGCAACTTCGCGCTGCTGGACCTGATCGCCGCGCTGCGCTGGGTGCAGAGCCACATCGGCGCCTTCGGGGGTGACCCCGGCTGTGTCACCATCTTCGGCGAGTCGGCCGGCGGCCAGCAGGTGCTGATGCTGCTGGCCAGCCCGCTGGCCGCAGGCTTGTTTCACCGAGCCATTGCGCAGAGCCCGGTGTGCGAGAGCTTCAGCCACGAGGAGGCCATCTGCGGCCTGGACTCGCCGCTGGACAGCCACCGCTGCGGCGGCGAGGAAGTGGTGCGCCGCCTGCTGGCCAACGCCGCCCTGCCCGCGCCGCCGCCGGACCTGGCCGCCTGGCTGCGCAGCCTCAGCCCTGCACAGCTGCTGGCCGCGCATGTGCCCGGCAGCGAAGGCATCTACCTGACGCCGCGCCCCGTCCGCGACGGCGTCGTGCTGCCGCTGGCGCCGCTGCCGGAGCTGTTCAGCCAGGGCACCTGGAACCGCGTGCCGGTGCTGCTGGGCAGCAACCGCGACGAGTTCCGCACCTTCCTGGCCGGCAAGCCGGAGCACTGCAGGCTCATCGGCGGCAAGATCCCCGTGCTGAAGGACCGCGCCGCCTACCGCTTCGAGTCCGGGATGATGTCGCGCGGCTGGCGCGCCCATCATGTGGACCGGCCGGCCGACGCGATGCTGCAAGGCGGCCATGCCGACGTCTGGACCTACCGCTTCGACTGGGACGAGGCACCCGCCATCCCCTTCATCCGCCCCGACATCCTGCTCGGCGCCGCCCATGCGATGGAGCAGGCCTTCGCCTTCCGCGACCTGGCCGGCGAGTTCGACATCTTCCAGGTCAACACGCCCTTCAACCGCGCGGGCCGCCGCGCCCTCTGCGATGCGATGGGCTCGGCGTGGACCACCTTCGCCCGCCACGGCCGGCCGGAGATGGCCGACGGCCCGGCCTGGCCCGCACGCCGCTTGAAGGGCGCCGACAGCCTGGTGTTCGACACGCCGCGCGACGGCGGGCTGCGCATGGCCGCGCTGCGCGAGTCGCTGGCCACGCTGCAGGCCGAGCTGGAGCAGCCGTCCGGGCAGAGCCCCGTGCAGCGCCTGCGCTGCTTCGCGCGGCTGTTCCTGTGGACGCCGCTGCTCGCGGGCGTCGTCGATGCCGCCGCCTACGAGCGCCTGCGCGCCCGGCTGGGGCGCAGCGAGCCGGCCGAGGCGTTCCGGCCGGTGATGGAAATCTAGGCAGCAACCTGCGCCTGCAGCGAACGCATCAGGTTGCCCTCCACGCAGTCCACCAGCGCGTGCACATGGGCGGCGATGTCCTGCCCCAGCGGCGTCAGCGTGTACTCGACATGCGGCGGCACCACCGGCCGGGCGTGGCGCTCGACGAGGCCGTCACGGGCCAGCGTCTGCAGCGTCTGCGCCAGCATCTTCTCGCTGACACCTTCGGCGCGCCGGCGCAGGTCGCTGAAGCGCAGCCGGCCCTCGTCGCGCAGCGTGACGAGGATCAGCACCGCCCACAGGCTGGTCACATGCTGGAACAGCTGCCGCGACGGGCAGCGCGACGCGAACAGCGCGCCGCGGGTCGGCAGGGGGTGGCCGGTGTCGGCAGAGGGGGAGGCTTGCATACTTACCTTCAGGTATGTACTTACCGAAATAACTGTACCTTACTAGACTGCAACACCTTCCCACCTCAGAACCCGCCCCATGCTTGCAATCACCGGCGCCTCCGGCGCACTCGGCCAGCGCGTCCTCCAGCACCTCGTCCACACGCTGGGCCATCCGGCCGGCCAGATCCTGGCGCTGACCCGCCAGCCCGCCACCCTCGCCGCTTGGGCCGAACAGGGCGTGCAGGTACGCGCCTTCGACCTGGACGCCCCCGACACGCTGCCCGCCGCGCTGCAGGGCGCCAGCCGCCTGCTGCTGATCAGCACCGACGCCGTCGGCCGCCGCCTGGTCCAGCACCAGGCCGCCATCGATGCAGCCCACACGGCCGGCCTGCAGCATGTCGTCTACACCTCCATGCCCAGGCCCGAGGCCTCGCCGCTGCTGCTGGCGCCCGAGCACCTCGGCACCGAGCACGCGCTGGCCGCCGCCGGCCTGGCCGGCTGGACCGTGCTGCGCAACCACTGGTATTTCGAGAACCTGTTCGGCAGCTTGCCGCAGGCGCTGGCCAGCGGCCAGTGGTACACAGCGGACGAAGGCCAGCCCAGCGCCGACATCGCCCGTGACGACCTGGCGCTGGCCGCCGCCACCGCGCTGGCCGACGGCTTCACTGGCCAGCGCACGCTGACGCTGTCGGGCCCCGAGGCGCTGACCAAGGTCGACATGGCGCGCCGCATCAGCGCTGCAACCGGCCGCGGCCTGAGCGTGGTGCAGGTGCCGCTGGCCGCCATCGTCAACGGCCTCCAGGGTGCCGGCCTGCCGGCGCCGCTCGCCGAGGTGTACGCCTCGTTCGACACCAACACCGGCGCCGGCCGCGTGGCCGACATCACCGGCGACTTCGAGGCGCTGACCGGCCGCAAGCCGCGGAGCTTCGACGACTGGCTGGTGCACAACGCCGACACGCTGCAGGCGCTTTGAGGCAAGCAGCTGCAGCGCTGTTGCTGCTGCTGGGCGCCGGCACCGCCGCCGCGCAGACCCGCAGCCTCAGCGGCGAACTGGCCGTCAGCAGCGAGCTGACGGAGCGCGGCGCCTTCGTCGGCCTGCGCCGCCCCATCGCCCAGGCGGCCGTGTCGCTGTACGACGCCACCGGCTGGTCGGTCGGCGGCGCGCTGGGCGTGCCGAGCAATGGCCTGCGCAACACCCGCGTCGTGCTGCGCGCCGCCCACGACAGCCCGCTGGCCGACGACTGGCAGCGCCAGGTCGCGCTGCAGTATTACGGCTACCCGGGCGGCAGCCCGACAGGGCGCGGCTTCGATCGCTGGGAAGCCGCGCTGGAGCTGCGCTGGCGAGACCGCTTCATGGTCGGCATGACGGGCTTTCACTACCTGCACCCGGCGCGCGACACGCCGGCCCTGCAATGGGCGCTGGACGCGGGAGGCCGCTGGACGCTGACGCCGCTATGGTCGGGCCAGGCCGCGCTGGGCCTGGCGCGGGTGCGCGACCGCGGCACCTACGCCTACGCCAGCCTGGGCCTGGCCTGGCAGGCCGGCGACTGGCGCGCCGAGGCCAACCTGATCGGCACCGACTCTCAAGCCCGCCGCCTGCTGCCCAGCCGCACGCCGGGCCACCTGTCCCTGGTGCTGACGCGAATGTTTTGACGGGCCTGCAACCGCAGCCCCCGACCGCGGCACACACGGCCATGACTTGCCCCTGATGCCATGAGCTTCACCCCGAGACCCGACGAGGTCGACCAACAACTGCTGAGCGCCGTGGCCGCCGGTGACCGCGCGGCGCTGGCCACGCTGTACCGCGCCTACCACCCGCGCCTGTGCCAGTTCCTCACCCGGCTGACCCGCCGCGCGGACCTGATGGACGAGATCGTCAACGACAGCTTCTGGATCGTCTGGCAGAAGGCCGCCGGCTTCCGCGGCGACTCGCGCGTGTCGACCTGGATCATCGGCATCGCTTATCGCTGCGGCCTGAAGGCGCTGCGCCGCGACGGCCACGCCGACCTCGACAGCCTGGATGACGACAGCCTGCCGCCAACGCTGGCTGCGGACGAGCACGCCGAGCAACGCGAGCTGCGCGACTGGCTGGACAAGGGGCTGAGCAAGCTGAGCTGGGAGCAGCGCGTCATCGTCGAGCTGGTGTACGCCGGTGGCCACTCGCTGGAGGAGGCGGCCGCCATTACGCAAGCGCCGGTGGGCACGCTGAAGTCCCGCCTCTTCCAGGCGCGGCTGAAGCTGCGCAACCTGCTGCCCGCACTGGCCGGCGACGCCGCGCCGCCGAAGGAGAACCTGCGATGAGCCCCTCCCCCGGTCACGACGACGCCGGCCATGCCCGTGTCCAGGCCCTGATGCCCTGGGTGCTGAACGGCCAGGCCGACGCCGGCCAGCAGGCCGAGGTGGCCCGGCACCTGGCCAGCTGCACCGCCTGCCGCGACGAGATGGCGCACCAGCAGCGGCTGCAGACGGCACTGCAACTGCCCGCCGCCACCGTGCCCGACGCCGAGCAAGGCCTGGCACGGCTGCTGCAGCGCATCGAACTGGATGGGCTGGACGAGCAGCCCAGGCCCGCGCCCGCGCGCCCGCATCGGCTGAGCCTGGCGCTGGCCGCCTGCGTGGCGCTGCAGGCCGTGGCGCTGGCCGTGCTGGCCCCGCGCGCCTGGCAGGCCGACGACGCGGCCTACCGCACGCTGAGCCAGGCCACGCCGGCCGACACCGGCCGGCTGCGGGTGCTGCCGGCGCCTCAGCTCAGCCTGGCCGATTGGCAGGCGCTGCTGCAGGCGGAAGGCCTGCAGGTCAGCAGCGGCCCTAACCAGGCCGGCGCCTACGCTCTGACACCGGTGGCTGCGCGCACCGACATCCCTGCGCTGGTGACCCGCCTGCGCGCCCGCCCCGAGCTGCTGCTGGTGGAACCGATGCAGGCGGCGCCATGAGGTGGGCGCTTCTCGGCGCGCTGCTGCTGGCGCTGGCCGGCTGCGCGAGCGCGCCCACGCCACCGGCGAGCGCCGACGCCGACATGCAGGCCCGCAGCGACCGCTTCGTCATCGTCGCCGTGGCCAACCCGCTGCAGCGGCTGCCGTCCCGCGCCGGCACCAGTCTGTCCAGCTACGGCGGCACGCCGCGCTACACACAGGGCGAGCAGGCGGCCCGCGTGCTGGCCGACGTGGCCCGCCGCCACCAGCTGCGCCAGGCGGCGGCCTGGCCCATCCCCGTGCTGGGCGTGCACTGCGTGGTGTTCGAGATCGCGCCCGACGCCTCGCGCGACGCGGTGCTGGCCGCGCTGGCGCAGGACGCGCAGGTGCAGCTGGCGCAGCCGCTGCACGAGTTCGAGCCGCTCGCCAGCGACGCGCCGGGCGTGCGCTACGACGACCCCTACCTGCCGCTGCAGCAAGGCTTCCTCGCGCTGGGCGTGCCGCAGGCGCACCGCCTGAGCACCGGCCGGGGCGTGCACATCGCGGTGATCGACACCGGCGCGCAGACGGACCACCCCGACCTGAACGGCCGCAGCATCACGCTGCACAACCTCGTCGACGAGCGCCCGTCGGCGGCGCTGGCCGAGCGGCATGGCACCGAGGTGCTGGGCCTGATCGCGGCCACCGGCAACAACAGCCAGGGCATCGTCGGCATCGCGCCGGATGCCCGCCTCAGCCTCTACCGCGCCTGCTGGTACGCAAGCGCGAACGGCCGGGCGCGCTGCAACAGCTTCACGCTGGCCAAGGCGCTGGTGGCCGTGCTGGCCAGCGACGCCCGCGTCATCAACCTGAGCCTGGGCGGCCCCGACGACCCGCTGCTGACCCAGCTGCTGCAACAGCTGCTGCGCCAGGGCCGCAGCGTTGTGGCTGCGTTGCCGGCCGACGGCCAGCGGCGTGGCTTCCCGGCCGGCGTGGCAGGCGTCATCGCGGTCGCCGCGACCGGCCAGGCCGACGGCGCCGCGCTGCTGCAGGCGCCGGGCCGCGACGTGCTGACGCTGCAGCCGGGCGGCGGCTACGACTTCGCCAGCGGCTCGTCGATGGCTGCGGCCCAGGTCAGCGGCGTCGTCGCGCTGCTGCTGTCCGCCCAGCCGGCGCTGGACGGGCCGGCCATCGCGGGTCTCCTGGCCGGCACCGAAGGCCGCAGCTGGACGGCCGAGCAGTTGCTGGCGCTCGGCAGGGCCGGCCCGGCACGGCTCGCCCGGCGCTGAAGGCGCAGACCTTGGGCAGGCCGGCACACAGCTGCTCACAATTTCAGATAGCCAGGGCAACCATTTTTCTGATTGATGGCACCTACCTGCGTTGCCACTTCTCCAGGCATTGCGACATGCTGATCAAGAACCTCCTCGTGTTCATCCACCTCATCGCCATGGCGGTCGCCGTGGGCAGGATGCTGGAATTCGACCTGCGCTTTCTGCGCGCCGCCCACCTGCCGCTGAACGGTTCCATGCGCCGCGCGCTGCGCGCCACGCAGCGCACGATGACGGTCACGCTCGCGCTGCTGTGGGCCACGGGCCTGGCGCTGGTGGCCTTGGCCGCCTGGCAGGACCCGAACGCGCTGCACAACGAGAAGCTGTGGATGAAGCTGGTGACGGTGGCCTGCCTCACGGTCAACGGCGTCGTGCTGCACCGCTTCGCCTTCCCGCTGCTGGCCGGCGGCCTGCCCTTCCTCGCGCTGCCATCGAGGCAGCGGCTGGGCCTGACGCTGTGCGCCGTCATGTCGTCGGTCTCCTGGCTGTACGCGAGCTTCCTGGGCATCGCCCGCTCCTGGAACCACAGCGCGTCCTTCGGCCAGGTGCTGGCCGTCTACCTCGCGCTGCTGGCGCTGGCAGCGCTGGCCGCCACCGCCCTCGTAGCCATGCTGGCGGCGAGCCGGCGGGACGGCACGGACGACGGCGCCACGCGCTTCGCCGACACCGTCGCACAGGCTGGTCCGAACACCTGAACCCGCTCGTTTATGCATAACAGCTAGGCGCCGCAAGGTCTATCTCGATCGGTGGCAGTTTTCCAGAATCACGCCGACGCAAGCCCTGACCCTCACCTCTTCGATGGCCACCGACAAACCCTATCTCGACATCCCCGGCACCACGCTCTTCGACGCCGACATGTCGCGCAAAGGCTATGCGCTCAACCAGTTCTGCATGTCGCTGATGAAGGCCGAGAACCGTCTGCGCTTCAAGGCCGGCGAACGTGCCTACCTGGACGAGTGGCCCATGACCGAGGCCCAGAAGGCCGCCGTGCTGGCGCGCGACCTCAACGAGTGCATCCGCCTGGGCGGCAACATCTATTTCCTGGCCAAGATCGGCTCGACCGATGGCCGCAGCTTCCAGCAGATGGCCGGCAGCATGACCGGCATGACCGAGCAGGAGTACCGCGACATGATGATCGCCGGTGGCCGTTCCATCGAAGGCAACCGCCGCCTCGGCGAGGAGGGCGATGCCCAGCCCCACCGCCAGCCGCAAGGCAAGAAATGACGCCCCTCGCCCAATCTCGCTTCGCTGGACGCGCGCGAGTCTGTTCTGGGACCGCGCTGCGGCATGAGCCGCAACGCTTCGCCAGGCACGCCGCGCCCACTGGGCGCGGCGTGCCCGGGCTCAGCCCCCGAGGGGACGGCGATGCTTGCGGCATCGAGCCGCGCGCACATCGCCAGCGCGGGCCGGCTTGGGAGCGGCCCGGCGCTCGGCCCGAAATACACATGGACAACTGACATGGCCCGTATCACCGCCTCCGTCTACACCTCCCACGTCCCCGCCATCGGCGCCGCGCTGGACCTGGGCAAGACCCACGAGCCCTACTGGCAACCCGTCTTCAAGGGCTACGAGTTCGGCAAGCGATGGATCGCCGAGCGCAAGCCCGACGTGGTCTTCCTGGTCTACAACGACCACGCCAGCGCGTTCAGCATGGCGCTGATCCCGACCTTCGCCATCGGCACGGCGGCCTCGTACGAGATCGCCGACGAGGGCTTCGGCCCCCGCCCGGTGCCCCGCGTCGAGGGCCACCCCGAGCTGGCCTGGCACATCGCGCAGTCGGTCATCCAGGACGACTTCGACCTCACCATCGTCAACGAGATGCCGGTGGACCACGGCCTCACCGTGCCGCTGTCGCTGATGTTCGGTGAGCGCCACCCCGAGCGCGACGCCTGGCCGGTCAAGGTCATCCCGTTGGCCGTCAACGTGGTGCAGTACCCGGTGCCCTCGGGCCGGCGCTGCTTCCAGCTGGGCCAGGCCATCCGGCGCGCGGTGGAATCCTTCGGCCCCGACCTGAACGTGCAGATCTGGGGCACGGGCGGCATGAGCCACCAGCTGCAGGGCGCCCGCGCCGGCCTCATCAACCGCGAGTGGGACAACCGCTTCCTGGACCGCCTGATCCACGAACCCGCCGAACTGGCCCAGCTGCACGCGCTCGACTATGTGCGCGAGGCTGGCAGCGAGGGCATCGAGCTGGTCATGTGGCTGATCGCGCGCGGCGCAATGGCCGACGTGGCCGGCGGCCCCGCGCCGCATGTGGCGCAGCGCTTCTATCACGTGCCGGCGAGCAACACCGCCGTCGGCCACCTGATCCTGGAGAACTTGCGGGACTGACCGCCCGCACGCAGGGAGCACCTCTGTTGCCAACACTCCGGAAACGACAAACAACTTCACCCATCCGCATTGCCCTGGCTGGCGATTGGGTTGCATGAAACAGGTGTCAGGCTGCCAGCAGGGTCCCTTGCTGGCGGAGATGCGCCTGGAAGCGGGACGCATAGTCCTCGGCAACCGCACGCCTCACGCTGGCGCGAGCCGCCAATGCCTCTCGCCAGGCCGAAGCGCGCGGCAGGCCATCGAAGACTTGCTGCGCCGCTGACGGGTCGATCAGCTCGAAGTAGCGAAACAGCGGTGCATAGACCGCATCGACCATGCCGAACGCCGCGCCGGCGAAGTACGGGCCTGCGGTGAGCTCCGCCTCCAGCTTGGCCAGGCGCTCGCGGAAGCTGGCGCGCTTCGCGTCTGCAACCTGTGCGTCACGCGCATGAAGGAACTGCCAGCCTTCGGCGAAAGTTGGGGTGGCGAACTCGATCCAGGCGCGGTGCCGGGCGCGGGTCAGCGCGTCATGGGGGTACATCGGCGTGCCGCCCTGCGTCTCGTCGAGGTACTCGCAGATCACCACGCTCTCAAAGAGCACCGCGTGTTCGGCGTTGGCCTGGGGCACCTTGAGCACAGGCACCTTGCCCGTGGGCGATAGCGCGAGGAACCAATCGGTCTTGGCCGACAGGTCGACGTTGACGCGTTCGAAGGCGACGCCCTTCTCCTGAAGGACGATGGCGGCGCGCTGCACGAAGGGGCAGAGCGGGTGGCTGATGAGGGTGAGCATCTTGTGGGGCATCTGTGCTGGCAGGGCTCGGGAAGGCGCCTTCGACTCGGCCGAGTCGCCAGGCGCCTTCGGTGCAGAACGGTGTGCGCTCAGCGATTGAGCAGGCGACCGCCGTCGACCACGATTTCCGTGCCGACCGACCAGCAGGACTCATCAGAGGCCAGGTACAGCACGGCCTTGGCCACTTCTTCAGCCGTGCCGAATCGGCCCAGCGGGATGGTGGCCGCAATGTCCTTGTTCACTTGTTCGCGATAGGCCTCAGGGATGCCCAGCTTGTCGTACAGCGGCGTGTCGATAGGCCCGGGGCTGACGGCGTTGAAGCGAACGCCGCGCCCCAGCAGCTCGGTCGACAGCGTCTTCGACATGTTCAGCAGCGCTGCCTTGGTGGCCGCGTAAATGGAGGAGCGGTCGGAGCCGGCATGCGCACTGACAGAGGCGTTCAGCACGACGGAGGCCGAGGAAGCAAACACCGGCAGCAGCGACTGGATCAGGAAGTACGGGCCCTTGACGTTGACGTCGAACGAGCGGTCGAACATCTCTTCCGTCCAGTCCTCGATGGGCAGCCAGACCGAGATGCCGGCGTTGAGGAAGGCCACGTCCAGCTGGCCATAGTGGTTCTTGACGGCTTGTGCCAGTTCCTTCTGCGCGGCCACGCTGGCCGCGTCGGCGCGCAGCACCAGCACTTCAGGGCCGAGTTCGGCCTGGGCCCTGGCGATGGAATCCGGGTTGACGCCGGTGACGATGACGCGGGCGCCTTCGGCCAGGAACTGCTTGGCAGTTTCCAGGCCGATGCCGCTGGTGCCGCCGGTGATGAGGGTGCGTTTGCCTTGCAAGCGTGACATGAGGTTCTCCTGTGGACGGCCACCCTGCGTGGCCGATGGGGAGAATGTGCTTCCATGCCTTCACCTCGATAAGATGGCTCGATTGAATACCATTCATGCGACCAGGGCATGAATTGGAGGAGCGCTTGGACCGATTTCTGCTGATGACCTGCTTCGCGCGTGCCGTGGAGACGGGGAGCTTCACGGCCGCGGCCCGTGACCTGGGCCTGGGGCAGCCCAACGTGAGCCGCTACGTCGCAGCGCTGGAGCAGCACCTGCAGACCCGGTTGCTGCACCGGTCGACGCGCAAGCTGTCCCTCACGCCAGAGGGTGAGCGCTACTACGCGGACGTCCGGCGGATTCTTGATGCGGTGGACGAGTCCGAATCGTCTTTCCGGAGCAACGTCGATCCGTCAGGGCTGTTGCGCGTGGCCTGCCCCACCGCGTTGGCCCATGCGTTCGTGTTGCCGCACGTCCCGGCCTTTCTGGAGCGCTATCCGAAGCTGACCCTCGACCTGCAAATCAATGACCGCTATATCAACCTCATCGATGAGGGGACGGAACTTGCGATCCGCATTGGGCAGCTGGAGGACAGCGCACTGCGCGCCCGGCGCATCGGGTCTTACGAGCGGGTGTTCGTGGCGAGTAAAAGCTATCTGGCGCGGCGCGGCGTGCCGCAAACGCCTGACGACCTCCGAGACCACGACTGCGTGATCTACACGCTGCTCTCGTCAGGTGCTACCTGGCGCTTTCGTGACGCCGACGTGCCCGTTTCCGGCAGGCTGCGCGTGAACTCGCCGGAAGCGGTCAGCGCGGCGGTCATTGCGGGCCTGGGGGTCGGCCACGGCCCGGCATGGCTTTTTGACGAAGGGCTGCGGAGTGGGTGCCTGAAGTTCATCTTGACCGGCTACTCCGCGCCGGCCGTGCCCGTCCAGATCGTCTACGTCGCCAATCGGCTGCTGCCGACGCGCGCCACCGTGTTCATGGACTTCATCGCTGAGGTGTTCTCGCGCACACCGGCCTTTGGCGGCACCGCCAAGCCGGCCGTTGCCGGCCAGCAATGAAGAACCCGCTCAGCGCGCCAGCCGCCCCAGCAAGTCCATCAACTGCTGCCGTTCGACGGCGCTGAGGCCTGTCGTTAGCCGGGCCTCGTACTCGGCGAGCTTCTCGCGCAGCTGCGCCAGCCGCGCCTGGCCCTGCTCCGTCAGCTGCAGCGAATAGCGCCGGCGGTCGCCCTCGACCTCCACACGGCGTATCCAGCCGGCCGACTCCAGCCCATCCACCAGCTTCAGCGCGCTGGGGCCGGCCACATTCAGCGCCTTGGCCAGCGCCGCCTGGTTGGTGCCCGGGCTCATCGCGATCAGCGACAGCGCCGTCACGCGAGCGGGCGACAGGTCCAGCGGCGCCAGCATCTCGAAGAACAGGTCGAAGGCACGCAGCTGCGCCAGCCGCAGTTGGTAGCCCAGCGCATTGCTCTGGAAGTCGAAAACATCGCCCGGCTCGGCACGGGGCCGGCGGGCTTTGGCGCGCGGGGCTGGTTCGGCGGATTTTGGCGAGGGTGCGGTTCTAGGCATTCGTTCTCCTGAGACGGGCGCCGCACTCGACGGTCGCGGCGACAACTCGGTTGGTCGGAAACCCGACTTGCGCGACAGTATCAACCTTATTACAGTTAGCCATGCTAATGCATAGCCACAGTCAACAAATCACCTAGCCCACCCATGCCCGACTTCTCCCGCCCGTTGCACGACACCTGGCTGCTCGCCGGGGCCCGCACCCCCTGGGTCGACTACTGCGCCGCGCTGGCCGCCGTCTCGCCCACCGACCTTGGCATCCACGCCGCCCGCGCCGCCATCGCACGCAGCGGCCTGGCGCCAACGGCCATCGGCGCAAGCGTGGTGGCGTCGATGGCACATGCCGACTTCGACGCCTTCGTACTGCCGCGCCATGTCGGCCTGTATGCCGGGCTGGACATCGCCGCGCCGGCCATCGGCGTGCAGCGCATCTGCGGCAGCGGCTTCGAGGTGCTGCGCCAGGCGGCCGACCAGATCGCGCTGGGCTATGCCGACGCGGTGCTGGCCGTGGGCACCGAGTCCATGAGCCGCAACCCGATCTGCGCCTACACGCACCGCAGCGGCTTCAGGCTGGGCGCGCCGGTGGAGTTCAAGGACTTCCTGTGGGAAGCACTCGACGACCCCGCTGCCCGCGTCTCCATGATCCAGACCGCCGAGAACCTGGCACGCCAGTACGGCATCCGGCGCGAGGCGGTGGACGCCTACGCGGCCCGCTCCTTCGAGCGCGCCGTGCACGCCCAGGCGCAGGGCTGGTTTGCCGAGGAGATTGCGCCCGTCACGACGCAGCGCTTCGAGCGCGAGGGCTACCACGACCGCGGCATCAGCCTGCCGCGCAAGATCACGACGGTGGACCGCGACACCCACCCCAAGCTCTCGCCGCTGGAGGTGCTGGCCGGCCTGCGCACCGTGTACGACGGCGGCGTGCAGACGGCCGGCAACTCGGCCGCGCTGGTGGACGGCGCGGCGGCGATGGTGGTCGCATCAGGCGCCGTGATGCGCGACGCCGGCCGCCCCCCGCTGGCCCGGCTGGCCGGCGCCGCTGCGGCGGGCGTGCCGCCGGAGATCATGGGCATCGGCCCCGTGCCCGCCATCCGCCAGTTGCTCGCCGCCACCGGTCTGTCGCTGTCGGACATCGCGCTGGTGGAGATCAACGAGGCCCAGGGCGCCCAGGTGCTGGCCTGCGCGCGGGCGCTGGAGCTGGACGAGAGCCGCCTGAACGTCAACGGCGGCTCCATCGCGCTGGGCCACCCGCTCGCCGCCACCGGCCTGCGCCTGACGCTGACCGCCGCGCTGGAGCTGCAACGGCGCGGCGAGCGCTACGCCATCGTCAGCGCCTGCGTGGGCGGTGGCCAGGGCATGGCGCTGCTGATCGAGAACCCCGACTTCTGCAAGGCCTGACCCCATGAAAGTCATCACCGCCGACGCCGTCGGCCCGCTGGTGCGCGACGGCGCCACCGTCTTCCTCGGCGGCCTGGCCATGATGGGCCTGGCCGAAGAGGTGCTGCAAGGCCTGGAGCGCCACTTCCTGGCCACCGGCCACCCCAGCCAGCTCACCACCTGGGCCTGCGGCGCCATCGGCAATGCGGCCGATGGCGGCATGGCCCACCTGGCCCACCCGGGCATGGTGAGGCGCGTCGTGGCCGGCCACTTCGGCCAGACCGGCGCGCAGATGATGGCCCGCGTGCATGCAGGCGAGGTGGAGGCCTACAACTTCCCGCAGGGCTCGCTGTCGCACCTGACGCGCCACATCGCCAGCCGCACGCCGGGGCTGTTGACCCAGGTCGGCCTGGGCACGTTCGTGGACCCGCGCATCGAAGGCGGCAAGCTCAACGCCGCCTGCAGCGAAGACCTGGTGCGCCTGGTGCAACTGGACGGCCAGGAATGGCTGCACTACCCCTGCCCGCGCATCGACGTGGCGCTGATCCGCGCCACCTATGCCGACGAGCATGGCAACCTCAGCCTCGACAAGGAAGGCCTGCTGCTGGAGCAGCTGTCCATCGCCCAGGCCGCGCGCGCCTGCGGCGGCATCGTCATCGCGCAGGTGGAGGCCGTGGTGCAGGCCGGCAGCCTGCATCCCAAGTCGGTCAAGGTGCCGGGCTTCCTGGTGGACTACGTGGTGGTGGCCGAGCCGCGCAACCACAAGCAGACCATCACGACCCAGTTCAACCCGGCGCTGTCGGGCGATGTGCGGGTGCCGATGAATGCGGTGCCCGCGCTGCCGCTGGACGAGCGCAAGGTCATCGCCCGCCGCGCCGCGATGGCGCTGCGCCCGGGCGCCATCACCAACCTGGGCATCGGCATCCCGGCGGGCATCCCGGCGGTGGCCGCCGAGGAAGGCGTGGCCCAGCTGCTGAGCCTGAGCGTGGAGTGCGGTGTCAACGGCGGCGTGCCGGCCTATGGCGGCGACTTCGGCATGGCCTACAACGCCGAGTCCATCATCGAGCAGGCCTCGCAGTTCGACTTCTACGACGGCGGCGGCCTGGACTGCAGCTTCCTGGGCCTGGCACAGACCGACGCGGCCGGCAACGTCAACGTCAGCAAGTTCAACGGCCGCCCGGTGGGCTGCGGCGGCTTCATCAACATCACGGCCAGCACGCCGCGCCTGGTGTTCTGCGGCACGTTCACGGCCGGCGGCCTGGAGCTGGCCGTGGGCGACGGCCGGCTGACCATCGTCAAGGAAGGCCGCTCGCGCAAGTTCGTCGAGCAGGTCGAGCAGATCACCTTCAACGGCAGCGATGCCGCCCGGCGCCGCCAGCAGGTCAGCTTCATCACCGAGCGCGCCGTCTTCGTGCTGCAGCCCGAGGGGCTGGCGCTGACCGAGATCGCGCCCGGCGTGGACCTGGAGCGCGACGTGCTGGCCCACATGGGCTTTCGCCCGCTGATCCGCGACCTGAAGCTGATGGACGCCGCGCTGTTCCAGCCCCACTGGGGTGGCCTGGCCGCCGCGCTCGCCAAGGCCTGAACACATACAAAGGAGACACACCATGAACATTCAAGGACAAGCCGCCCTCGTCACCGGCGCCGGTTCGGGCCTGGGCGAAGCCGTCGCCCGCGCACTGGCGGCCGCCGGTGCGCGCGTCGCACTGCTGGACATCAACGAGGCCAGCGCACGCCGCGTCGCCGAAGACATCGGCCCCAACGCGCTGGCCCTGCGCTGCGACATCGCCGATGCCACCTCCGCCGCCGTGGCACTGGACGCGGCGTCGGCGGCCCACGGCCCGGCGCGCATCCTGATGAACATCGCCGGTGTCGGCGGCGCCAAGCGCGTCATCCAGCGCGACGGCAGCCCCGCGCCGCTGGAGGATTTCGAGCGCACGCTGCGCATCAACCTGGTCGGCACCTACAACATGGTGCGGCTGTTCGCGGCCCGCGCGGCGGTGCTGGAAGCCGGCGCCGACGGCGAGCGTGGCGTCATCGTCAACACCGCCTCGGTGGCGGCCTTCGACGGCCAGGTGGGCCAGGCCGCCTATGCCGCGTCCAAGGCCGGCGTGGCCGGCATGACGCTACCGCTGGCGCGCGACCTGGCGCAGTGGGGCATCCGCGTCTGCACCATCGCTCCGGGCATCTTCGCCACGCCGCTGCTGAAGGAGTTGCCCGAGGCGGTGCAGCAGTCGCTGGCCCAGTCCATCCCCTTCCCCAAGCGGCTGGGCGACCCGGCGGAGTTCGCAGCCCTCGCCCTGCACATCGCGACCAACGGCCACCTGAACGGCGAAGTGATCCGCCTCGACGGCGCGCTGCGCATGGCCCCCCGCTGACCCCTTGAACAAGACAGAGGAGACCACGATGTTCCCACTCAACACCTGGTACGTCGCCGCCCGCAGCGACGAGATCCCGCAAGGCAAGCCGCTGGGCCGCCGCATCTGCAACCAGCCCATGGCGCTGTTCCGCACCGAGGCCGGCCAGGTGGCCGCCGTCGAGGACTTCTGCCCGCACCGCGGCGCGCCGCTGTCGCTGGGCAGCGTGCAGGGCGAGACGCTGGTCTGCGGCTACCACGGCCTGGCCATGGGCTGCGACGGCAAGACCGTCGCCATGCCCTGCCAGCGCGTGCGCGGCTTCCCGGCCATCCGCAGCTTTCCGGTCCACGAGGCCCACGGCTTCGTGTGGGTCTGGCCCGGCGACGCGACCAAGGCCGACCTGGCCCTGCTGCCCACCTTCGACTGGCTGGGCAACCCGGCCTTCGGCTACGGCGGCGGTCTGTACGCAATAGCCTGCGACTACCGGCTGATGATCGACAACCTGATGGACCTGACGCACGAGACCTATGTGCACTCGACCAGCATCGGCCAGAAGGAGATCGACGAGGTGCCCTGCACAACGCGCGTGGACGGCGACCATGTCATCACGGAGCGCTTCATGAGCGGCATCGAGGCGCCGCCGTTCTGGAAGATGGCGCTGCGCATGAACGGCCTGCCCGACGACCAGCTGGTGGATCGCTGGCAGATCTGCCACTTCACGCCGCCCAGCCACATCATGATCGAGGTGGGCGTGGCGCTGCAGGGCCACGGCGGCTATGCGGCACCGGACGAGTTCAAGGCGGCCAGCTGGGTGGTGGACTTCATCACGCCGGAGACCGACACCTCCATCCACTACTTCTGGGGCATGGCGCGCAAGTTCAGGCCGCAGGACGAGGCGCTGACGGCGCAGATCCGCGCGGGCCAGGGCAAGATCTTTGCGGAAGACCAGGAAATGCTGGAGCGCCAGCAGGCCAACCTGCTGGCCTGGCCCGAACGCAAGCTGCTGATGCTCAACATCGACGGCGGCGGCGTGCAGTCGCGCAAGGTCATCGACCGGGTGCTGGCGGCGGAGGCCTGCGCATGAACACCTTGCTGCAGATGCGGCTAACAGCCAAGCAGGCAGCGGCGCAGGATGTCGTCGAGCTGACGCTGGAGCCAGCGACAGGCGGCGCACTGCCCGCCGTTGAGGCCGGTGCCCATGTGGAGCTGCACCTGCCCGGCGGCCTGGTGCGGCCCTACTCGCTGTGCAACGCCCCCGGCGAGAAGCACCGTTATGTGCTGGGCGTGCTGCGCGAGGCCAGCTCGCGCGGCGGCTCGGCGGCGGTGCATGAACTGCTGCAGGTGGGCCAGGTGTTGAGCGTCGGTGCGCCGAAGAACAACTTCGCGCTGCGGCCCACGCCCGCCCACAAGCTGCTGCTGGCGGGCGGCATCGGCATCACGCCCATCCTGGGCATGGCGCAGCAGCTGGCCGCGCAGGGGCGCTCGTTCGCGCTGCACTACGCCGGGCGCTCGCGGGCGCGCATGGCCTTCCTCGCGGCGCTGGCCGACACGCCGCTGGCCGCCCGCACGCAGCTGCACATCGGCGACGAGAACGGCAGCATGGACATGGACGCGGTGCTGGCCGCGCAGCCCGAGGGCAGCGAGCTCTACGTCTGCGGCCCGGCCGGCTTCATCGACGCGGCGCTGGCCACGGCCCGCCGGCTCGGCTGGCCCGAGAGCCAGCTGCACCGCGAGCTGTTCGCCGCCGCGCCGCGCGAGGCGGACGGCGAGGACCGGCCCTTCGACATCGAGCTGGCCGGCAGCGGCCAGGTCGTGCATGTGCCAGCCGGCTGCTCCGCCGCCCAGGCGCTGCAGGCGGCGGGCGTTCCGCTACTGACGTCCTGCGAACAAGGCGTTTGCGGCACCTGCCTGACCCGCGTCGTGGCGGGCGAGCCCGAGCACCGCGATCAATACCTGACCCCCGAGGAGCAGGCGGCCAACGACCAGTTCCTGCCCTGCTGCTCGCGCGCCAGGTCGTCGCGCCTGGTCATCCAGCTGGCGGGCTGAGCCACCCCGTCCTGGACAATGGCGCAACCGGCGCCGCGTGCGCCTGCCCGTTGGCCACGAAAGACAAGCGGATGAGCCCGACTCAGGCGCCCCTGCCGGACGAGCCCCAGAGCCCCGACGCCGACCGCGCCCGCCTGGCGGCGCTGATGCATCTTGCCGACCCTCAGCAAGGCGCCGAGCCCCAACAGGCCGCCGAGGCCGCCCGCGAAGCCGTGCAGCTGGCGCGGCAGTCTGGGCTTGAGGCCGAGGCCCTGAGCGCCAGCGTCTGGCGGGCGCGCCATCTCTACCACCTCGGCCAGCTCGACGAGGCGCTGACCTGCGCGGGCGTCGCGCTGGCCGAAGCGTATGCGCTTGCGCCGGCGCTGCGCGGCTTGAAGAGCAAACGGAGCGGGACGTGCTCACGGGCGCGGGCAATCGCCGCTTCCTGGAACGATGGTTCAGGGATGTCGCGCCGCAACTGGAAGCCGCCGGCAGTCCGCTGGCGTTTGTGATGATCGACGTCGACCACTTCAGGCGCGTGAACGACGTCCACGGTCACGCCGCCGGCGATGCCGTGCTGGTGGCCTTGGCGCAGCTCGCCATGCACCACATCCGCCAGGGCGACGCCTTCGCCCGGCTGGGCGGCGAGGAGTTCGTCATCGTGCTGCCCGACACCACGCCCGCACACGCCGCCCAGTTCTGCGAACGCCTGCGCGGGCAGATCGAGGCCTTGCGCATCGCGCTGCCGGGAGGCGGGGAGCTGAGCGTCACCATCAGCCAGGGCATCGCCTTCGCGCCGCCTTATGAGTTGTCGGACCTGACCGCACGGGCCGACGCGGCGATGTATGCGGCCAAGCGCGGCGGCCGCAACCGTGTGTCTGCGGACGACGGCGCCCAGCCCAGCGGCCCCACGGGGGCGTGATTGCCAGCAACCGCCCCGCTCAGAAGCTGTGGCGAATCCCGATCCCCAGGATGCTGGAGCGCCCGTCCGGTGAGATGCCGATGCCGTTGAAGGCCGGCGTCTCGCGCAGGCCCAGCGCGGCCAGGATGGCGTCGGGGCCGCCCGACACGTTGATCGGCCTGGCCCCGGTGGGCGTCACGCCGACAATGGGCAGCACGCGGCCCTGCCGGTCCTCGGCCACGGCCAGGCGCGAATACAGCACGGTGCGCTTGGACAGCGCGTAGTCCACCCCCAGCATCAGCCCGACGTTCTTGCCGCGCGTGAAGTTCGTGAAGCGGCTCTCGCCGGCCTCGACTATCCAGACCAGCTTGCCCACCGGCAGGCGCGCGCCGACCACCACCGTCTGGATCTTCGGGTCGAAGCCCCCGGCGCCCGGCAGCGCCAGTGGCGGCTGGCCGGGCAGGTTCAGCGTGTCGCCATCGACGTAGCGGCCGGTGTGGAACATCGCGTGCAGCGACGCGCCGTCGACGGACAGCAGGTACTTAGCGCTGAAGGCCACGCCCCAGTAGCGGTCCAGCTCGAAGATGGAGCCGCCCTGCGAGAGCACCGGGACGTCGAACTCGTTGTAGTGCGCGCCTGCGTTCACGTTGAAGGTCGGCGAGGTGTAGGCCAGGAACAGGCCACCGGACCGGCCGCGCTTGCCGCCGGATTCGGCGCCGCTCGCCTCGACGCCTGCGTTGGCAGCGCCCAGCATCGAGCCGCTGGCGGCCGTGGCGGTGCTGCCGCGCGCCGGGCTGACGATGCGCGAGACGCCGGCATTGGGGCTGTAGGCCACCGCCGCCGCGAAGCCGCCGCTGCGTGCCCAGTAGCTGATCTGGTTGTCCTGCCGGATCTGCAGCGTGTTGGTGACGAGGCCGGCGGTGAACAGGTCCGTGCCGCCGAGGCCGTCGGGCGTGCCGGCAGCGAACGTGAAGAAGATAGGGGCGTACTGCCGCCCCAGGCGCACCTCGCCGACGGGCGTCGTCAGGTAGACCATGGCCTGCTTGCCGAAGAAGCGGCCGTCCTGCGACAGCGTGCCGTCGTCGCTGCCCGGTTGCGACTCCAGCACGAAGCCTGCGGCATAGCCGCCGCCCAGGTCTTCGCGGCCCTTGAAGCCCAGCGTGTTGGTGCGCGACAGGCTCTGCGTGACGCGGGTGCGCGTGCCCGCGCTGCCGGGCGGGAAGATCAGCGCGGCCGACGCGCCCGTGGGCGTGCCGGCGCTGCCGGTCTGCTTGTGCGTGGTGTCGACGGCGGTGTCGAGGTTGCCGTACAGCGTCAACGTGGTTTGCGCGCTGGCCGCGAGGGCGCAGGTCGAGAGCGCGGCAGCGAAGCCGGCGCGAATGCCAGGTGTCATGGCTGTCTCCGAATCGTTGTCGTGGGGCTCAGGACGGCTGCTCGCAGCCCGGCGGCGTGTAGCTCAGCTCACGCTGGATGTGCGGCGCGTCGCACGCCTTCTTGTCGACCGGCGCCGCGCAGGCGGTCAGGGCGGCGAGCACGGCGATGAGCGAGAGGCGGACGTAGGCGTTCATGGATGCACTCCTTGGAAGAGCCCCGCAGGGCGTTGGACGAAATCAGTTCAGACCCAGCGACTTGCGCAGGCTCTTGTCGACGGGGCCGGCCGGCATGAAGCGGCGCAGCTTGGCCAGCAGCGAGGCCTGGCCGCGCGGCGTGCGCCGCATGCGCCAGGGCCCTAACGCCGCGTCGACGACGGTGTCGGCCACCAGCGACGGCTCGTCGCCCTTGCCGACGTTGGCGGACACGGCGCGCGTGACAACCTCGCGCTCGCGGTCATAGGCCCCGATGGGCGCAGCCGCCAGCGGCGAGTTGGCTTCGAGGTGGGTGCGCGTGTAGAAGGGCTGGACCAGCGTGACGCGGATGCCGAAGCCGCGCACCTCGTGGTCCAGGCTTTCGGACAAGCCCTCCACCGCGTGCTTGGAGGCCGCGTACAGCCCCATGTAGGGCGCGGGCAGGAAGCCCAGCACCGAGCTGATGTTGACGATGCGGCCCTGGCGCTGTGCGCGCATCTGCGGCAGCACGGCCTGGGTGGCGCGCAGCACGCCCAGCACGTTGGTGTCGAACAGCCCGGCCGCCTCGGCGGCCGAGGTCTCCTCCACCGCGCCGACGAGGTTGAAGCCGGCGTTGTTGACGAGCACGTCGATGCGGCCCGCGCGGGCGATCACCTGCGCCACGCCGGCGCGCACCGAGGCCTCGTCGCGCACATCCATCGCGACCAGTTCGATGCCGGTCACCGGCGTGGCTTTCTGCAGGTTGCGCACGGTGCCGAAGACGCGGCAGCCGCGTGCAGCGAAGCGCTTGGCGGTGGCCAGGCCGATGCCGGAGGAAACGCCGGTGATCAGGACGACAGGTGGGTTGGTCATGGAGATCTCTGGTTGATTCAAGGGAATGAGGGCGAAGCGCGGCCCCACGCGTGCCGATCCACGCGTGATGCGCCGTCATGTGGATACCGCTGCCGGCGGCTACCGACAGAAGGGGTCAGTGCTGTCAGGTCAGCATCGACTGCTGGGCGAAGATGCCCGCCATCGCGCCCTGCCACGTGGCCTGGGTGACCGAGGGCAGGAAGGGCGTCGCGAGGTCGCCGGCGGCGTAGATGCCGGGCAGGCTGGTCTGGCGGCGCTCGTCGACCTTGAGGACGATGCCGGTGGGCGTATCGACCGTGGCCAGACCCAGGGGCTCATGCAGGCTCGCGGACGGCTTGTTGCGCGGATGGGCGAACAGGACGTCGACCGCGACATGGCGGCCTGTGTCGAGATTCACGGTGGCGATCTGGCCCTGGTGATGGGCGATCTCGATGACCCGGCCGTCGACGACGGGGATGTTGCGGCGCGCCAGATCGGCCTGCACATCTGCCGGGATGTCGTGACCATCGGCGAAGACCGTCAACCTGTCGGTCCAATCGAGGAACAGCCTGGCGGACTGGTGCGACTGCGGGCTGGACCAGACGAGGCCCCAATGCCGGCCGGCGACCTCGAAGCCGTCGCAGTACGGGCAGGGCACGATGGACGAGCCCCAGCTGTCGGCAAAGCCCGGCACATCGGGCATCTGGTCAGCAACGCCGTAGCTCAGGATGACGCGGCGCGCCGCCAGGCGTTGGCCATCGCTGGTGAGGACGGTGAAATCGTCCAGGGCGCCGGCGACGCTGTCGGCCCGGGCATTGACCCGCTTGATCGCGGGATAGCGCGCCAGCTGCCGCCGCGCTTCGGCCAGGATGTCCGAAGGTGGCTTGTGATCGTGGCCCAGCACCCCATGCGAGTGGTGAGCGAAGCGATTGCGCGGCAGGCCGGTGTCGAGCACGGTGACCTGGCGGCCGGCACGGCCGAGCTGCAGCGCAGCGGCGAGGCCGGCAAAGCTGCCACCGATGATGATGACGTCATCCATGGTGAGGGGCTCCGTGTGGTGGATGGAGGGGGTGGGCAAGCGCCTGTGCGGGGCTGTCGCGGCGGATGCGGAACCAGGCCGCGTACAGCGCCGGCACGAAGACGAGAGTCAGCGCCGTGGCCATCACGAGGCCGCCCATGATGGCAATGGCCATCGGCCCCCAGAACACGCTTTTCGTGAGCGGGATCATGGCCAGCACGGCGGCGGCGGCCGTCAGCACCACCGGGCGCGAACGCCGCACCGTGGCGTCGACGATGGCCGCCCAGGGCGCGATGCCGCGCGCGATGTCCTGGTCGATCTGGTCGACCAGGATGATCGAATTGCGCATGATCATGCCGCTGAGCGCGATCACGCCGAGCAGCGCGACGAAGCCGAACGGCGCGTTGAACAGCAGCAGCGCCGGCACCACGCCCACCAGTGCCAGCGGTGCCGTCATGAACACCATGAACAGCCGCGAGAAGCTCTGCAGCTGGATCATCAGCAGCGTCAGCATCACCGCGAGCATCGCCGGGAACACCGCGAACAGCGCCACGTTGGCCTTGTCGCTCTCCTCGATCGCGCCGCCTTCCTCGATGCGGTAGCCCACCGGCAGGCTGTCGATGATGGGCTTGAGGGCCGGCCGGATCTTCGCCGTGGCGTCCGGGCCTTGCACGCCATCGACCACATCGCTGCGCACGGTCAGTGCCATGTCGCGGTTGCGCCGCCACAGCACCGGCTCTTCGAAGCCCGGCTCGATGCGGGCCACCTGCGACAGCGGCACGGTGGCGCCGCTGCGCGTGAACAGCTGCAGGTCCGCCAACTGGCCAATGCGCTGGCGCTCCTCGGGCGTCGCCCGCACGACCACGTCGATGAGCTCCTCGCCGCGGCGGATCTGCGTCACCGGCGCACCGTCCAGCGCGGTCTGCACGAGGCCCTGCACGTCTGCGGTGGACAGGCCCAGCAGCCGCGCCTTGTCCTGGTCGACATGGACCTGCATGGCGCGGACCTGCTCGTTCCAGTCCAGCTGCGTGTCGCGCACCAGCGGGCTCTGGCGCACCGCGTCGCGCACACGGTAGGCGATCTCGCGCACCTGCGCCTTGTCCGGGCCGATGACGCGGAACTGCACCGGGAAGCCCACTGGCGGGCCGAACTCCAGGCGCGTGACACGCGCATTGACGTCAGGAAGTGCCTCGCCCTTGTCGAACAAGGTCATCAGACGCGCGCGCACGCGTTCGCGCTGCTCGGTGCCTGCCGTCTTGATGACGAACTGCGCGAAGCCCGGGTTGGGCAGCTCCGGCTGGATGGACAGGTAGAAGCGCGGCGTGCCGCCACCGGTGTAGGCGGTGAAGAACTCGATGTCGGGGTCCTTGGCCAGGCGGGCTTCGAGCAGCTTCACCTGGGCGGACGTGGCGGCGAACGACGCCCCCTCGCGCAGGCGCAGGTCCACCAGCAGTTCCGGCCGCGAGGCGGTGGGGAAGAACTGCTGCTGCACCGCCAGCATGCCGGCACCGGCCATGGCGAAGACCAGCACCGTGGCGGCGAGCACCCAGGCGCGGCGATGCACCGCCCAGTCGACGATGGCGCGCAGCCGGCGGTAGACGGGCCGGTCGTACGGGTCATGGTGGGCGCCGTGCCCGTGTCGGGTGGCCAGGTTCTTCGGCAGCAGCAACACGCCCAGGTAGGGCGTGAAGATCACGGCCACCAGCCAGGACAGGATCAGCGCCGCGCCCACCACCCAGAAGATGCCGCCCGCGTACTGGCCCGCGATGGACTTGGCGAAACCCACCGGCATGAAGCCGGCGGCCGTGACCAGCGTGCCGGTCAGCATGGGGAACGCCGTGGAGGTGTAAGCGTAGGTGGCGGCGCGCAGCCGGTCCCAGCCTTCCTCCAGCTTCACCACCATCATCTCGACGGCGATGATGGCGTCGTCCACCAGCAAGCCCAGCGCGATGATCAACGCGCCGAGCGAGATGCGGTCCAGCGCCCAGCCGGCGGCGTACATCACCGCTGCGACCAGCGCCAGCACCAGCGGCACCGACGCGGCCACCACGATGCCGGTGCGCCAGCCCAGGAACAGGAAGGAGACGGCCAGCACGATGGCCAGCGCCTCCAGGAACGAGCGCTCGAACTCCCACACCGATTCGGCCACCACGCGCGGCTGGTCGGCGTATTGCTGGATCTCGATGCCGGCCGGGATCTCCTGCTTGATCTGGGCGAGCCGCTGCTCCAGCGCCTTGCCGAAGTCCAGCACATTGCCGTTGGCCTGCATGGTCACGCCGATGGCCAGCACCGGCACGCCGTTGTGACGGATGCTGAAGCTGGGCGGGTCTTCATAGCCGCTGCGCACGGTGGCGATGTCTGCCAGCCGCAGCACCTGGCCACCGACTTCCAGCGTCACGTTGGCCACGTCCGCAGCGCTCTTGAGCCCGCCGTCCACGCGCACCTGCACACGGTCGTGCGTGGCGTCGGCCGAGCCGGCCGGCGTCACCAGGTTCTGGCGCGCCAGCGCGTCGAACACCGCCGTCGGCGCGATGCCCAGCGCCGCCAGGCGCCGCGTCGACAACTCCACGTACACACGCTCGGCCTGCTTGCCCAGCACGTCCACCTTGCCGGCGCCGGGCACGCTCTGGAAGCGGCGCTTCACGTCCTCGGTGAGCGTCAGCAGTTCGGCCATCGACAGATCGGGGGCGCTCAACGCATACAGCACGCTGTAGCGGTCGTTGTACTCGTCGTTGAAGAACGGCCCGCGCACGCCCTCGGGCAACTCCTGGCGCATGTCGCCTATCTTCTTGCGCGCCTGGTACCAGGCGTTGTCCAGCTCCGCCTTGCTGCTGCCGCCCTTCATCCACAGCGTGATGCCGCCGTAGCCCTGGCGCGAGAAGCTGCGCACGTACTCGAAGTGATCAAGCTCCTGCAGGCGGCGCTCGATGCGGTTGAGCACCTGGTCCTGCACGTCCTGCGCGGTGGCGCCGGGCCACACGACGATGGCCGTCATCTGCGGCACGTCGAAGTTCGGGTCTTCCAGCCGGCCCAGTTTGCTGAAGGAGATGCCGCCGACGATGAGCGTCAGGATGATCAGGAACAGCACCATGGGCCGGTGCGTGACGGCCCACTCGGAGAGATTGAAGCGCTTCATGAGCTGCTCTTGGCGGCGGTGGCCGCTGCGGCGTCGGGAGCGCGCTCGACGGCGCGAACGACCATGCCCGCATCGAGCTTCTGGGCGCCGACACTGACGACCTTGCTGCCCGCGGCCAGGCCCGTGACACGCACCGTGGCGTCGTCGTTGGCCACCACCTGGACCGGGGTGAACACGAGACCGGAACCCTTGGCGTTCACGGTCCACACACCGACGGGGCCGCTGCCCTTGACCAGGGCACTCACGGGCAGCACTGCGGTCGCGGGGCCGGCGTGCAGTGCCGACAGCGTCAACTGCATCGTGCTGCCCAGCGGCAGCGCGGCCACGGGTTCGCGCGAATCGGGTGCGGCCGAATAGCGCGCGCGGTAGGTTCGGCCCTGCGCGCTGGCCTGCGGCGAAAGCTCACGCAGCACGAGGCGGACCGGCGATGTCGGATCGTTCCACGGGGCCGCCGTGGCTGCGAGGCTTCGCGCCCGGCCGACCCAGTCCTCGGGCAGTTCGGCGACGACCTCGCGCTCGCCGTCACGGGCCAGCGACAGCACGGGCTGGCCTTCGCTGACGACCTGGCCGCGCTCGAAGCGCAGCGCCGTCACGACGCCCGCGTAGGGGGCCACCAGCGCCGCGTAGCCCTCGCGATTGCGTGCGAGATCGAGCTGGCGATTGGCCTGATCCAGCCGCGCCACCGCAGCGTCGGCACGCGCCTTCTGGCGCTCGTGGTCGGCGGTACCGACCGACCCGTCGGCCATCAGCCGGCGAAAGCGCGCCTCGTCGGAGGCGGCCTGCTGCGCGTCCACGGACGCGGCCTGCACCTGGTCGGCTGCCGCCTTCACGGCCAGCTGGTAATCGGCGGGGTCCAGACGAGCCAGAACCTGGCCCGCCTTGACGCTGTCGCCGACTTCGACGAGGCGTTCAACCACCTTGCCGCCAGTCCGGAATCCGAGTTCCGTCTCCACGCGGGCACGGACCACCGACGTGAAGCTGCGGGTCTGCGCGGCGTTGGCCGGTGTCACGGTCGTCACGAAGACCGGCTTCACGGCAGCGGCCGGCGCGGGCGGTTGGCCGCAGGCCGTCAGCAGCAGGCTGGCGGCGGCGATGCTTGAGAGCGGGAGGGTGGGGAAGATCCTGTTCACTGGGGCGTCCTGGCGGCAAGTGATGTCATGGCTGTGCTGGGCTGCGTCGCGGGGAAACCACCGCCCAGGGCTTTGTAGAGTTGCACGTCGGCCAGCGCCTGCTGCAGGCGGCTCTCCGACAAGGCCAGTTCACTGGCCAGCACGGAGCGCTGCACGTCCAGCAGGGCCAGCAGATCGATCTGCCCTTCGCGCTGCAGCGACTCGGCGCGCCGCAGGGAGCGGCGGCGGTGCTCGACGGTGAGCGCAAGGGCCGCGTTGCGCTCGGCCTCTTGCGAGCGCACAAGCAGGCTGTCCTCGACTTCCCGGACCGCCACCAGGACTGACTTTTGCCAGGCGAGCAGCGCCTCGTCGGCGCGCGCCGACTGCACCCGAACACCGGCGTCAATGCGCCCGGCGTTGAAGACCGGCATCGCAAAGGCCAGCGCGACATTGGAGAAGTGGGCCGGCGCGAGATCGAGCGCGTTCAGCCGCAAGTCCTCGCGGCCCACCAAGGCGCTGAGGAACAGCTTGGGCCACCACTGGGCGCGGGCTTCGGCGGTGCGCAACGCCTCGGCAGCGACACGCGCCTCTGCGGCGACCAGATCGGGGCGGCGCCTCAGCAACTCGCTGGGCTGGCCCGTCGCGATGGCTGGTGCCGCCGGCCAGGTGAAGTGGTTGTCGGCGTTGACAGTGCGCGCCGACGGGTTGCGCCCGAGCAGCACGGCCAGTTGGGTCTGCGTGGTGCCGACCAGCATCCGCAGCGCCGGCAGCTGGGCGTCCAGCGCGTCCGCTTCGGCACGCGCGCGGTCATGGTCGAAGGCGCTGGCCTGGCCTTCGCGCAGGCGGCTTTCTACGCGTGCAGCGGTTTGGCGCTGGGCCTCGGCCAGGGCCCGCACGATGCGCAGCCGCTCCTCGGCGCTGCGCAGCACGAAGTACTGGCGCGCAACCTCGCTGGCGACCAGCAGGCGTGCGCCTTGCACGCCCGCAGCCGCTGCCGTGCCGTCGGCCTGCGCCGCGTCGCGCGCTGCGCGAACGCCGCCCGCCAGGTCGATCTCCCATGCCACGTCGATCCCGGCGCGCAGCGCTCGCGTGTCGGGCATCCCTTGCTTTACGGGCGCAGGGACGCCACTGTCGCTGCGCGATGCGGAAGCCTGCACGCCCACCGTCGGCCACAGGCGGGAGGCCTGGGCATCTGCACCCGCGCGGGCCTGGGCGACGCGCTGGAGCGCGATGGCGATGTCCTGGTTGGCGCCCAGCGCTTCCTCAACCAGCGCGGTGAGCGTGGGATCTTTCCAGGCGGCCCACCACTGCGTGCCCGCGGCTGTGGCTTGCGCCTCAGCCCCACGCGCGTGGGCAAACGCGGCTGCGAGTGGCACCGAGGGCGAGGGAGGCTGCACGGCAGGTGTCGAGCACGCTGACAGGGCGACCCCTGCCGCGAGGGAGAGAAGGCGGTTGGCCGCAGAGACCGATCTGCGGCAGCGCCGGGAGGATGAAGTCATGGGCCTGTTTGTTACTGGACTCATTGGTACAGTAATGTGAGGCATATATAGTGGACTGTCAAGTACACCAAATTGCCTATGCCCGACCAGCCCGTTTCTGCTCCCAAGCCCCAGCGCGGGCGGCCTCGTGATCCCGAGCGGTGCAGGCGCATCCTGGACGCGGCGCGAAGGCACTTCAACGAGCATGGCCTGGAGCGCGCCAGCGTGGACGCCATCGCTGCGGACGCCGGTGTGTCCAAGATGACCGTCTACAGCAACTTCGGCTCCAAGGAGAGGCTGTTCCAGGTGGTCGTGCACGAGAAGACAGCGACCACGGTGACTGGCGTCGAAGGCGCCGGATCGCTGGACCCGGACCAGCCGGAGAAGGCGCTGCTGGCGATTGGCGCCCGGTTTCTTGCATTGACCCGCGGGGACGACGCCCTGGGCACCTTGCGCTCTGTCTACGGCGTCGCAGGAGCACAGCCGGACGTCTGCCGCGAGTTCTACAAGGACGGCCCTGAGCGGTTCAACAGTGAGCTGGCGGCATACCTGCGCCGTGCGCATTCAGCGGGCACGCTGAAGGTGCGCAATCCACTTCAGGCAGCAGACCTGTTCCTGTCGATGTTCCTGGGCGCTGGGCACTTCCGCGGGCTGCTGAAGCTCGACAAGCCGGACTCCCGGGAAGACAACGCTCTTCTGCGCGAGGCCGTACGGGTGTTCATGGCGGCCTACGGCGTATAGCTCAGGCCGATAGCGCTGGCGGCTACAACTTCAACGGGCACACACCAGGCGCACGATGCTCGGCATTGACCGACCGACGCTGGTTGTTCAGGAGTGCTTTGCCCAGGCACTGCTCGCCCCGCCCGCTGCCGCCCCCGCCTTGAAGCGCGCGCTCGCCCGTCGCCGCGTGGCCTCGTGCTTCGTGGCCCACAGCGACGATGGACGCATCGCCGGCTACTACACCCTGGCTGCTGCCAGCGTGCCGCTCACCGAGCTGCCGGCCGCCTTCACCAAGAAGCTGCCCCGCTACCACGCTGCGCCAACTGTGCGCGTGGGACGCCTGGCCGTGGATCTGAGCTTCAGGGGCCAAGGCCTGGGTGGTGCGCTGTTGGCGGACGCCTTGACCCGCTGCGTGCGCTCCGAGATCGCCGCCTATGCCTTGCTCGTCGACGCCAAGGGCAAGCGGGCCAGCGCCTTCTACCGACACCACGGCGTCATCCCGCTGCCCGACGCCGCCCTGACGCTGTTTCTGCCGCTGGTCAGCGTGCCGCCTCAAGCCTGAGCGCGCAGCCGCCCTACAGCCCTGCAGTCAGGAGGAAGAGGCCTGCAGTGTTGCGGCACCTGCTGAGCGATGAGCTGAACCTTCGATTGGGCCCATGACCTGTTGCAGCCGGATGTCGATAGTTCTTTGACACAGCAAGACCAAGGCCGCGCTGGCTGAGAAGGCGTCGAGGAATGCTCGCGCGTGAGCTTCGAGGTCAGGTTCACCGCGTACGTCGTATCTACGACGGCGGACGACCGTCCCTCGACACTGTCAACCTTAAGCCTGGGGCCATCGCCTGCGCCGACAACTCCCATCCGTGGGCTTGAGCGATCTCCTGGCAGATGGCCAGTCCCAGCCCGGCGCCGTGGTCGCGTCTGTGGGCGCCGCGCCAAAAGCGCACGAACAGCTTGGGCAGTTGATCGGGGCTGACACCCGGCCCGCGATCGCGCACCGACAGCGCTTGTGACGACACGTCGAGGCTCACAACACTACCGGCTGGCGCATGCTGAATGGCATTCTCCAGCAGGTTCTTCAGCAGCGTGAACACCGCGCCGCAGTCGGCGTTCCACTCGACGGTGTCGGTGTCCGCGCTGCCGCGAACCTCGATGCTGACATTCGCGGCCTGAGCCATGCGCTGCAGGTAGCTCGCAGCTTCGTGCGCTACGTCCAGCACGTCCGTCGGCGCGAGCATGTAGTTGTGCGCCTCGCTCGCCTCGGCCAGCAGCAGCAACTGTTGCACCTGACGCGTCATGTGCTCCACATCCTTCAGCAGCGAATCGCGGTCACAGTGGGGATCGAGCAGCTCGATCTGCGCACGGATCAGCGCCAGCGGCGTCTTCAGCTCGTGGGCTGCAGTGGCCATGAATTCCTGCTGCACGCGAAAGCCCTGCTCCACACGCTCCAGCACACGGTTGAAACTGTCCACCAGCGGCGCGATCTCGGTCGGCACTCCGCCCCCCTGCAGCCGTGCATGCAGGGAGCGCGGCGAGATGGCGGCAGCCGAGGCCGACAACGCCCGCAGCGGCTTCTGCACATGCCGCATCGTCACGAACGCGCAGACACCGAATACGAACAGCAGCACCGCGCTGAATAGCGCCATGCCAATGCCCATGAACGGAAGCGCGAACTCCAGGCGTAGCAGCTCGGACAGCCTGGCGCTGGCAGCCAGCTGCAGGAACCACTGCTGGCCCTGGTCCGGGATGGCTTCGGTGGCGCCGCGGTACGGCTTGCCGTCCCTCTCGAACTCGAAGCGCCCCGGTCTGGGCGGCGCCACCTGGCCACCGCCCTCCGGCCAGAAGGCCTTGCCAGCCGGGGACATCAACCCCACCCGGCCGGTGCTGTCGACCACGCGGTAGGCGATGTCATCCTTCATGGTCTCGAACATCCAGGCCACGTGGTTCAAATCGCTGGTCAGGCCCACGGGCCGGCCGCTGGCGTCGAACACCACGTCGTCGGCGATGTGCTCGGCGTGCTCGGCAATGTCTTCCTCGACGAGGATGGGACTCTTGAATGACAGCAAGCCCTTGATCACCATCACGATGATCAGCACGCTCAACAGGCTGCCCGCGAGGTAGGCCAGGATGACCTTGAAGCTGAGGCTATTGGTCCACGCTCGTTTCACGGAGGGCATATCCCAGGTTTCTCACATTGACGATGCGCTGCGCTGACCCAACGGCTTGCAGCTTGCGGCGCAGCCGATGCAGTGCCACGTCCAGCGCGTTGGGTGTCACCGCCTCGCCCAGCCCCCAGCCGGCAGCCTCCAACGCGCTGCGGCGCACGGTGTCGCCGCCCTTTTCCACCAGCAGCAGCATGATCTGCATCTCGGCACTGGCCAGCGTCACGCTCTCGCCGTCGCAGCACAGCGTGCCCGCGTCGGGGCGCAGCTGAAGGTCGCCATGGCCTGGTGCCAGCGTGCGGCTCTCCACCGGGCGGCGCAGCAGCGCACGCACGCGGGCCACCATCTCGTCCATCGCGAACGGCTTGGGCAGGTAGTCATCGGCGCCGGCCTCCAGGCCTTCCACCCGGTCGTGCAGCGCGTCGCGCGCCGTCAGCACCAGGCAGGGCGTACCCAGGCCGGCAGCGCGCAGGCGCTTCAGCAGGTCCAGCCCGTCTCCGCCGGGGAGACCACGGTCCAGCACCAGCGCGCGGTAGGGCACCTGCTGCAGCGCCGACCACGCCGTGGCAATGCGGTCGACCACGTCGACCGCGATGCCGGCGTCGCCAAGGCCCTTGCTGATCAGCCCGGCCAGGCGCTCGTGGTCCTCGACCAGCAGGATGCGGTTCATCAGAAGCGGTAGAGATAGCCCATCAGCACGCGGTTCTCCGTCGAGCGCTCGACCAGAGGGCTGTTCTTGATGCTCTTGGCCAGGCGAGTCACGCCGAGGTCAAGGAAGACCGCGTGGTGGGGGTCGATCATGTAGAGGCTGCGCAGGCCCAGTTCGGCGTTGACGCCCGAGGTACCGGTAGAAGCCGCGCGGCCGGCCTGCACCTCGTGGCTGCGGACGCCGAAATAGTAGTCCACGTACTTTTTGTCCATCCAGCTCGCGCCCACGCGCGGCGACAGCATGAGCTGCGGGCCGAGGCGGAAGTTCTTCTCCAGGCTGAGGTTGAAGCGCTGTCCTTTGCTGTGGCTGGAGACGTCAGCCGTCCACTCCGCGCTGAGGTGGGCGACGTCGTTGCGCCAGGTCGCCTTGGCGCCGGCCCAGAAGCCGCCCTTGCGCTCATTCATGCCGGCCAGGAAGGTCGAGTCCTTGGCCTCGTAGCCGTCCATATTGAACTTGCCGACGAGGCGGAAGTCGATGGACTGCGTGTCGCTGATGCCCAGCCGCGGCAGCTTGACCTCGGCGCCCAGTCCGCCCAAGCGGAACCAGCGGTTTTCGTAGCTCAGCATCGGCAGCGCACGGGTCTCGCGCTCGATGCCCTTGTAGGCCTCCTGGCCGGACACGGCCGCGATGCCCAGACCCCACGAGGACTGGCCCTCCCTCCCGGGTCCACCCATGCCGCCGGGACCGCCCTGGGCCTGGGCCAGTGGCGCGCCGAGCAGCGCCACGGATGCCAGCGCCGGAGCCAGCAGGAAGGAAGAGAGGTACAGCGTTCGCATGGCGGGTCCCGGAGCGGGCAGGTGTGAAAAGACGACCATCGTCAGCGGCCTTCTATTACGGCCCACTTACCGATCCGACCTGCCGTGAGGAGCGCGGTCGGTAAGTGTCCGGAAAGTCGGCGGGCCGAACAGTCGCGGCCCGATGACCGACCTTTCCTTCTCCACTGCGCTATGCGCCGCCCTCGGCCTGGCTCTGACCGGCTGTGCGGCGCCCCCGCCCGCGCGCATCGAAGCCAGCGCCGCGCCGCAGTGGCACGCATCGCAGCCCCATGACGGCGAACTGGGCTCGCTGCAAGCCTGGTGGTCGCAGTTCGACGATCCACTGCTGGCCCACCTCGTGACCGCAGCGCAGGCCGCGAGCCCGACGCTCGCCACGGCTACCGCCAACATCGCCGACGCCCGCGCGGCGCGGGTGACTGGCGGCGCCGTGCTGCTGCCCGCGCTGGACGCCGGCGCGTCCGCCTCTCGCAGCCGCGCGCAGGCCGGTGCGCCCCTCGCCAGCCAGACCTCGGCCAGCGTGCAGGCCAGTTGGGAGCTGGATCTCTTCGGGGCGCTGCGGGCGGGAGCCAACGCCGCGCAGGCCCGGGTCGAAGCCCGCGAGGCAGACTGGCATGAGGCACGCGTCTCCGTCGCTGCCGAGGTCGCATCCGGCTACGCCGACCTGCGTGCCTGCGAGCGCCAGGCTCAGCAACTGGACGCCGACGCTCGCTCGCGGGAACTCGTCGCCGACGTGAGCGACGCCGCAGCGCGTGTGGGCGTTCGCTCGACCGCCAGCGCAGACCTGGCCCGCGCGAGTGCTGCGGACGGCTACATGGCGCTGCTGCAGCAGCAGGCGCAGTGCGCATTGCTCGTGAAGTCTCTCGTTGCGCTGACGGCTGAAGAAGAGATGGCCTTACGCCGCCAGCTCACTGCGCAGACGGCCCGACTGCCGCGCCCGCGTGAGTTCGCCGTGGCCGGTGTGCCGGCGGCGCTGCTGGCCCAGCGACCGGACGTGCGGGCCGCTGAACGCGAGGTCGTCGCCGCCAGCGCTGAGGTCAAGCAGGCCGCTGCGCGCCGTTGGCCGCGCGTCACGCTGGCAGGCATGCTTGGCGCCACGCGCACCACCAGCCTCGGCCTCGCCAACGACGGCGGCGTGTGGACGCTCGGCCCCGTCACCGTCACGTTGCCACTGTTCGATGCCGGTGTGCGCCGCGCCAACACTGACGCTGCCCGCGCCCGGCATGTCGCTGCACTCAAGACCTTTGAAGCCCGTCTGCGCACGGCCATTCAGGAGGTGGAGAGCGCGCTCGTCACGCTGCAAAGCGCGGCGCAGCGCGGCGGCAGCGCTCAGTCCGCCGTCGACAGCCATGAGCGCGCTTACCACGCCACCGCCGCCAGCCACGCCGCCGGCGCGGCCAGCCTGTTCGAGCTGGAGGACGCGCGCCGCGGCCTGCTGCTGGCCCAGACCACCCGCAACGCGCTCGAACGTGAGCGGCTGGCGGCGTGGATTTCCCTCTACCGGGCGGCCGGCGGCGGCTGGCGGCCCAACACCCCGGTGCATTGATCCATGAAGACCTCCAACACCCTGACCCTGCTGTCGGCCGCCGTCGCGGTGGCCGGCGCGCTGCTGTCCATCACGCTGGCCAGCGCCGCGCCCACGGCCGACACGCCAGGCGAGCGAGCGGCGCTGAGCGTGGCCGTCACACGGCTCACCGCCGGCACGCTGCCGCAGCGCATCGCCGCCAACGGCAACATCGCCGCCTGGCAGGAGGCCAGCATCGGCGCCGAAGCCAACGGCCTGCGCCTCGTCGACGTGCGCGCCAATGTGGGCGACACGGTGCGGCGCGGGCAAATGCTTGCGAGCTTCGCGCCCGAGACCGTGCAGGCCGACCTCGCGCTGCGCCGGGCGGCCGTCGCCGAGGCCCGCGTGGCGCTGGCCGAGGCGGCCGCCAATGCCAGACGTGCGCAAACGTTGCAGGACACCGGCGCGCTGTCTGCCCAGCAGATCGAGCAGCAGCTCGCCGCCGAGGCTGCGGCCCAGGCGCGCCTGGACGCTGCTCAGGCGGCCGAGGCACTGGAGCGACTGCGGCTGGCGCAGACCCGCGTCGTCGCGCCGGACGATGGCGTCATCTCCGCGCGCAGCGCCGCCGTCGGCGCGGTCGTACCGGCGGGACAGGAGCTGTTTCGCCTCGTGCGGGGCCAGCGGCTGGAATGGCGGGCCGAGGTCCCGGCCGGTGAGCTGGCACGGCTGAAGGACGCGCACGCCGTGCGCGTCACGCTGCCGGACGGCCGCGTCGTGCAGGGCCGGCTGCGTCAGCTCGCGCCGCTGGTGGACGTGCAGACCCGCAATGGCTTGGCCTATGTGGACCTGCCGCAGGCCGGCACGGCGCGCGCCGGCATGTTCGCGCAGGGCGAGTTCGAACTGGGCAGCAGCCGCTCGATGACGCTGCCGCGCAGCGCGGTGCAGGTGCGCGAGGGCTTCCATGTCGTCTTCCGCGTGGGTTCCGATTCGCGAGCGCTGCAGACCAAGGTCGACGTAGGCCGCCAGGCCGGCGACCGCATCGAGATCGTGCGCGGCCTGCAGGGCGACGAACGCGTCGTCGCGTCCGGCGTGGCTTTCCTGAGTGACAACGACCTGGTTCGCGTGGTGGGGCAGCCATGAGCGCCGCACGGCCGCCCGAAGGGGTTCAGCTCCCGCTTGACGGGACAGCGCATGGCGCGAAGGGTGCACCCATGAGTTTCAACTTTTCATCCTGGGCGATTCGCAATCCGTCGCCCGTCGTGCTGCTCTTCATCCTGCTGACTGTGGTGGGCCTGATGGCCTTCGCGGCGATGAAGGTGCAGAACTTTCCCGACGTCGATCTGCCCGTCGTGACGGTCAGCGCGGTGCTGCCCGGTGCTTCGCCATCGCAGATGGAGACTGAGGTCGCGCGCAAGTTGGAGAACGCCTTCGCCACGCTGCAGGGCGTGCGCCACATCGACAGCACGCTGACCGACGGCATGGCCGAGATCAGCATCGAATTCCGCCTGGAAAAGCCGGTGCAGGACGCGATGGACGACGTGCGCGACGCCGTCTCGCGCGTGCGCGGCGACCTGCCGGCCGAGCTGCGCGACCCGGTCATCCGCAAGGTTGAGTTCGCCAGCTCGCCGGTGTTGACCTTCACCGCCGCCTCCAGCCGGCAGGACGATGAGGCGCTGTCCTGGTTCGTCGACAGCAAGGTCAGCAAGGCATTGCTGGCGGTACCCGGTGTCGGCGCGGTCAAGCGCGTCGGCGGCGTGAGCCGCGAGGTGCGCGTGGCTCTGGACGCCAACCGCCTGCTCGCGCTGCAGGTGACGGCGGCCGACATCTCTCGCCAGCTGCGCCGCGTGCAGCAGGAGGCCTCGGGCGGGCGCGTTGATGCGGGCGGCACCGAGCAGTCGGTGCGCCTCCTGGCCACGGTGCAGACGGCGCAGGAGTTGGGCGCTGTTGAGCTGGCGCTGGGCGACGGCCGCCGCATTCGGCTCGACCAGGTGGCCACCGTGACCGACACGGTCGCCGAACCGCGTGCCGCCGCCTTCCACGAAGGTCGGCCCGTGGTGGGCTTCGAGGTGCTGCGCGCACGCGGCCATGGCGAGATCGAGGTGGCCGAAGGCGTGCGCCGCGCGGTGGAGGCGCTGCAGGCGCAGCACGCCGATGTGCGTCTGGCGGAAGCCGTCAGCGGCATCGACCCGGTCGTGGAGAACTACGAGGGCTCGATGCGGCTGCTCGTGGAGGGCGCGGCGCTGGCGGTGGGGGTGGTGTTCCTGTTCCTGCGCAACTGGCGCGCCACCTTCGTCGCGGCGGTGGCGCTGCCGCTGTCGGTCATCCCGGCCTTCGCGCTGATGCACGGCATGGGCTTCACGCTGAACATCATCACGCTGCTGTCGCTGTCGCTGGTGGTGGGTGTGCTGGTGGACGATGCCATCGTCGAGATCGAGAACATCCAGCGCCACCTGCTGATGGGCAAGAGCCCCGTTGACGCCGCGCGCGACGCGGCCGCCGAGATCGGGCTGGCCGTCATCGCCACCACCTTCACGCTGGTGGCCGTGTTCCTGCCGACGGCCTTCATGAGCGGCACGGTCGGCCGCTTCTTCGTGCAGTTCGGCTGGACGGCGGCCGGCGCGGTGCTGTTCTCGCTGCTGGTCGCCCGGCTGCTGACGCCGATGATGGCCGCCCACCTGCTGCGCGCGCCCGCGCACGCCACCACCGAACCCGCCTGGGTGCAGCGCTACGAAGGCTGGGCCCGCTGGTGCCTGCGCCACCGCGGGTTGACGGTGGCCGCGGCCACGGCCTTCTTCGTCGGCGGCCTGGGCCTGGCGGTGCTGCTGCCCAGCACCTTCATCCCGGCGGACGACGATACACAGACGCAGGTGTCTCTCTCGCTGCCACCCGGAAGCGCGCTGGCCGCCACGGTCGCAATAGCCGAACAGGCACGCCTGATCGTTGCGCGCCATCCGCACGTGATGTCGGTCTTCACCGCCATCGGTAGCGGCAGCGGGGGCGACGAGGGCGACGCGCCCGCCGTCGCCGACGTGCGCACCGCCGTGCTGACGCTCACCCTCACGCCGCGCGCCGACCGCCCGCGCGGCCTGCGGCAGCAGGGCATCGAGCAGCAGCTGCACGAGGCGCTGGCACTGCTGCCGGGAGTGCGCGTGAAGGTGGGCAAGGACGGTTTCGGTGCCAGCTACACACTGGTGCTGGCCGGCGACGACAGCCGGCTGCTGGCCCAGCATGCGCAACGCGTGGAGCGAGAGCTGCGCGGCGTACCCGGCGTCGGTGCGGTCACGTCGTCGGCCAGCCTGCTGCGCCCCGAGCTGCGGCTGCGGCCTGACTTCGCCCGCGCAGCCGACCTGGGCATCACCGCCGAGGCCATCGCCGATACGCTGCGCGTGGCCACCGTGGGCGACTACGCCGAGGCCACGCCCAAGCTGAACCTGGACCAGCGGCAACTACCCGTCATCGTCGCGCTGGCCACGGCCGCGCGCGACGACCTCGACCTGGTGCGCCGCCTGCCCGTGCCCGGCGCGCGCGGGCCTGTGGCGCTGGAGAACGTGGCCTCGCTGGAGATGGACAGCGGGCCGGCGCAGATCGACCGCCAAGACCGGAGGCGCACCGTGCGCCTGGACATCGAGGCCAACGGCCGCCCGCTCAGCGAGATCGAGGCCGCCATCGCGCGGCTGCCCAGCCTGCAGCAGCTGCCGCGTGGCGTCGTACGCGGCAGCGAGGGCGATGCCGACGACATGGGTGAACTGGCCCGCGGCTTCGGCATGGCGATGGGAATCGGCGTGCTGTGCATCTACATGGTGCTGGCGCTGCTGATGAAGGATTTTGTGCAGCCGCTGACCATCCTGATCGCGTTGGCGCTGTCGGTGCCCGGCGCGATGCTGGCACTGTTCCTGGCCGGCGCGGCGCTGTCCATGCCGTCCATGATTGGACTGATCATGCTGATGGGCGTGGCGACGAAGAATGCCATCCTGCTGGTCGACTACATCATCATCGCCCGCCGCGACCACGGCCTGCCACGCCGCGAGGCCATTACCGACGCCTGCCGCAAGCGCGCGCGGCCCATCGTCATGACGACGCTGGCCATGGGCGCCGGCATGCTGCCAGTGGCCATGGGCTGGGTGGGCGACCCGAGCTTCCGTGTGCCGATGGCCATCGTCGTCATTGGCGGGCTGGTCACGTCGACCGTGCTGAGCCTGCTGGTGGTGCCGGTTGTCTACAGCCTGGTGGACGACGCCGTAGCCTGGGCTCGGCGCCGGCGTCGTGCAACGCCCCTGTTGCAGGAGGCCGCGCCATGAGCCTGAGCCTCCTTGCTCTCGCGGGGCTCGTGGTCTATGCGGCCGGCTGCATCGCCTATGTCTACCGTTGGCGCGGGCGGCTTCGCTATGCCAGCTTCACGCAGTACTTGCGCAAGAGCCGGCCGGTGTTCGCGCCGCTGAATTGCCTGATGTACATGGCGACCAAGCCCTGGGCGCGTCGGCCGGTGCTGGACGCAGGCTACCTACAGAACATCGACGTGCTGCGTGCCCATTGGCAGGTCATACGCGATGAGGCGCTGGCCTTGCACGCCAGCGGCGCCTTCGAGGCGGCCAAGGCGCCGGGCTCGGCGGGCTACTACGACGTGGGCTTTCGCACCTTTTTCAAGCGCGGCTGGAGCAAGTTCTACCTGACCTGGTACGGCACCGACCACCCGTCCGCGCAGCGGCTCTGCCCGAGAACGGTGGCGTTGCTGAAGCAGGTGCCGGGCATCCGCAGCGCGATGTTCTCCATCCTGCCGCCAGGCGCCGAGCTGTCGCTGCATTCCGACCCGATGGCCTGCTGCCTGCGCTACCACCTGGGGCTGCAGACACCCAATTCGGGTCTGTGTCACATCAACGTCGACGGCGAACGCTGCGCGTGGCGCGACGGCGAGGACTTCGTCTTCGACGAGACCTACCCGCACCGCGCGCACAACGGCAGCCTGCAGCCGCGGCTGATCCTGATGTGTGACGTGGATCGGCCGATGGGCGTCGTCGGCGGCCTGTTGAGAAACGCCTACGCCGTGCTGGCGAAGGCCACGCTGGTGCCCAACACCGACGACGACTCGCGCGGCCTGTTCAGCGCACTGTTCCTGCGCTTGGCCCCACTGCGCGAGAAGTCACTGCGGCTGCGCGAGACGCGCCGTCGCACCTACCAGGCGCTGAAGCTGCTGCTGAACTCGACGCTGCTTGGCGCGTTGCTGGCCTTGTTGTTCGGCCTGCTGCGCGCTGTCGAGTTCGCGCTGGCCTGAGTGCGCGCCGGTAAGTCGCTGGCAAGTCGACCACGGCCACGATGCCCCGTCCCTCGTTGCTGGAGTTCCTCATGTCATCCACCGCCTCTCGCCTTCTTTTCCCGCTGCTGCTCACCGGCAGCGCCCTTCTGGCCGGGTGCGCCACGCCGCAGAACCCCGATCCACTGGAGGGCATCAACCGCAAGACCTTCGCGTTCAACGAAGGTCTGGACAAGGTGGCGCTGAAGCCGGCCGCTACGGCCTACAAGGCCGTCGTGCCGGCGCCTGTGCGCACGGGCGTGTCCAACTTCTTCAACAACCTGGGCGACCCTTGGTCGGGCATCAATCTCGTGCTGCAGGGGCGGGTGAAGGACGGCCTGTCTGACTTCGCGCGGTTCGGTGCCAACACGACGGTCGGTCTGCTCGGCGTCATCGACGTGGCCAGCGGCTGGGGCCTGCCTCGTCATGGCGAGAGCTTCAGCGCAACGCTGGGCGCGTGGGGCGTGGGCAGCGGCGCCTACCTGGTAATGCCGCTGTTTGGGCCGTCGGACGTGCGGGGCGTAGCGGCCATCCCCGTCAACAGCCTGGCCAGCGTGACATCGCAGGTCAACGACGCGGGCGTTCGGAACACGCTGACTGCGCTCAACCTCGTCGACAAGCGTACACAGATGCTGGACGTCACGAAGATGATCGACGAGGTGGCGCTGGACAAGTACCTGTTCGTGCGCGATGCCTACATCCAGCGTCGCGCGCAACGCGAGGGCAAGGAAGACGAGCCAGCTATCAAGCCTTGACGGACTGTAGAGAAGCCCATCGACGGCAAAAAACTTGCAGTCCGCGCGTTGCCGGACCCTCCCAAAGATTGCGTCCCGAGGGGGAGCCCAGCGCGCTCAGCGCCACGTGTCGACGTCAGTCACGTCCTTGCGGCACGTGCAGAGCCATGAGCTGAACCTTCGATTGGGCCCATGCATGTGCTGCGGCCGCGCATCGATATTCTTATGACACTCCAAGGCTAGGGCTACGCTGATTACATACCGCTCCAAAAGGCGATTGAACATGCGCATTGAGATGTCGTCAGCAGGTCGTCGCCATACCGATCGCAAAGATGTCGTTTATGGACGACGACTCCGGTGCTGGCTAGCTTCTGACTGGCATCATGTCGTTCATGAACGACGATATTCGTTTGATGACAGAACTCGGGGAGGCGATCCGAGCCGCACGGGTGGCCGTAGGTATGAGCATCACGGAACTGGCGGACCAGTCAGGCCGCGTTCGAGACGTGATCTACCGGTTGGAAGCGGGCAAGGACACCTCCCTGACGTCGCTGTTTGCGGTGCTGTCGGTGCTCAAGCTGACATTGCGGCTCGAGCCAGCAGGGCGTCCGACGCTGAGCCAGGTTCAGGCGCGATTCGGCCTGGACGATGAAGACGAGTGATGGCGCTACCCGACAAGATCCGCTCGCTCGACGTGTCCATCAACGGACGCGCAAGCGGGCAATTGCTCAAGACCTCGAACTACGAGTTCCGGTACGGCACGCCGGACCCTGATCAGCCAAGCGTCGCACTACTCATGCCGGCGCGCGAACAGCCGACCTGGCAGGACGGTGCACTGTTCGCGGTGATGGATCAGACCTTGCCTGAGGGCGAGTTGCTGCTGCGGTTGAGCATGATGTTCCCGAAGCATCGGCTGCAGCCGATGCACCTGCTCGCGATGGTTGGTCAGAACGGCATCGGCAACCTCGGCTATCGGCTGCCGGGTGCGGAGCCGGCCTCCGCGCCGACCCACATCGAGCGGGAGGCGTTGTTGGCGTTGCCGTTTACACCGGAGCTGTATGAAGATCTGGTGCGGACCTATCTGAGTTCAGGCGTCGGCATCGCTGGCATGCAGCCCAAAATCATGGTGGCCGATCGCGCGACCGGACCCATCCCCTCGGTGATCGTGAAGGTCGCATCGGTAGCCTACGCAGGTCTCGCGGCCAACGAGTTTCTGTGCCTGTCGGCGGCAAAGAAGGCGCAGATCCTGACGCCCGGCTTCGAGTTGTCCCATGACGGCCAGATGCTGGTCGTCGATCGCTTTGACCTGAGCCCCCGCCCTGATGGGCAGATCGAGCGCTTGGGCTTCGAAGACATCGCCTCGCTGATGAACCTGCGCGTTCGGGATGTGCTGTCTGAGCGCAAGTACCGCGGGAGCTATCAGCGCATCGCCGAGTTGTTGCGGTACCTGCAACTGCCGGGCGAGGACCTGCAGCGGTTCTTCGAGCAGGTGGCGCTCAGCGTGATGATCCGAAACGGAGACGCCCACCTCAAGAATTTCGGCGTGCTGGTGCATCCGGATGGTTTCCCAAGGCTGTCGCCGCTGTTCGATGTCGTGACGACCGCGGTCTACACCTACACCCGCTTCGTCGGCGATGAGGAGCAAACCGACCGCACGATGGCGCTCAAGCTCTTTGCGGGCAAGCACCACAGCAAGGCGTACCCGACGACCGAGGAGCTGCTCCAGTTCGGCACTGAGGTCTGCGGCGTGGTAAGGCCGCGCGTGACGCTGGAGCGCATCGCCGAGGCGATGCATGAAACGCTGGCCGAGGCCAACGGGGACGCGCGCGTACCGGCTTCGCTGCTAGGCTTGATGGGGCCCGTTTGGGAGGTGGGCATGAAGTACGCGTCGTAGCGATTGCGTCGGCTCGCCCCCCGGCGGCCACCCAAACTCCCCCACTGATGGCCAGCTGAGCTGGTACAGCTCGACACTGGTCGCCATGGCAGCTATTCGATCAGTTTGATGCGCATGAACGCATTCTGCCGGGGGGCGCCGGGACTGCGTTCAGGCCGCCAACGACATGTCACCCGCGCCGGCTTCGCCGGCCCACTTCGCCACAACCGCCCACGGCAGCAACTGGTCGATGCGGTTGCTTGGGTGGGTGCATTCATCCGATCACCTACTCTACTTTGTCGGCTCTGCCCCACAACAGCCGTCAGCGGGCATCGAAAGACCGGCAGTCCTTCGCCCAATGCGTTGAGATCGGGCGTACTTACGGTTGTCCCTATGGTTGTCCCCAACAACCAAAGAACGGACCCGGAAAGAAAAACGGGCTACAACCGTTCAGCTGTAACCCGTTAATTTCTAAGGAAAAATTTGGTCGGGGCGGCGGGATTCGAACTCGCGACCCTCTGCTCCCAAAGCAGATGCGCTACCAGGCTGCGCTACGCCCCGATCAAGCCGACTATTCTAGCCGACAGAAATCACCCTGCCCTCGCCGCTGATCAACGCGGCCTTCACGGGCTCGCCCGGCTGCAGCATTTGCACCGCCGCAACGTAGCCGCGCAGCTGCTCGTGATAGGCCTGCTGGGCTTCGGGCATCAGGCCGAGCTTGTAGTCCAGCACCCACCAGCAGCCATCGCGCCGCTGCACGAGGCGGTCGATGCGCCCTTCTCCACTGGGCAGCGTGACCGCCACCTCGTTGCCGGCCCACAGCAGCTCGGCCGGGTCGAAGAACGGCCGGGCCGCGGCGCTGGCCAGGATGGCGCGCACCGCGGCCTCCAGCTGCTTGCGCCCGGCGGCGTCCAGCCCAAAGGCCTGGCTGCTGCCGGCCAGCAGCACGGCCAGCGTCTGCGTCTGCCCCGGCTGACTGACCCACTCCAGCGCGCGGTGCAGTGCCTCGCCCACCTGGGCAGCGCGGGCGTTGTCGGCCGCGCGCTCCTGCAGCGCCACGCGCTGGCCCCGCCAGGCCGGCAGCGGCCACCAGCGCGGCGCCGGCGCCTCGCCCGCCGCGACCTCCTGAAGCGGCAGCGGCCAGGGCTGGCCCAGCGGCGCCAGGCGCGCCCACCAGCTCGCCTGCGGCCGCTTGGCCGGCGTGCGGCTGACGATCAGCGTACGGCGCGCGCGCGTCAGCGCCACGTACAGCGCGTTGAACTCCTCGCGCTCGCGGGCGGCCTGCTCCTGCGAAACAAGGCCAGCCAGTGACGGCGGCGGCTTGGCCTCCGAACCGAAGAAGGCCGCCTGCCGCGGCGCCGGCTGGTCAACCGGCCAGTCCAGCAGCAGGCCATAGGTCTCGGCCTTCGGCGGTGCAGCGTCGGTGTCCAGCAGGATGACGACCTCGGCCTCCAGCCCCTTGGCGCCGTGGATGGTCAGCAGTTGCACGCCCGCCCCACCCGCCGTATGGCCCCAAGTCAGCGGCCGGCTGCGCAGCGCGCGCACGAAGCCGTAGAGCTGCGCGTAGCGGCCACCGTCCAGGTCCAGCGCGGCGCGCAGCAGCGCCTGCACGCTCTGCACGCGGGCCGCCGCCTCGGTGGGCGGGCTGGCGGCCAGCACGCGCGGCAGCAGCTCGCCCTCGTGAACGATGCGGTCCAGCAGCTCGTGCGGCGTGCTCAGCGCAGCGGCCTCACGCCAGCCGGCCAGCAGGCCGCGGGCGCGGGCCAGTGCCGGGCTGGGATCGGCCAGCGTCTGCACGGCCGCCCACCACGGCTGCGGTGATTCAGCCGCCGGCGTGTCGAGGTAAGCCACGCGGCCCGCCGCGCGGGCGATGCGCAGCAGCTCGTCGTCGACGATACCGAAGAGCGGGCTGGCCAACGCCTGGGCCAGCGAATGGTCGTGGCCCGGCGACGCCAGCGCGTCCAGCAGGGCAAGCAGGTCGCGCACGGCGGGCGCATCGGCCAGCGGCGTTTCCTCCGGCGCAGCATGCGGAATGCCGGCCGTCGTCAGCGCGGCGCTGAGCTGACGCAGCGGCTCGCGCTTGCGCGCCAGCACGAAGATGTCCTCCGGGCCCAGGTCGGGCCGCGCTGCCAGCAAGCCGGCGATGCATGCGGCCACGCGCTGCGCCTCGGCGGCACGGCGTTCGAACTCGGGCTCGTGGCGCGGCTCGGTCAGGCTGGGGCGCCAGGCCAGCGGGTCCGTCGCGCGCTCGGCCTTCTCGCCGGGCGGGCCGTCCAGCAGCCACAGGCCAGCCAGCGCATCGCTGCCAGGCGTGCCCTCGGTGGTGTGCGGGCGAAAACCTTCCAGAACGCCGTCCAGCGCGCCATTCACCGCGGCCAGCACCTCGGGCGCATTGCGCCGCGTGTGGTCGCAGGCCAGGCTGACACCGCCCAAGCCGCCCAGCACGAACTCGCGCGCGGCGATGAACACGCGCGGCTCGGCACGACGGAAGCGGTAGATGCTCTGCTTGGGGTCGCCAACGATGAAGACGCTGATCTGCGCACCGCCGCCCGCGCCGGCATAGGCCTGTAGCCAGCCGTGCAACGCCTGCCATTGCAGCGGGCTGGTGTCCTGGAATTCGTCGATGAGCAGGTGGCGCACCTGCGCATCCAGCCGCTGCTGCACCCAGCCGGCCAGCTCGGGCCGCGCCAGCAGCGCCAGCGCGCCGCGCTCCAGGTCGTTCATGTCGACGAGGCCGCGGCCACGCTTGAGCGCGTCGAACTCGGCTACCAGCACACGGGCCAGCCGGCCCATGCGGGCATGCTGCTCGGCGGCGGCCAGCTGGTCGAAGTCGGCGCGCAGGCCTTCGAGCTCGACGAGCGCGGCGCGCAGCGACGGCAGCGCGTCGCTGGCCTTGTCCAGCTTGCGCGGCGTGCCGGCGGCGGTGAACAGCGCGGCCCAGACCTCGTCGAAGCTGCCGGCGTCCACCAGTGCTGCCGCGGCCGTCTGCGCCTTGGCGCCGCCCTGCCCCAACTCGCTGGCCACCGCCACCAGCGCCGGCGCCAGCAGCTCGAAGCGCTCGGCCGGATCCTGCTTGGGGGGCAGCAGGCTGGCCTGCAGCACACCCGTCACGTCGGCGAGGCCCAGCTCCACCCGCTTGGAGAACGCCGCCAGCAACCACTCGCGCAGGTTGTGTCGGCCGCGTGCCAACGCCAGCGCCTGAAAATCGGCCAGCAGCTCAGCCTCGCCCAGCACCAGTCCGTGAAAGCGTCGCCACAGCGACGGCATCAGCTCGGCCTCGTCCTCGATGAGCTGCAGCTCCGGCGAGATGCCCAGCTCGGCCAGCAGGCTCATCGGCGCCGCGCGCAGCAGCTGCGAGAACCAGCCGTGGAAGGTGCGCACCTCGACGCCCCGCCCGCCACGCAGCAGCTCGCCGTGCAGCGTACCTAGCCGCGGCCGCAGTCGCTCGGCCTCGGTGGCGTCCAGGCCGCGGTCCACCAGCGCCTGGCGCTGCGTGGCCTCGTCGGCGGCGGCAAAGCCGGCCAGCCATTCCGACAGCCGCTCGCGCATCTCGCCGGCGGCTTTGCGGGTGAACGTGATGGCGACAATCTGCTGCGGCTCGGCGCCGGCCAGCAGCGCACGCAGGATGCGCGACACCAGCATCCACGTCTTGCCGGCGCCGGCGCAGGCTTCGACGATGCTGCTGCGCGCCGGGTCGCAAGCAATCGCGTAAAAACGTTCGCGGGGGATCAGCCGGCCGTCGGCGTAGTAAGCGAAAGTGCTCGTCATGCCCAGTCATCCTTGCGGCACAGGCCGCGGGCTTCGCAGTAGTCGCAGACGCGGCCTTCGCCCAGCGCCGGAAGCGCTGCGCCGCCCAGCACCGCGGACAGGTCGGCCTGGAGGCCGTCGCGCAGCACCAGCGCCGTGTCGCTGACCGCCTCGTGCGGTACCAGCTTCAGCGTGTCGGGCTCGTCCAGCGCCAGGTAGGCGGCCTGCAACGCCGGGTCGGCACCCATCAGCAGCGCGTAGACGGCCAACTGCGTGTCTTCCAGCGGTGCCTTCAACTTGTCCCGCAGCTCGGCGGCCTTGCCGGTCTTGTAGTCCAGCAGCAGCGTGCCCTGTGGCGTCGTGTCGATGCGGTCCAGGCGCCCCTGCAGCGTCAGCCCGGCCAGCGCGCCGTCGAAGGGCTGGCAGCGCTTGTCCACCTCGCCGGCCTCGAAGTGCTGGCCCTGGGCCTCGGTTTGCGCCAGCCAGCTGACGTAGCGCGGCAACAGGCGCTCGAAGGCGGTGCGGTAGGGCAGGAAGTCGGCCGCGTCCAGGCGCTCGCCCTCGATGTCGGCCGCGACGCGTAAATCAGCCAGGTCGTCGCCACTGCGCCGGTCGTGGAAGCGCTTCAGCACATCGTGCAGCCAGGTGCCGTAGTCGCGCTTGTCCAGCTCCACCTCCAGCTCGTCGGGCTCGCGCAGGCCCAGCAAGCTGCGGCTGAAGAACTGGTACGGGCAGTTGCGCAGCGCCTCGATGCTGCTGGCGCTCAACGCGGCCGGCAGGCAGGCCGCAACAGCAGCGCGGCACGCCGCCGGCGTGTGGGTCAGCGCGGCCGCCATGCGCTCGTCCTGCCAGACCGGCAGCGCGTGCCCCCAGGCCGCCTCCAGTCGCTCCAGCAGCGGGCTGGGCGGCAGCGGCTCGGCACCGGCATGGCTGCAACGCAGCAACGTGACGGCCGGCAGCCGCAGCAGCTGCGCGAACGCCCAGGCTTGCGCCTCGCGCTGCGCGGCCATATGAGACAGGCCAAGCGTCTGCGCGTCGGCATCCGACAGCACGCCGTTGCGCGGTGGCGAGGCAGCCAGCGTCGCCGCGTCCACGCCAGGCAGCACGGCGGCGCCGAAGGGCCGCAGCAGCGCACGCGCCATCGGCGTGATGACGACCGCCGCCTGCGCATCCTCGGGCGGGCTGAACTGCGCGCTCTCCAGCGTCGCGTCCACCCAGCCGAGGAACTCGTCGGGCCGCAGCTTCGTCGCGCCGATGACCTGCTCGTGCGCGCTGCCCTCCCAGGGGTTGCGGCTGATCCACAGCGCGTTCAGCAGTTCCTCGCCGCCTTCAACGCCCGTCAGCGGCCCCAAGGAGCGCAGCACGCGGCCCAGGTCGGCCAGCCAGCCGCCCAGCTTGCGCGCGCCGCCGGCCAGCGGCGCCGCGGCCTCGCGGGCCTCGCGCCACAGCGGCAGGCCCAAGGCGTCCAGCGGGCCGGTGGAGCGCCAGCCCTTACGGCGGCACAGCGACTCCAGCTCGCGCAGCGCAGCGGCGTCCCAGACGGCGCCCAGCGGCGACTTCAGCCAGGCCAGCCAGTCGTCCAGCGTGGGCTGGGCCAGCATGGCGCGCAGCAACGCCATCAGTGCGGCGGCGGCCGGCGTCGTCGCCAACGTCCAGCCGGTCTCGTCCTGCACCGGCACACGCTGGCGCATCAGCAGCGTGCGCACGCGGCGCACGACGACGCGGTCCTGCGCAAGCAACGCCACCGGCGAACGGCCGGCGTTGAGGTGCTGCAGCACGGCCGTGGCGGCCTGCTCGGCAAGCGTCTCGAAGTCGGGGGCGGTCGCCAGACGCAGATCCACGCCGGTGGGCTCCGCCGCGTCCAGCTCCACGTCGGCCTGCAGGCACAGCGCTGGCAGGTCCTGAGCCATCAGCGCCTGGGCGAGAGGATCCGGGCCGCCAACCTGCAGCACCAGCCACGCGCCGGGGCGCTGGCTGAACAGCGCGTCGGTGGCAGGCCGGCGGTCATCGGCCTCCACCCACGCCACGGCTACCAGGCCCGACGCCCGCTCCAGGTCGCCCGGGCCGCCAGCCTGCAGTTGCAGCCGCTCGCGGGCAGTGTCAAAAAAGCCAGCGCGCGCCTCGGGCGGCCGCTGCGCCGCGCCCCGGGCGAGCGCATGGGCCGTCTCCACAAGCCGCGCCCGGGCCGCCACGTAGGCCTTCTCATCGCGCCCGCGCAGCGCCTGCGCCCAGCTCTGCTCGGCCAGCAGGCCTTCGGCAGTGAAGGCGTCGATAGCGGCGTCCTGGCTGATCTGCCCCGGCGCGGCAAGCCGGCTCGGGCCCAGCGATGAGGCCAAGCTGTTGGTCGTGGTGATCAGCGGCGCCCAGCCACCACGGACAGCAAACGCGCGCCGCGCGGGCGCGATCTGCTGCGCGAACGGCAGCAGCAGCACGGCGTCACGCAGCGGCAGGCCTTGCGTGCCGAGCCAGTCAGCACAGGCCGCGGCCACCCGGCGCCAGAAACCGTCAATGTCTTCGCCGGGCACCAGGCCCAGATTCATGGCTTGCAATGGAGCTCTCCCGCCCTTATGTCAGCCACTGTTTTGGTCACCCCGGTGACCGCCTGGGCAAAAGTGGCGATGTCATAATCATTTTTGCCTATTCGGACGGCGCAACGCGGCGACCGTCACCCCTTTGAGGCCAAGGAACCCTCCCATGAGCAGCGAATTGATCAAGCATGTTTCCGACGCGTCGTTCGACGCCGACGTCATCCAGTCCGGCAAGCCGGTGCTGGTGGACTACTGGGCCGAATGGTGCGGCCCCTGCAAGATGATCGCGCCCATCCTGGACGAAGTGGCCACCGGCTACGGCGACAAGCTGCAGGTCGCCAAGATGAACGTGGACGAGAACCGCGAAGTGCCGGCCAAATTCGGCATCCGCGGCATCCCGACGCTGATGCTGTTCAAGAACGGCCAGCTCGCCGCCACCAAGGTCGGTGCCTTGTCCAAGGCCCAGTTGACCGCCTTCATCGACGCGAACCTATAATCGCGCCCAACTGCTGCGGCTTTCTGGCGCTCACCGCGCCCGCCGCAGCAGCCAAAGCCAACACGCCCCGGGCTCTCAACAGGAGTCCAGCCAGCGTGGCCTCGGCTACCCCTCCCCCACGTCCTGAATCCGCTTCGCTCGCTGTTTGAGCGTTGGTTCTTCCGGTCCTTTCCTGGGGCAGCCGTGGAATCGCCGTTGCGCCTGGGCTGGCGCTGCGGCCCCTGACGGGTATTCACCCATGCATCTTTCCGAACTGAAAGCGCTCCACGTTTCCGCCCTCATCAAGATGGGCGAGGAGCTGGAGATCGACAACGTCACCCGCCTGCGCAAGCAGGAGCTGATGTTCGCCATCATGAAGAAGCGCGCCAAGGCCGGCGAGCAGGTCTTCGGCGATGGCGTCCTCGAGGTGCTGCCGGACGGCTTCGGCTTCCTACGCTCCATCGAGGCCAGCTACATGGCATCGACCGACGACATCTACCTGTCGCCCAGCCAGATCCGCCGCTTCAACCTGCACACCGGTGACCTGGTGGAAGGCGAGGTGCGCGTGCCCAAGGACGGCGAGCGCTATTTCGCGCTCGTGAAGGTCGACCGCGTGAACGGCCAGACGCCCGAGGAGAGCAAGAACAAGATCATGTTCGAGAACCTGACGCCCTTGTTCCCCAAGGAGCAGTTCAAGCTCGAGCGTGAAGGCTACAAGGGCGAGGAGAACATCACCGGTCGCATCATCGACCTGACGTCTCCCATCGGCAAAGGCCAGCGCGCACTGATCGTCGCCCAGCCCAAGACCGGCAAGACCGAGATGATGAAGAGCATCGCGCATGCCCTCGTCGCCAACCACCCGGACTGCCACCTCATCGTGCTGCTCGTCGACGAGCGCCCCGAGGAAGTGACCGAGATGCTGCGCACCGTGCGCGGCGAGGTCATCAGCTCCACCTTCGATGAGCCCGCCGCCCGCCACGTGCAGGTCGCCGAGATGGTCATCGAGCGCGCCAAGCGCCTGGTGGAGTTGAGGAAGGACGTGATCATCCTGCTGGACTCGATCACCCGCCTGGCCCGCGCCTACAACAACGTGCTTCCCAGCTCCGGCAAGGTGCTGACCGGCGGCGTGGACGCCAACGCGCTGCAGCGCCCCAAGCGCTTCTTCGGCGCGGCGCGCAATATCGAGGAAGGCGGCTCGCTGACCATCATCGGCACGGCCCTCATCGACACCGGCTCCAAGATGGACGAGGTGATCTACGAAGAGTTCAAGGGCACCGGCAACTGCGAAATCCACCTGGATCGTCGCATGGCCGAGAAGCGCGTGTACCCGTCAATCCTGATCAACAAGTCCGGCACGCGCCGTGAAGAGCTGCTGCTCAAGCCCGAGATCCTGCAAAAGAGCTGGATCCTGCGCAAGCTGCTCTACAACATGGACGAGATCGAGGCGATGGAGTTCATCCTCGACAAGATGAAGGCGTCGAAGAACAACCTGGACTTCTTCGACATGATGCGGCGCGGCGGGTAAGCCTCCACCCGAGAACTAGCCAAGCCTAAGGGAAGCTCGCTACAATCGCGGGTTTTCCGCCCCGACACCCCCGGAAAGTGCAACAGCAACGAGCTGATGTGGCTCCCGACCAGACCTAAGAGGTTCCCATGAAAGAAGGCATTCACCCCAACTACCGCGACGTCGTGTTCGTCGACCTGTCCAATGGCTTCCAGTTCGTGACGCGCTCGACCGTCCAGAGCAAGGAAACCATCGAACTCGACGGCAAGACCATGCCGCTGGTGAAGCTGGAAACCACCAGCGAAACGCACCCCTTCTACACGGGCACGCAGAAGAGCGTGGACAGCCTGGGCGGCCGCGTCGAGAAGTTCCGCAACAAGTTCGCGCACCTCAAGAAGTAATCTGCCGACGCGGTGCCTGCACCGCCTCCGCAACGCAAGGGCAGCTTTGGCTGCCCTTTGTCATTTGCAGCTGACGCTGCGCTGCCGGAACTGCGGCATCATGCCGCCGGCCGACCCGATGGAAGCTGCACGAGTGAACCTCCCCACCCCCGCCATCGTTGCCGAGCGCGGCGTCGAGCGCCTGCCGCGGCTGGCGTTGCTCCTGCTGTGTGCGGCCTACCTGCTGCCCGGCCTGTTCGGCCGCGAGCCGTGGCGCAATGCGGACCTGACGGCCTTCGGCTTCATGGCCAGCATCGCGCAGGGCCATGCGCCCTGGTGGCAGCCGGCCATCGCCGGTATCCCGGCCGAAGGCGGCCCGCTGCCCTACTGGCTGGGCGCGCTGGCCATCAAGGCCTTGCCCTTCCTTGACGCGCCCACAGCCGCCAGGCTGCCCTATGCGCTGGTGCTGGCGGGCGTGTTCGTCGCGGTCTGGTACGCCTGCTTCCACCTCGCCCGCACCGACGCGGCCCAGCCGGTAGCGTTCGCTTTCGGCGGCGAGGCGCAGGCGGTGGACTACGCACGCGCACTGGCCGACGGCGCACTGCTGGCGCTGATGGCATCGCTGGGCCTGCTGCAGCTGGGCCACGAGACATCGCCGGAGCTGCTGCAACTGCTGGCGGTATCGGTCTACCTGTACGGGCTGGCCGCCGCGCCATTCCGCCAGCGGCGCGCCAGGCTGGCCGTGCTCGTGGCCCTACCGGTGCTGGCCGCCAGCGATGCGCCCATGGTGGCCTGCACGCTGGGCCTGCTGGGCCTGCTGCTCAACCACCGCTCTAGCTACGAAGAGGCCAAGGGACAGCGCGTGTGGCTGCTGGGTGCGCTGACGCTGGCCGTGCTGGCCGCCTGGGCCTTCCACGGCTGGGCCTGGCGCGTGCAACGCAGCACGGATCTCGGCTCGCTGCTGAGCCTGCTGGCCTGGTTCTGCTGGCCGGCCGGGCCGCTGGCGCTGTGGACGCTGTGGCGCTGGCGCCGCCACGGGATGCGCCGCCACATCACGGTGCCGGCCATCGCGCTGCTGGTGCCGCTGATAGCCTGCCTGGCGATGAACGGCTCGGAGCGCGCGCTGCTGCTGGCGCTGCCGTCGCTGGCCATCCTCGCCGCGTTCGCGCTGCCGACGCTGAGCCGCGGCTTCGCGGCCGCGGTCGACTGGTTCTCGGTGTTCTTCTTCAGCGCCGCGGCGCTTTTCTTCTGGCTCTACTACCTGTCCATGCACACCGGCTGGCCGGCGCGGCCGCTGGCCAATCTGCGCCGGCTGGCCGAGGGCTTCGAGCCGCGCTTCAGCCTGCTGGCGCTGCTGTTCGCGCTGGCGGCCACGGTGGCCTGGCTGGCGCTGGTGCGCTGGCGCACGGCCCGCCACCGGCACGCGCTCTGGAAGAGCCTGGCGCTGCCAGCCGGCGGGGTCGCGCTGGGCTGGCTGCTCGTGATGAGCCTGCTGTTGCCGCCGCTGGACTACGCGCGCAGCCTGGAGCCGCTCGTGGCACGCCTGAAGACCCACATGCCGGCGCCGCCCTCATGCTTGGCCGCACCCGGGCAAAGCCTGCCCACGCTGGCGGCGCTGGAATGGCACGGCGGCTGGCGCGTGCTGGGGCGCGGGGCGTTGGCCGAATCGGCCTGCAGCCATGCCGTCATCGGCACCGGGCTGCCGACGCCCGCCGGCTGGCATGTCGTGGCGCAGGTGAAGCGGCCGACGGACCGCAGCGGCAGTGCCGGGCTGACGCTGATCGCCCGCGACTGACGCCGGCCCGGCGCGTTCAGCGCCCGGCCAGCGCGGCGACGCCGAACGCGGCCTCGTCGCCCAGTGCGGTGTCGCTGGCCAGCCGCACCCGCGCGGCCGGGAAGACCAGACGGAAGCGCGAGCCCTTGCCCACCTCGCTCTGGATCATCAGCTCGCCACCATGCCGCTGCATGACGTGCTTGACGATGGACAGGCCGAGGCCCGTCCCGCCGGTCTCGCGCGAGCGGCTGCCGTCCACGCGGTAGAAGCGTTCGGTCAGGCGCGGGATGTGTTCGCGTGCGATGCCAGGGCCGGTGTCGACGACGGCGAGCTCGCCGCTGCCATCCTCCAGCTGTCGCCACAGCAGCTCGATCTGGCCGCCCTCGGGGGTGTAGCGCACGGCATTGGTGACCAGGTTGGCGATGGCGCTCAGCAGCTCACTCTCGATGCCCGCGACCTCCGCGCCGGTGGCGGGGCGCAGGCTCAGGCGATGGCGCCCGGCCGACAGCGCATCAGCGTCGGCCGCGATGCGCCCGAGCAGGCCATCCAGTCCCACCCAGCGATCCGGCGCGGGCCTCGGGCTGCCTTCCAGCTGGGCCAGTGTCAGCAGGTCGGCCACCAGGGTCTGCATGCGCTGGGTCTGCTGCGTCATCAGCACCAGCACACGCTCGCGCTCCACGGCCGTGAGCGGCAGCGAATGCAGGGTCTCGATGAAGCCGGACAACACAGTCAGCGGCGTGCGGATCTCGTGCGAGACGTTGGCGACGAAGTCGCGCCGCATGGCGTCGGAGCGCAAGCGCTCGGTGATGTCCAGCGACAGCACCAGACGCTGACCCTCGCCGTACTCGCGCACGATGATGGACAGACTGCCGGGCCCGCGACCGTTGCCCAGCACGAGCGGCTCGGCAAAGTTGCCGGCCTGCAGGTAGGCCACGAACGCCGGCGCACGAACCAGGTTGGTGATGCGCTGGCGCAGGTCGCGCTGGGGGTCGAGCGAGAAATGGTCGGCCGCGACGCGGTTGCACCAAACGATCTGCTCCTGCGCATCCAGCATCAGCACGCCGTTGGGCGAGGCCTCGATGGCGGACAGGAACTGCGCCAGCTCCAACTGCCCGCGGGCGACCGCACGATCACGGTCGCGCACGGCGCGCTCGATGCGGTAGCCCACCTCGCCCCACAGACCGGTGTCGCGCGGCGCGTTGTCGAACTGGTCACCACGCAGCCAGTTCAGCAGGCGATGGCCGCGCACCGCGTCCACCAGCAACATCAGCACCACGGCAACGACGATGCCGGTGCCCAAGCCCAGCGCCCCCAGGCCGGTGATCTTGTGCACCGCCACACCGACGATGAATCCAAGCAGCGTGGCCACCAGGGCCATCAGCAAGCGGGGCAGCAACCAGGACATGGGCGGGCGCTGACGCTCAGGCCGAGAGCGCGCTGCTCTGCTGGGTGAGCCGGTAGCCGGCGCCGCGCACCGTCTCGATCATGCGGGCGCACTGCACGCGCTCCAGCGCTTCGCGCAGTCGCTTGACGTGGACGTCGATGGTGCGCTCCTCGATAAAGACGTGATCGCCCCAGACGCGATCCAGCAACTGCGAGCGGCTGTGCACGCGCTCGGGGTGCGTCATCAAGAAGTGCAGCAGGCGGAATTCGGTCGGACCGAGCTTGACCTCGGTGCCGTCGCGGCTGACCCGGCGCGTGCCCGGGTCCAGCAGCAACGGGCCGACCTCGACCGCGCTGTCCAGCGCCTCGGGTGCCTTGCGGCGCAGCACGGCGCGGATGCGGGCCAGCAGTTCGTTGGTGGAGAACGGCTTGGTGATGTAGTCGTCGGCCCCGGCGTCCAGGCCGGCGATCTTGTCGCCCTCCTCGGCGCGCGCCGTCAGCATGATGACGGGCAGCTCCTTGGTGCGGGCCGCACCGCGCCACTGGCGGGCCAGCGCCACGCCGCTCTGGCCCGGCAGCATCCAGTCCAGCACGACGAGGTCGGGCAGCACGCGGTCCACCTCGTACTGCGCCTGCGTGGCGCTGCCGGCGATGGTGACCTCGAAACCGGCATGGCGCAGGTTGATGGAGATCAGTTCGGCGATGGCGGATTCGTCTTCAACGACGAGAACTCGGCTCATAGAGGTTCTCTTTCGAAAGTAGTGCGTTGCCGAGTGACTGTCGTGGCGCCGGCTGTGCAGGTCCACTGACAGTGCCCCCTGGAGGGGCCGGCGAAGCCGGTAGGGACTGGGCCCGCCTACCGGACCATGGTCTCGACAGCCTCGGGCGTGTTGTGGCGCACGTCCTGGCCCTTGACGACGTAGATGACAACCTCGGCCAGGTTCTTGGCATGGTCACCCACGCGCTCGATAGCCTTGGCGACAAACACGAGGTCGATGGACGACGAGATGGTGCGCGGGTCTTCCATCATGTACGTGATGAGCTTGCGCAGCAGGCCGTCGAATTCCTTGTCGATCTCGTCGTCGTGCTTGAGCACGTCCAGCGCACGCTCGACGTCCAGGCGCGCGAAGGCGTCCAGCGCCTTGCGCAGCTGGGCCGTGGCCAGATCGGCCTCGTAGCCCAGGTCGGACATCGGCACGCGCAGGCGGCTGGAGACACCGCTGGCGACCAGGCGCTGCACCGTGCGGGCGATGCGCGCCGCCTCGTCGCCAACGCGTTCGAGGTTGGCGATGCTCTTGCTGATGGCGATCAGCAGGCGCAGGTCGCGGGCGGTGGGCTGGCGGCGCGCAATGATGGTGGAGAGATCGCGGTCGATCTCGATTTCCATCGAGTTGACGCGGCCTTCGCGGGCCAGCACTTCATCGGCTGACTCGGCCGAGAACTCGCTCAGCGCCTGCACGGCCTGGGCCACCTGGGCCTCGACAAGGCCGCCCATCTCGAGCACGCGGGTGGAAATGCCGCTGAGCTCGGCGTCGAATTGGGTGGAGAGATGTTTGTCGACCATTCTTTGCTCCCGTATCAGCCGAAGCGGCCGGTGATGTAGTCCTCGGTATCCTTGCGCTTGGGCTTCATGAAGAGCTCCGCGGTCGGCCCGAATTCGATGAGGTCGCCGAGGTACATGTAGGCCGTGTAGTCCGAGCAACGCGCGGCCTGCTGCATGTTGTGGGTCACGATGGCCACGGTGTAGTCGCTCTTGAGCTCGTGGATGAGCTCCTCGATCTTGCCGGTGGAGATCGGGTCCAGCGCCGAGCAGGGCTCGTCGAGCAGCAGTACCTCGGGCTTGATGGCGATGCCACGCGCGATGCACAGGCGCTGCTGCTGGCCGCCGGAGAGGCCGGCACCGCTCTGGTTGAGCTTGTCCTTCACTTCGGTCCAGAGGGCCGCCTTCTTCAGCGCCCACTCGACGCGCTCGTCCATCTCTACGCGCGGCAGCGTCTCGAACAGCTTCACGCCGAACGCGATGTTGTCGTAGATGGACATCGGGAAGGGCGTGGGCTTCTGGAACACCATGCCGACCTTGGCGCGAATCAGCGAGACATCGTCCTTGCTGGACAGGATGTCCTCGCCGTCCAGCAGGATCTGGCCTTCGGCGCGCTGCTCGGGGTAGAGCTCGAACATGCGGTTCAGCGTGCGCAGCAGTGTGGACTTGCCGCAGCCCGACGGGCCGATGAAGGCGGTGACCTTCTTCTCGGGGATGTCGAGGTTGATGTTCTTCAGCGCGTGGAAGCCGCCGTAGTAGAAGTTCAGGTTACGCACCGACAACTTGGCGCGTTCACCCACGGGCATATCGATCTTGGCGTCCATGTTGGGTCCTTAGTGTTTGTTCTTGAAGAGCACGCGGGCCAGGATGTTCAGCAGCAGCACGCCGACCGTGATCAGGAAGACGCCGGCCCAGGCCAGCTTCTGCCAGTTCTCGTAGGGGCTCATCGCGAACTTGAAGATGGTGACCGGCAGGCTGGCCATCGGGGCGCCGATGCTGCTGGTCCAGAACTGGTTGGACAGTGCGGTGAACAGCAGCGGCGCCGTCTCGCCGGACACGCGGGCCAGCGCAAGCAAAATGCCGGTGATGACGCCGGCGCGGGCCGCCTTCAGCGTGATGGACAGGATGACCTTCCACTTGGGCGTACCCAGCGCGTAGGCCGCCTCGCGCAGCGCGTTGGGCACCAGGCTCAGCATGTTCTCCGTCGTGCGGATAACGACCGGGATGACGAGCAGCGCCAGCGCCAGCGAGCCCGCCATGCCCGAGAAGGTTTTCATCTTGGCCACCACCATTGCGTAGACGAACAGGCCCACGACGATGGACGGCGCCGACAGCAGGATGTCGTTGATGAAGCGCACAGCCGCGCCCAGCCAATTCTTCTGGCCGTACTCGGCGAGATAGACGCCGGCCAGGATGCCCACCGGCGTGCCCACCAGTGTGGCCAGGCCCACCATCACGAAGCTGCCGAAGATGGCGTTGGCCAGGCCACCGCCCTCACCCTGCGGCGGCGGCGTCATCTCGGTGAACGTCGCCAGGCTCAGGCCGCCGATGCCGAGCACGATGGTCTCGAACAGGATCCAGATCAGCCAGAACACGCCGAAGGCCATCGCGCCCAGCGACAGCGTCAGCGCCACCGCGTTGATGCGCTTGCGCTTCTTGTGCATCGCCAGGCGGCGAGCGTCGAGTGCGGTGCTCATGCGCGCGCTCCTTCGTTCTTCTTGAGACGGATCAGCAACAGCTTGGAGATGGACAGCACCACGAAGGTGATCAGGAACAGCACCAGGCCCAGGTACATCAGCGAGGCCTGATGCAGGCCCTCGCCGGCCTCGGCGAACTCGTTGGCCAGCGTGGAGGTGATGCTGTTGGCGGCCTCGAAGACCGACAACGAATTGAGCTGGCTCATGTTGCCGATGACGAAGGTGACCGCCATCGTCTCGCCGAGCGCGCGGCCCAGACCCAGCATGACGCCACCGACGACACCGGTCTTGGTGTACGGCAGCACGACGCGCGAGACAACCTCCCAGGTCGTCGCGCCCAAGCCGTAGGCCGACTCCTTCAGCATGGGCGGCGTGACCTCGAAGACGTCACGCATCACCGACGCGATGAAGGGAATGATCATGATCGCCAGGATGATGCCGGCCGACAGAATGCCGATGCCCACGGGCGGGCCGGAGAACAGCGCGCCGATGAAGGGCACGCCCGTGAACACCGCCTGCAGCGGCTGCTGCACGAAAGTGGCCAGGATGGGGCCGAACACCAGCAGGCCCCACATGCCGTAGACGATGGAAGGCACGGCCGCCAGCAGTTCGATGGCGATACCCAGCGGCCGCTTGAGCCAGCTGGGCGAGAGTTCGGTCAGGAAGATGGCGATGCCGAAGCTCACCGGGACGGCGATGACCAGCGCGATGAAGGAGCTGGCCAGCGTGCCGTAGATCATCACCAGGCCACCGAACTTCTCCTGCACCGGGTCCCAGTCCGAGCTGGTCAGGAAGCCCAGGCCGAAGGCCTGCAGCGCAGGTGCCGCGCCGACGATGAGCGAGCCGATGATGCCGACCATCAGCAGCAGCGTCAGCCAGGCCGCGCCTTGCGACAGGGCGGCGAACAAGGTGTCGGCCCAAGGGGCGACACGGCGACGCTGGGGCTTGGGGCTCGTGGGCGACGTCTGCTGCTCACTGCGGTCGACGCCGGCATCGCCGGCTGGGAGGATGGCTGCCAAGGTGCCTCCTGAGGGTAGGGTCAAAGAATTGCGCTGTGGACATGGCAAAGCCCGGCCGGGGCCGGGCCTTGCTCAGCGCCTCGGGATCACTTGAACGCGACAGGCTTGCCGGCCGTGTCCTTGATCTGGTCGGCCCACTGCTTGCGCACCAGGTCCTTCACGCTGGCGGGCAGCGGCACGTAGTCGAGCTCATCGGCCATCTTGTCGCCGTTGGCAAAGGCCCAGTCGAAGAACTTCAGCGCGGCGCTGGCGTTAGCGGCCTTGTCCTGGGACTTGTACATCAGGATGTAGGTCGGGTTGGTCAGCGGCCACGAGGCCTTGCCCGGCTGGTCCGTCGTGATCTGGTAGAAGGTCTTGTTCCAGTCGGCGCCGGCAGCGGCGGCCTTGAAGGCGTCGTCGCTGGGGTTGACCCACTGGCCTTCCTTGTTCTTCAGCTGAACAAAGGTCATCTTGTTCTGCTTCACATAGGCGTACTCGACGTAGCCGATGGAGTTGGGCAGGCGCTGCACAAAGGCGGCGACACCCTCGTTGCCCTTGCCGGCCGTGCCGGCCAGCCACTTGACCGTCGTGCCCTCGCCGACCTGGGTCTTCCAGGACTCGCTGACCTTGGACAGGTAGTTCGTGAAGATGAAGGTGGTGCCGGAACCGTCGGCACGGGCCACCGGAGCGATGGCGGCGTCAGGCAGCGCCACGCCGGGGTTCAGCGCCGTGATGGCGGCATCGTTCCACTTGGCGATCTTGCCCAGGTAGATGTCGGCCAGCACGGGGCCGGTCAGCTTCAGCTGGCCCGGGGCCACGCCCTTGATGTTGATCACCGGCACCACGCCGCCGATGACGGTGGGGAACTGCACCAGGCCGTCCTTGGCGAGGTCTTCGTCCTTCAGCGGCATGTCGGAGGCGCCGAAATCGACCGTCTTGGCCTTGATCTGACGGATACCGGCGCCGGAGCCGACAGACTGGTAGTTGATGCGGGCGCCGCTGGCCTTGTTGTAGGCGTCAGCCCACTTGGCGTAGATGGGCGCCGGGAAGGTCGCGCCGGCACCGGTGACGTCCTGAGCGAGCGCCACCTGGGCGCCCAACAGACCCGCGACGAGCGCGAACGACTTGCTGACCTGGACAAAATTCATCTGGAACACCTTCCGCAGGCGGTTGAACGATGCCACGCATCCTAGGCACCGAATGTGACGATTCAGTGACCGTCTCTTGCACAGTCCGGTCATTGGATCGCGTCTTTTCCCTGCTGTGAAGCGGTGCGGACTGCTTTGTGACAGCGTAATCGGAGGTTCACGCAATCGTCATGATCGACTTCTAGAGTAGTAGTGACCTAGCCGCCCACCTCTGGAGATGCACCCCATGATCCGCCGCAGCGCCCTGCCCCTGCTCGCCACCGTCGCCTTGCTGAGCGCCTGCGCGACGACGCCCGCCCCCGCGCCGCTGGCCGACACGCTGGCCCGCGACCCGCAGTTCAGCACCTTCACCCGGCTGGCCGCACAGGCCGGGTTGACCGAGGAACTGCGCAGCGCCGGCCCGCTGACGGTCTTCGTGCCCAGCGACGAGGCCTTCAAGGCCGTGCCGGCCAAGACGATGGAGGCGCTGGCCGGTGACCGCGCCCAGCTGAAGGCCGTGCTGAGCCACCACATCGTCGACGGTCGTCTGGCGGCCGCCGACATCAAGGCCGGCGCTGCCAAGAGCCGCCAGGGCGGCAACCTGGCGCTGGCCAAGGCGGGTGACTTCGTCACGGTGGACGAGGCCCTGGTGCTGCGGGCCGACATCATTGCCACCAACGGCATGGCCCATGCGGTGGACCGCGTGCTGCTGCCGCCCGTCAAGAAGTAAGGCCCGACCGACCACAAGCACAACGGCCCGGCAAGAAAAAGCCGCCTCGCGTCGCACGCGGGCGGCCTTGTCGCGTCCGGAGAAGCGCCCGCCATGGGCGCCGCTGCCGGAAGGTCAGGCGAAGTTTGCTTCGGCGAACTGCCAGTTCACGAGGTTGCTCAGGAAGGTCTCGACGAACTTCGGGCGCAGGTTGCGATAGTCGATGTAGTAGGCGTGCTCCCACACGTCGACAGTCAGCAGCGCCTTGTCGGCGGTGGTCAGCGGCGTGCCGGCGGCGCCGGTGTTGACGATGTCGACCGTACCGTCGGCCTTCTTCACGAGCCAGGTCCAGCCGGAACCGAAGTTGCCGACGGCGCTCTTGACGAAGGCTTCCTTGAAGGCCGCGTAGCTGCCCCACTTGGCATTGATGGCATCGGCCAGCGCGCCGCTGGGCTCACCGCCGCCTTGCGGCTTCATGCAGTTCCAGAAGAAGGTGTGGTTCCAGATTTGCGCGGCGTTGTTGTAGATGCCGCCGCTGGAGGTCTTGACGATCTCTTCCAGCGTCTTGCTCTCGAACTCGGTGCCCTTCTGCAGGTTGTTCAGGTTCACGACGTAGGCGTTGTGGTGCTTGCCGTGGTGGAACTCCAGCGTTTCCTTGCTGTAGTGCGGGGCCAGCGAGTCGATTGCGTAGGGCAGCGGGGGCAGCGTGTGTTCCATGGTGTGAACCTCTGAATGTTGGGGGGGGGGAGCGAAACGCGGCAGATTGTAGGGAGCGCCAATCACCCTGGCGGCAATAGCCGTACCCGTTGGACTTGCATGTCGGCGCTGCCGTCGGCCAGCACGGCGCGCACCTCGCGGCCTGGCTGCAGCGCCTGAGCCGACGTGATCGCCCCGCCCTGGCCATCGTCCAGCCACGCATAGCCGCGGGCCAGCACATGCTGCGGGTCCAGCGCCTGCAGCCGGGCCTGAAGCGAATCCAGCCGGGCACCCTGGCGCCGCAGCGTCTCGGCCAGCGCACGCGCCGGGCGCGGCGCCAGGTGGTCCAGCCGCTGGCGCTGCAGCTCGATGCGCCGCCCGGGCGCGACTGCCGCGCGCTGGGCCAGCAAGTCCAGCAGGCGGCGCTGGCGGGCCAGCACCTCGCTGGGGCGGGAGAGGCGTAGCGCCATCCGGTCCAGCCGCTGGGCGACGGCCTGCAGCCGGTGATCCAGCCGCAGCGTCAGCGCGCGCTCCAGACTGGCGAGCTGCTGCAGCAAGGCCTCGCGCGATGGCGCCGCCAATTCGGCCGCTGCCGTGGGCGTGGGCGCGCGCACATCGGCGGCGAGGTCACTGAGCGTCACATCCGTCTCGTGGCCGACGCCGCAGACAACGGGCAGACCGGACATCGCCACCGCCCGCACGACGCGCTCGTCATTGAACGCCCACAGGTCCTCCAGCGAGCCGCCACCGCGCACCAGCAAAAGCAGGTCCACCTCGGCCCGCTCGTTGGCCGTGCGCAGCGCGCTCACCAGCGCCGGCGGCGCCTCAGCGCCCTGCACTGGGCTGGGGTAGACGACCACCTCCACCTGCGGCGCGCGGCGCGCCAGCGCCGTCAGCACATCGTGCAGCGCCGCGCCGGCGGCCGACGTGATGACGCCGATGCGCTGCGGATGCGGCGGCAGCGCGCGCTTGGCGTCGGCCTCGAACAAGCCTTCGGCCGCCAGGCGAGCACGCAGCTTCAGGAACTGCTCGTACAGCGTGCCAGCGCCGGCTCGCCGCATGGCCTCGACGACGAACTGCAGTTCGCCGCGCGGCTCGTAGACGGCCACGCGGCCGCGCAATTCCACCAGCGCGCCATCAGCCGGCGCGAAGTCCAGCATCGCCGCCGCACGGCGGAACATCGCACAGCGCAGGCTGGCCGCCAGCCCGTCGGCATCCTTCAGCGTGAAGTAGCAGTGGCCGCTGGCCGCCCGCGTGAAGCCCGAGATCTCGCCGCCCACAACGACGACCGAGAAACGCTCCGACAAGCTCTGGGCGACGGCCTCCACAAGGCCGGCCACGCCCCAGACACGCCGATTCGGCGGGGCTTCGCGAGGCTCGATCACGCGCAAACCCAATGCCGGCGCGGGCCGGGAAGTCCACAGCCGCGCCAGCACTGGGCTGGCGGTCGATTTCGGCTCACGGCGCCCGTCAGCCGGCCGTCATGAGCACATAAGGTCTTGTTTTTCAATTCGAAATCCGCTGCTCAAATTCGAGGCAAGTTGTCCAAGGCCTTGATTTGACGGCCTCCGGCGCGATCCGCCCCGGGGTTGCCCACAAAGTTATCCACAGCGGCGGTGGATTGTTGGCACGCCTTCTTTGGGGGCTTGGCATTCGCGAAGCAGCCCTGGCCTGGGCCCATAATCCCGCGCAATTCCCGGCCGGTCAGCGGCCGCTATTTCTGACGGGGACGCCCTTGTTTTCGATCATACAAGCCGCCGGCTGGCCGATCTGGCCCTTGCTCCTGTGCTCCGTGGTGGCCCTGGCGCTGATCATCGAACGCCTCACCAGCCTGCGCGCCAGCCGCATCCTGCCGCCGCGGCTGCTGGAGGACGTGTTGAACGTCAGTACCCAGCAATTGCCAACGCCGGAGATGGTGGACCGGCTGGCCGAGAACTCGGTACTGGGTGAGGTGCTGGCCGCCGGCCTGCGCGCCGTCACAGCTGAGCCGCAAATGCCCGAGGGCAAGCTGCGCCAGGTGTTCGAGTTCGCCGGCAGGCGCGCCGTGCACCAGCTCGAGCGCTACATGAACACGCTGGGCACCATCGCCACCGCCGCGCCGCTGCTGGGCCTGATGGGCACGGTGGTGGGCATGATCGAGATCTTCGGCAGCCAGACGCCGGGCGGCAACAACCCGGCCCAGCTGGCGCATGGCATCTCCATCGCGCTCTACAACACCGCCTTCGGGCTGATGATCGCCATCCCGGCACTGGTCGCCCACCGCCACTTCCGCGGCCGCATCGAGGAGTACGTGCTGGAGCTCGAAGCCGCCGCCGACCGCCTGCTGGGCCAGCTGCGCCGCTACACGGCCTGAAGCGCGGGAGGATCACGCCATGCGCTTCCGTTCACCGCAAAGCGAGCCGCCGGAGATCAACCTGATTCCCTTCATCGACGTGCTGCTGGTGATCCTGATCTTCCTGATGCTGTCGACGACGTACTCGAAGTTCACCGAGCTGCAGATCACGCTGCCGGCGGCCAATGCCGACAAGCTCAAGGACAGGCCGCAAGAGGTCATCGTCGGCATCGCCGCCGATGGCCGCTTCGTCATCAACAAGCAGGCAGTCGAGGGTCGCTCGGTGGACATCCTCGTCAGCGCACTGCGCCAGGCCTCGGGCGGCAACGCCGAGACCTCGGTCATCATCTCGGCCGATGCCGCCACCCCTCACCAGGCCGTCATCAACGTGATGGACGCCGCCCGGCGCGTGGGCCTGATCCGTGTCACCTTCGCCGCCCAGACCGACGCTCAGTGACCGTCTGCAGCGCGAGTGGCTGACCGGCGGACCGCTGGCGGCCGCGCTGCTGCCGCTGAGTGCGCTCTACCGCGCGCTGCTGGCCCTGCGCCGACTGGCTTATAGCCTAGGGTTGAAGCGGGTCGAGACGCTGCCGGTGCCCGTCATCGTCGTCGGCAACTGGATCGTCGGCGGTGCCGGCAAGACACCGACCACGCTGGCCCTGTTGTCGCTGCTGCAGGCCCGCGGCCTCAAGGCCGGCGTCATCTCGCGAGGCTACGGGCGCGACGGCGACGACGTGCACCTGCTCAGCCGCGAGTCCACCGCCGCCCAGGCGGGCGATGAGCCGCTGCTCATCCACTTGCGAGCCGGGGTGCCGGTGGCAGTGGGCCGCGACCGCGTGGCTGCGGCCCGCGCACTGCTGGCCGCTGAACCCGGACTGCAACTGCTCGTCAGCGACGACGGCCTGCAGCACTGGCGGCTGCCTCGCGACCTGAGCCTGCTGGTCTTCGACGAACGCGGCCTGGGCAACGGCCGCGTGCTGCCCGCAGGCCCGCTGCGCCAGCCGCCCACCGCACCGACGGCTCAGGAGCTGGTGGTCTACAACGCGCCCCGGCCCAGCACGCCGCTGCCGGGCTTCGTCGGCACCCGGCAGTTGGCCGGTGCCGTGCCGCTGGCGGACTGGTGGGCCGGGCGAGCTGCCGACCTGGCGCCGCTGCAGGCCCTGTGCGGTCTGCCGGGGCTGGTGGCGGTGGCCGGCATCGCCCAGCCACGCCGCTTCTTCGACATGCTGGCGAGCCTGGGCGTGCAGGCAGCACCGCTGCCGCTGGCCGACCATGCCGACTTCAGCACCCTGCCCTGGCCCGCCGACGCCGCCGGCGTGCTGCTGACCGAGAAGGACGCGGTCAAACTGCCGCCCGATCGCGTCGGCACCATGCCGGTCTGGGTCGTGACGCTAGACTTCGCGCCCGGCGCCGGCTTCGCGGCCGCACTGGATCTCCATCTCCAACGCCTGTTCCCGTCGCTATGGATCAACGACTGATCGAAATGCTGGTCTGCCCGCTGTGCAAGGGGCCGCTGACGCTGCTGCGCGGCGCCGAGGCCGACCTGCCCGCGCTGGCCTGCCGCGCCGACCGCCTTGCCTTCCCCATCCGCGACGGCATCCCGCTGATGCTGGAAAGCGAAGCCCGCCCCTGGGACCCCGAGGCGGCCTCGGCACCACTGCCGCTCGCACCGTGAGCTTCACCGTCGTCATCCCGGCGCGGCTGGCCTCGACCCGCCTGCCCAACAAGCCGCTGGCCGACATCGGCGGCCTGCCGATGATCGTGCGCGTCGCGCAGCGCGCGGCGCTCTCCTGCGCGGAGCGCGTCGTCGTCGCCACGGATGCGCCCGAGGTGGCCACCGCCTGCGCTGTTCACGGCGTCCAGGCGCTCATGACGCGCGCAGATCACCCGTCCGGCAGTGACCGGCTTGCCGAGGCCGTCGAGCAACTCGGCCTGGCCGACGACGCCGCCGTCGTCAACGTGCAGGGCGACGAGCCGCTGATCGCGCCCGCGATGATCGATGCCTGCGCTGCCACACTGGCCGCACAGCCCGACTGCGTGATGGCCACCGTGGCCCATGCGCTGCAGGATCCTGCGGAATTCGCGAACCCCAACGTCGTCAAGCTGGTCACCGACAAGGCCGGCCGGGCGCTGTACTTCTCACGCGCCCCCATCGCATGGTGGCGCGACGGCGCGGGTCAGCCCAACCAGGCGCTGCGCCACGTGGGCCTGTACGCCTATCGCGCGGGCTTCCTGCGCCGTTTCCCGACGCTGGCGGTGAGCCCGCTGGAGCAGATCGAATCGCTGGAACAGCTGCGCGTACTCTGGCATGGCGAGCGCATCGCGGTACACATCAGCGCTGAACAGCCCGGGCCGGGTGTGGACACCCCCGAAGACCTGGCGCGCGTGCGCCTGCTGATCAAGGGTTGACACCGGCGCGCACGTCAGGCCCCAGCAAGGCCGCATGCGATACTGCCTCGCTGAGTTGAGGCGGGACTGCTTCACAGCCCCGACACAAGAGGAGACCCATGCGACTGATCCTTCTGGGCGCACCCGGCGCCGGCAAAGGCACCCAAGCTGCCTTCATCTGCAAGCAATTCGGCATTCCGCAGATTTCGACTGGCGACATGCTGAGAGCTGCCGTCAAGGCCGGCACCGCGCTGGGCCAGCAGGCTGAGTCGGTGATGAAGGCAGGCGGGCTGGTCAGCGACGACCTGATCATTGCGCTGGTCAAGGAGCGCATTGCGCAGGCGGATTGCGCCGGCGGCTTCCTCTTCGACGGCTTCCCCCGCACCATCCCCCAGGCGGACGCCATGAAGGCGGCCGGCGTCAAGCTGGACTTCGTGCTGGAAATCGACGTGCCCTTCGACGCCATCATCGAGCGCATGAGCGGCCGCCGCTCGCACCCGGCCTCGGGCCGCACCTACCACGTCAAGTTCAACCCGCCCAAGGTGGAAGGCAAGGACGACGAAACCGGCGAAGACCTGGTGCAACGCCCCGACGACGAGGAAGCCACCGTCAAGAAGCGCCTGGACGTGTACTCCGCGCAGACGCGCCCGCTGGTCGACTACTACTCGCAGTGGGCCGCCACTGGCGACGCCGATGCGCCCAGGTACCGCCGCATCGAAGGCCTCGGCTCGGTGGATGACATCACCAAGCGCGCCCTCGCCGCGCTGAGCTGAGGAGGCAGGGGCTTCAGCGCCCCACCCGCCCAACAAGCCGCAGCGCTCTGGCCCTGCGGCTTTTTTGTCGTCGACAATTGACGTTCACGTCAATCAAACCCAGGAGATCCTCATCATGGAAATCGCAGGCAAGGTGTTCATCGTCACCGGCGGCGCCTCGGGCCTCGGCGAAGGCACGGCCCGCATGCTGGCCGCCCACGGCGCGCAGGTCGTCATCGCAGACCTGCAGGTCGAGCGCGGCGAGCAGCTCGCCGCCGAGCTCGGCGGCCGCTTCGTCAGGTGCGACGTCAGCCAGGAGGCCGACGGCCAGGCCGCCGTTGCGGCCGCCGTCGAGATCGGCAAGCTGATGGGCCTGGTCAACTGCGCCGGCATCGCCCCGGCGGTCAAGACCGTCGGCAAGGACGGCGCCCACCCGCTGGCCAGCTTCACGAAGACCATCAGCGTCAACCTGATCGGCACGTTCAACATGATCCGCCTGGCCGCGGAAGCCATGGCCAAGAACGAGCCCGAAGCCACTGGCGAGCGCGGCGTGCTGATCTCCACCGCCTCGGTGGCCGCCTACGACGGGCAGATCGGCCAGGCGGCCTATGCCGCCTCCAAGGGCGGCGTGGTGGGCATGACGCTGCCCATCGCCCGCGACCTCGCACGCAGCGGCATCCGCAACATGACGATCGCGCCGGGCATCTTCGGCACGCCCATGCTGTTCGGCATGCCGCAGGAGGTGCAAGACGCGCTGGCGGCCAGCGTGCCCTTTCCCAGCCGCCTCGGCCGCCCGGACGACTACGCCAAGCTGGTGCACCAGATCATCACCAACGACATGCTCAACGGCGAGGTCATCCGCCTGGACGGCGCCATTCGCATGGCGCCGAAGTAAGCCCTTCACGCTTTGGGCCAGCTGCAGGAATCGGTGACGCCAGCTGAAGGCAGTGCTGGGTGCCACCGCCAGGGTGTAGGCCGCCTGATGCACGCTCAATCCTTGACGCAGCACTTCGGCTTGGCGCTCCCATTTCCCCTTGTGCCGAAGCCGAGCCAGCGGCGTCTGGATCAGCGAGCTGAAGCTCCTGGCGCAGTCGCGGCACTTGTAGCGCGGCAACCCGCTGGCGTGTCCGTTGCGAACCACGAGCTCACCTTGGCAGTGAGGGCAGGCCTGCGGGCGCGATTGAACCGTCTGCACGACCTGCTCAGCCTCATCGACATCGCTCAGGATCCGTATCAATTCCCGCCTCTGCGTCGGCTTCGGCTTCCGCTTCTACGCCTGGGCCAGCATCCTCTTGAGTTCTCCGCCGCGCATCTGTGGCTCCTGATGCCCCGACCGTCGGGGCCATGCCAGCCCATGTCTTCTTGCGATGGCTCCCCAAAAGAACCATCACGAAGCAATGCGCCAAGAGCCCGGTCATTTCAGGGCTGCGCGGTGTAGCGCGTGTGCAGGCGCCGGCCCTGCGTGTCCATGGCCTGCAGCCACAGCTCGGTGGTGACCGTGACGGCCGGCATGAACGGCGTGACGAGCGTGACGCTGGTCTTGGGCGGCAGCGGCACGGTCGTGTCCAGCACCGTGGGGGCACTGCCGTCGGTGGGGCGGAAGACACGCTTGATCTCGATGAGCCGCAGGTCCGGGTTGGCAGCCGCCCAGGTGCGCCAGTCGAGTTGCAGCGTGCTGCCCTGCAGGTCGGTCGCGCGCAGCAGTGCACTGCTGTTGACGGTGTCCAGCGCCGGGAAGCGCGCGGCGGCCGGCTCGCCGGGCACGTCCGCGTTCAGGTAAATGCTGCGGTCTTCCAGCGCCGTGGTGACGAGGAACTTGGCGCCGCGCGTGCTGTCCACGCCACCCACCCAACCGATGGCCGCGCGCTGGATTGCGATGTCGGCCACGCCGCCGGTGGGCACGACGCTGGCCGTGCCGGCGGCGGAAGACATGCACAGCAGGCTGCGGCCGCAGTCGCGGAAGGACAGGCTGAAGCCGCCGGTGAGCTGCACGGTGGCGCTGCTGATGAGCACGCTGGCGTCGGCTGCCAAAGCCTGGATTTCCACCTGCAGGCCGATGCCGGCGTTGGGACTTTGCGTGCTGTCGGCGCTGCCGTCGGCCTTCTTGGCCGCAAAGCCCAGTGGATGCACAGCCACCGCCAGCTTCTTGCCGTTGCCCGCCAGGTTCCACTTGTTCGTGGTCGTGGCGTTCTTGTTGTAGCTGACGGCGTCGCTGAACACATCGACGATGGCCCCGGTCGAGTCGCTGACCGCCGCGGCCACTAGCACCTTGCTGCAGTCGCCGGTCGTCGCCGCCCCCTCCGCGCAGCCCAGCAGCTGGAAGCGGCCGAGCTGGCGGTTGGCGGCCGAGTAGCTGGCCAGCAGCGTGGCCAGGCCGGCAGCGGTGCGGCTGTTGTGGCGGTCGTAGCTGGTAGCCAACAGCGTATCGGCCTGGATGGCTGCGCTGTCCTTGCCCTGCACGATGAGCTTGTTCAGCGCCGCGCCCAGGTCGTCCAAGCCCGACAGGTTGGGCAGCAGCTTGGACGCGCTGGTGGCGGCCTTCAGCGTGGATGTGATGGCGTTGGCCGGCGTGGCACCGGTGGCCTTGAGCAGTTCCGTCTGCGCCGTGGGCAGCGCCACAACCACCTCGGCCGCCGTGCTGGCGAGGAACTTGTTGCCGATCTGCAGTTGCGGTACGTTGGCGCTGGAGCGCGCAAAGTCCACGCGCACGCTCTCGATGAGCAGGTCGTGCGTTCCCTTGTTGGCCGCGAAGCTGGCATCGGCGAGCGGATCCAGCGCCGCCGCGTCGGTAATCTTCAGATCGGTCAGTTGGGTCTTGACCAGTGTCTTTAGGAAGTCCTTGGCGGCCGTCGTGGCGCTGGCCATCTGCGTGAGCTGGCTGGTGCTGGTGGCGGCGGCGGCGAACACCGGCGCCGGCTCGGTACCTAGCGCCAGCGCGACGACGGCGTCGCTGAGCGGCGTGACATGGCCCACCATGGTGGCGGCGATGACGGGCACGGTGGAGTGCAGAACCTGCATGCGACCGGCGGCGTCCATGCCGCGCGCCTGGATGAACAGCGGCGCCGCCGGGCTGGTGGCCGACAGCGTCACGCTGTAGCTGCCGTCCGCCGCGTGGGTGGTGGCCGAGCCGACGAGCTTGCCCTGGCCATCGACGACGCTGACCTGCGCATTCACCAGTGGCGCGCCGGTGGCCGCAACGCCGCGCAGCGTCGGCGGCGTCGTAGCCGCCGGGGTCGAGCCGGCCTCATCCTTGCCACCGCCTCCGCCACACGCGGTGAGCATCACGAGCAGGGGAACAACGAGGGCGGTGGGACGGTACGGCATGGCGCGGTCTGGAACTGGGCTCCAGCCAGTTTGCCGCGCCGCAGGCGGCCGCAGTGCGCGGTTAAGCGCCGGGTTTCAGCGCTTGATCTGCACCCAGGCCAGCTCGACGAAGTTGTCGGCGCGGTGCACCGCCGTCACAGCAGCCTGCATGGCCCAGGGGATGACCTGGCGGTGCAGCGGGATCACGTTGACCTGCTCGCGCCATTGCGCCAACGCGCCGCGGATCAGCTGCTCGCGCTTCTTCGCATCGGTCTCGACGCTGCTCTGCGCGGCCAGCGCGTCGGCGCGGTCGTTGCGGAAGCCCCCGTAGTTGTAGTCGCCCACACCCTTGGCGCCGCGGTTGCGCAGCACGGGGGTCAGCATGACCTCGGCATCGGTGATGCTGCCGCCCCAGCCGTACAAGAACAGGCTGCTGTCCAGCTTCTCCAGCTTGGGAAAGTACAGCGCGCGCGGCATGGCGTTGACCTTCACACGAACCTTGAGCTGCGCCCACATGGCGGCCAGCGCGGCACAGATCTCCTCGTCGTTGATGTAGCGGTTGTTGGGACAGTCCAGCGTGACCTCGAAGCCGTCCGCATAGCCGGCATCGGCCATCAGCTTGCGGGCGCCCGCAACGTCCAGCGGCAGGCGAGACTGCAGCGCCGGGTCGTCGAAGGACGCGTTGGCCGACGGCGTCAGTGCGCCGGTGGGCTCGGACAGGCCGGCCATCAGCTTGAGCTTGAGCGCCTGCACGTCGATGGCCTGGTAGAGCGCACGCCGCACGCGGACATCCTTGAACGGATTGCGGTCGCCGGGTGCGCGGCCGTAGAGCAGCTTGTCGCGCGCCTGGTCCATGCCGATGAAGACCAGCCGGTTCTCGGGTCCGTCGATGATCTTCACGCCGGGCGTGCTGCGCAGCCGCGTGATGTCGCGCGGCGCCGGGTCGTTGACCAGATCGACCTCTCCCGACACCAGGGCTGCCAGCCGCGTGGCGTCGCTGGCGATCGGGGTGTAGACCACCTCCTGCACATTGCCGTCAGCGCGCCCCCACCAGGCCGGGTTGCGCCGCAGCACGGTCTTCACGCCTGGCTGGCGCGTGACCAGCTGGAAGGGCCCCGTGCCATTGGCGTTGACGGAGGCGTGGCTCTCCTCGCGCCCCTTGAAGTCCAGCGGCAGCACCACGCGGTGCGCCTCGCACCACTTGCGGCTCATGATGGGCAGCTGCTCGAGGTGCTGCAGGAAGATGGGGTTGAAGGCCGCAAGCTGGAAATCCACCGTCAGGTCGTCCACGCGCTTTGCTGTGCCGACCGCATGGGCATAAACGGCGATCTGCGACGTGGGCGCCCGGGCGCGCTGCAGCGAGAACACGACGTCGTCGGCCGTGAGCGGCGTGCCGTCGTGGAACTTCACGCCCGGCCTCAGCTTGAAGCGCCAGCTCAGCGGACCGGTCTGGGCCCAGGACGTGGCAAGCCCTGGCACCAGCGCCAGCCGCGCGTCGCGGTGGATGAGGCGCTCGTAGATCTGGGAGTTGACGTTGTTCGTCAGCGTCTCGTTCTGCGAGTGCGGGTCCATCGTCTGCGGGTCACCCTGGCCCGCCCAGCGCAAGGTCTGCGCCGACGCCACCAGAGACCAGCCCAGCAGGGCCGCCGCCATCCATCGTTTCATCTTCCCACCCCAAGAACTGCAAGGCCTGGCAGTTTAGGAGCGACCCAAATCACCTTTTTAGATTTGGATTCCAGAGTTCTTCCAGATGATTGAAGCCCCAGTTCTCCGGCGGCTCGCGCCCGGCGATGCGGTCGGTAGTGCCCTGCGCCGAGAGATCCAGCACCTGCACCGGGATGGGCATGTTGGACTTGGTGGAATAGAACACCTTCACGCGCGGCGCGACCAGTGACTCGGGGTTCTGGTCCACCACCACCGCCAGCCGTCCGGACTGCAGCCGCACCAGCGTGCCGGTGGGGTAGATGCCGATGCTCTTCACGAAGGCCTGGAACACCACCGGATCAAATTGGCCCTTCCATTGCGCCATGCGCTGCAGCGAGCCTGCCGGATCCCAGGCCTTCTTGTAGGGCCGCGTCGAGGTGATGGCGTCATAGACGTCGCAGACCGCCCCCATGCGTGCCAGCAGGCTGATCTGCTCGCCGGCCAGCTTGTGCGGATAGCCGGTGCCGTCCACCTTCTCGTGGTGATGCAGGCAGACATCCAGCGCCACGGCGGGCACCTGGGTACCTTCGCTGAGCATCTCCCAGCCCCGCTCCGGGTGGCTGCGCATCACATTGAACTCCGCGTCGGTCAGGGAGCCGGGCTTGTTCAGGACATCCAGGGGCATCTGCATCTTGCCCACATCGTGCAACAGGCCTGCCAGGCCCGCCTCGCGCACCTCGGCGTCGTTCAGGCCCATGTGGCGGCCCAGGGCCACCATGAGCCCGCACACGGCCACGGAGTGCATGTAGGTGTAGTCGTCCTTGTCCTTCAGCCGGGCCAGGCTGACGAAGGCGGACGGGTTGCGCGCCAGCGACGAGGCCACCTCGTCGACGATGGGCAGGCAGACCTCGCTGTCTATCGCCTTGCCCAGCCGGGCCTCGTTGAAGAGCGCCATGACGGCGGCCTTGGACCGGTTCAGCACCTGGCCGGCTCGGTCCAGCTCCGACTCCATGCTGACCCGTGTGGACGATCGCGCAGCGGCAGCCGGCGCCGGCGCTGAGGCTGGGGCTGGCACCGCCGGTGACTGCGCTGTCGTGACGGGACTGGCGACGGCTGACGCGACATCTGCCCCCTTGCTGACGTCGATCCACACCGCCGGCACACCACTGGACTTCAGGGCGGCCAGGTCAGCGGAATCGGTCAGCACGAACTTGGTTTTCCAGAAGGGGTGGGACAACCACGCCCCTTCCATGGCCTGCAGATACATGCCGAGCCTGGCCTCGGTGGTCGGGATTTTCTTCAGCATGACGGCGTCATTTCCATCCGGGCGAGTATCGGTTCACGGTCAGCAGCCACGGTGTGCAACCCTGCACGGTTTGCCCGATGAAAGGGGCTCGCTGCGCGTTGTCTGCTGACGCAGCGATGACATGGGGTGAGCGCCGGAAACCGGGCCGGCCTGCCACTGCGCGCCGCTGGCCCGACCCGGCCTAGTTTTCGCAGACGCTCGCCATCGGAATCACGAGCCAATGCGCAAAGACCCACGAAAAAAAGCCGCCTCGACCGAGGCGGCTCTTCGACCGGCGCAGCGGTGTGCGCCTCAGCGCATCTTGCCCTGCGGCACGGTGGCCAGCTCGCCCGGCAGGCTGGCGATGTAGCCGGCAATGGCCTTCAGTTCGGCATTGCTGAACTGCTTGGCCTGGCCCGCCATGACGCCATTGCTGCGGCCCACGTTGGCGTTCTTCTCGGTCTTGTAGGACTTCAGCGCCACCGTCAGATAGTCGGCGTGCTGGCCGGCGATCTTGGGATAGGCCGGGTCGATGGGCTTGCTGAAGTTCGCACCATGGCAGGAGATGCAGGCGCCTTTGGTCAGCAGTTCGGCCACGTTGGCCGGCGCGGCGGGCACGTTCTCGGGCACGGCGGGCTTCTTGGCTTGCTGCTCATAGAAAGCCGCCACGTCCAGCATGTCCTGCTCGCTCATGGACCCGGCGATGCCGCGCATGGTGGGGTGCTTGCGCTCGCCCTTGGCATACGCCTGCAGCGAGGCCACGATGTACTTCGCGTTCTGGCCCGCGATCATGGGCACCTTGTGGATTTCAGGGAAGCTGGCCTGGTAACCCGGGATGCCATGGCAGCCGATGCACATCGCGACCTTCTTTTCACCGGCCTTCACGTCCTGAGCCTGCACGGCGGCGGCGCCGAACAGGGCGGCCAGGGTGATCGAGATCTGCAGCAGTTTTTTCATGTCTCGTGGGGTCTGGGTTCTTAGGCGGCCGCGATTATAGGAGGGCTCCTATACTGATTCGGCCCCCTTCCTGCCCCGGTTTTCCCCATGAAATTCCAAGGTTCCGACCAATACGTGGCCACCGCCGACCTGATGCTGGCGGTCAACGCAGCCGCTACGCTGCAGCGCCCGTTGCTTATCAAGGGCGAGCCCGGCACGGGCAAGACCATGCTGGCCGAGGAGGTAGCCGCCGCCTTGGGCATGCCGCTGCTGCAGTGGCACATCAAAAGCACCACCAAGGCCCAGCAGGGCCTGTACGAGTACGACGCCGTCAGCCGGCTGCGGGACAGCCAGCTCGCCGGCATCGAGGGCAGCGAGCGCGTGCGCCAGATCGAGAACTACATCGTCAAGGGCGTGCTATGGCAGGCCTTCGAGGCGGATCAGCCCGTGGTGCTGCTCATCGACGAGATCGACAAGGCCGACATTGAATTCCCGAACGACTTGCTGCGCGAGATCGACCGCATGGAGTTCTACGTCTACGAGACGCGCCAACTCGTGAAGGCCAGGCACCGCCCGCTGGTGTTCATCACGTCCAACAACGAGAAGGAGCTGCCTGACGCCTTCCTGCGCCGCTGCTTCTTCCACTACATCAAGTTCCCGGACGCCGAGACGATGGCCAAGATCGTCGACGTGCACTTCCCCACGCTGAAGAAGGACCTGCTGGCCGCCGCGCTGAAGAACTTCTACGACGTGCGCAACCTGCCGGGCCTCAAGAAGAAACCCAGCACCTCCGAGCTCATCGACTGGCTCAAGCTGCTGGTGGCCGAGGACGTGCCCGTACAGGCGCTGCAGGCCCAGGACGAGAAGGTCAGCATCCCGCCGCTGGTCGGGGCATTGCTCAAGAACGAGCAAGACCTGACCCTGTTCGAAAAACTCGTGTTCATGCAACGCAACAACCGCTGAGATGGCCCAAGACTTCAACCGCGCGATGCGCGAGGCGCTGGCGGATGCCGTCGGCTTTGTGGGCGGCGCGCTGGCCGGCTGGGGCCTGGGCCGGCAGTTCGGCATCGACTTCGTCGCCAGCACCGACTGGAACGCGCAGCAGATGCTGGGCCTGCTGCTGATCGTGGCCGGCTGCGGCGTGGGCCGCTGGGCCGCGCGGCGCGTGATGCTGCGAGACCCGTCTTGAAGCCCGTCCTGCCGGTCGAGCTGGCGGCCGGGCCGGTCCGGCTGGTGCCGCTGACCTTGGCGCACGCACCTGGCTTGCAGGCGGCTGCCGCCGACGGCGAGCTCTGGAACCTGCGCTTCACCAGCGTGCCGGCGCCGGACGAGACCCACGCCTACATCGACACCGCCCTGGCCGGCCAGGCCGCCGGGCACCGTCTGCCCTTCGCGGTGCTGGATGCCCGCAGCGGCGAGGTACTGGGCTCCACCAGCTATCACGACATCGTGCCGGCCGTCGAGCGGCTGGAAATCGGCTACACCTGGTATGCCCGGCGCGTGCAACGCAGCGCGGTCAACACCACGGCCAAGCTGCTGCTGCTGACGCACGCCTTCGAGACGCTGGGCGCACAACTCGTCGGCTGGCGCACCGACAACTTCAACCACGCCTCGCAGCGCGCCATCGAGCGCCTGGGCGCGCGGCGTGACGGCGTGATCCGCCACCACGCGCTGCGCCGCGACGGCACGGTGCGCGACACCGTGATGTACAGCCTGACCGCCGGCGAATGGCCCGAGGTCCGGGCCCATCTGCAATGGCAACTCACCCGCCCCCGACCATGACCCGCAACGCCGCCCCCGTCTTCGACGTCGATGCCCTCTGGGCGCTGGACCGCCTCGGCGCCCCCAGCCTCAGCCCCGATGGCGCACAGGCCGTGGCCGCCGTCACGCGCCACGACATGCAGGCCAACCGCGCGCAGGCCAGCCTGTGGCTGTTCTCCACGCTGGGCGGCGAGCCGCGCCGGCTGACAGAGGCAGGCGACAAGGACGGCCAGCCGCTGTGGAGCCCGCGCGGCGACCTGATCGCCTTCACCGCCAAGCGCGAGCAGAGCGGAGTGAAGGACGACGAAGCCCAGCTTTACGTCATCCCGCCCGACGGCGGCGAGGCGCGCCGCGTGGGCCAGGTGGCTACTGGCGTGGGTGCCTTCCGCTGGTTTCCGGACGGCCGGCGCATCGCCTTCGTGTCCTGGGTGTGGCCCGACCGCAAGGCCGCCGCGCAGGCGGACGCGCTGCGCGAGTTCAAGGCCCGCAAGGAGACGGCCTACGTCACCGACGAAACGCTCTACCGCTTCTGGGACCATCACATCCCGCAGGGCCGCGTGCCGCACCTGCATGTGATGGACGTGGCCACCGGCAAGGTCCGCGACCTGTTCGAGGGCAGCGCCTGGGAGCTGGAGCGGGCCGAGCCCGAGGCCACCTGTTTCGACATCTCGCCCGACGGCCGGCGCATCGCCTTCGCCTTCGACCCCGGCACCGAGAAGCGGCTGGACAGCCGTCAAGCGCTCGCCGAGATCGACGTGAAGACACGCGCCGTGCAAACGCTGCTGCAGGACGCCGACTGGGACTTCGGCGCGCCGCGCTACAGCCAGTCCGGCGCCCACCTCGCCTTCCTGGCCAGCCACCAGGCGCTGGGCCACAACCAGCCCGCCCGCCTGGCCGTGCTGGACCAGCGCGGCCACTGGGCCGTGTTCAGCGAGGACTGGGACCACGAGGTCAGTGCGCCGCTGCAGTGGACCGAGGACGACCAGGCCGTGCTGTTCACGGCCGAAGAGCGCGGGCGCCGCCACCTGTGGCGCTTCGCGCTGGGCGACCGCCGGGCCGAGCGCGTGTTCGAAGGCGGCCACGTCGGCGCCTTCGCGCAGGCCGGTGGCCTCACGGTGATCAACCATGACGGCATGCAGCACCCGCCGCGGCTCTCCGTGATGGACGACGACGGCGGCGCACAACGCATCGAGCGCCTGAACGATGAGCGGCTGGCCGCACACCGCTTCGGCCGCCACGAGGAAGTCAGCCTCACCGGCGCGCGCGGCGACGCCGTGCAGATGTGGCTGACCTACCCGCCCGGCTTCGACGCCAAGAAGAAGTGGCCCGTCATGCACGTCATCCATGGCGGCCCGCACACCGCCTTCGGTGACAGCTGGCATTGGCGCTGGAACCATCAGGCCTTCGCCGCCCAGGGGTACGTGGTGGCCAGCGTCAATTACCACGGCTCCTCCAGCTTCGGCCATGAGTTCCTGGACAGCATCACCGGGCACTGGGGCGAGTACGAACTGCAGGACGTGGAAGCCGGCACCGACTGGTTGGTGCGCCAGCGCTGGGTCGACAAGAAACGCATCGTCGCCACCGGCGGCAGCTACGGCGGCTACATGGTGGCGTGGATGAACGGCCATGTGGCGCCCGGCCGCTACCAGGCCTACATCTGCCATGCCGGCTGCTACGACTGGCAGGCCATGTACGCGGACGACGCCTACGCCTGGCACCGCAAGGAGCTGGGCGCCGCCTACTGGGACGACCCGGCCCGCGTGGCCGCGCAGAGCCCGCATGCGTTTGCCGCCCACTTCAAGACGCCCACCCTCGTCATCCACGGCGCTCTGGACTACCGTGTGCCCGACGCCCAGGGCCTGGCCTACTACAACACGCTGAAGTCGCTGGGCGTGCCGGCGCGGCTGGTGTGGTTCCCGGACGAGAACCACTGGATCCTGAAGCCGCGCAACAGCCGGCTCTGGTACGGCGAATTCTTCGCGTGGCTCGCGAAGCACACCGGCCAGACGCGAAGCTGACCCCCCCAGGTTGCGGGTGACGGCCGGCCGGCGCGCGCGAGCATGCGCCGACACAATCAGCGGATTCCGCCCTGCTGCAATCACAACGAGACACGCCAATGAAGATCCGTCACACCCTGGCTGCCACCCTCGCCGCCGCGCTGGTCGGCGCTGCCCCCGCCGCACAGGCCCTGGACATCGTTTTTGATTACAGCCTGGACTCCACCGGCTTCTTCACCGCCGCCAAGCGCGAGACGCTGAACCAGGTGGCGTCCATCTTCGAGAACAACCTCACCAACTCGCTGGCAGCGCTGACCGACGTGTCATTCAGCACCGGCCTGATGGCCGGGTATGCCGGCACGGCGCTATCGGTGACCGACCGGGACATTGCGGCCAACACACTGGTGATCTACGTCGGCGCCGTGGACTTGAGCTCGAGCACCATCGGCCTGGCCTATGTCGGCACGGCCGTCCCGAACCGCACCAACACCAGCGACAACGGCTTCTTCTCGGGCTGGGGCGGCCAGATGCTGTTCGACACCACGACTTCCAGCGGTGCTGCGCGCAACTGGTACTTCGACAACGACATCCGCAGCGCCGAGACCGTCTCGGGCACGCTGGACTTCGCCACCGTCGCCATGCACGAGATGGGCCATGTGTTCGGCCTGCTGCACGACGGCACCGTCCAGGGCGACAACATGTTCCCCACCACCAACGGCACGCGCAACCTGTTCAGCGTCAACGACTGGCTGGACATGCGCACCGAGGGCTGGGCCGTCGCCTCGACCACGCCCGACCTGAACCAGGTCGTCGTCGTCAGCACGCCCGTGCCGGAACCCTCCGCCTACGCGCTGATGTTGGCCGGCCTGGCCGCCGTCGGCCTGCGCGCGCGCCGCCGCAACACCCGCTGACAACGGCGCATGGCCCGACTCCGCATAATCGGCGGGCCATGCTGATCCAGTTCTTCTACACGCTGCGCGCCGCCAAGCTCAAGGTCACCGTTCCGGAGTACCTGACGCTGCTGGAGGCGCTGCGCGCTGGCGTGATCGCGTCGCCCGAGGACGGCGGCGTGGCACGCATCGACGACTTCTACCACCTGGCCCGCGCCAGCCTCGTCAAGGACGAGACCCAGTACGACAAGTTCGACCGCGCCTTCGCCGCCTACTTCAAGGGCGTGGAGATGCTGACCGACTTCACGGCCGAGGTGCCGCTGGACTGGCTGAAGAAGAACCTCGAACTCAACCTGACGCCCGAACAGAAGGCCGCCATCGAGAAGATGGGCTGGGACGAGCTGATGGAGACGCTCAAGAAGCGCTTCGAGGAGCAAAAGGAGCGCCACGAGGGCGGCAACCGCTGGATAGGCACCGGCGGCACCAGCCCCTTCGGCAACGGCGGCTACAACCCGCAGGGCGTGCGCATCGGCGGCGCAGGCGGCAACAAGAGTGCCGTCAAGGTCTGGGAGCAGCGCGCCTACCGCGACTACGACGATTCGCTGGAGCTGGGCACCCGCAACATCAAGGTCGCGCTGCGGCGGCTGCGCCGCTTCGCACGCGAGGGGTCGGACCTGGAGCTGGACCTGGACGGCACCATCCACGGCACGGCCGCCAACGCCGGCATGCTGGACATCCGCATGCAGCCCGAGCGCCACAACAAGGTCAAGGTGCTGCTGCTGATGGACGTGGGCGGCACGATGGACGAGCACGTGCACCGCGTGGAAGAACTCTTCAGCGCCGCCAAGAGCGAGTTCAAGCACCTGGAGTTCTATTACTTCCACAACTGCGTCTACGACTTCGTCTGGAAGAACAACCGGCGCCGCTTCGCCGAGAAGCTCGACACCTTCGAGCTGATCCGCAAGTACAACCGCGACTACAAGCTCATCTTCGTCGGCGACGCGACGATGAGCCCCTACGAGATCCTGCAGGCCGGCGGCAGCGTCGAATACAACAACGACGAGCCGGGCGCCGAGTGGCTGCAGCGGCTCACGCACGCGTTCCCCAAGTACGCATGGATCAACCCCGAGCCGCAAGGCGTCTGGCAGTACCGGCAGAGCATCGCGCTGATTCAGCAGCTGATGCAGCAGCGCATGTTCCCGCTCAGCCTCTCCGGCCTTGAAGGCGCGATGCGATTGCTCAGCAAATGACGCGACTGTTCGTCGGCCTGCTGCTCGTGGCGGTACTGAGCGGCTGTGCGACGGCCCCGGCGCCCGGCGCTGCGCCCCCCGCCCCGACCGCTGCCCCGACCGCTGCCGAGGCGCCGGCCGTCTACAGCCTGGACATCGAGGTCGATGGCGACTACCGCGACGACCGTCTGCGCAAGCTGCTGCAGCAGCACCTGGACCTCGCCCGCTACCGCGCCAGTGAAGCCGCACTCAGCCGTGGCGAGCTGGCTCGGCTGGCCACGGCCGCGCCTGCCCAAGCCCAGACCCTGCTGGAGACTGAGGGCCACTTCAACGCCAGCGTCTCGGTCAGCCGCGCCGCGGACGACGCCTCGCGGCTGCGGCTGCTGGTCAAGCCCGGTCCGGTGACGCGGGTGGTCCGGGTTGAGCTGCTGTTCACTGAGGCGCTGGGCCATGATGACGCGCAGGCCCTGCGCGACGCGCTGCGCAGCGCCTGGCCGCTGGGCGAGGGCGTGCCGTTCACGCAGTCGCCCTGGGCGTCGGCCAAGAGCGACCTGCTGCTACGCGCCCGCCAGGGCGGCTACCCCCTGGCGCGCTGGGCCGAGACCGCCGCGCAAGTGGACCCCGACACCCACACCGCCGAGCTGCGCTTGGTGATGGCCAGCGGCCACCGCGCCCGGCTGGGCGAGCTGCGCATCGAAGGCCTGCAGCGCCAGGCTCGCCAGACCGTCGAGCGCCTGACCGGCTTCGAGCGAGGCACACCCTACACCGAGCAGGCGCTGGCCGACTTCCAGGAGCGCCTAGTCAAGACCCAGCTGTTCGACGCCGTGCGCGTGCAGCTGCAGTCCGAGGTTGTGGACGCCGACGGCAGCAGCCCCGTGCGCGTCACGCTGACCGAGTCCGCGCTGCAGCAGGCCACCGTCGCCGTCGGCTACCACGCCAACGACGGCCAGAGCCTCAGCATCGAGCACCTGCACCGCCGGCCCTTCGGCCAGTCGGTACGCGCGCGCTCCAAGCTGCAGCTCAGCCGTGACGTGCATGGCGTGGAGCTGGAGCTCAGCTCGCACCCGCAGCCCGACCTGAAGCGCAACCTGATGTCGCTGCAGTTCGAGCAGGACCGCAGCAGCGACACCATCGCGCAGAACCTCGGCATGCGGCTGGGCCGGCTGTACGAGGCGCCGCAGGACGAGCGGCTGACCTATGTCGAGCTGCTGCGCGCCCGCGAGACCACGGGCAGCCAGGTCAACACCAACCTCGCGCTGTCGCTGAACCAGCAGTGGGTGCGCCGCCGCCTGGACAGCACACTGCTGCCCACCGACGGCCACCAGGGCCTGCTGCTGCTCGGTGCCGGCCATGTGCGCGGCGGTGGCAGCGACGACAGCGGTCCCTTCGGCCGGCTGCAATTCAAGCTGGGCTACTACCGCCCGCTGGGCGGCTGGTTCGGCACGGCGCGCGCCGAGCTGGCCCAGGTCATTGCCCGCGAGCAGGTCGGCGTGCCCGAGAAGCTGCGCTTCCTGGCCGGCGGCGACGAGTCCGTGCGCGGCTACGCCTACCGCAGCCTGGGCCCGGTCGAGAATGGCTTGACCGTCGGCGGCCGCGTGCTGGCCACCGCCAGCCTGGAGCTGGCCCGCCCCTTCACCGCCAGCCTGCCCAGCGTGCTGGGCGCCGTGTTCGTGGACGCCGGCAATGCCGCTTCGCGCTGGGGCGACTACCGCCCTGTCGTCGGTATCGGCGCCGGCGTGCGCTGGCGCAGCCCGGTCGGGCCGCTGCGCATCGACGCCGCGCGCGCGCAGGAAACCGGCAAGTGGCGCCTGCACTTCAGCGTGGGGATCACGCTATGAATTCAGCCGCTGCGACTTTGTCGAACAACGTGGGGATCACGCGATGAGCCGGCCCCTGCGCGTCGCGCTGATCGCGCTCGCCGTCACGCTGGCCACGGTGACGGCTGCGCTCGGCTGGCTGCTGCTGCGCCCGGCCGGCAGCGCCTGGCTGCTCGCCCGTCTGCCAGGCGTGCAGGTGGAGGCGCCCGAGGGCACGCTGCTGGGTGACTTCCGCGCCCGCCGCCTGCTGCTGAGCTGGGCCGGCGGCACGGCAGACCTGCGTGGCCTGCGCTGGGCCGGTCTGGGCCTGCGCGACGGCCGCCTGGCCGCGCGCGAACTGGTGGTGAACGAGCTCACGCTGCGCACCCAACCCGGCGGCGGCCCGCTGACGGCGCCGGCCGAGCTGTCACTGCCGCTGGGCCTGCGCCTGCCGCGCCTGGCCATCGCCCGCCTCAGCTGGGCGGCCGACCAGCCGCCCCTGCTCGGCATCGCAGCCGACCTGGACCTGCCACGCCACGGCACCCACGACCTGCGGCTGAACAGCGCCAGCTGGCAGCAGGTGCAGTTCACGGGCCGGCTGCAGCTGACCAGCGCCCAGCCGCTGCAAACGCAGCTGCAACTGTCCGCGCAACAGCGCGAGGGCAGCGCCCTGCCCTGGCAGGCCGTGGCGAGCGCCCGCGGGCCGCTGGCGCACCTGACTCTGCAGGCCGAGGTGACGGCTGCCGGCCAGACGCTGCAGGCCAGCGGCGAGCTGCGCCCGTTCGCGCCCTGGCCCGTCAGCGCAATGCAACTGCAGGCCCGCCAGTTCGACCTCGCCGCGCTGGCCACGCTCGCCCCCGGCCTGCCGCGCACCGCCCTCACCGGCCAGGCCCGCCTGCACGCCCCGGCCCGCGATGCCGAAGCCACGCTGCAAGCCGACCTCAGCAACACCGCCCCCGGCCGCTGGGACCAGGGCGCCCTGCCCGTGCGCCGCCTGCAGCTGGCGCTGGCCGGTCGGCCGGACCAACCCACCAGCCTGCGCCTGACCACGCTGGACGCCGTGCTGGAAGGCGGCGCCCGCGTGCAGGGCCATGGCCGCCGCGAGGCCGACGGCCGCTGGCAGCTGGACGCCCGCGTGCAGGCGCTGCGCCCCGAATTGCTGGACGCCCGCGCCGCACCGGCCCGGCTGGACGGGCCGCTCGCACTGTCCGGCGGCGGCATGGCGCCACTGCAGGCGCGGCTGGACCTCGCCGGCACGTTGGCCCAGCGCCCGCTGCGTCTGCAGGCCCGCGTGCAGGGGCAGCTGCGCGACGGCAGCAGCCGCTGGGACGTCGACGAGCTGCGACTGTCCAGCGGCGCCAGCCTGCTGAGCGCCAGCGGCAGCCTGCAGGCCCCGCAGACCGGCCAGCCCACGGCCCGCCTGCAGGCCCAGCTACGTCAGTTCGACCCACGCCTGCTGTGGCGCGGCGCGCCCGACTCGGCCTGGGCCCGCCTGCCAGGCAGCACCCAGCTCAATGCAGACCTCGCGCTGGACCTCAGCGGCCACCGCGCCGACAACGCCACCGGACGCGCCGAGGCCACGCTGCTGCCAAGCCAGCTCGCCGGCCTGGCGCTGGACGGCCGTCTGCAGCTCACCCGCACTCGTGCGACAGACGCTGCCACCTTCGAGCTGAGCTCCCGGCTGGGCAGCAATCGCATCCAGGCCTCAGGCCAGGCGCGGCTGGACGCCGTCACCGCGCTGCTGCAGCTCAACGCGCCCAAGCTGGCCGAGCTGAACCCGCTGCTGGCGCTGGCCGGCCAGGGGCCCGTCACCGGCCAGGCCGATGGCGAGGGCGAGCTGCAATTGAAGCGCGGGCCTGCACCCGCCAAGACCGCCGCCACGTGGCAGGTCGGCGGCAGCGGCCAAGCGACGCTCAAGCGCCTCAGCGCCCAGGGGCTGGTGCTGGACAACGCCCAGGCCCGCTGGGCCCTGCTCGCACCGGGCACGGCGGGTGACGCACCACTGTCGCTGCAGCTGGAGGCCGGCGGACTGCGCCACCCGCAAGCGCGACTGCGGACGCTGAAGCTCACGCTGCAGGGCCGGCGAAGCGCACACGAGCTCCAACTGCAGATCGCTGGCCAGTTGCCGCGCGCCGAGCAAGACATCCCGCTGGACGCCACGCTGCAGGCCCAGGGCGGCTGGGACGGCCAAGCCTGGGCCGGCCGCCTGGCCCGGCTGGACATCGCACCACTGCGCCCTGGCCTGCCAGCCACGCTGGCGGCGGCCGGCATCGGCCTGCGCGCCGCGCTGACTGACAGCGGCTGGAACCTCAGCGCCGAGCCCGGCCGCGCCGAGGTAGGCGGCGCCTTCGTCCGCTGGCAGCACCTCGGCTGGCGCGGCGGCGAGCGCCCCGAGGCCCGCGTCGAGTTGCAGCTGGAAGACCTGGCCGCCGCGCCGCTGCTGGCGCGCTGGCAGCCCGACTTCGGCTGGGGCGGCGACCTGCGCATCACCGGCCACGCCTCGCTGCTGCTGACCGACACGCTCAGCGCCGACGTGCTGCTGCAGCGCCAGGGCGGCGACCTGCGCGTGACCGACGAGTTCGGCACCCGGGCGCTGGGCCTAAGCGACCTGCGCCTGGCGCTGAACGTGCGCGACGGCGTGTGGATGCTGGCCCAGGGCCTGGCCGGCCAGGAGCTTGGCGGCCTGGGCGGCGCACTGACGCTGCGCCCCACCGGCCGCTGGCCCGACGCCGACACGCCCGTGCATGGCGTGCTGCAGGCCAATGTGTCGGACATGGCTACCTGGGGCCGCTGGGTGCCGCCTGGCTGGCGCGTGGCCGGCCGCGCCGCAGCGACGGTACAGATCGCCGGCCGGCTCGGCGCGCCCGAGCTGCACGGCCGGGCCGAGGGCGACGGCATCGCGCTGCGCCACCTGCTGTATGGCGTGGACGTCACCGAGGGCCGCTTCACGCTGGACCTGCGCGGCCGGCACGCCGAGCTCACGCAGCTGCAGGCCCGCGCCGGCGACGGCTGGCTGCGCGCCACCGGCCGCGCCGAGTTGGGCGCCCAGCCCACGGCCCGCATCGAACTGGTGGCTGACAAGCTGCGCGTGCTGTCGCGCGTGGACCGCCGCGTCGTGGCCAGCGGCAACGCCACGCTGGCGCTGGACGAGCAAACGCTGCAACTGAACGGCAGCCTGCGCGCCGATGAAGGCCTGTTCGACTTCAGCCGTGCCGACGCGCCCACGCTGGCCGACGACGTCGTCGTGCGCCGCGGCGCCCACGAAGCGCGGGAGGCGCAGACGGCCGAGGCGGCCACGCCCACCCTGCGCCGCGGCTCGCGCATCGCGCTGGCGCTGGACTTTGGTCGCGACTTCAAGGTCAGCGGCCGCGGCCTGACGACCACGCTACGGGGCCAGCTGCAGCTCACGCAGAAGGACGACAGCCCGCTGCGCATGACCGGCAAGCTGGCGGCCGACGGCGGCCAGTACGCGGCCTACGGCCAGAAGCTGGAGATCGAGCGCGGCGACATCAGCTTCACCGGCGCACCCGACAACCCGGCGCTGGACCTGCTGGCCGTGCGCCCCAACCTCGACGTGCGCGTGGGCGTGCAAGTGGGCGGCACAGCGCAGGCCCCACGCATCGGCCTGTATTCAGAGCCCGAAATGAGCGACACCGACAAGCTCTCCTGGCTGCTGCTGGGCCGCGCGCCCGATGGCCTGGGCCGGACCGACACCGCGCTGCTGCAGCGCGCCGCGATGGCCCTGCTCAGCGGCGAGGGCGAAGGCGCCACCGGCCGCGCGCTGCGCCAGCTGGGGCTGGACGAGCTGTCGCTGGCACAGAGCGACGACGACACCCGCGCCACCATCGTGCGCCTGGGCAAGCAAATCTCGCGGCGCTGGTACGTGGGCTACGAGCGCAGCCTCAACGCGACGACGGGATCATGGCAGCTCATCTACCGCATCGCCCAGCGCTTCACGCTGCGCGCACAGAGCGGCGACGACACGGCGCTGGACCTGATCTGGCAATGGCGCTGGAACTGAGAGGGTGAGAGCTCTTCATTCATGCCCGCCTTGCACGCCCCAACACCCCGGCCTGTCGTTGCGAATGCTCGGCATAGCCCGAGCTATGCCTGCGCTTTGAGCCTCGCTTGAGGGCGTTTTGTCGCGCCTTTCGGGCACGGCCGGAAAGCTCTCACCCTCTGGAAAAAAGGCACCGCCCTCCGGCGGTGCCTTCGTCAAGACCAGCGTGATGCCAGTGTCAGCGCAGGTCGAAGCGGTCGGCCTCCATCACCTGCACCCACGCCGCCACGAAGTCGTCCACGAACTTGCGCTGCGCGTCCGCGCCGGCATAGACCTCGGCCAGCGCGCGCAGCTGCGCGTTGGAACCGAATACCAGGTCGGCGACGGTCGCCGTCCAGCGACGCGCGCCGGTCTTGCGGTCCATGCCTTCCAGCACGCCAGGCTCACCGCTGGCCTGCCGCCAGATCGTGCCCATGTCCAGCAGGTGGGTGAAGAAGTCGTTGCTCAGGACGCCGGGGCGCGTTGTCAACACACCATGGGCACTGCCACCCGTGTTGGCGCCCAGCACGCGCAGGCCGGCCACCAGCACCGCCATCTGCGGCGCGGACAGCGCCAGCAGCTGGGCCTTGTCGATCAACCGCTCGGCCGCCGACGCCGCCGGCAGACCCGGGCGCAGGTAGTTGCGGAAGCCGTCGGCCTGGGGCTCCAGCACGGCGAACGAGGCCACGTCGGTTTGGCCTTGCGTCGCATCTGTACGGCCGGCGCGGAAGGGCACACTCACGTCGAAGCCGGCCGCCTTGGCCGCCGCCTCTACGGCCGCGTTGCCGCCGAGCACGATGAGGTCGGCCAGCGAGACCTGCTTGCCGCCGGTGGCCGACGCGTTGAAGTCCCGCTGCACGGCCTCCAGCGTGGCCAACACCGGGGCCAGCGCGGCCGGTTGGTTGACAGCCCAGTCCTTCTGCGGCGCGAGGCGGATGCGCGCGCCATTGGCGCCGCCGCGCTTGTCGCTGTCGCGGTAGGTGGAGGCCGAGGCCCAGGCAGTGGACACCAGCTGCGAGGCGCTCAAGCCCGAGGCCAGCAGGCGGGCCTTCAGTGCGGCGACGTCCTGCGCGTCCACCGGCGCATGCCTGGCCTTGGGCAGCGGGTCTTGCCAAATCAGTTCCTGCGCCGGGACCAGCTTGCCCAGGTAGCGGGCCACGGGCCCCATGTCGCGGTGCGTGAGCTTGAACCAGGCGCGGGCGAAGGCGTCGGCGAAGGCAGCGGGATCGTTCAGGAAGCGGCGCGAGATCTTCTCGTAAGCCGGGTCCATGCGCAGAGCCAGGTCGGCGGTGGACATCATGGGTGCGTGGAACTTGCTGGGGTCGTGGGCATCGACCACGTCGTTCGCGCCGGCGCCGCCCTTGGGCACCCACTGGTGGGCGCCGGCCGGGCTCTTGGTCAGCTCCCACTCGTACTTGAACAGCGTCTCGAAGTAGCCGTTGTCCCAGGTCGTGGGGTTGGGCTTCCAGGCGCCTTCCAGGCCACTGGTGATGGCATGACTGCCCTTGCCGCTGCCATAGCTGCTCGTCCAGCCCAGGCCCTGCTCAGTGATGTCGGCAGCCTCGGGCTCCTTGCCCACGTGGCTGGCCGGGCCGGCGCCGTGCGCCTTGCCGAAGGTGTGGCCGCCGGCCACCAGGGCCACGGTCTCCTCGTCGTCCATGGCCATGCGAGCGAAGGTGTCGCGCACGTCGCGGGCCGACAGCAGCGGGTCAGGGTTGCCGTCCGGGCCCTCGGGGTTCACGTAGATCAGGCCCATCTGCACCGCGGCCAGGTGGCCAACGAGCTCGCGGTCACCGCTGTAACGGCTGTGCTCCGCCGTGCTGGGTGCCAGCCACTGGGTCTCGGCACCGAAGTCGATGTCCTCTGGCTCGTAGATGTCCTCGCGGCCGCCGCCGAAGCCGAAGGTCTTGAAGCCCATGGACTCCAGCGCGACGTTGCCGGTCAGGATGAACAGGTCTGCCCAGGAGAGCTTGCGGCCGTACTTCTGCTTGACGGGCCACAGCAGGCGACGGGCCTTGTCGAGGTTGCCGTTGTCGGGCCAGCTGTTCAGCGGCGCGAAGCGCTGGCTACCCGTGCCCGCGCCGCCACGGCCGTCGGCCACGCGGTAGGTGCCGGCCGCGTGCCAGGCCATGCGGATGAAGAAGGGACCGTAGTGGCCGTAGTCGGCCGGCCACCAGTCCTGCGAGTCGGTCATCAGCGCATGCAGGTCCCGGACGACGGCGTCCAGGTCCAGCGTCTTGAACTCGGCGGCGTAGTCGAAGTCGGCGCCCATGGGGTTGCTGGCCGACGGGTGCTGGTGCAGCACATTGACGTTGAGCTGGTTGGGCCACCACTGGCGGTTGGTGCGGGCGGGTGCGGGGGCAGACGTGGCACCGGAAAAGGGGCACTTGGCTTCGGTCGAGGACATGAGGGATCTCCTGTTTGGGGGCCTGGGCAGTCTAGGAATCTCCCCATGACGGTGCAATGCAAGCCTCGCAATGGCAGCGATAGCCGCAAGCTGCACCCAAGCGCGCTGCAGAGCCCATGCGAGAATCCGCGCCCTCGGCGGGCCGTCCGGCCCGTGAGTGAAGCCTCGCCGTAGTTCAATGGATAGAACGGCCGCCTCCTAAGCGGCAGATACAGGTTCGATTCCTGTCGGCGGGACCACAGGCCCGCAGTGCCGGCGCCCGGGAGCCGGGCGACAGGATCGCCCCGGCGCATAAGCATCACCACTTTCCTTCGTTCCGCGCAGAAGCGCGCGTCCCTATCGTGGCGGCCTGAACTTCACCAGGCCCCATGCACATCACCAGCATCTCCGCCAGCCCCAGCGAACGCTCGCGCTCCGCGTGGCTCACGCAGTTCGCGCTGACGCGACTGGAGGGCCATGCCGCGCAGCAGCACGACATCCTCGTGCGCAGCCTTCCGGCCCAGGCACTGCTGGCCGCCGACGTGCAGCAGCCCGACATCGCCGCCGCCGTGCGCGCCGTCGAGGCTGCCAGCCTCGTCATCGTCAGCACACCCATCTACAAGGCGGCCTACAGCGGGCTGCTGAAGGTCTTCCTGGACCTGCTGCCGCCCGACGCCCTGCGGCACAAGCTGGTGCTGCCGCTGGCCACCGGCGGCAGCCCGGCGCACTTCCTGGCTCTGGACTACGCGCTCAAGCCCGTGCTGTCAGCTCTGGGCGCCCGGCATGTGCTCGACTGCGTGTTCGCCACGGACGCGCATCTGCGCCGCCACGAGGCCGGCGGCTATGTCCCGGAGCCCGAGCTCATCGCGCGGCTGGATCGCGCCCTGGCCCCGCTAACACCACGAATGCGGACGCCGCTGGCCGAGCAGCACGCCCGCTGTTGACGCGGCGCACGCCTCACCGTTTGTCTCCTCGCCCCCCGTTCAGGGAACGGCGACTTCATCCCGGCGCCTTGGGTGCGCGGATCGGGTGCGCACCGGCGCCGGGATCTTTTTGAAAGGACATCGCTCATGACCCTCCGTCACCTCCTGCGCTTGGCGGCGCCTCTGTTGCTGGCCACCAGTCTGCATGCACAGGCGCAAGCCCAGGCCGCACAACCCGGGACACTGCGCATCGGGTTCCAGAAATCCGCCAGCCTGCTCACCTTCCAGAAGTCCAGCGGCTCGCTAGAGAAGAAGCTCAGCGCCCTGGGCGTGTCGGTCAAGTGGGTGGAATTCCCCGCCGGCCCGCAGCTGCTGGAAGGCCTGAACGTCGGCGCTGTCGACGTGGGCTTCGTCGGCGAGGCGCCGCCCATCTTTGCGCAGGCGGCCGGCGCCAAGTTCGTCTACATCGGCTTCGACCCCGCCGCGCCGGAGGCCGAGGCCATCGTCGTGCCCAGGGACTCGGACATCAAGACCGTCGCCGGGTTGAAAGGCAAGAAGGTCGCGCTGAACAAGGGCAGCAACGTGCACTACCTGCTCGTGAAGGCGCTGGAGAAGCAAGGTCTGAAGTTCAGCGACGTGCAGGCCGTCTACCTGCCACCGGCCGACGCACGCGCCGCCTTCGAGCGCGGCGCGGTGGATGCCTGGGTGATCTGGGACCCGTTCCTCGCCGCTGTTGAAAAACAGAGCGGCGCCCGCCTGCTGCAGGACGGCCGCGGTATCGTCAACAACTACGCCTACTACCTGGCCGAACGCGGCTACGCCGAGAAGCAGTCGCAGGTCATCCAGGCGCTGTTCGAGGACACGCAGGCCCAGGCCGCGGCGCTGAAGGCCAACGTCAAGGCCGCCGCGGCCGTCATCGCGCCACTGCAGGGGCTGGAGCCCGAAGTCGTCGAAAAGAGCCTGACGCGCTACCAGTTCGGCGTGAAGCCACTGACCGCCGCTGTGGTCGCCGAGCAGCAGAAGATCGCCGACACCTTCCACGCGCTGGGCCTGATCCCCAAGCCCATCCGCGTGGCGGATGCGCTGCCCGGCAGCGTGAAGCTCGCCGAGGCCGGCAAGTGAGCTCGCCCGCCCCGCGGCTTGCCGCCATCGCCATCCTCGCCACCACCGCGGCACTCTGGCAGCGCGAAGGCTTGCGCATCAGGGTACCGGGAGCCACCGCATGAAGATCTTCTGGTTCATCCCCACCCACGGCGACAGCCGCTACCTCGGCAGCGCGCGCGGCGCGCGCGTGGCCGACCACGCCTACTTCAAGCAGATCGCCATCGCCGCTGACAGTCTCGGCTACGAGGGCGTGCTGCTGCCCACAGGCCGCTCGTGCGAGGACTCGTGGATCGTCGCGGCCAGCCTCATCGACGCGACCAAGAACCTCAAGTTCCTCGTCGCGCTGCGGCCCGGGCTGGTGGCGCCGTCGCAGAGCGCGCGCATGGCCGCCACGCTGGACCGGCTGTCGGGCGGGCGCCTGCTCGTCAACCTCGTGACCGGCGGCGACCCGGACGAGCTGGCCGGCGACGGCCAGTTCCTCGGCCATGCCCAGCGCTACGAGCAATCGGCCGAGTTCATCCGTATCTGGCGCGAACTGCTGGCCCGCTCGCACGACGGCGCGCCGCTGGACTTCGACGGCGATCACCTCGGCGTGAAGGGCGGCAAGGTCCTGTATCCGCCCATCAGCAAGCCCTACCCGCCGGTGTTCTTCGGCGGCTCGTCCGGCCCGGCGCACAACCTCGCCGCAGAGCAGGTGGATACCTACCTGACCTGGGGCGAGCCGCCTGCCGACGTCGCGAAGAAGCTAGCCGACGTGCGCGAGCGCGCTGCCGCGAAGGGCCGGCAGCTGCAGTACGGCATCCGGCTGCACGTCATCGTGCGCGAAACGGAGGACGAGGCCTGGCGCGCGGCCGCCGAGCTGGTGTCGCAGCTGGACGAGGCCACGGTCGCCACCGCCCAGGCCAAGTTCAAGACGATGGACTCGGTCGGCCAGCGCCGCATGGCTGAGCTGCACAGCGGCCAGTTCGACAAGAACAACGTGCGCGCCGGGCTGGAGATCGCGCCCAACCTGTGGGCCGGCGTGGGCCTGGTGCGCGGCGGCGCGGGCACGGCCCTCGTGGGCAACCCGCAGCAGGTGGCGGCCCGAATCACGGCATACGCCGACCTCGGCCTGGAGTACTTCATCCTCAGCGGCTACCCGCACCTGGACGAAGCACACCGTTTAGCCGAGCTGGTGTTCCCGCTGCTGCCGCTGGGCGTGCGCGAGAAGCTGACAGCGCCGGCGCTGACCGGGCCGTTCGGTGAGGTGGTGGCGAACAGCTACGTGCCCAAGGCCGTGTCGGCGAGCTGACGCATGCTGAAGCGCCTCACCCCCTGGCTGCTGCCCGCGGCCATCCTCGTCGCGTGGGAGGTCGCGTCACGCACGGGCTGGTTGTCCGCGCGCATCCTGCCGGAGCCCGCCGCCGTGGCCAACGCGTTCTGGACGCTGCTGCGCTCCGGAGAGCTGGCGCATCACGTCGGCGTCAGCGCGGCGCGCGCGTTCTCGGCGCTGGCCGTCGGCGGCGGGCTGGGCCTGCTGCTGGGCCTGCTGACGGGCACCTGGCGTCACGCCGAGGCGTTGCTGGACACGACACTGCAGATGCTGCGCAACATCCCGGCGCTGGCGCTGATCCCGCTGGTCATCCTTTGGTTCGGCATCGACGAGGCGGCCAAGCTGGTGCTGGTGGCCGTGGGCGTGTTCTTCCCGGTCTACCTGAACACCTTCCACGGCATCCGCAACGTCGACCGCGACCTCATCGAGATGGCGCGCAGCTACGGGCTGTCAGGCTGGCAGCTGTACAGGCAGGTCATCCTGCCCGGCGCCCTGCCGTCCATCCTCGTCGGCCTGCGCTTCTCGCTGGGGCTGATGTGGGTGCTCCTCATCGTCGCCGAGACGCTGTCGGCGCAGGCCGGCATCGGCTACCTGACGATGAATGCCCGCGAGTTCCTGCAGACCGACATCGTGCTTGTGGGCATCCTGCTGTACGCGCTGCTGGGCAAGCTGGCCGACGTGGTCGCACGGGCGCTGGAGCGTGCCTGGCTGCCCTGGCACCGCGGCTATGCGAGCGAAGGATCCTGACAATGTGGCTCACTGAGTTCGACACCCCCGCGCTGCCGCGTGACACCGTGACCAACGATCCACCGGCGCGCGACACCTCGCACGGCCTGGCGCTGACGCTGCGCGGCGTCGACAAGTCCTTCGGCACGCGTCACGTGCTGCGGAACCTCGACGTCCATATCGCGCCCGGAGAATTTGTAGCGCTGGTGGGCCGCAGCGGCTGCGGTAAGAGCACGCTGCTGCGCCTCATCTCGGGGCTGGACGCACCCAGCGCCGGCCTCGTCGACGCCGGCGCGGCGCATGAACGTCGGTTGATGTATCAGGACGCGCGGCTGCTGCCGTGGAGGCGCGTCGTCGACAACGTCGCGCTGGGGCTGGCGGGCCGCGACGCCCGAGCACGCGCGATGGAAGCGCTGGCCCAGGTGGGTCTCGCCGGCCGCGGCGACGACTGGCCGGCGACGCTCTCTGGCGGCCAGCGTCAGCGTGTGGCGCTGGCCCGCGCGCTGGTGCACCGCCCGCGCCTGCTGCTGCTGGACGAGCCGCTGGGCGCGCTGGACGCGCTGACCCGACTGGAGATGCACCGCCTCATCGAGCAGCTGTGGCAGCGCCATGGCTTCACCGCGCTGCTGGTGACGCACGACGTCGCCGAGGCCGTGGCCCTGGCCGATCGCGTGCTGCTCATCGACCGCGGCGGTATCGCGCTGGACGCGACGGTCACGCTGCCCCGCTCCCGCTCACGCGCGGTGCCGGGGTTCGCGGAGCTGGAAGACCGGGTGCTGCGACACATCATTGGGCACCCGACAACCACCTAACGACGCATCATCTTCCACACCCGTGGCACCACCAGCACGGCTGCCAGCAACACCAGCAGCCCCTGCGACAGCGGCCGCTCGACGAACACGCTCCAGCTGCCGCTGCCGATGGACAGCGCGTTGCGGCCCTGAGCTTCGGCCAGGGGCCCCAGGATCATACCGACGACGACCGGCGCGGTCGGGAAGTCGAAGCGCCGCATCACGACGCCCACCAGGCCCAGGCCCAACATCAGGAACAGGTCGAACGCGCTCTGGCGCATGCCGTAGACGCCCACCGTCGCGAAGATCAGGATGCCCGCGTACAGCTGCGGCTTGGGGATTTTCAGCAGTTTCACCCACAGGCCCACCAGCGGCAGGTTCAGCACCAGCAGCATCACGTTGCCGATGTACAGCGACGCAATCAGCGCCCACACCAGCGCGGACGACGCGGTGAACAGCTGCGGGCCGGCCTGGATGCCGTAGTTCTGCAGCGCGCTCAGCAGGATGGCGGCCGTCACCGAGGTCGGGATGCCGAGCGTGAGCAGCGGCACCAGCGTGGCCGTCACAGCCGCGTTGTTGGCGGCCTCGGGGCCGGCCACGCCTTCGATGGCGCCTGTTGTGCCGAACTCATGCTTGTGGTCGCTGAGTTTGCGCTCGGTGGCGTAGCTCAGGAAGGTCGGGATCTCCGAGCCACCGGCCGGGATGGTGCCGAACGGGAAGCCGATGACCGTGCCGCGCAGCCAGGCGGGGATGGAGCGTTTCCACTCCATCTTCGTCATGTGCACGCTGCTGAGCTTGTTGACCTCGGATTTGCTGCGGCCCTCGTACAGCGCCATGTAGAGCGTCTCGCCAACGGCGAACAGGCCCACGGCCACCAGCACGGTCTCGATGCCGTCCATGAACTCGGGCACGCCGCCCGTATAACGCACCTGGCCGGTGATCTGGTCCAGCCCGATGAGCCCCATCGCCAGGCCTATGAACAGCGCCGTCATGCCGCGCAGCGTGCTCTTGCCCAGCACGGCGCTGACGGTCGTGAACGCCAGCAACATCAGCAGGAAGTACTCCGGCGGGCCCAGCGTGACGGCGAAGTCCGCCACGACCGGCGCGAACAGCGTGACGAGCACCGTCGCCACCGTGCCAGCGACGAAGGAGCCGATGGCCGCCGTGGCCAGCGCCGCGCCGGCGCGGCCACTCTTGGCCATCTTGAAGCCCTCCAGCGCCGTCACCATCGTGCCGGTTTCGCCCGGCGTGTTGAGCAGAATGGACGTGGTGGAGCCGCCGTACATCGCGCCGTAGTAGATGCCGGCGAAGAAGATCATCGAGGCGGTCGGCTCGACCTGCGACGTGATGGGCAGCAGCATGGCCACAGTCACCGCCGGGCCCAGGCCCGGCAGCACGCCGATGCCGGTGCCGATAACGCAGCCGAGGAAGGCCCACAGCAGGTTGACGGGCGTGCCGGCGGCGGCGAAGCCGCCCATCAGCTGGTTCCAGAGATCCATCATGATCGGCCGCTCCTTACAGCCAGCCGCTGGCCGTCAGGCCCGGCAGGTTGATGGCCAGCAGCTTGCTGAACATCCAGAACACCGGCGCCGCGATGGCCACGCCGGTCAACAGGTCGGTAGCGCTGCGCTTCGCCCCGCCACCCGGCTTGCCCTCGGCCATGCGCAGGCCGCGCACGGCGAGCGCAAAGCACAGGCCGCAGGCGAGGATGAAGCCGATCGTCGTGATGAGGCTGGCGTTGGCGACGACGCCGGCCACCACCCAGGCCACGGCGCGCCAGTCGCCGCGTTCGGCGCCGGACGGCGCTTCCATCTCGCGGTAGCCGCCCGTGCGCGCCTCCCACACCAGCCAGCCGCCGCACAGCATCAGCACGACGGACACCAGCCACGGCAACGCGTTGGGCCCCACGCCGGCATAGCCGGCATCGGACGGGATGAACGTGGCGCCGAACGCCATGACGGCGCCGACGACGAGAACGCCGGCACCCACCAGCGTCTGGCTGGCCGTGGAAGGGGTACTGCTCATTGCCGGCCTCAGATCATTCCACTCTTGACCATGATGGCGCGCAGCGTCGCGAACTCACGGTCGACGAATGCGTCGAACTCGACGCCCGCCAGCAACGCCGGCGTCCAACCGTTCTTGTCGACGGACTCGGCCCAGCTCTTGCTCTTGGTGGCCGCCACGACGAGGTCGGTCAGCGCCTTGCGCTGCTCCGGCGTGATGCCCGGCGGCGCGTACACGCCGCGCCAGTTGCCGATCTCGACGTTGATGCCCAACTCCTTCAGCGTCGGCGCGTTCAGGCCCTTGATGCGCGCAGGCGCCGTGACGGCGATGGCGCGCATCTTGCCGCTCTCAAGATACGGCTGGAACTCGCTGAAGCCGCTGCCGCCGATGGTGACGTTGCCGCCCAGGATGGCCGCCGTCGCCTCGCCACCGCCACGGAAGGGCACGTAGTTGATCTTGGCCGCGTCCACACCGACGTCGCGGGCAATCATGGCCGCGGCGATGTGCTCGGTCGCGCCGCGCGAACCGCCGCCCCACTTGACACTGCCGGGGTCCTTTTTCAGCTGCTCGACAACGTCCTTCATCGTCTTCAGCGGCGACGCCGCATGGACGACGAACACGTTGTACTCGCTGATCAGGCGCGCGATGGGCGTGGCCTGCGACAGGCTGACCGGCGGCCTGCCGGTGATGATGCCGCCCAGCATGACGGCGCCCATGACCAGCAACGCGTGCGGGTCACCCTTGCTGGCGTTGACGAACTGGGCCAGGCCCAGCGCGCCGGCCGCGCCGCCCTTGTTCTCGAACTGCACGGACGACGCGACGCCCGCATCCTGCAGCGCCTTGCCGAGCGCACGGCCCGTGGTGTCCCAGCCGCCGCCGGGGTTGGCGGGGATCATCAGCTTCATGGGCACGCCGGCCGCGCTGGCGCTCAGTGGGAGCGCGCCAGTGGCAGCCAGCGCTGCCAGGGACTTGAGGAAGGTGTCGCGACGCATGGTTGTCTCCTTTGACGTCATCTGTGAACTCGCGGGCCGAGCGCCGGCCCGTTCCGGCGATGTGCTTGCGGCTCGCAGCCGCAAGCATCGCCGTCCCCTCGGGGCTTAGCCAGGACATGTTGCGCCCAGTGGGCGCGACGTGCCTGGCGAAGGGCTGAGGCACTCGCCGAAGCGCTGCCTGCAAGGCCGGCCGAGGTACTCCCTGGACGAGGGGCCTGTCAGAACGAGTGATAGATGCCGGCCTCGATGCCGCGCGAATCGTCACCCAGGGCGATCGCCGACCCACCGGGGATCAGGAAGCGGCCCGTCTTGCTATTGTTGACCTGCGAGATCGTCGAGTAGAGCGACGTGCGCTTGGACAGGTTGTGCACATAGCCCAGCGCGAACAGCTTGCCCGTGTAGTCCTCGCCATTGGCACTGTTGCGCGACTGCGCGTTGACGAAGCTGGCGCGCACGATGCCGCTGCCCAGCGCGTAGTGCGCGCCGATGACGAGGTTCTTCTGTTCGCGCGTCGTCTGCTTGCTGTTGTGAATGAGGCCCAGCAGCTTGAGCGCGCCGACCGTGTAGCTGCCGCCCAGGTTGACGACCTTGAATTTGGCACCGGCGGCGGTGTTGGTGGTCTCGGACACGCCCAGCGCCACGTCCAACCCGTTGCCGGCCCAGCCCAGGCGCGCGCCGACGTAGCGGCCCGTGCTGCCCTCGCCCGCCGCCACCATGGCCTGGCCGTAAACGCCGCCCAGGCCGTCGGGCAGGAAGTAGCCCACCGAGTTGTCCGAGCGGATCACGGTCTTGGCCGTGCTGGACGCGCCGTCGAAGCCGTAGACCAGGTTGCTGGCCGCGCCCACGCCGTTGGTGCCGAAGGCGTTGAACTTGCTGATGTTCCAGAAGGTCGGCGTGTAGTCGCGCCCCAGGCGCAGCTCGCCGGCGTCCTTGCTCGCCAGGCTGACCGTAGCGCGGCGGCGCCAGTCACCGCCCGAGCCGACGTCGGGGCCGATGGCGCCTTCGAGGTGGAAGCCAGCGCTCAGCCCGCCCCCCAGGTCCTCGCGGCCGCGGAAGCCGATGCGGCTGGTCTGCATGCCATCGATGCTCTCCAGGTTCAGCGTCTTGTTGCCGTTGGTCAGGCGCTGCACGCCGACGTCGAGCACGCCGAAGATGGTGACGCTGGAGGACTGGGCTGCGGCCAGCGTGGCGGTGCCCGCCAGCAGGGCGGCGACGAGCGCCTTCATTCGGAAGTTCATGGTTGTCTCCTGTGTATGACTTATGGGAGCCGTCATGCTGAGCAGCCAGGCTGTCAATCGGCTGTCCAACGCGTCGGGGTAAACCTCAGGCCCTGGCCCCACGCGCGCCGGTGCTAGCGTGTCGCCCATGAAGTTGCTGGTCATTGAAGACAACATCGCGATGCAGACCACGCTGCAGCGCTCCTTCGAGCGGCGCGGCTTCAAGGTCGTCATCTGCGACGACGGCGCCAAGGCCTTGGGCCGCTGGCATGCAGCCGTGCCCGACGTGGTGCTGCTGGACCTGTCCATGCCCGGGCAGGACGGCCTGGACGTGCTGGCCCAGGCGCGCGCCCAGGGGCTGACGACGCCGGTCATCATCATCACGGCGCGCGGCACGCTGGGCGACAAGATCCTGGGCCTGAACACTGGCGCAGACGACTACCTGCCCAAGCCCTTTGACCTGGACGAGCTGGAGGCGCGCATCCGTGCGCTGGTGCGCCGCCAGGGCCAGGCCAGCGACGCACCGCGCGAGGCGCCCAGCTTCTGCGGGCTGCGCGCGGACGCCGACAGCGGCGCCGTCTACCACCACGGCCAGCCGCTGGACCTGCCACCGCGCGAGGCGGCGCTGCTGCGCGCGCTGCTCGTGCGGCCGGGTCAGGCGGTGGCCAAGGACCGGCTGTTCGAACTGGTATTTGCCGATGCGGCCGACGCCCAGCCCGACGCCATCGAGGTGGTCGCGTACCGGCTGCGCAAGCGGCTGGCTGCAACCGGAGCGAAGCTCGTCACGCTGCGCGGCCTCGGCTACCTCCTCCAGGCCGATGACTGAGTTCCGCCAGCGCCTGGCCGGCCTGTCCATGCGCGCTCGGCTGCTGTGGGGCATCCTGCTGCCGGTGGGCCTCATCGTGGCCATCAACACCGTGAGCCTGTACCGCGACACGCTGCGCGCCGTGGACACCGCCTACGACCGCACGCTGCTGGCATCGGCCAAGGCCATCGGCGAGCTGCTTGGCGTGGACGGCAGCGGCGAGCAGGCGCGGCTGGTGGCCGCTGTGCCCTACGCGGCGCTGGAGGCCTTCGAGACCGACAGCCGCAGCCGGCTGTACTTCCGCGTGCTGGGCTTCAAGGGCGAGATGGTGTCGGGCTACGACGACCTGCCCGCGTGGCAGGGCAAGCTGCCCGACCAGGGCGCCTACCCGGCGCTTGTGGACTTCTATGACGACAGCTTCCGTGGCGAGCCGGTGCGCATGGCCGTGCTGCTGCAGCCGGTGTCGGGCCAGACCGGCATGGGTCTGGCCACTATCCAGGTGGCCGAGACGCTGGCGCTGCGCCGCAGCCTCGCGCGCCAGGTGCTGCTGCACACGCTGTGGCGGCAGGCGGCGCTGCTGGGCGTCATCGCCATCGTCGTGTGGGCCGTCGTGCAGCGCGCGACGCGGCCAGTGCGTGCGCTCAGCGCCGCGCTGCGCGAGCGCGACGCCGACGACCTCAGCCCGCTGCAGGCGCCCGACATGCCGGCCGAGCTGGCGCCGCTCATCGTCGCCACCAACGACGCGCTGGCCCGCCAGGCGCGTCTGCTGGAGCACCAGAAGCGCTTTGTGCGCGATGCGTCGCACCAGCTGCGCACGCCTCTGGCAGTGCTGAAGGTGCAGGTGCAGTCCGCCCGCCAGGGCGATGTGGAGCCGCAGCAGGCGCTCGCCGAGATCGACACCACCGTGGCCCGCGCCACGCAGCTGGCCACGCAGATGCTGGCGCTGGCCCGCGCCGAGCAGATGCGCCAGCAGCGCGACGACATGCCGGTGCTGGACTGGGCCGACATCGTGCGCGCGATGGCGCTGGACCTCGCGCCGCTGATCGCCAAGCAGGGGCTGGACTTCGACATCCACACCGAGCCCGCACCCATCGCCAGCCACGAGTGGGCGCTGCGCGAGCTGACGCGCAACCTGCTGCACAACGCCATCCAGCACACGCCTCCCGGCAGCAGGCTGGCGATCACGCTGGACACCGAGGGCCCCCATGCGCGGCTGCTGATCGCCGACGACGGCCCCGGCCTGACGGACGTGCAGCAGCAGCGGCTCTTCCTGCCCTTTGCCACGGGCGAAGGTGGCAGCGGCTCGGGCCTGGGGCTGGCCATCTGCCAGGCGCTGGTGCAGTCGCTAGGCGGGCAGATCACGCTGCGCAACCGACTGGCGCAGGGGCGCATCGCCGGGCTGGATGCCCGCGTGGAGCTGCCACTCAGCGGCCCGGCGGGCATGCCAGGCGGGCAGGGGTGACAGGCGCTCGCGCCCTCAACCCCGGATAGAAGCCGCCCGCGCCAGGTGCACGCGGGCGCGGCTGTCCAGCCAGTTGTAACGGTGCGTGCCGGCGGGCGGCGCCCACAAGCGCAGCAGTTGCTCGTAGCAATGGCCCAGCTCCAGGAAGCTCTGCGCCAGGTCGTCGCGCCGCGTCAGCTGCGCTGCCAGCGCCTGCACCTCGGGCCCGCTGGGCTCGCAGCCACAGCGCGCCGCCAGCTCGCGGGACTTGCCGTACTCGCCGTCCAGGCCCGCGATCAGCACCTGCGTGCGCCGCACGCCCACGCCGCGCAAGAGCCGCTCACCCTCGGGATCACGGCAGACCTGCGCCAGGTGCGCCAGCAGCGCGAGCAGCCGCGTCCACAGGCGCCGCATCGCCTCGCCATGCGGCTGCGGCCCGGGCGCCGCCGGCCCTGGCCCGGCCGCGGCCTGACCCGAGCGCATCACACGCTGCCGTCTGCAGGCAGCCGCAGGCCATGGGCCAGCGCGGCCTCCAGCGGCCAGCGGCTGGCGCCCAGCACCGCCATGCCGCACCGGCAGGCGTCAATCAGTGTGGTGAGCATGCGTGTCTCCTGCGCGCAAGCGCCGTGGTCTTGTGATGCCGCCGCGCCGGGGGCAGAGCGGCCACCGCGCGACGACTGGCCTGCAGTATTCGCAGGCGGCGGCGCGGCGGCCAGTTGCGTTTGTTGATGACTGCCATAGCGTCAGGCTCGCAAGAACCCGCGCGTCAGCAAGGCCGCTGCCGCTGGTGCACAGTGCGGCGCATGCACGCCCTACTGCGCCTGTCTTCCCGCAACGCCCGCGCCGCGCTGTCCTTGCTGGCCCTGCTCGCCCTCCTGACGTGCACAGCGCTGATGAGCGGCTGCGCCAGCAGCCGCGACTGCGACTCGCCCTACGCCGCCTCGCCGCAGTTCCGCAACTGCCAGTTCACCAACCCACCCAACCCAGCCACGCCACCCAGCGCCAGTGGCTGGCAGATCTGGTCGCGCTTCCTGTTCGGCAGCAAGGTCGGCACGGTGCCGGTGGACGCCATCCCCGTGCGTTCCGTCACACGCGCGCAGCTGGACGCGCTGGACCCGAAGGCCAACCACATCGTGCGGCTGGGCCATTCCTCGCACCTGCTGAAGCTGCAGGGCCGCTACTGGCTCATCGACCCGGTGTTCGGCGAGCGCGTGTCGCCTTTCAGCTTTGCCGGCCCCAAACGCTTCCATGCACCGCCTCTGGCGCTGCGCGAGCTGCCGCCCATCGCCGGCATCATCCTGTCGCACGACCACTACGACCACCTGGACGTGCCCACCATCGAGCACCTCGCCACCAAAGCCGAGCGCTACTTCGTGCCACTGGGCGTCAAGGCGCGGCTGGTGGACCTGGGCGTGCCGGCCGAGCGCGTGCAGGAGTTCGACTGGTGGCAGGCCGCCACGCATGCCGGCGTGACGCTGACAGCCACGCCGGCCCAGCACTTCTCGGGCCGCACGCTGGCCGACCGCAACCGCACGCTGTGGGCCTCCTGGGCGCTGGAGGCCGGCGGGCAGCGCCTGTTCTATAGCGGCGACACCGGCTACTTCGACGGCTTCAAGGCCATCGGCGAGCGCTTTGGCGGATTCGACCTCGCGCTGATGGAGAACGGCGCCTACGACACCTACTGGCCCGCCGTGCACATGACGCCCGAGCAGAGCGTGCAGGCCTTCCAGGACCTGCGCGGCCGGGTGCTGTACTCGGTGCACAACAGCACCTTCGACCTGGCCTTCCACACCTGGCGCGACCCGCTGGAGCGCATCGCCGAACTCACGTCGGCACGCGGCATCACGCTGGCCACGCCCGAGATCGGCGAGGTGCTGACCGTGGGCGCACCGCGCGAGAACCGGCGCTGGTGGGCGGGGCTGAAGTGACCTCGCGCCCACTCGTGGCAGCATCCGCCCCATGAGCCTGCATGTCGCCTGCCTGTGTGCCGCCTGGTGCCGCACCTGCGAGTCCTACCGCGAAGTCTTCGAAGCCGCCTGCGCCGAGCTGCCCCAGGACGGGCTGCGGGTGCACTGGATCGACATCGAGGACGAGGCCGAGCTGATCGGCGAGCTGGACATCGAGACCTTTCCCACGCTGCTGATCGCCGACGCCGGGCACGTGCGCTTCGCCGGCCCACTGACGCCGCAGCCTGAGACGCTGAAGCGCGTACTGCGCGCCCACCTGGCCGACGCCGCGCCGGCCCGCGTCGAGCCCGCCTACGCCACGCTGGCGCAGCGGCTGCGCGCCCGGGGCTGAGCAGCCAGCCCCAGGCGCGGCCAGGCCGGCGTTGCCCCGGATGGAACGACGCGACGCGCCAGTTCACAATGGTGGCGCTGTCAACGGGAGCCCGTCGGCATGAACGTCATCCAGCGATCCGTCATTGCAAGCCTGGCTGCGCTCGCGGCGCTGGGCGCCCAGGCCGGCTGCACGCGCCCGCTGCGCGTGCCGCTGGCCCCCATCGGCGTGAGCGTCAGCTTCGAAGGCAGCCAGGCGATGGGCATCTACCCCACGCTGCTGCGCGAGGCGGCGGCCAACGCCGGCTGCCAGCTGGAGGTGCAGCGCGTGCCGCGGGCCCGGCAGCAAACGCTGTTCGATGCCGGCCACGCCGACATCCTGGTGCCCGCCTCGGCCACACCCGCACGTGACGCGGTGGCGGAGTTCGTGCCGCTGATCCAGGTGCGCCCCAGCGTACTGGCACTGGACGAACAGGCGCAACTGCCGCGTTCGCTGGCCGATCTTCTTGCGCGCCCCGACTACAAGCTGGCCGTCGTGCGTGGCTTCTCGTTCGGGCCGGCCTACGACAACACCATCGCCGCGCTGCGCCAGCGTCAGCGCCTCGTCGAGGAAGCCGACGCGGTCGGCGTCGCACGTGCATTGCGCCAGGGGCTCGCGCAGGGCACGGTCATGCCGGCGAGCATCTTCGTCGGCACCCTGCTCGTCGAGAACGACCTGCAGCCACTGCTCCGGCAGCTGCGCGCAGAGCCGCTGGAAGAGCTGGGCTGGAGTGCCAGCGGGCTGTACCTGTCGCGCCGGAGCCTGAATGCGGACGACCGCAGCGTCCTGCGACAGGCCTTCGGTACGGCGGCACGCGCGGGGCGGGTCTGGCAGCTCTTCAACGAGCACCACCCGGCCGGCAGCCTGGGCCTGAGCATCCGCCCTCTGCCCTAAACACCCGCCCCCGGGAAAACGCGGCTTAACCGCTCGCTCAACCCGGGCGCGAGATTTCTCAATCGACGTGCCGGGAGGCCGTCGGCAACATCCTTTCACGCCCCCAGCCCCGCCCGCAGCCGCCAGTCAAGAGCGGCACGGCGGCGAGGCATCCCCCCGGGAGGCGATGGGTCCGGTGCAACGCCGCCACTGCGCAGGCTGACCGGGAGCAATGAACAGGAGACCACTTGAAGCACGCATCCATGCGCCCCCGGCCGGCGCTGCGCGCGGCCGCCCGCGCCGTCGCCCTCCTCGGCCTGGGCCTCCCGCCCGCCGCCTTCGCGACTGATCTGAACCCAGGCGGCGACTGGCAGATCCGCTGGGACAACACGCTGCGCTACAGCGTCGGCCAGCGCCTGAGGGCGCAAGACCTGACGCTCGCCAGCCCCAACACCGACGACGGCAACCGCGGCTTCGCCAAGGGTGCGCTGATCTCCAACCGCGTGGACCTGCTGTCCGAGTTCGACGCACAGAAGGACGGCTGGGGCCTGCGCCTGTCCGCCGCGGCCTGGGTTGACCGCGTCTACACCCAGGCCAATGACCATGACTCGCCGCTGTCCGCCAGCCGCGCCAGCGTGGCGTACAACGCCTTCACCAAGGGCACGCGCGACATCGCAGGCCAACGTGTCGAGATATTGGATGCCTTCGCCTTCGGCCGGCACGACTTCGGCGACGGCAAGGTGCTGTCCATGCGGCTGGGCCAGCACTCGCTGATCTGGGGCACCAGCCTGTTCTTCGGCATGAACGGCATCGCCAAGGGCATGGCACCCATCGACGTCTACAAACTCAGCATCCCCGGCACGCAGGCCAAGGAGACGACGATGCCGGTGCCGCAGCTGTCGTCCACGCTGCAACTGAGCGACAACACCAGCGTCGAGGCCTATGTGCAGTTCAAGTACAAGCCCACGCGGCTGCACCCATCGGGCAGCTACCTGAGCGCGACCGACATGCTGGGCGCCGGTGCCGAGCGCATGTTCATCGGCAACGCCAGCGCCAACCGCTGCGGCGCAAGTACGGTGCCCATCTCGCAGCGCTTCAACAACTGCTACCTGGACTACCTCGGCATGGCCGAGGGCAAGCAGAGCCACAACTTCGGCTTCGCGCTGAACACCCGCAGCGCCGCGCTGGACGCCGACCTCGGCTTCTACGCGATCCAGTACCGCGACACGTCCACCGTCATCCAGACCAACACAAGCGGCGGCAGCTACCGCCTCATCGTGCCCACCGAGCCGGTGAAGGCCTTCGGCGCCAGCATCGCGCGCCTCATCGGCGAAACCAACGTCGGCCTGGAGATGTCCGTGCGCGACGGGCAGATCCTGGCCGTCAAGGAAGGCGTGGTCTCACCCGCCGACCCACGCTACGTGACCGGCCGCACGGTGCACCTGAACCTGTCGTGGACCACGCTGCTGCCCAAGGGCGGTTTCTGGGACGGCGCCAGCCTGGTCGGCGAGTTCGCAGCCAACCATGTCGACCGCATCGACGACGTGCGCACCGTCGTCGGCGGCCGCTTCCCCGTCGGCACCGAGAAGGTCAACCGCGACAAGCACGAGACCAGCGGCGGCCTGCGCGTCATCTTCACGCCCACCTGGTACCAGGCCCTGCCGGGGCTGGACCTGAATGCCCCCGTCAACCTGGGCTGGTCCTTGCGCGGCAACTCCATGGTGGACACCTCCTTCCCGTTCAGCGGCAGCCCTGACAGGGCCGGCGAGCTGGTCCTGGGCATCGGCGGCACCTACCTGAACAAGTGGAACTTCAACCTCTCGTACATCAACTTCCTCGGCAAGCCCGAGCGCCAGCCGGTGCTGGACCGCGACTACCTGCGCTTCAGCGCGCAGGTCGCGTTCTGACGCCGCTCGCCCCCACCCGCGCCCGCTGAACGCGGGCCCGTCCGGCCGGTCCTGCAGGCCGGCCTGCAGGGGCGCGGCGCCCGACGCGACACGCCCACCCCGACATCGAAGACAGGAGACCCTCCCATGCAAGCCCTCCACCGCCGCCAGGCCGCCTGGCTCGTCGCCGGCCTGGTTGCCGCCACCACAGCATCGCTGGCCGGCGCCAGCGACGACAGCGCCGCACTCAAGTCCGGCAACCTGACCCCGTACGGCGCCGAGCGCGCCGCCAACAAGGACGGCAGCATCCCCGCGTGGGACGGCAAGCCCGTGCCCACGACGCTGGACGCCAAGGGCCGCCGCAATGACCCCTTCGCCGCCGACAGGCCACGCCTGACCATCACCGCCGCCAACGCCACAGCGCAGGGCGACAAGCTCAGCGACGGCACCAAGGCGCTGCTGGCCAAGTACCCCGACTTCCGCATCGACGTCTACCCCACGCGCCGCTCGGCCGTGTTCCCGCAGGCGCTGTACCTGCAGATCATGAAGAACGCCGGCCGCGCCAAGCTGGCCAACGACGGCCTGACCATCGAGGACGCCTTCGGCGGCGTGCCCTTCCCCGTGCCCAAGGACGGGCACGAGGCGATCTGGAACCACATGCTGAGCTACCGCGGCCAGGTGACGGAGTTCGTGTCAGACAAGTACGTGACGACCTCCAGCGGCCAGCGCGTGCTGACCAACCGCCAGGGCACGTCGCTGATCTACCCGTACTACAACCTCGACGCCTCGGCCGAGGGCTTTGACGGCGAATGGGCGCGCGCGCGCATCGGCATCACCGAGCCGCCGGCCAACGCCGGCCAGGCGTTGCTGACCATCGACTACGTCGACAACTTCAGCCACGCCAAGGATGCCTGGCAGTACGTGCCCGGCCAGCGCCGCGTGCGCAAGTCGCCGTCGGTGGCCTACGACACGCCCGACCCGTCCACTGCCGGCATCGCCAACTTCGACGACGTCAACCTCTTCATCGGCGCGCAGGACCGCTACAAGTTCAAGCTCATCGGCAAGCGCGAGATGTTCGTGCCGTTCAACAACAACGGCCTGATGCTCAAGTCCATCGACCAAGCGCTGGGCAAGCACACGCTAGCCGCGGACGCCGTGCGCTGGGAACTGCACCGTGTGTGGGTGGTCGAGGGCACGCTGCGCGACGGCAAGCGCAACGTCGCTGCCAAGCGCCGCCTCTACCTGCACGAGGACACCTGGCAGGCCGTGCTGAGCGACTCCTGGGACGCACAGGGCAAGCTGTGGAAGACAGGCCAGGCCTTCACGCTGCTGGCCGGCGACCAGCCGCTGGCCACCACGCTGTCCTACGCCATCTTCGACCTCGTCGGCGGCGGCTTCATGTACGCCGCGGCCATCAACGACACCGGCGGCGTGGCCTATGCGCCGTTCGACGCCAGGCGGCTGAGCAAGTTCTCGTCGGCGGCTCTGTCCAGTGGCGGAGTCCGCTGAACGTGAGCCCTCTGTTTGACAGGCGCCGGCGGGCCTTCATCGCCGCCGGTCTGGGCGGGCTGGCCCTGCCCGCCAAGGCGGCTCGCGCACCCGCCACCGAGCGCGCGGCGCTGCCCGTGCGCCGGCCCACTCACTGCGCGCTGCTGGCCGTTGCACGGGCCGGCCAACGGCTGGTGGCGGCCGGCGAGCGCGGCGTGGTCATCAGCTCCGACGACGCCGGCCAGACCTGGGCCCAGGCCGAGGTGCCGGTCAGCGTCACGCTGACCTCGCTGGCCTTCACCGACGCCCGCCACGGCTGGGCCACCGGCCACATGGGCGTCGTGCTGCGCACCGACGACGGCGGCAGGCGCTGGATCCGCGTTCTGGAAGGCCGGCAGGCGGCCGCGTTGATCCATGCCGGCGCGTCAGCCGCCGATGCGGCGAACGCCGAGGCCACACTGACCGCCGACGACGCGCAGCGCTTCGTCGACGAAGGCGCCGACAAGCCGCTGCTGCACATCGCCCCGCGCGCCGACGGCAGCCTGCTGGCCGTGGGCGCCTACGGCATGGCGCTGGCCGGGCGCGATGGCGGCCGGCAGTGGGCCTCGCTGATGCACGCGCTGCCCAACCCCGACGGTTTCTCGCTGTACGGCCACGCCGAGCGCGGCGACGAGCTGTGGCTGTACGGCGAGCAGGGGCTGCTGCTGCGCGCGGATGCGGCACGGCCCCGCTTCCAGCCCGTCGCGCCGCCCAGCGCCGCGTCGCTGTTCGGCAGCGTCGTGCTGGCCGACGGCACGCTGCTGCTATTGGGCCTGCGCGGCCGCGTGCTGCGCAGTGCCGCGCCGGGCGCGCCGCTCGAGGCCATCGCCACGCCCATCGACGCAGCCCTCACCGGCGGCACGCCGCTGGCCGATGGCAGCGTGGCCGTCGTCGGCGCGGCGGGCCAGTTGCTGATCTCGCGTGACGCGGGCCGCAGCTTCCAGCCGCGGCCGCTGCCCACGCGCTTTCCGTTCGCCGACCTCGCCGCCGCCCCCGACGGCGCCCTCGTGCTCGTGGGCCAGCGCGGCCTGCAGCGCGTGGCACTGAAGTCCCGCAGTACCTAAGGATCTCCTCGCATGACTCCCGCCCCCGACATGGGCTCGCCCGCCGGCCCTGCCGAGGCCTTCGACCCCGCTTCCGGCACCCGCCTGGAGCGGCTGGTGTTCAACCACCGCCGCTGGGTGCTGGCGCTGGCCCTGCTGCTGACGCTGGGGCTCGGCGCCCTCGCCACGCGCGTGACGCTGAACGCCAGCTTCGAGGGCATGCTGCCGCTGTCCCACCCCTACCTGCAGAACTACCTAGCCGAGAAGGCCAAGATCACCGCGCAGGCCAACACGCTGCGCCTCATCGTGGAGCGCCGTGACGGCGGCAGCATCCTCGACAAGAACTACCTCGACACGCTCAAGCGCGTCAACGACGAGCTGTTCGTGCTGCCCGGCGTCGTCCGCGCACAGCTGAAGTCGCTGTGGACGCCGTCCACACGCTGGACCGCCGTGACCGAGGCCGGCTTCGAGGGCGGCACCGTCATGCCGGACGACTACGACGGCTCGCCGCGCGCGCTGGATCGCGTGCGCCTCAACATCGAGCGCTCGGGCGAGGTGGGCCAGCTGGTGGCGCGCGACTTCCAGTCCAGCGTGCTCGTCGTGCCGCTGGCCGAACGCGGCGAGCACGGCGAAGGCCTGGACTACGCCGCGCTGCAACAGCAGCTCGAAGCGCTGCGCGCCAAGTACAGCGACGAGCGCTTCCAGATACGCATCACCGGCTTCGCCAAGGTCGTTGGCGACCTGATGGACGGCATGACGCAGGTGGCGCTGTTCTTCGCGCTGGCCGCGGCCATCGCGGCGGCCGTCGTGCTCTGGTACACGCGCTGCATACGCAGCACGGTGCTGGTGATGGCCTGCTCCATCGTCGCGGTCGTCTGGCAGCTGGGCCTGCTGCCGCTGCTGGGCTTCGCGCTGGACCCCTATGCGGTGCTGGTGCCCTTCCTCGTATTCGCCATCGGCATGAGCCACGGCGCGCAGAAGATGAACGGTGTCATGCAGGACATCGCCCGCGGCGCACCGCGCGAGGTGGCCGCGCGCTACACCTTCCGCCGCCTCTTCATCGCCGGCTTCACGGCGCTGGCCTGCGACGCGGTGGGCTTCGCCGTGCTGCTGCTGATCGACATCGCGGCCATCCGCCAGCTGGCCCTCATCGCCAGCCTGGGCGTGGCCGTGCTGGTGTTCACCAACCTCATCCTGCTGCCAGTGCTGCTGAGCTACACCGGCGTCAGCACGCGCGCCGCCGAGCGGGCGCTGCGCGAGGCCGAATCGACGGGCGGCCTGTGGGCGCTGCTGGTGCGCTTCACCGAGCGGCGCTGGGCCGTCACGGCCATCGCCGTGTCGGTCGTGCTGGCCACGGTGGGCCTCCAGGTGGCAGGCGGCCTGCAGATCGGCGACCTGGACGCCGGCGCGCCCGAGCTGCGGCCCACGTCGCAGTACAACCTCGACAACGCCTACCTGACCGGCCACTACGCCACCAGCAGCGACGTGCTGACGCTGCTGGTGCGCACGCCCGAGCAGGGCGCGCTCAAGCACGTGGTGCTGGACCTGGTGGACGAGCTGGAATGGCGGCTGCGGCAGGTGGAGGGCGTCGAGTCCACGCAGTCGCTGGCCACGCTAGCGCGGCAGAGCGCCGTCGGCATGAACGAGGGCCAGCTGCGCTGGTACGAGCTGCTGCCCGAGCAGGGCGCGCTGAACACGGCCGCCTCGCGTGCGCCGCGCCACCTGGTGGACCCGGCCTTCTCGCTGCTGCAGGTGCAGGTCTTCCTGGCAGACCACAAGGCCGGCACCTTGAAGCGCGTGACCGATGAGGTCGAGCGCTTCGCCCGCGAGCACGACAGCGACGCTGCCACCTTCTTGCTGGGCGCCGGCAACGCAGGCTTCGAGGCGGCGACCAATGCCGTCGTCGAGAAGGCCAACCGGCAGATGCTGCTATGGGTGTATGCGGCCGTCGTGCTGCTGGCCTACCTCACCTTCCGCTCCTGGCAGGCGGTGGCCTGCGCCATCGTCCCGCTGCTGCTGACGTCCATCCTGGCCGAGGCGCTGATGGTGGGCTTGGGGATAGGCCTGAAGGTGGCCACGCTGCCGGTGGTGGCACTGGGCGTGGGCATCGGCGTGGACTACGCGCTGTACGTGCTCAGCATCCTGCTCGTACAGATGCGCCAGGGCGCGAGCCTGGCCGAGGCCTACCGTCTGTCGCTGCAGTTCACCGGCCGCGTCGTGCTGCTGACCGGCGTGACGCTGGCCGTGGGCGTGGCGACCTGGGCGCTGTCGCCGATCAAGTTCCAGGCCGACATGGGCGTGCTGCTGGCCTTCATGTTCATCGTCAACATGGTGGGCGCGCTGGTGCTGCTGCCGGCGCTCGCGCACTTCCTGCTGCGCCGGCCGGCGCCCGCGGCCATCGCGGGGCAGGCCCGGGCGCCTGCACCCGCTCAGTACTCGTCGCGCTCCACGCCCACGTAGCCGGGCGCGAGGTTCTCGAACTTGGTGTGCATGCGCTGGAACATCAGCTTCACCGTGCCCACCGGGCCATTACGCTGCTTGGCAATGATGATCTCGGCCACGCCCGGCTCCTTGCACTCATCCTTCGTGTAGTACTCATCACGGTAGATGAACATGATGATGTCCGCATCCTGCTCGATGGCTCCGGACTCGCGCAGGTCGGACATCATGGGCCGCTTGTCGGGCCGCTGCTCCACCGAACGGTTCAGCTGCGACAGCGCGATGACGGGACAGCGCAGCTCCTTGGCCAGTGCCTTCAGGCCCCGCGAGATCTCGCCCAGCACGGTGGCGCGGTTCTCCTCACTGCCGCCGCCGTTGCCTGTCATCAGCTGCAGGTAGTCGATGACGATCAGTCCCAGCTGGCCGCTGATGCGTGCCTGGCGCCGCGCCCGGGCGCGCACCTCGCTGGGCGAGAGGCCCGGACTCTCGTCGATGTAGATCGCGGCCTTGCCCAGCTTATCCACGGCCTCGGACAGCCGACTCCATTCGTCATCCTTGAGCTGGCCGGTGCGCAGGTGGCTCTGGTCGATGCGACCGATGGAACCCACCATCCGCAGAGCCAACTGCGCGGCGCCCATTTCCATCGAGTAGATGACGACCGGCAGGCCCTCGTTGATGGCCACGTTCTCGGCGATGTTCACGGCGAACGCCGTCTTGCCCATGGACGGTCGCGCGGCCAGCACGATGAGGTCACCCGGCTGCAGGCCGGCGGTCTGCTTATCCAGGTCAAAGAAGCCGGTGCGCACGCCGGTGACGTCCTGGTGGCCAGCCTCGGCCAGCTCGTTGACGCGGTCGATCAGCGCAATCACCAGCCGGTCCATGCTCTGAAAGCCCTGCTGGCTGCGCGAGCCTTCCTCACCGATCTTGAAGATCTTGCCCTCGGCCTCGTCCAGGATCTGGTTGACGGCCTTGCCCTGCGGGTTCATCGCGGCGGTGGCGATCTCGTCGGACGTCGCCACCAACTTGCGCAGGATGGCACGCTCACGAACGATCTCGGCATAACGGCGCAGGTTGGCGGCGCTCGGCACGCTCTGCGCCAACGCGTTCAGGTAGGCCAGGCCGCCGCATTCCTCGGCGCGGCCCAGCGAGGTCAGCTCGTCGAAGACAGTCACCACGTCGGCCGGCTTGCCGCCGTTGACGAGCTTGCCGATGGCGGCGAACACCTGCTTGTGCTCGAAGCGGTAGAAGTCGCTCTCCGTCAGCAGGTCGGCAGCCTTGTCCCAGGCCGAGTTGTCGATCAGCAGGCCGCCGAGCACGCTCTGCTCGGCCTCCACCGAATGCGGCGGCACGCGCAGGCGGGCGACCTCGTCGTCTTGCGGCGCGGTGGAAGGGGAAGCGGGGAAGATCGCGGACATGCCTGTGGATAAAGCTGTGGACGAACTGGGAGCAAACGGTGGGCCGGGCGGGACAACTCGGCCCTGAAAGACAGAAGGCCGAAACCCAGAGGGTATCGGCCTTCGTTGGATGTTGCGGCGACAAGCTGTCACCGCGCATCAGGGGAAGCGTTTATTCCGCTTCGGCAACCACGTGAACGGTGATCTCGACGATCACATCCGTGTGAGCGGCGACGCTGACCGGGAACTCGCCCACGGTCTTCAGCGGGCCGTTCGGCAGGCGCACCTGAGCCTTGACGACGGCGGTGCCGGCCTTGGTCAGCGCGTCAGCGACGTCGGCGTTGGTCACCGAGCCGAACAGGCGGCCGTCCACGCCGGCCTTTTGGGCGATGCGGACGGTCTTGCCGGCGATGGCTTCACCCAGCTTCTGGGCTTCGGCCAGCTTGGCGGCGGCGATCTTTTCAAGTTCGGCGCGCTTGGCTTCGAATTCCTTAATCGCGGCTTCGGTCGCGCGACGGGCGGCCTTGGTCGGGATCAGGAAGTTGCGGGCGTAGCCGTCCTTGACCTTGACGACATCGCCGAGGTTGCCGAGGTTGGCGACTTTTTCGAGCAGGATCACTTGCATGTCGTCAGCTCCTTAGACCTTGTGCTGGTCGCTGTACGGCAGCAGGGCCAGGAAGCGCGCGCGCTTGATGGACACCGTCAGCTGACGCTGGAAGAAAGCGCGCGTGCCAGTCAGGCGAGCGGGCGTGATCTTGCCGTTCTCGGCAACGAAGTCGCGCAGCGTGTCGATGTCCTTGTAGTCGATCTTCTCGACGCCAGCGACGGTGAAACGGCAGAAACGCTTGCGGCGGAACAGCAGCGACTGTTGGTTGCGCTTGGGCTTCTTGTCCTTGGAGAAGCGACCTTTGCCACGAAGAGGGGGCATGTTGGACCTCTGTTAAATCTATCCGGATCAATCAATGTCCGGGTTTTGCGACGCAGCGGGTTCGATCACGGTCACGTGGGCAATGAAACCCCGGCCGTTGCGCTGATGGGTCAGGAAGCCGCGAAAGATCGCGTGGCCACCGACTCCCAGCGCCTGCAACTGCTTGGCCACCTCGCCCACCGCGACCGCTTTGATCTCCAGGGAGACCTTGCGCGGCTTGCCGGCTTCGATGACTTCGGACTCGGCCTTGAGGGCGGCGTCCAGGGCCATCAGCCCGGCGGGTGTGTAGCGAACTTGTCCGAGTTGCTGGATCTGTGCCTGCAGGTGAAGTTGATTCACGCTGTCGGCACGCTGTTCGAAAAACCTGGTTCTTCAGCGATGAGCGTCAGCTCAGGCCGCTTCTTGCTGCGGCGCCTTGCGGGCTTCTTCGCGCTCGACGGCCTTCATCATGACCGAGGGGGTCGTGATGGCCTTGTCTTGCACCACGGTCAGGTGGCGCAGCACGGCGTCGTTGAAGCGGAAGCCGGTCTCGAGCTCAACGAGGACTTCCTTGCTGGCTTCGATGTTCAGGCACAGGTAGTGGGCCTTGGCGAGCTTCTGGATCTGGTAGGCCAGCTGACGACGGCCCCAGTCCTCGACACGGTGCACGACACCGCCGCCGGCGGTGATCAGGCCCTTGTAACGCTCCAGCATGGCCGGAACCTGTTCGCTTTGATCCGGATGGATCAGCAGAACGATTTCATAGTGACGCATGAGTACTCCTTGTGGATTCCAGCCCGGCATGGTCGGAAGTGACGGCCGGCCTGAGGAAGCCGCGCCACGGCGTCTACTCGTGGTGCGGCAAGGCGAAGCCCGTGATTCTAGCCCGCAACCTGAAAAATCCCAAACCGGTGCCGCATCAGCGCGGTGGCGGCGTGCGCAGGGTCTCAACGATCTCCCGCTCGCGGGGCCCTGGCGGCGCCGTCAGCAGGCTCACCAGCACCAGGGCCAGCGCCCCGGCCGGCACGCCGAACACGGCTGCTGCAGCCGGCTGTATGCCCCACAGCTGCACGGCGGGCCCAGCCAGGCCGAACAGCGCCCGCAGGTCGGGGTGCGCCATGGCGAGGTAGGCCAGGCACACTGCCAGCCCGCTCAGCATGCCAGCCAGCGCACCGGCTCGATTGGCGCGCCGCCAGAACACGCCGGCCACCAGTGCCGGGAAGAAGGTCGAGCCGGCGATGGAGAACGCCGCCGTCACGACGGCCAGGATGTCCGCCGGTCGGCTGGAGGCCACCGCCGCCGCCGTCAGCGCAGCGGCCAGCAGCAGCGCCTTGGACAGCGTGACGCGCCGCGTGCGTGAGGCGTCAGGGTTGATGGACTTGAAGTAGATGTCATGCGAAAGCGCGCTGGAGATGGCCAGCAGCAGCCCGTCGGCGGTCGACAACGCCGCGGCGAGCCCGCCGGCCGCCACCATGCCGGAGATCACATAGGGCAGGCCGCCCAGCTCCGGCAGCACCAGCATGACGAGGTCGGGATGCAGCCGCAGCTCACCCAGCTGCAGGCGGCCGTCACCATTGAGGTCCACCGCCGACAGCAGCGCGGGATCGACGCGCTGCCACTGGCGTATCCAGGCCGGCAACTGGTCGAACGCCGTGCCTACCAGACCGTTGAACACCTCGGTCTTGACCATGACGGCCAGCGCCGGTGCCGTCAGGTAGAGCAAGCAGATGAACACCAGCGACCAGGCCACCGACTCGCGCGCGGCGGCCACAGAGCCTGTCGTGTAGTAGCGCGTCAGCAGGTGGGGCAGGCCGGCCGTGCCCACCATCAGGCACAGCGCCAGCGCGATGAAGTTGCGGCGTGAATCGCTGCCCTGTGTGGCCTCTCCTGCGCTGCCAGCAGAAGACGATTCAGGGAAGGGCTCGGAATGCGGCACGAGCCCGGACAGCGGCCGGGCGCGCTGGGTCTCACTGGCCTGCTCGCGGCGCCATTGCTCCTCCGCCTCGGACGGCGTACGCGGCATCGCGGCGCGCTGCTTCTCGGCGGCCTGGATGGCCGCCAGAGGCGCGCCTTGCGCCTTCAAAGCAGCGACGCGCGCAGCCGCCTCAGCCTGCGCCTTGGCCAGCGCAGCGGGCACGTCCTGCAGCCGGGCGGCCGCGGCGTCGGCGCGCTGCTGGTGCAGCGCGCGCACCTGCAGCTCGGCGGGGTCGTGGATGAGCTCGCGCTCGCGCTCGGCCAGCTGGTGCAGTTGCTGGCCATACACCAGCTGCGGCAGCGGCCAGCCGGTCTGCTTGACGCTGAGCCAGATGACCGGCACCAGGTAGGCCAGGATCATGATGAGGTACTGCGCCACCTGCGTCCAGGTAACGGCACGCATGCCGCCCAGGAAGGAGCACACCAACACGCCGCCCAGGCCCACGAACACGCCCACCTCGAAGGCCAGGCCGGTGAGTCGCGTCGTGATCAGCCCCACGCCATAGATCTGCGCGACGAGGTAGACGAAGGACACCAGGATGGCGGCGGCGGCGCCCAGCAGCCTCAGCGCCCGGCTGTCGAAACGCTCGCCGAGGAAGTCGCCCAGCGTGAACTGCCCGAAGCGGCGCAGGTAGGGTGCGATGCACAGCGCCACCAGCACGAAACCGCCCGTCCAGCCCAGCACATAGGCCAGCCCCGAGTAGCCGCTGGCGTACAGCGTACCCACAAGGCCGATGAAGCTGGCCGCGCTCATCCAGTCGGCCGCGGCGGCCATGCCGTTGTAGAGCGGCGGCACGCGCCGGCCGGCGACGAAGTACTCCGCCGGGTCGGTGGTGCGCCCCAGGATGCCGATGACGGCATAGACCGCCACCGTTGCGCCCAGGAAGGTGTAGCCGATCCAGGCTTTGGGCATGCCGCGCTGTTCGGCCACGCCCAGCACGACAACGAGCGCGATGAAGCTCAGCGCGAAGACGGCGTAGCGGCGATGTAGGCGGTTGGCGAGCACGGCCGCGATCATGGCAACAAAAAGCCCGGGTTCCCCTTACGGAGAACCCGGGCCCCGGGTCGTCAACGGTGAAGCCTTACTTGGCGGCCAAGCGCTGCCAGGTCTCGATGACCGTGTCGGGGTTCAGCGAGATGGACACAATGCCTTCCTCGGCCAGCCAGTCGGCGAAGTCGGGGTGGTCGCTGGGGCCCTGGCCGCAGATGCCGATGTACTTGCCGGTGGCACGGCAGGCACGGATGGCGCGCGAGATCATGGCCTTGACGGCCGGGTCGCGCTCGTCGAAGTCGCCGGCCAGCTGCTCCAGGCCGGAGTCGCGATCCAGGCCGAGTGTGAGCTGCGTCAGGTCGTTGGAACCGATGGACATGCCATCGAAGTGCTCCAGGAACTGCTCGGCCAGGATGGCGTTGCTCGGCACCTCGCACATCATGATGACGCGCAAGCCGTCGACGCCCCGCTTCAGGCCCTTCTCGGCGAGCATGTCCACGACCTTGGCCGCCTGCTTCACGGTGCGCACGAAGGGCACCATGATTTCGACGTTGGTCAGACCCATGTCCTTGCGCACGCGCTTGAGCGCCTCGCACTCCATCGCGAACGCGTCCTGGAACTCGCCGCTGATGTAGCGCGACGCGCCACGGAAGCCCAGCATCGGGTTCTCTTCGTCCGGCTCGTAGCGGCTACCGCCGATGAGCTTGCGGTACTCGTTGGACTTGAAGTCCGACAGGCGCACGATGACCGGGCGCGGGAAGAACGCGGCCGCGATGGTCGCAATGCCCTCGGCCAGCTTGTCCACGTAGAACGCGCGCGGCGACGCATGGCCCCGGGCCACCGACTCGACGGCCTTCTTCAGGTCGGCGTCGATGTTCGGATAGTCCAGGATGGCCTTGGGGTGGACGCCGATGTTGTTGTTGATGATGAACTCAAGGCGGGCCAGGCCCACACCGCCGGACGGCATCTGCGCGAAGTTGAAGGCCAGCTGCGGGTTGCCGACGTTCATCATGATCTTGATCGGGCAGTACGGCAGCTCGCCGCGGTGCACCTCGCTGACCTCGGTCTCCAGCAGACCGTCGTAGATGTAGCCGGTGTCGCCCTCGGAGCAGGCCACGGTGACCAGTTGGCCGTCCTTGAGCTTGTCCGTCGCGTCGCCGCAGCCGACGACGGCAGGGATGCCCAGCTCGCGCGCAATGATGGCCGCGTGGCAGGTGCGGCCACCGCGATTCGTCACGATGGCGCTGGCGCGCTTCATGACCGGCTCCCAGTTGGGGTCGGTCATGTCGGTGACCAGCACATCGCCGGGCTGCACGCGCTCCATGTCGGCGACGTTGTCGACCAGGCGGACCGGGCCGGTGCCGATCTTCTGGCCGATGGCGCGGCCCTCGGCCAGCACGGCGCTGTGGGCCTTGAGCTTGTAGGCCAGCTCCACCTGGCCGGCCGCCTGGCTCTTCACCGTCTCGGGACGGGCCTGCAGGATGTAGAGCTTGCCGTCGACGCCGTCACGGCCCCACTCGATGTCCATCGCGCGGCCGTAATGCTGCTCGATGATCAGCGCGTACTGGGCCAGCTCGGTGACCTCGGCGTCGTTCAGCGAGTAGCGGTTGCGAGACTCGACGGCCGTATCCACCGTCTTCACCAACTTGCCGCTGGCCGCCTTTTCTTCAGGCGTCGAGAACTCCATGCGCAGCAGCTTGGAGCCCAGGTTGCGGCGGATGATGGCCAGCTTGCCGTTCTTCAGCGCGGGCTTGTGCACATAGAACTCGTCCGGGTTCACGGCGCCCTGCACCACCGTCTCGCCCAAGCCGTAGCTGGATGTGATGAAAACGACGTCCTGGAAGCCGCTCTCGGTGTCGATGGTGAACATGACGCCGGCAGAGCCCAGGTCCGAGCGCACCATGCGCTGCACACCGGCGGACAGTGCCACATCACCGTGGGCGAAACCCTTGTGCACGCGGTAGCTGATCGCGCGGTCGTTGTAGAGCGAGGCGAACACCTCGCGCATCTTGTGCAGCACCTCGTCGATGCCGTGCACGTTCAGGAAGGTTTCCTGCTGGCCGGCGAAGGACGCGTCGGGCAGGTCTTCGGCGGTGGCCGAGGAACGCACGGCGAAGGTGGCGTCGGGGTTGTCAGCAGTCAGCTGCGCGTAGGACGCGCGCACGCCTGCCTCCAGATCGGCCGGGAAGGGCTGGTTCTCGATCCAGCCACGGATCTCCGCGCCGGCCTGGGCCAGCGCGCGGACGTCGTCGGTGTTGAGCGAGCTCAGCCGCGCCGCGATGCGCGCGTCCAGGCCCTCGTGCTTGAGGAACTGCCGGAAGGCATGCGCGGTCGTCGCGAAGCCGCCGGGGACGCGCACGCCGCTGGCGGCGAGCTGCGAGATCATTTCGCCGAGGCTGGCGTTCTTGCCGCCTACTGCCTCGACGTCGGTCATCCTCAGGTTCTCAAACGGTACGACCAGGGCGGTCGCCTCGAACAGGGTGGACATGAAAAAACTCCGGGAGGTTGAAAAACCGGTGTCATCGCGTCGTCCGGGCCCGGTACCGAGCTCAGGGGCTCAAGGCAGGCGCGGCTCCACCCATTTCTGGATTCTTCTTGGAGGATGGCGGCGCGCATGGGGCTGATCGCGAGGAATTGCGGCGGATTCTAGGCGGTTCGTACCCGCGCGTAACCGGCGCCGGATGTGCGAAAGGTCCGCTGTTGGGAAACACCCCCTCGCCCCGGGGGCGCTGGCTATCATGGCTGGGACTTCGACTACCAAGCGCCTTGCCATGACCGCCAGAACTGTCTATTTCGTCTCTGACGGCACCGGCATCACCGCCGAAACCTTCGGCAACTCCATCCTGGCGCAGTTCTCCATCAAGCCGCGCCACGTGCGTCGTCCCTTCATCGACACGGCCGACAAGGCGCATGCCGTGGTGGCCGAGATCAACGAGCTGGCCGTGCGCGAGGGCGAGCGGCCCATCGTGTTCGCCACGCTGGTGGACCGCGACGTGCTGAAGATCGTGCGTGAGCACTGCCAGGGCCGCGTGATGGACATGTTCGGCACCTTCATCGAACCGCTGGAGGAAGAGTTCGGCATCAAGAGCAACCACCGCGTGGGGCGCTTCTCCGACGTGGCGCAGAGCCAGGAGTACCACGACCGCATCGAGGCGATCAACTTCTCGCTGGCGCACGACGACGGTCAGTCGTCCAAGAACCTGGACGTGGCCGATGTCATCCTCGTCGGCGTGTCGCGCTCGGGCAAGACGCCGACGTCGCTGTACCTGGCGATGCAGCACGGCATCAAAGCAGCCAACTACCCGCTGATTCCCGAGGACTTCGAGCGCCGCAAGCTGCCGCCGGCGCTGGTGCCGCACCGGCGCAAGTGCTTCGGCCTGACCATCGACCCCGAGAGGCTGTCCGGCATCCGCAACGAGCGCCGCCCCGGCAGCAAGTACGCCGACCCGCTGAACTGCCGCTACGAGGTCAACGAGGCCGAGGCCATGATGAAGCGCGAGGGCATCTCGTGGCTGTCGTCGACGCACAAGAGCATCGAAGAGATCGCAACGACCATCCTGCGCGACATCCGACCCGACCGGCTGATCTACTGATGCCGGCCTGATGCCCGCCTCGGCGCTGGCCCTCGTCCTCACTGCGGCCCTCCTCCACGCACTCTGGAACCTGGCCGCCAAGAAATGGGGCGGCGGGCCGCATTTCGTCATGAGCTGCGCCATCGGCGTCGTGCTGCTGTGGCTGCCGGCCGCCGTGTGGCTGGGCGTGGACGAGGTGCCGCACTGGACGCCTCTGGTGTGGGGCTTGGTGGTGGCCAGCGCCGTCGTGCACCTGCTGTACTTCAACTGCCTGGTGGCGGGCTATCGGGCGAGTGACCTGACCGTGGTCTACCCGGTGGCGCGCGGCAGCGGGCCGCTGCTGTCCGCACTGGCGGCCGTGCTACTGCTGGGTGAGCACCTGGGCGCGCAGGGCGCGCTGGGCCTGGCCGGCGTTGTGGGCGGCATCCTGCTCATCACCCTGGGGCCACGCCTCATCGGACGTGGCCTGACGCATGACGCCGCCGCCGAGCGCCGCCGCCGGCTGGGCCTGTTGTGGGGCGCGGCCACCGGCGCGCTGATCGCGGGCTACACAGTCATCGATGCCTACGCGGTCAAGCTGCTGGCGGTGTCGCCGCTGCTGCTGGACTGGGTGGGCAACCTGCTGCGCATGGTGATGCAGGCGCCCGTGTCGCTGCGCCAGCGGCACACGTTCTGGTCCGAGGTGCGGCAGTCGTGGCGCGGCATCCTGGCCGTGTCGGCGCTGGGTCCGGCGGCCTATGTGCTGGTGCTGCTGGCCGTGAAAGAGGCCCCGCTGTCGCGGGTGGCCCCGGCGCGCGAGGTGTCCATGCTGATCGCTGCGCTGCTGGGCGGGCAACTGCTGGGCGAGGCCGAGCGCGGCTGGCGGCTGGCCGGCGCGGGCCTGATCGCGCTCGGTGTCGTCGCGCTAGCCATGTAGCAGGTCGGCGTAGAGGTCCACGTAGCGCGCGGCGGCCGTGTCCCAGCCCAGGCGCTGCCGCATCGCCGCGGCACGCACACGCGCCCAGCAGGCGGGGCGCTGCCACAGCACGAACGCCCGGCGCAGCGCGCGGCAGTAGGCATCCAGCGTGTAGGCGTCAAAGACGAAGCCCGTCGCGCTGCCGGCGTCCAGGTCTTCCAGCGTGCAGTCGATGACGGTGTCGGCCAAGCCGCCGACGCGATGCACCAGCGGCAGCGCGCCGTAGCTGAGGCCGTAGAGCTGGGTCAGGCCGCAGGGCTCGAAGCGGCTGGGCACCAGCACCACGTCGATGCCGGCGTAGATGCGGTGGGCCAGGCCCTCGTCCATGCCGCTGCGCAGGGCGACGCGGTCGGGGTGGCGGGCCGCGGCGGCGGCGAACTCGGTTTCCAGCCGGGCGTCCCCGGCGCCAAGGATGACGAGCTGGCCGCCGGCAGCCACCAGGTCGTCCAGCCCCTGCAGCACCAGCGGCAGCCCCTTCTGCTCGGTGAGGCGGCTGACAACGCCGAACAACGGCGCCTCGGCCGACACGGCCAGGCCGCACTCGCGCTGCAGCGCGGCCTTACAGGCTGCCTTGCCCGCGATGTCGTCGGCGCCATAGGGCGCAGCGATGGCGGCATCGGCGGCCGGTGACCAGATGCGGTAGTCCACGCCGTTCAGGATGCCGTGCAAGGCGGCCGACCGATGGCGCAGCAGCCCGTCCAGGCCGCAGCCCTGCTCGGCGGTTTGGATCTCGCGGGCGTAGGTTGGGCTGACGGTGGTGATCGCGTCGGCGAAGTGCAGGCCGGCCTTGATGAAGCTGACCTGGCCGTAGAACTCCAGCCCCTCGACCGCGTAGTGCTCTGCCGGCAGGCCCAGCTCGCCGAACTGGCCGGCCGGGAACAGTCCCTGGTAGGCGAGGTTGTGAACCGTGAAGACGGTCTTGGCGGTGCTGCGCTGGCGCGCGCGGCTGGCGGCGACATGGGCACAGGCCAGGCCGGCATGCCAGTCATGCGCATGCACGATGTCGGGTCGCCAACTGGCGTCCACACCCTCGGCCAACCGGGCGGCGGCCAAGCCCAGCAGCGCGAAGCGGCGGTGGTTGTCGGCATAGGCGCTGCCGCTGGCGTCGGCGTAGGGGTTGCCGGGGCGGTCGAACAGGCCTGGCGCATCCAGCAGGTAGACGGCCTGCGCGAAGCCCGGCAGCCTCCCGCGCAGCAGTGCGGCACGGCCCTCGCTCCACGGCAGCGCGACAGGCGCGACGGCGCATTCCTGCACCAGCGCCGCACGCAGCGCCGGGAAGCCCGGCACCAGCAGCCGCGGCTCGGCACCGGCTGCGGCCAGCGCGGCGGGCAAGGCGCCGGCCACGTCGGCAAGGCCGCCGGTCTTCAGCAGCGGAAACAGCTCCGCGCTGACTTGCAGCACGCGCATATCAGAGCTTCGCGAGCATCTGCTTCGTGATCAGCACGACGCCGTTGTCGGTGCGCTCGAAGCGGGCCGCGTCCAGCGCGGCGTCCTCACCGACGACCAGGCCGTCGGGAATGTCGCAGCCGCGGTCGACGATGACCTTGGTCAACCGGCAGTTGCGCCCCACGCTGACACCCGGCAGCAGCACGCTCTGGTGGATGTTGCAGAAGGAGCGGATGCGCACATTGCTGAACAGCACGGACTGCACGACGTGCGAGCCCGACACGATGCAGCCGCCGCTAACCATGGTGTTGACCGTCATGCCGTGCATGCCGTTGTGATCGGGGATGAACTTGGCCGGCGGCAGCTGGCGCTGGTAGGTCCAGATAGGCCAGTCGGTGTCGTAGATATCCAGCTCGGGGTTGATGGAGGCCAGGTCCAGGTTGGCAGCCCAGAAGGCGTCCAGCGTGCCGACGTCGCGCCAGTAGGGCGACGAGCCGTTGGGGTTGTGGATGCAGCTCATGCCGAAGGGGTGGGCCACGGCGCGGCCCTCGGCGACGACCTTGGGAATAACGTCCTTGCCGAAGTCGTGGCTGGAGCCAGCGTCGGCCAGGTCCTCGGCCAGCAGGCGGTAGAGGTAGTCGGCGCTGAAGATGTAGATGCCCATGCTGGCCAGGCAGGTGTCGCTGCGGCCAGGCAAGGTGGGTGGGTCGGCGGGCTTTTCCTGGAAGGCGGTGATGTGGCGCTCGCCGTCCACGGCCATCACGCCGAAGGCGCTGGCCTCGGCCTTGGGCACCTCGATGCAGCCGACCGTGCAGCCCGCGCCCGTGGCCACGTGATCCACGAGCATGGACGAGTAGTCCATCTTGTAGATGTGGTCGCCGGCCAGCACGACGATGTAGTCGGCCTCGGTGCTCTGGATGATGTCCAGGTTCTGGTAGACCGCATCGGCCGTTCCGCGGTACCAGCTCTCCTCGTCCACACGCTGCTGCGCGGGCATCAGGTCCACCGTCTCGTTCAGCTCGGCGCGCAGAAAACTCCAGCCGCGCTGGATGTGGCGCAGCAGCGAGTGGCTCTTGTATTGCGTCACCACGCCGATGCGGCGGATGCCCGAGTTCACGCAGTTGCTCAGCGCGAAGTCGATGATGCGGAACTTGCCGCCGAAGTAGACCGCCGGCTTGGCCCGCGAATCGGTGAGCTGCTTGAGGCGAGAGCCACGGCCGCCGGCCAGCACGAGGGCGATGGCGCGGCGGGCGAGCTGGTGGGGCGATGCGACGGGGGCCATGAACCGATCTCCACGAGACTGCAAACGTTGGCAGTGTGCCGCCTCCAGTGTGCCGCCTCCCCTTGGGGCTTGCCCTCAGGTCGGCAGCTCGCTGCCTTCTGTCGCGGCGGCCTGCGCCAGCGCACGTTCGAAGGCACTGCGGCTGGGCGTCTCGACGAACACGCAGCGCTTGTGGTGGCGCTTGCAGTGGTCCTTCACGCGCCAGTAGGCGTCGTGGCTGATGCAGCCGGTCTGGCAGATGACCAGGTCGGCCGCGGCGAGCTGCGGCTCCAGCTGCGCGGGCTTGTGCTCGGCGCCGCCGTCATGGTGCAGGAACTGCGCACCGCAGCCTTCCACCGCCTGCCGGTACTGCGGCACGCTGCCGCCCCGGCCGCCCACGCACAGCACCACGCGCCGCTCCAGCTTGACGGGCACGGCCACCACCTGCGCGGCGGCCTGCACCGGCAGCGCCGCCGGCACCGCGTCGGCCACCGCCACAGCGCGAGGCGTCAGCCGGGCCAGCTCGCGCTGCAGCGCATGGTTGCGCTCGGTCTGTTCGGCCAGGCGATCGCGCAGCTGCTCGCGCTCCGGCAGGTCGGGGCGCAGCGACTGCCAGTGCAGCACCTGCTCCTGGGCCTGGGCCAGCTGGGTCTGCAGCGAGATCACGAGCGCCCGCTGCTGCATGCGCTCCTGCTCCCAGGCCTGCTGCTCGCGGGCGCGCTCCTGGCTCCAGGCCGTAACACGCTGCTGCACCTCGCCGTACTCGCGCGACAGCGCCTGGTGCTCGGACAGCAGCTCGCGGTGGCGCACCATGTCCACCCGCTGCGCGGCGCCCACCTGGTGCTGCAGCATGTGCACCTGGCCAAGCACACGCATCTCCAGCCACTCGTCGCAGCGCGCATGCGTCAGCGTGGCCCACAGGGCGCCGGCAATCTCGCCTTGCGCGGCGCGGCCCCGCCACCAGGTCATCAGCGACTCGCGGCACTTCGCCTGGCCGGCGCTGCGGATGTCCAGCGTGAAGCGCTGCTCCAGGTCTTTCTGCAGCGCCTCGGCCACCGCATTTCGCCGCGCGGCCGCAGTCACCAGGCTGCAGTGCAGCGTGTAGTCGTCCTCGTCGCCCTGCAGCACCAGCAGCTTCTTGGCCAGCACGCGCACGCGCTCCAGCGGCACGCACACGCCGATGACCGGGCAGTGAGCGTGGCTGCCCAGCTCCCACAGGCGCCGGCGGCGTGAACCGGCGTTGGGGGGCGCGGCCGCATGCGCGGCGCAACAGAAGTCAGCCATCGGGAATCTCCAGCGTCAGGGGTTCAGGGCTCTCGGCGGGCGCGCGTCAGGCGGCGCAACTGGTCGCTTCTTCGCGCCAGATCGGGTCATCGACCTGTGCATCGATCAAGTCGCGCCAGGCCCAACGCTCGGGCTCGCCGGGCTTGCGCTGCCCCAGCAGGCGCAAGATTGGCTCGCCGTCTGCGGCGTATAGCTCCAGCGAGCTGACCACCCCGTCCGCACCGGGCCGGCGCACGGCCCAGGCCTCGGCAATCGCCGCCTCGCGCAGCGCCAGCCGGAAGCGAGGCGCCATCACCTGCAGCCAACCGCGCTCGACGCCGACGCTGGCGACACAACCACTGCGGGCCTGCACGCCCCCCGCACTGCTCACCAAGGCCAGCAGCGGCGTGCCGCTGGCGGCAGCAGCTGAGAGCAGCATGCGGGCGGCGTCGTCATCGACGCGCTGCGCGAACTGCGGCGCCGCCAACCGCAGGGCGTCAAGGCGGCGCAGGCCATGACGCAACAGCAGGGTGTCGAGCTGCTGCGCATCGCGCAGGCCGGCCCAGGCGGCCCGCCAGGCCGCTGCATCGATGGCCGGCGCAGGCACCTCGGCAGGGGCGTGCGGCTGCCAGCATGGCGCCGGCACCAAGGCGTCTATCCAGCGCACTCGCAGCGCCTGCCAGCAGGCCTGCTGCGTGGCCGGCTGCGCAAACACCTTGTGCACCGCTCGGCCCGCTGCGTCGAAGAACTGCAGGCTTTGCACCTCGCCACGCGGGCCGGCCTCGCGCACCGCATAGCCCTGGGCCCAGCACGCCAGTCGCGGACGCAGATCGATCTCGTCGCCACGCGCAGGGCTGAACTCGTGGCTTGGCGGCATGGCGTCGCCCAGCCGCTCGTAGACGCCCACGCACTCCTGCACGCTGTGCGCGTGGCCGGTCTGCGCGAGCAGCTCGCCCGCGCGACTCAGCTCGGAGAGCAGGCGGCCAAAATCCGGCCGCAGGCGCTGCGCCTGCAACGCTCCTGCAGGCGCGCCCACATGGGCATCCAGCAGCGCGCCTTCACTGACGCCCAGCGCCGCGGCGATCTCGTCGGGTTGCACGGCGCCGCCGGCGCGCGCATCGATGTAGGCCTGGCGCAAGTCCACGGGGGCAGGGGTCTTCAGCACGGGAGCTCCGAAAAAGAGCGCGGGCTGGCGAGGGCTGGCTGGCGCGGGTAACGAATGAAGACGGGCGAAGCCCGGGCGCTACTTGGTCAGGATGAGCTTGCCCAGGCTGGTGACGCGCAGGCGGTAGACCTGCTGCTGGTGATGGATGAGCACCTCGCCCGCCGGGCCCAGCAGCGAGGCACTGTCGACGCGGCGCAGCGCATCGGCGCCTGCCGGTACGACCGGCGGCAGGACGGAGGTTGGGCGTGGTTCGTGGTCAGCAAGCATGCGGCGACTTTAATGAGAACCGTTCTCAATTGCAAGTCATTCGCATCTTTCGGGCAGTGCGCCCGGCGCCAGACAAGTTCAGCCGCGCTGGCGCTCGCTCTCGTACAGGCAGATGGCGGCAGCGGCAGCGACGTTCAGCGACTCCTCGCCGCCGGGCTGCGGAATGCCCACCGTCAACGCGCAGCGCGCCATCAGCGCGGGTGACACGCCCTGCCCTTCGTGCCCCATGACCCACGCGCACGGCGACGGCAAGGCCACCTTGTGTAGCACATGCTCGGTATGTGAGCTGGTGGCGATCATCGGCACGACCAGCGCGGCGAGGTCGTCCGCAGCCAAGCCTTCGATCAGGCGCAGCCCGAAGTGCGCGCCCTGCCCGGCCCGCAGCACCTTGGGCGACCACAGCGCCGCCGTGCCCTTGAGTGCCAGCACCTGGCGCACGCCGAAAGCCGCCGCGCTGCGCAGGATGGCGCCGACGTTGCCGGCATCCTGCAGCCGGTCCAGCACGACGCTGGCCGCGCTGGCGTCCATGGCAGCGGCCGGCGGCAGCGCCAGTTCGGCGCCAATTTGCGCCGGCGACTCCAGCCCGCTCAGTCCCTTGAATAGCGCCGGGGGCACGACCAGCGCGCGCGTGGCCGCCTCGGCCAGCGCGCGCAAGGCCTCGTCCTGCAAAGCCGCCTCGGTGATGACCACCAGCCCCAGCGGCCAGTCACGCTGCCGCGCCGCGCGCAGCAGGTGGTCGCCCTCCAGCCACACGCTGCCGCTCTTGCGGTAGCCGCCCGGGTCGGCCGCAAGCTTGCGCAGCCGAACCAGGGCCGGGTTGTCGCGCGAGGTGATGTGATCCAGCTTCATTCGGTACAGACCGCCCGCACGGGCGCAAAACTGCGACGGTGCCAGGGGCTGGCGCCATGGGCCTTCAGCGCCGCCAGGTGCTCGGCTGTGCCATAGCCCTTGTGGGCGGCAAAGCCGTACTCCGGGTGGCTCGCGTGCATCTGCTCGCAAAACAGGTCACGCGCGACCTTAGCCAGGATGCTGGCGGCCGAGATGGCGGGCACGGTGGCGTCGCCCTTCACGATGGCCTCGGCCGCCATGGGCAGCACCGGCAAGCGGTTGCCGTCCACGCGCACCAGCGCTGGCTTGAGGCGCAGCCCGGTCACCGCCCGCTGCATGGCCAGCATCGTCGCCTGCAGGATGTTGAGGCGGTCGATCTCCTCGATGGACGCCTGCGCGATGCAGAAGCACAGCGCCTTGGCGCGCACCTCGTCGTAGAGCCGCGCACGGCGCGCAGCCGTCAGCACCTTGGAGTCGGCCAGGCCCGCGATGGGCTGCAGGTCGTCCAGGATGACGGCGGCGGCGAACACTGGGCCGGCCAGCGGGCCGCGGCCGGCCTCGTCCACGCCGGCGACGAGGCCGGGCGGCGTCCAGTCCAGCGAGCCCTGCTCAGGCGCCGATGAGTGTCGCGATCGCATCGCTGGCACGCCGCGCGGTGTCTTGCCGCAGCAGCTCGTGGAGTTGCACAAAGCGCTGGTGCAGCGCGGCGCGGCGCGGCGCATCTGCCAGCAGCGCCTCGGCCTCGCGGGCGAGGTTCTCGGGCGTGCAGGCATGCTGGATGAGCTCGGGCACGAGGAAGTCACGCGCCAGGATATTGGGCAGGCCCACCCAGGGCAGCAGGCCCCGGTCCTTCATGCGCCACCAGTTCAGCCAGTGCATGCGGTAGGCGATGACCATGGGCTGCTTGAACAGCGCCGCCTCCAGCGTGGCCGTGCCGCTGGCCACCAGCGTCAGGTCGCAGGCGGCCAGCACAACGTGCGACTGGCCGTCGACAAGCTGGATGTCGGCGCCCTGCAGCATCGGCTCGACGAGGCCGCGAAGCCCCGGCACCACGGGCATCACGAAGCGGCGCCCCGGTTTGGCCAGCAGCTTCGCAGCACCAATCAGCGCCGGCGCGATGTACTTGATTTCACTCTTACGGCTGCCGGGCAGCAGCGCGATGACGGTGTCCTGCCCGGCCAGCTGCAGCGCGTCGCGCGACGCGGCCCGCGGCGGTTCCATCGGGATGGCATCGGCCAGCGGATGGCCCACGTAGGTGGCGCCGATGCCGGCCTGGTGCAGGATCTCGGGCTCGAACGGAAACAGGCAGAGCACATGGTCCGCCGCCGCCTTGATCTTCTGCACGCGCTCCGGCCGCCAGGCCCAGATGGACGGACAGACGAAGTGGACCGTCTTGATGCCGGCCTCGCGCAGCCGCGTCTCCAGGCCGAAGTTGAAGTCGGGTGCGTCGACACCGATGAATACATCGGGCTTGTTGGCGATCAGCCGCGTGCCCAGTTGCTTGCGGATGGACAGCAGTTCGCGGATGTTCAGCAGCGCATCGACATAACCGAAGATGGACAGCTTGCTGTGCGGCCACCAGGTCTCAAAGCCCTGGGCGATCATCTTCGGGCCGCCGATGCCTTCGGAGGCCAGCCCGGGCCAGCGCGCACGCAGGCCCTGCAGCAGCAGGCCGGCCAGCAGATCGCCGCTGGCCTCGCCGGCCACCATGCCGAGGCGGGGCGCAGTCGTCATCAGTTACCGAACAATGCCGCGGGTGGACGCGGCGAGGAAGGTCAACATGTTGTCGATGTCGCCATCGGCAGCACCACCCTCCGTGCCGCGCAGCGCCTCGATGGCCACCTTGGCCTCGTCCAGCGTGTGGCCCATGCGGTACAGCAACTTGTAGATCTGGCGGATGACGCCAATGCGCTCGGCGCTGAAGTCGCGGCGCTTCAGGCCCACGACATTGACGGCGCGCGCCGCCAGCGGGTTACCGTCCACCGTCATGAACGGCGGCACGTCCTGCGCGACGTGGGCCTGGAAGCCGATCATCGCGTGGTCGCCGATGCGCATGCGCTGCAGGATGCCGGTCAGGCCGCCGATGGTGACGTGGTCGCCCACATGCACATGGCCGGCCAGCGTCGCGTTGTTGGCCAGCACGCACTCGTTGCCGATGACGACGTCATGCGCCAGATGGCAGTACGCCATGATCCAGTTGTCGTTGCCCAGCGTCGTCTCGCCACGGTCCTGGACCGTGCCGACGTTCAGCGTGCAGAACTCGCGGATGGTGTTGCGGTCGCCGATGACCAGCGTCGTCGGCTCGCCGGCGTACTTCTTGTCCTGGTTGGCCGCACCGATGGAGCTGAACTGGAAGAAGGTGTTGTCGCGCCCAATCGTCGTGTGGCCTTCGATGACGCAGTGCGGGCCGACCTTGGTACCGGCCGCGATCTTCACGTGCGGGCCGATCAGCGTGTAGGCCCCGACCTCGACGCTGCTGTCCAACTGCGCGCCGGGGTCGACGATGGCGGTGGGGTGGATGGCCATCGGGCGTGACCTCAGGCTTCCAGACGACGCATCGTGCACATCAGCTCGGCCTCGGCGGCGAGCTGGTCACCCACCAGCGCACGGGCGCTGAACTTGTAGATGCCGGCCTTCGCGCGGCCCAGCGTCACCTCCAGCACGAGCTGGTCGCCCGGTTCGACCGGGCGCTTGAAGCGGGCGCCGTCGATGCCGGCAAAGTACACCACCGACTTGTCATCCAGCACCATGTCCATGCTGCGCAGCGCCAGCAGCGTCGCGGCCTGGGCCATGGCTTCCAGGATGAGCACGCCCGGCATCACAGGCCGGTGCGGGAAGTGGCCCAGGAAGAAGGGCTCGTTGATGGAGACGTTCTTGATCGCGCGGATGCGCTCTCCCTTGACCAGTTCGACCACACGGTCCACCAGCAGAATGGGGTAGCGGTGCGGCAGGCGCGTCAGGATTTCGTGGATGTCCATCGTGATCGTCTCGGTCGTCATTTCTTTTCCAGCGCGCGCACACGCTCTCTCAGGGTGTGGAGCTGGCGCAGCGTTGCCGCGTTCTTCTGCCAGCTCGAGTTTTCTTCGAAGGGATGGGGGCCGCTGTAGACGCCCGGCTCGGCGATGCTGCGCGTGACCGTCGTTGCCGCGGAGATGTGCACGCCGTCCACCAGCGTCAGGTGGCCGATGATGTTGGCGGCGCCCCCGATGGTGCAGTTCGCACCGATGCGGGTGGAGCCCGCCACCGCCGCGCAACCCGCCATGGCCGTGTTCTTGCCGATGTGCACGTTGTGGGCGATCTGGATCAGGTTGTCGAGCTTCACGCCGTCCTCGATGACGGTATCGGCCAGCGCACCGCGATCGATGCAGGTGTTGGCACCGATCTCGACGTCATCGCCGATGGTCACATTGCCGAGCTGTTCGATCTTCACATAGCCCTGCTTGCTCGGCGCGAGGCCGAAGCCGTCGGCGCCGATGACGACGCCGCTGTGCACCAGGCCACGCGCGCCGATGCGGCAGCCATAGCCCAGCACCACGCGAGGCGCCAGCCGCGTGCCCTCGCCCACCCGCGCATCGCGCTCGACGACGCAGTGCGCGCCGATGCGTGCGCGGTCGCCGATGACGGCCCCCGCCTCCACCACGGCCAGCGGGCCGATCTCCACATCGCGGCCCAGCGTCGCCTCGGGCGACACGACGGCGCTGGGATGCACGCCCACGCCGGGCGCCGGACGCGTGCGGGCCGCCCACCATTGCGTCAGGCGGGCGAAGTAGAGGTAGGGGTCGGGCGTGACGATGGCTGCGCCGCGGGTGGCGGCAGCCTCGGCGAAGGCCGGCGCAACAATGACGCAGCCCGCCCGCGTCGTGCCCAATTGAGCCTGGTAGCGCGGGTTGGCCAGGAAGCTGATGCAGTCGCCGTCCGCCTCGTCTAGCGGTGCGATGCGGCCAATGCGGACTTCGGACCCACCAAGCAAATCGCCGCCCAAGGCGGCGATCAGCTCGGCGAGCGCGACGGTCGTCGAGCTCATGGCGGCCTGCGACTTACTTCTGCGCGTTCAGCGCGTCAATCACCTTCTTGGTGATGTCCACGCGGGCGCTGAAGTGGATGGCGTCCTGCAGGATCAGGTCGTACTTCTCGGCGTCAAAGATCTGCTTGATGACCTTGTTGGCGCGTTCGACGACGACAGACAGTTCCTCATTCTTGCGCTGGGTCAGGTCTTCCTGCCACTCGCGGCGCTTGCGCTGCAGGTCACGTTCCTGTTCGACCACGTCGCGCTGGCGACGGTTGCGCTCGGCCTCAGACAGCGTGGGCGCGTCCTTTTCCAGCTTCTCGGCAGCACCGCGCAGCTTGGCTTCCAGGTCGCGCAGATCCTTCTCGCGCTTGCCGAACTCCGTTTCCAGCTTGATCTGCGCCGTCTTGGCCAGGTTGGCTTCGCGCAGCACTCGTTCGCTGTTGACGTAGCCGATCTTCAGTTCCTGGGCTTGCACGGCCGAGGTGGCCACCATCATCGACGCGGCCAAAGCCGCCGATTGCAAGAGCTTGCTCATCATCAGAATGCAGTCCCGATCTGGAATTGGAATTTCTCGATTCTATCCGTGCGTTCCTTGCGGATAGGCTTGCCATAGCTGAGGCGCAGCGGGCCCATGGGTGAGAGCCACGACAGGCCGATACCGGCCGAGGCTCGCACGCTGTCGAGCTTGAGCTTCTCGTGCTCGCCCCAGACGTTGCCGGCGTCAGCGAACAGGAAGATGCGGAAGCTCTTGTCGTTGCCGCTGCCGGGCACCGGCAAGTAGAGCTCGGCATTCAGGTTGAAGCGACGGTTGCCGCCGCTGTAGGAACCGGTGGGGTCCACCGGGCCCAGCGTCCCGGCTTCGAAGACCCGAACCGAACCCAGGCCACCCGCGTAGAAGTTCTTGAAGATCGGGTAAGGACGGCCGCTCAGGCCCTCACCCCAACCGAGCTCGCTGTTGATGCCCAGCGTGATCTTGTTGGTGATCTCGAAGTACTCCTGGTGCTGCAGGTTCAGGCGCGCAAAGCGCACGTCACCCAGCGTGCTGAGCTCGAAGTTGGCGCGCTGGTAGCGGCCCTTCATGGGCGTGATGACGCTGTCGCGGCTGTCACGTTGCCAGCCGATGGTCAGCGGGATGGAATCACTGCGCGTGCCGAAGCGGTTGACGTAGTCGAAGTAGCTCTGCGGCAGGCCGCGCGAGGTGGTGATGTCCGTCTGTTCGTAGCCGACGCCGAAGAACACCGTGTCCAGCTCGGAGAACGGCACGCCGAAACGCACAGAGCCGCCCTTGGTGACGTACTCGTACTCTTCGCCCAGCGTGTTGATGGGCTTGGTCGTGCGGTAGAACACATCCAGCGCGCGGGACACGCCGTCGACCGTGAAGTACGGGTCTACCGTGGAGACCTGCAGCTGGCGCCCCGTGCGGGCGGTGGCAACGTCGATGCCCAGGTAGTTACCCGAGCCGAACACGTTGTCCTGGCGGATGGAGCCGGTGAAGGACAGCTTGGTCTGGCTGGAGTAACCGGCACCCACCGTGATGGCGCCCGTGGGGCGCTCGACGACGGTCAGGATCACATCCACCTGATCCTGCGCGCCCGGCACCTCCTGGGTGTCGATGTTGACTTCCTTGTCCTTGAAGTAGCCCAGGCGCTCCACACGGTCGCGCGAGGCCTTGATCTTCTGGCCGTCGTACCAGGCCGACTCGAACTGGCGGAATTCGCGACGGATGACCTCGTCGCGGGTGCGCGAGTTGCCGGAGATGATGACCTTGCGCACGTAGACGCGGCGCTGCGGCTCGGCGACGAAGGTGACGACCACCTGGCCGGTGGCACGGTCGATCTCGGGGCGGCTGTCCACGCGGGCGAAGGCGTAGCCGTACGTGCCGAACAGGTCGCTGAAGGCACGCGTCGTGGCGGCCACGGCCTCGCCCTGGTAGGCCTGGCCGGGCTTCAGGAACACGAGGTGCTTGAAGTCTTCCTCGCGGCCCTGGTAGTCGCCTTCCAGCTTCACCCCAGTCACCGTGTAGGGCTGGCCTTCGCTGATAGTGACGGCGATGCTGATGCTCTGCTTGTCCGGCGAGATCGTGACCTGCGTGGACGTGACCGCCACTTCCAGGTAGCCGCGGTTCAGGTAGTGGCTGCGGATGGTTTCCAGGTCCGCGTTCAGCTTGGCGCGCGAGTAGCGGTCGGTCTTGGTGTACCAGGTCAGCCAGCCGGAGCTGGTCTGCTCCAGCAGGCCCAGCAGCGTGCTCTCGGAGAACACCTTGGTGCCCAGGATGCGGATCTCGGCGATCTTGGCCGGCTCACCCTCGGTCACATTGAAGCTGACGTTGACGCGGTTGCGCTCGATGGGCGTGATGGTCGTCGTGACCTCGGCGCCGTAGAGGCTGCGGGTCAGGTATTGCCGCTTGAGCTCCTGCTCGGCACGGTCGGCCAGCGCGCGGTCGAAGGGCTTGCCTTCGCCGATGCCGACGTCCTTCAGCGACTTGGACAGCGCCTCGGTGTCGAACTCCTTCAGGCCGACGAAGTTGACGTTGGCGATGATGGGGCGCTCGTCGATGATGACGACGACGGCGTCACCCTCGATGCTAATGCGCACGTCCTTAAACAGGCCGGTGGCGAACAGCGCGCGCAGTGCGGCAGCGCCCTTCTCGTCGTTGTAGGTGTCGCCGATGCGGAAGGGCAGCGACGCGAACACGGTGCCAGGGTCGGTGCGCTGCAGGCCCTCGACGCGGATGTCTTTCAGCACGAAGGGGTCGACGGCCCAGGCCAGCCCCGACTGGAACAGCCCCAACAGAGCCAAGGCCAAGACTGAGGGGCGACGTTTCTTCGCTCCCGAACGTAGAAAAAAGGACATGGAGACCGGGAGTTTCAGTGCCAGCCCGCGAGGCGGGCGACGTCGTTGGAAAGGGCCAAGGCCATCATCAGCATCAGGATCAGCAAGCCGACTCGCTGCAGTTGCTGCTGCCACCGTTCGGAGACGGGGCGGCCGCTCAGACCCTCGAAAAGATGATACATGAGGTGCCCGCCATCCAGCATTGGCAGCGGCAGCAGGTTCAAGACCGCCAGACTCATGGAGAGCAGGGCCAGGTATTCGAGGTAAGGCGCCAGCCCGGCCTTGGCAGACTGGCCGGCGTAGTCGGCCATGGTCAGCGGGCCGCTCAGGTGCTTCAGCGAGGCCTCACCCACCAGCATGCGGCCCAGCAGCCGCACGGTCATGGCGGCCATGTCCCAGCTGCGCTGGAAGCCCAGCGACAGGCTGTCGAGCAGGCCATGGCTGACGAACACGCGCTCGGGCGGCGCCCCGACGCCGATCTCTAGCCGGCCGATGCTGCGGCCAGCGTCCTCGACAACGCGCGGCGTCGCCTGCAGTTCGATCACCCGGCCGTCGCGCTCGACGCGCAAGCTCAGGCTGCGCGGCGTCGTGCCATCGTGCGCGCGACGGATGACGTCGCGCACAAAACCGGCATCGGACGCCGGCTGGCCGTCGAGCGCCAGCACGCGGTCACCAGCCTGCAGGCCGGCCGCCGCACCCGCGCCCCCCGCCACGACCTGGCGGATCAGCGGCGCGGCCAACGGCGCCAGGCCGATGTCGTGGAACAGCTGCGCATCGGGCGCGCGCCCCGCCAGGCGCGCGGTCTCCAGCCGCAGACTGCGCGAGCCGTGGCCCGCGGCGTCCGTCACCGACAGGTGCAGCGACTCGCCTTGCGTCTGGGCTTGCACGACGGCGGCCTGCAGGTCCGGCAGCGCCTGCACGTCCTGCCATTGCTGGCCGTCGGCAGACACCGCCCGCACCCAGTCCCCGGCGCGCAGCCCGGCCCGTTCGGCCAGCGAGCCCGCAGGCGGCGTGCCCAGCACGGCCTTGGGCACTTCGCTGCCCAGCCAGGCCACCGCAGCAAACAGCGCGATGGCCAGCAGCCAGTTGGCCGCCGGGCCGGCTGCGACGATGGCCGCACGCTGGCGCAGCGGCCGCTGGTTGAAGGCCTGCGCGCGCTCGTGCGGCGCAACCAGGCCGTCGCGCTCATCCAGCATGCGCACATAGCCACCCAACGGCAGCGCGCTCAGCGTGAACTCCGTCCCGTCGCGCCCCACCCGCCGCCACAGCACGTGGCCGAAGCCGATGGAGAAGCGCAGCACCTTGACGCCACAGGCGCGAGCCACGCGGTAGTGACCCCATTCGTGGATGGCGATCAGCAGCGCAAGCGCCGCCAGGAAGGCGAGCAACGTGGTCACAGCAGCGTCAGCGCGTGGGTCCGCGTGCGGGCGTCCAGGTCCAGCAGCGCGTCGATGCTGCTGCAATCACCTGGCTGCACATCGGCCAGACACTGGGCATTGAGCGCCGGGATGCGATCAAAACGCAGGCGGCCGTTCAGGAAGGCGTCGACGGCAACCTCATTGGCCGCGTTCAGCACCGCCGTGCTGCCCTCGGGGCCGCGCAGCGCCTGCCAGGACAGGTGCAGGCCGGGGAAGCGCGCGGCATCTGCCTCCTCGAACGTGAGGCTGGGCGTGGTCAGCAGGTTGAGCTGGCTGGCGCCCGACGTGATGCGCTCCGGGAAAGACAGGCCATAGGCAATTGGCACGCGCATGTCGGGAGTACCGAGCTGGGCCAGCACCGACTGGTCCCGGCAGACCACCATCGAATGGATGATGCTCTGCGGGTGGATCAGCACCTTGATCTGCTCGGGCGCCAGGTTGAACAGCCAGCGGGCCTCGATGACCTCCAGCGCCTTGTTCATCATGGTTGCGGAGTCGACCGAGATCTTGCGGCCCATCACCCAGTTCGGGTGGGCGCAGGCCTGCTCGGGCGTCACGTCAGCCAGCGTCCCGGGTTCACGGGTGCGGAACGGACCGCCGGAGGCGGTCAGCACGATGTGATCGATGCGGTCTTGCCAGGTCGTGCGCACTTCAGGCAGGCACTGGAAAATGGCAGAGTGCTCGCTGTCGATGGGCAGCAGCGTGGCACCACCCTCCTCTACCGCCTGCATGAACAGCGCGCCGCCGACGACGATGGCCTCCTTGTTGGCCAGCAGCAGCCGCTTGCCGGCGCGCGCCGCGGCGATGGCCGGCGCCAGGCCCGCCGCACCGACGATGGCCGCCATGACGGTGTCCACATCGGGGTGCGCGGCGATGTCGGCTAGCGCGGCCGCACCATCCAGCACCTCGGTGGCGCTGCCGGCCTCGCGCAGACGCTCGCGCAGCCGCGCCGCCGCGGCCGACTCGGGCATCACCGCGAAGCGCGGGCGCCATTGCAGGCATTGGGCCAGCAGTTCATCGACACGGCTCATCGCGCTCAGCGCGACGACCTCGTAGCGGTCGGGATGGCGGGCCAGTACGTCCAGCGTGTTGACGCCGATGGAGCCGGTGGAGCCGAGGACGCAGACGCGTTGGCGGGTCATGACAGAGAAACTCAGAGGCTGATCAGGGCCAGCGCCAGCGGGAACACCGGCAGCAGTGCGTCGATGCGGTCCAGCACGCCGCCATGGCCGGGCAGCAGGCCGCTGCTGTCCTTGGCGCCTGCGGCACGCTTGACCAGAGATTCAAACAGGTCGCCGACGACGCTCATCGCGGCGAGGAAAAACAGTGCCAGCAGCGACACCACGCCATGCCGCTGCACCAGCAGCGTGTAGAGGCTGGGCGAGTCGACCGCCACGCGAACGTCGATGACATGCACCCACACGAAGCCCAGCAGCACGACGCCGGCCATGCCGCCCCAGACGCCTTCCCAGCTCTTGCCGGGACTGATGGCCGGGGCCAGCTTGCGTCGGCCGAAGGCTCGGCCGCAGAAGTAGGCGGCGACGTCGGCCATCCACACCAGGCAGAACACCGACAACAGGAAATTGATGCCCAGCACCTTGGCCTGGGCGATGGCCAACCACGCGCCCCACAGGAGCACGGCACCCAGCGCCAGCCGCCCGCCACGAGCCAGATGCGGCCAGCCGGCAGGCCCAGCACGCAGCGCATATGCGCCGCCCAGCACCCACAGCACCGTAGCCAGCCACCAAATCCAGGCCGGCGGCGTCTGCAGGCCACCGATCAGCAGCGTCCACACGCAACCAAGCGCCAGCGCGACGCCGGCCGCCAGCGCGCCGGCGCCCGGCAGGCCGTTGAGCCGCGTCCATTCCCAGCCGGCCGCGCCGATCAACGCCACCGTGAGCCACGCGAACGGCCAGGGCGAGGCCTGGAACAGCACGGGCAAAAGGATGGCCAGCAACACGACAGCGGTGATGACGCGGGTCTTGAGCATGGCAGGACCGCGGTCAGGCGGCGTTGGGTGCGTCTTTGACGCCGCCGAAGCGGCGGTCGCGGCCGTGGAAGGCGTCGATGGCCGCGTCCAGCTGCTGCGCGCCGAACTCGGGCCACAGGCAGTCGCTGAATACGAACTCGGTGTACGCCACCTGCCACAGCAAGAAGTTGCTGATGCGTACCTCGCCACCGGTGCGAATGAAGAGGTCGGGGTCCGGCGCGTGGGCCAGCGCCATGAACTCGCTCAGCTTGTCCTCGGTCAGCTCATGGGCCGGCACGCCGGCCGCGATCGCCTTGCGGCTGGCCTGCACGATGTCCCAGCGGCCGCCGTAGTTGAAGGCGACGTTCAGCGTCAGCTTGGTGTTGTGGGCGGTGCGCGCTTCGGCACCGTCCCAGGCCTGGCGCAGCTTTTCGGCGATGCTGTCGCGGTCACCGATGACGCGCACGCGCACACCCATCGAATCGAGTTTGCCGAGGTAGCGCGACACGGCGGCCAGCACCAGGCCCATCAGACCCGACACCTCGTCGCTGGGGCGCTTCCAGTTCTCGCTGGAGAACGCGAAGACAGTCAGGAACTCGATGTCGCGATCGATGCAGGCCTGGATGGTGCGGACAACCGCGTCCACGCCCGCCTTGTGGCCGAAGAAGCGCGGCAGAAAGCGCTTCTTGGCCCAGCGGCCGTTGCCATCCATGACGATGGCGACATGGCGCGGCGGCGCCAGGCGATCCTGAGCCACGACAGACGACGCGCTCAAACCGCCATGACCTCGGCTTCCTTCGCCGAGATCAGCTTGTCGATCTCGTTGATCACGCGGTCAGTGAGCTTCTGCACCTCGTCGAGGCTGCGGCGCTCATCGTCTTCGCCGATCTCCTTGTCCTTCAGCAGCTTCTTGGCCTGCTCGTTGGCGTCGCGGCGCAGGTTGCGCACGGCCACCTTGGCGTCTTCGCCGGCGTTGCGCACGACCTTGGTCAGCTCCTTGCGGCGCTCCTCGGTCAGCGGCGGCATCGGCACACGGATCAGGTCGCCCTGCGAGGCGGGGTTCAGGCCCAGGTCGCTCTCGCGGATGGCCTTCTCGATCTTGGCGCCCATGCCCTTTTCCCAAGGCTGGACGGAGATCGTGCGGGCATCCAGCAGGCTGACGTTGGCCACCTGGCTGATGGGCACCATGGAGCCGTAGTAGTCGACGCTGACCTGATCCAGGATGCCCGGGTGGGCGCGGCCAGTGCGGATCTTGTGCAGTTCGTTCTTCAGGGCCTCGACGGACTTGGCCATCTTGGCTTCGGCGTTCTTCTTGATGTCGGCAATGCTCATGATCGATACCTATTCATTGCGGGGCGCCCGTCAGCGCGCGCCCCCAGCGGACGCAGCTCAGACGTGGACCAGCGTGCCCTCGTCCTCGCCCTGCACGACGCGCTTGAGCGCGCCGGGCTTGAAGATGCTGAACACCTTGATCGGCAGCTTCTGGTCGCGGCACAGCGCGAAGGCGGCGCCGTCCATCACCTGCAGGTTGCGGCCAATGGCCTCGTCGAAGGTGATGGCCGAGTAGCGCTTGGCTTGCGGGTCCTTCTTGGGGTCGGCCGTGTAGACGCCGTCGACCTTGGTGGCCTTCAGCACGATCTCGGCGCCGATCTCGGCACCGCGCAGCGCGGCGGCCGTGTCGGTCGTAAAGAAGGGGTTGCCGGTGCCGGCCGCGAAGACGACAACCTTGCCCTCTTCGAGGTACTGCAGCGCCTTGGGGCGCACATAGGGCTCGACGACCTGCTCGATGCCGATGGCCGACATCACGCGGGCGATCATGCCTTCCTGGCGCATCGTGTCGGCCAGGGCCAGCGAGTTCATCACCGTGGCCAGCATGCCCATGTAGTCGGCGGTGGCACGGTCCATGCCGACCGAGCCGCCGGCCACGCCGCGGAAGATGTTTCCGCCGCCGATGACGACGGCGACTTCCACGCCCATCTGCGTCACTTCACGGACCTCTTGCACCATGCGCACGATGGTGGCGCGGTTGATGCCGTAGGCGTCGTCGCCCATCAGGGCTTCACCGGAGAGTTTGAGCAGGATGCGCTTGTACGCGGGCATGGTGTCCTCAGTGTTTGGGGGCCTATGGTGGGCCGGAAGTTTAAAGGGCGCCAACTTGGCGCCCTTATCTATCGCGAGAGTCTTTACTGACCCTTGGCAGCCGCAACCTGCGCGGCCACCTCGGCGGCGAAGTCGTCGACCTTCTTCTCAATGCCTTCACCGACGACGTAGAGCGTGAAGCCCTTGACCGTCGTGTTGGCAGCCTTCAGGTGGGCGCCCACGGTCTGCTTGCCGTCGGCGGCCTTCACGAAGACCTGGTCCAGCAGCGAGACTTCCTTCAGGAACTTCTGCACCGAGCCTTCGACCATCTTGGCGACGATGTCGGCCGGCTTGCCGGATTCGGCAGCCTTCTCGGTGGCGATCTTGCGTTCCTTCTCGACCAGCTCGGCCGGCACGTCGGCGCTGGACAGAGCAGCGGGCTTCATGGCAGCGATGTGCATCGCGACGTCCTTGGCGGCCGTGTCGTCACCTTCGAACTCGACGACCACGCCGATGCGGGTGCCGTGCAGGTAGGTGGCCAGCTTGGAGCCGGTGTAGCGCTGGAAGCGGCGGATCGTCATGTTCTCGCCGATCTTGCCGATCAGACCCTTGCGCACGTCTTCCACCGTCGGGCCGAAGCCTTCCTGCGACAGGGACAGGGCCGACAGTGCAGCCACGTCAGCGGGGTTGTGCTCGGCCACCAGGCCGGCCAGCGCGCCCACGAAGGCCAGGAAGGCGTCGTTCTTCGAGACGAAGTCGGTCTCGCAGTTCACTTCGATCAGCGCGCCGTTGCCGCCGACGACGGCCGAGGCGACGATGCCTTCAGCAGTGATGCGCGAGGCAGCCTTGCCTGCCTTGTTGCCCAGCTTAACGCGCAGGATCTCTTCTGCGCGGCCCAGGTCGCCGTCAGCTTCCGTCAGCGCCTTCTTGCACTCCATCATCGGGGCGTCGGTGCGGGCACGCAGTTCGCCCACCATGCTTGCAGTGATTGCAGCCATTGTTCTCTCCAGATTTCAGTTGGCAAAAGGGGCCTCGCGGCCCCTTTCAGATGCAGGGTCGAAAAGGCTTACGCCTCTTCGGACACCTCGACGAACTCGTCGCCAGCGGGGGCCACGGCAGCCAGCACTTCGTTCGTAGCGTTGGCCTTGCCTTCCAGCACAGCGTCGGCAACGGCGCGGGCGTACAGCGCCACAGCCTTGGCCGAGTCGTCGTTGCCGGGGATGACGTAGTCGATGCCTTCGGGCGAGTGATTGGTGTCAACCACGCCGATGACGGGAATGCCAAGCTTCTTGGCTTCAGCAACGGCGATCTTGTGATAGCCGACGTCGATGACGAAGATGGCATCGGGCAGCGCGGTCATGTCCTGAATGCCACCGATGTTCTTTTCCAGCTTGGCGATGTCGCGCTGGAACAGCAGGGCTTCCTTCTTGATCGCGGGCTGGGTACCAGCGTCGACCTGGGCCTGCATGTCCTTCAGATTCTTGAGCGACGTCTTGACCGTCTTGAAGTTGGTCATCATGCCGCCCAGCCAACGCGAGTCGACGTAGGGCATGCCGGCGCGCTGGGCTTCGGCGGCGATGAACTCACGGGCCTGGCGCTTCGTGCCGATCATCAGGATCGTGCCGCGCTTGGCTGCCAGCGAGCGCACGAACTTCATCGCATCGTTGAACGCGGGCAGCGTCTTCTCGAGGTTGATGATGTGGATCTTGTTGCGATGGCCGTAGATATACGGGGCCATCTTGGGATTCCAGAAGCGGGTTTGGTGGCCGAAATGGACGCCGGCTTCCAGCATCTCGCGCATCGTGACAGACATGGGTCTTACTCCGAAGGTTGTGTCTAAAATCCGGCCCGAATTGCGTTGCAGCACCCTGAAACACCTGTTTCTAGAGTCGCCGCAAGCCGCAACACCTTAGCGTGGCCGGTTTGCGATTTGTTGCAATGTGCGGAAGCCTGCTCCCAGGCACCACCCCTCACAACTGTTTTGCCGAGGACGGCGGCGGCTCAAGCAGCCACCTCCTCCGGCAAAACCCGCAGAGTATACACAATCCATGGCCACCCACTGCCGACACCGCCCACCAGCGGTCGCCTGCCCCGTCGCCGCGCCCCTGCGCGGCATGTCGTTCGAGGTGCGCGCTTGAGCCGCAGTGTCGCCGTGGTGGGTGCCGGGCTGGCGGGTGTGACGACAGCCTACGAACTCGCCGCGCTGGGATGGCGCGTACAGGTGTTCGAGCGCCGCGCCAGCGTGGCCGAGCAGGCCAGCTTCGCCAGCAGCGCGCTGGTGGCGCCGTTCGTCCCGGGCCTGGTCGATGTCAGCCCGCCCGCCCCGCCGGCCTTCCGCCTGCGCCGCTGGCGGGCCGCACGCCGGCCCGACGACGCGGCCGGCCCGCTGTGCGCCCTCAGCCAAATGGGCCTGGCCCGCGCGGCCCAGCTGCGGCGCGAGCTGGGGCTGGACGATGAAGCCGCCAGCGGCCTGCTCGTCGCACTGGCCGACGCGCGACGCGTCGCCGCTGTCCAGGCCCAGCTAGCCGACTGGCAGGCTATGGGGCTGCAGGTGCAACTCATCGACGCCGAAGAGGCCCGGCTGCGTGAACCCGGCCTCGACAGCCAGGCGCCGTTCGCCGCTGCGCTGGCCGTCGCTCAGGCAGGCACCGGCAACCCTCGCCTGTTCGCCCAACAGCTGCGGCTGCAGGCACAGCGACTCGGCGCAGAGTTCCGCTTCCACACGACCGTGCGCCACCTGCAGACGGATGCCGCCGGCATCACCCTGCGACACGAGCACACGCCGCCTACGGAGCCTGCCACCCGCAGCGCAGAGCGCGAAGCCGGTGACACCCAGCCCCAGGCCCTCGGCGCCCAGGAGCAGCGTTTCGACGCCGTCGTGCTGTGCAGCGGCCTGGACGCGCTGGACCTGCTCGCCAAGCGGCTGCGGCTCCACGCCCACCACGAGGCGTCCATCACGGCACCGCTGCGCCAGCTCGAAGCCCATCCGGACCTCGGCCCCAAGGCAGCCTGGGCGGACCTCGCCGCAGGCATCGCCATCACCCGCATCGGCCAGCGCGTGCGCGTCAGCGGAGGCGCCACGATCTGCGCACCAGGCAGCAAGCACACCCCCGACTTCGAAGCCCTGCACCGCGCACTGCAGCACTGGTTCCCCGGCTCGGTGCTGCACCAGCAGGTGCAGCAGCGCAGCAGCCGCCGCGCGGCGGCGCCCGACGGCCTGCCGCTGATCGGCCCCACCGCGCAACCTCGCCTGTGGCTCAATCTGCCACTGGGCGGCCAGGGCTGGGGCAGCGTCTGCGGCAGCGCCCAAGTGCTGGCACAGATGATCGCTGGCCAGCCGCCGAGCACCGACATCTCGGGCCTGAGCCCGCAACGCCTGGCCTAAGCTCGCAGGCATGCACCTGCTGCTGCCCACGACCGCCACGCTGCCGCTCTTCGACGTCGCCGCCAGCCGGCGCATCGAAGCGCGCGCCCTCACTCACTCGCCCGACCTCATGGCGCGCGCCGGCCTGGCGGTAGCCAAGCTCTCGCTGGCCTTGCGTCGCGGCGACGGGCCAGTGTGGATCGCCTGCGGCCCCGGCAACAACGGCGGCGACGGACGGGTGGCCGCGCAGCGTCTGACCGAGGCGGGCGTTCCCGTGCACGTGGGCCACAACGCGCCGCGCCGCCCGTCCCTCGTCATCGACGCTTTGCTGGGCCTAGGCCTCAACCGCACCCCCTCCACCGAGATGCAACTCATCTTCGCGGCGATGGCGGCTTGTGGCGCACCGGTGCTGTCCGTGGATCTGCCCAGCGGCCTGCTGGCCGACACCGGCCTGCCGGCCGGTGGCCACGCGGTGCGCGCCGACCACACGCTGGCGCTGCTGACGCTCAAGCCGGGCCTGCTCACTGGCGAAGGACGAGCCCACTGCGGGCATCTCTGGTTCGACGATCTGGGCATCGCGCCCGACGAGGCGCCATCCGCCGAACTGCTGGGCACCACACGGCGCCCGGCGCGGGGCGCCACCAGCCACAAGGGCAGCCACGGCCAGGTGCTCGTCGTCGGCGGCGCGCCCGGCATGCAGGGCGCTGCGCGGCTGGCGGCGCGCGCGGCGCTGGCATGCGGCGCTGGGCGCGTCTACCTGGACCTGCTGAACCTGCCGGCAGACCAGGCTGCCGACCCGGGCCGGCCGGAGCTGATGCGCGGCACGCTGGCGGCGCTGCCGCGGGCCGTGGGTGTCTTGGGCTGCGGCGGCGGTGCGGCAGTCGCTGCGGCGCTGCCGGACCTGCTGCGCCAACTGTCCCGCGCGGTCATCGACGCCGATGCGCTGAACGCCATCGCCACCGACGCCGGCCTGCAGCAGGCGCTGCGCGCACGCCCCGACAGTGCGACCGTGCTGACACCCCACCCACTGGAGGCAGCGCGCCTGCTGGGCTGCGAGACCGCCAGCCTGCAGGCCGACCGCCTTGCCGCTGCGCGCGAGCTGGCCCGGCGGTTCGCATGCACCGTGGTGCTGAAAGGCGCCGGCAGCGTCATCGCCTCGCCAAGTGAGCGAACGGCGGTCTGCGGCAGCGGCGGGCCGGCCCTGGCCACCGCCGGCAGCGGCGACGTACTGGCTGGCTGGCTGGGCGGGCTGTGGGCCCAGCAGCCCGGCGCCAGCGCGCACGCCATCGCCTGCGCCGGCGTGGACGCACACGGCCGGGCCGGCGAGGTCGACGGCGTGCTGCGCGCCGGCGACCTCATCGAGCGGCTGGCCGCCGCGCGATGAGCGTCAGCGCCGCTTACGCGGCGCCGGCTTGGCCACGGCCTTCTTGGCCGCCTTGCCCGCAGCGCGCTTGGCAGCCTGCTGCGCCGCCTTCACCGGATGCTGCGCCGCCACGGCCGCCTTACGGCTCTTCTTCACATCGCGGTCAGCCTGGCGCACCTCGTCCAGGGCTTGGACGGCGGTCTTGGGCGCGCGCTTGCGGGCCGGCGGCTTGCCGGTCGCACTGCGGCTGGGCGCCCGCGCCTCGTCGGCCTCCCGCACAAGACGGAAGTCGATGCGGCGGCCATCCAGGTCCACGCGGCTGACCTGCACCTGCACGCGCGCGCCGGTGGCGTAGCGGATGCCGGTGCGCTCGCCGCGCAGCTCCTGGCGCACCTCATCGAAACGGTAGTACTCGCCGCCCAGCTCGGTGATATGCACCAGGCCTTCGACGTAGAGCGCGTCCAGCTGCACGAACAGCCCGAACGACGTGACCGCACTGACGGTGCCGGCGAACTCCTCGCCGAGGTGGTCGCGCATGTAGCGGCATTTCAGCCAGGCCTCGACGTCGCGACTAGCCTCGTCGGCGCGGCGCTCGTTGGCGCTGCAGTGCGCACCGACGACCTCCCAGCGCTCGGCCTCGTTGCGGGCATCCGCCGGGTTGGGTGGCGCGGCGCGGCCGGGGCGTTTGGGCGCCTGCGGCACGTTCATCTTGGCGGGGTCCAGCGTGTACCTCTTCGCCGCCAGCAGCGCCTTGATAACGCGATGCACCAGCAGGTCGGGATAGCGCCGGATCGGGCTCGTGAAGTGCGTGTACGCCGGGTAAGCCAGGCCGAAGTGGCCGGAGTTGGTGCCGGTGTAGATAGCCTGCTGCATGGAGCGCAGCAGCATCTGGTGGATCTGCTGCGCGTCGGGGCGATCCTTCGTGGCGGCCGCGAGCTGCTGGAACTCGCGCGGCACCGGATCGTCGGAGATGCCCAGCGAGATGCCCAGCGAGCGCAGGTAGTTCTGCAGCGTCTGGCGCTTCTCGGGTGTGGGGCCCTCGTGCACGCGGAACAGCGCGTGGTGCTTGTTGGTGTGGATGAAGTCGGCCGCGCAGACGTTGGCGGCCAGCATGGCCTCTTCGATCAACCGGTGCGCATCGTTACGCGTGCGCGGGACGATCTTCTCGATGCGCCCGTTGTCGTCGCAGACGATCTGGGTCTCGGTAGTCTCGAAGTCGATAGCACCGCGCCGGCCGCGCTCGGACAGCAGCGCGCGGTAGACCTCGTGCAGGTGCAGCAGGTGCGGGACGAGCTCGCGCCGCTTGGCCGCCTCAGGGCCATGCGTGTTGCCCAGGATGGCCGCGACCTCGTTGTACGTGAAGCGCGCGTGCGAGCTGATGACGGCCGGATAGAACTGATAGGCCGAGACCTCGCCGTCGGCGGATACAAGCATGTCGCAGACCATGCTGAGCCGGTCTTCGTACGGGTTGAGCGAGCACAGGCCGTTGGACAGCTTCTCCGGCAGCATAGGGATCACGCGGCGCGGGAAGTAGACCGACGTGGCGCGCTCATACGCATCGGCATCCAGCGGCTCGCCGGGCTTCACGTAGTGCGACACGTCGGCAATCGCCACCAACAGGCGCCAACCGTCGAAGGCCTTCTTGCCGCGGCCCTGCTTAAAGGGTTCGCAGTAGACGGCGTCGTCGAAGTCACGCGCGTCCTCCCCGTCGATGGTGACCAACGGCACGTCGCGCAGGTCGATGCGGTTCTTCAGGTCGACGGCACGCAGCTTCTCGGGCAGCTTGGCACTTTGCGCCAGTGTCTCGGGGCTGAAGCGGTGCGGCACGTCGTACTTGCGCACGGCGATCTCGATCTCCATGCCGGGATCGTCGATCTCGCCCAGCACCTCGACGACGCGACCAACCGGCTGCGAGTACAGCGACGGCGGCTCGGTCAGTTCGACGGCGACGACCTGCCCGGCCGTCGCATTGGCGATGCCGTTCTTGGGGATAAGGATGTCCTGCCCCATGCGCCGGTCCTCGGGCGCGACCAGCCAGATGCCGGACTCCAGCAACAGGCGCCCGATGAGAGGCCGCTTCTTGCGCTCCAGGATCTCCAGCACCTTGCCTTCGGGGCGGCCACGCTTGTCGAAGCGCATAACGCGCACGCGCAGGCGGTCGCCATGCATGACGGCATGGGTCTCCTGCGAGGATAGATAGACATCGGCGGAGCCGTCATCGGGAATCAGGAAACCGTGGCCGTCGCGATGACCTTGCAGCATGCCTTCGACTTCGCCGAGCAGCCCGGCACCATCGGCATGGGAGGGGTGTGTTGTGTTCTTCAAGTTTTTGATGCTATAGTCCGCGCTTTCCTGAAACGGCTCAGGACTTCAAAAGAAGTTTTGAGAACCTTGCCCAGGTGGCGGAATTGGTAGACGCACTAGTTTCAGGTACTAGCGGGTAACTCCGTGGAGGTTCGAGTCCTCTCCTGGGCACCATAACAAGAAACGAAAAGGCCAGCACGCAAGTGCTGGCCTTTTTGCTTTGTGCACCCCGGCAAGGCCAAAGAAGAAAAAGCGGCGGCGCTCAACGCGTCGGGCGCCGCCTTCGAGGGGCGCATCAGCGAATCCTGCCGGGCGCCCATCTTCACGTTCAAACGACGAATTTCTTCGCCAGGGCTTCCGGCCCCATGCCGTCGTATTCCTCGAACGGCTGGTGGATCCAAGGCGAGGTTTCGAGCATCTCGACGTAGTAATCCGGCGTGTAGGCCGAGACCTTCTTCGTCCAGATGACGGCCGAGCGCAGTTCGCTGATGGCCGGCATGCCGCGCAGCCGCTCCACGACAGCCTTCAGCGTGACGCCCGAGTCCGCCAGGTCATCCACCAGCAACACGCGGCCTGCCAGCTCGCCCTTGGGCATGGTGATGTACTTGGCCATGTCCAGCCGGCCCTGGATGGTGCCGGCCTCGGCGCGGTAGGAGCTCGTCGACATGATGCCCAGCGGCTTGTCGAACACGCGCGACAGCACGTCGCCCGGGCGCATGCCGCCACGGGCCAGGCAGAGGATCTGGTCGAACTGCCAGCCCGAGGCGTGCACCTTGAGCGCCAGGCGCTCGGTCAGCAGGTGGTACTCGTCCCAGGATACGTAGAGGTGCTTGCCGTCGTCGGTCAACATGGTGGTGTTGTCTCCGTTGGATTGATTGGTGGTCAGGCGGAATACGGGTGGCGCAGCACGATGGTGTGCTCTCGATCGGGGCCGGTGGAGACCATGTCGATGGGCGCGCCGATGACTTCCTCGACGCGCTTCAGGTAGGCGCGCGCGTTAGCCGGCAGCGCATCCCAGCTGGTCATGCCGAAGGTAGTCTCGGTCCAGCCCGGGAAGGTTTCGTACACCGGCGTGCAGTCCTCGATCTCGTCGGCATCCAGCGGCAGGATGTCCAGCAGCTGGCCGTTGAGCTGGTAGCCAACGCAGACCTTGATCTCGGCCAGACCGTCCAGCACGTCCAGCTTGGTCAGGCACAGGCCGGTGATGCCGTTGATGATGATGGAACGCTTCAGCGCGGCGGCATCCAGCCAGCCGCAGCGGCGTGCGCGACCCGTCACGGTGCCGCGCTCCTGGCCGACGGTGGACAGGTGATAGCCGACGGTTCCCGCCACTTCCCAATCCAGTTCGGTCGGGAACGGGCCGGAGCCCACGCGCGTCGTGTACGCCTTCGTGATGCCAAGCATGTAGTGCAGCATCTGCGGACCCACACCAGCACCGGCAGCGGCGTTGCCGGCCACGCAGTTGCTGGACGTGACGTACGGGTAGGTGCCGTGGTCGATGTCCAGCAGCGTGCCCTGCGCGCCTTCGAACAGGATGTTGGCACCGGCCTTGCTGGCCTTGTGGATCATGTAGCCGACGTCGGCCAGCATGGGCTTGATGGCTTCAGCCATCTTCATCGCCTGCTCGAAGATGGGCTCGAAGGCCAGCTCCTCGCCCTTCAGGTAGCCGCGCAGCGCGAAGTTGTGCAGCTCCAGCAGCTCGCGCAGCTTTTTGGCGAAGCGCTCAGGGTGCTTCAGGTCCTGGGCGCGCAGAGCGCGACGGGCAACCTTGTCCTCGTAGGCCGGGCCGATGCCCTTGCCGGTGGTGCCGATCTTGCCGCTGCCGCTGGTCTCGCGCAGCGCCTCGCGCGCCTTGTCGACGGCGACGTGGAACGGCAGGATCAACGGGCAGCTCTCGCTGATGAACAGGCGCGAACGCACCTCGACGCCGGCAGCCTCGAGACGCTCGATCTCACTGAGCAAATGCGTCGGATCCAGCACGACACCGTTGCCGATGTAGCAGGCCACGCCGTCGCGCATGATGCCGCTGGGGATCAGCTGCAGCGCCGTCTTGATGCCCTTGATGACCAGCGTGTGCCCGGCGTTGTGACCGCCCTGGAAACGCACGACGCCTTGCGCGTGATCGGTCATCCAGTCGACGACCTTGCCCTTGCCCTCGTCGCCCCACTGGGTGCCGACGACGACCACATTGCGTCCACGCGCGGTTTGGCTTTGCATATTGTTTGCCTGCTTGTAGCTTGGAAGAAAGTGGGGCCGTCGCGCTTTACAGCGCCCGGACGACCCAGTCAGTGTGCTCGCGAACCAGCTCGCGGTCACAGTCGAATTCATCGGCCTCGTGCTCGTGGCCCGGCAGCACGCAGACCACCGTCTCGCCCTGTTCCCGCAGTGCGCGCACGGCCTGGCGCAGCGAGGCGTCCTCGCCCCAGGGCGCACGCACGGCGGCGCGCAGCGGCGTGGCAGGCACCAGCGTCACCAGCGTCTTCAGATCCAGGCTGAAGCCGGCTGCCGGGCGGCGGCGGCCGAACACGGCACCCACCTCGTCGTAGCGGCCACCGCGCAGCACCGCATCGGCGCAGCCCTCCGCAAAGGCCGCGAAACGGATGCCGGTGTAGTAGGCATAGCCCTGCAGATCGGCAAGGTCGAAGCCCAGGTTGACCGCCGGATGCACGGCCGCCAGGTGACCGGCCAGCCAGTCCAGATCGGCCAGCGCGGCCTGAACCAGCGGATGAGCCGGCAGCCGGCGAGCCGCCTCGGCCAGCATCTCGCGACCGCCGTAAAGGCTGGGCAAGGCCAGCAGCGCATCACGCGTCACGGCAGGCAGACCGGCAGTCAGCTCGGCCAGCACGGCGACGTCCTTGGCCGCCAGTGCCGCGGTCAGCGCGTCCAGGGCCTCGGGCGACAGCTTCACACCATCCAGCACGCCCTGCAGCAGGCGGGCATCGCCCAGGTCCAGCATGACCTTGTTCAAGCCGGCCCGGCGCAGCGCGTCCAGTGCAAGGTCCTGCACCTCAAGGTCGGCTTCCAGGCCCGCATGGCCATAGATCTCGACACCGAACTGCAGCGGCTCGCGGCTGGTGTTCAGGCCGTCGGGGCGCGTGTGCGCGACGGGGCCGCAGTAGCAAAGGCGTGTCACGCCCCGGCGGTTCAGCAGATGAGCGTCGATGCGGGCGACCTGCGGCGTCGTGTCGGCGCGCAGGCCGAGCGAGCGGCCGGACAGCTGATCGACGAGCTGGAAGAGCTTGGTGCCCGAGCCACTGTCAGCGCCGGACAGCAGCGAGTCCAGGTGCTCAAGCAAGGGAGGGATGACCAGCTCGCAGCCGTAGCTGCGGGCCATGTCGAGCAGCTCTCTACGCAGCTCTTCGATGCGGCGCGCCTGCGAAGGCAGGACATCGGCGATGTGCTCGGGCAGCAGCCAAGCAGAGGACATGGGCGCAGGCTAGGCGGTTAAAAAAGGCATTGTACCTATGCCCTCCCCGCAGCCACACGCCCCGAGCCTTCAGATCAGCGCAACCACAGCAATCCCAAGCCCCCCAGCAGAATGCTGACCAGGCCGATGAAGCGGATCTGACCGTCGCTCATGGCCAGCACGCGGCTGAACACCTCGCGCCAGCGCGTGGGGCTGATCAGGGGCATCAGCCCCTCGATGATCAAGACCAGCGCCAGCGCGCCAAGCAGTTCGGTCACTTGCGCGCGGGCGCGGCAACGGGCGCGGGGCCGGCGCCTCGCATGGCCTTGAAGAAGTCGCTACCGGGGTCGACGACCATCACGTCGCTCTTGCTCTTGAAGCTGGTGCGGTAGGCCGTCAGCGAGCGGTAGAACTGCGCGAACTGCGGGTCACGGCCAAATGCTTCCGCGTAGAGAGCTGACGCCTTCGCGTCGCCATCGCCCATGACCTTCTGCGCATCGCGGTACGCCTCGGACACGATGACCTCGCGCTGGCGGTCGGCATCGGCCTTGATCTTCTCGCCCTCAGCGGCGCCGGTGGAGCGGGCCTCGTTGGCAACGCGCTTGCGCTCCGACTCCATGCGGCGGTAGACCGCCTCGGTGATGTCAGACGCAAAGTCCACGCGCTTGATGCGCACGTCCACGATCTCGATGCCGAACTGCTTGGCCTCGTCGGCCAGGCGCTTCTGCACATCGTTCATCACCTTCTCGCGCTCGGTGGCCAGCACGGCGATGACCGTGCGCTTGGTCACTTCCTCGTTGAACGCCGCCTGCACGATGGGCGAAAGGCGGTTCTCGACGTTGCGGATGTCGGCACCGCTGTTGCGGATGAACTGACGAGGCTCGGTGATGCGCCACTTGATGAGCCAGTCGATGACCAGGCTCTTCTTCTCGGCCGTGAAGATGGGGCGGGACTCGGCACTGTCCAGCGTCTGCACGCGGCGATCCAGCAGCACGACGTTCTGGAACGGCGGCGGCAGCTTGCCGTGCAGGCCCGGCTCGGTGATGACTTCCTTGATCTCGCCCAGCGCGTAGACCGCAGCAAACTGGCGCTGGTCGACCACGAACAGCATGGACGAGGCCAGCATCAGCGCGACGAGGACGCCGGCAACGATGGCGGCAATTCGGTTCATGTGAAGACTCCTCGATCAGCGGCCGTCGCGGCTGCGCTGGTTGTCACGGCTGCGCAGGTCGACGGCGTTCGGCACGACCTGCGGCTCGGGCACGGTGGTGGGCTGCGGCGGCGACACGGTCACGGTGCCACTGCTCTGCTGCAGCAGCTTGTCCAGCGGCAGGTAGAGCATGTTGGAGCCGGTGCGGCTGTCCACCATGACCTTGCTGACGTTGGTGTAGACCTGCTGCATGGTGTCGATGTAGAGCCGGTCGCGCGTGACCTGCGGCGCCTTCTGGTACTCGGCCAGCACGCTCTTGAAGCGCTGCGCATCACCTTCAGCGGTCGCGATGACGCGCGCCTTGTAGCCCTCGGCCTGCTCGCGCAGCTTGGCCGCCTCGCCTTGCGCGCGCGGGATCACCTCGTTGGCATAGGCCTCAGCCTCGTTCTTGATCTGCTCCCGGTTCTGCCCGGCCTTGAACGCATCGGCGAACGCGGCCTGCACCTGCTCGGGCGCCTGAACGCTCTGCACGTTGACGTTCTTGACCTGGATGCCCGCCTTCAAGCGGTCCAGCTGGGCCTGGATGGACTTGACGAGGTCGGTCGCAATGGCATCGCGCTGCTCGTAGAGCACGGAGTCCATCTTGCTCTTGCCGACGATCTCCCGCACAGCCGACTCGGCGGCCAGCAGCACGGCCTGTTCGGGGTCGCGGTTCTCGAACAGGAAGTCCTTGAGATCACGCACGACGAACTGCACCGAGAAGCGGATGTCGACGATGTTCTCGTCCTGCGTCAGCATGGACGAGTCGCGCAGCCCCGTGGCGGCGACGACCGAGTTGCGACCCACTTCAACCTGGCGCAGCTGCGACACCGGCTGCACCTCGTGCGCCTGGAACGGAAACGGCATCCGCCACTGGAAGCCCGCCTCCACCGTCTTGCTGTACTTGCCGAAGGACGTCACGACGCCCTGCTGGCCTTCCTGAACGATGAAGAAGCCGCTGGCCATCCAGCCCAGTGCCACGACACCGGCGATCAGCCCGATGCCGATGCCCGCGCCCTTCATGTCGGGCGCGCCGCCACCGGACGGGCCCACCGGGCCGGTCGGGCCGCCCGGCTTGCCGCCGAACATGCCCGAGAGCTTGCGGTTGAAGTCGCGCCACAGCTCATCGAGGTCGGGCGGACCATCGTTGCGACCGTTGTTCAGCAGCCGGCCAGCGGCGCGCGCGACCGGCGTCAACAGACGCCGGGCCCAGGGACTGCGGGGCGATGTGTGGGAAGTGCTGCTCATGCCTGGGTGGGGTCTGAGGATGAAGACTCGTGGTCGTCCGACGGATGACCGTCGAAACGTGGGTCCCGCTCGTCGGGAATCAAGGGCTGGGCCTGCATGGCCGTCGCAATCAGCTGGCGCAGTTCCGCCAGGCCGTCGCCTTCGACGGCACTGACAAAGACGCGCGGCGTCGGCTCGGTCGAGCCATTGGGGCGCAGCATCGCGTCGACGATGTCGCGCGGGCGCTGGTCGTCGGCCAGCAGGTCCTGCTTGTTGTAGACCAGGATCTGCGGCACGTGGCCCGCGCCGATTTCTTCCAGCACACGCTCGACCTCGGCCATCTGCTCGTCCAGCACCGGGCTGGCGGCATCGACAACGTGCAGCAGCAGATCGGCGTCGGCCGCCTCCTGCAGCGTCGCGCGGAAGGCTTCGACGAGCTTGTGCGGCAGGTCGCGGATGAAGCCGACCGTGTCGGACAGCGACACACTGGCACCTGCCTGGTCCAGGTAGAGCGAGCGGGTGGTGGTGTCCAGCGTCGCGAACAGCTGGTTGGCGGCGTAGCTGCGTGCCTTGGTAAGCGCATTGAACAGCGTGCTCTTGCCCGCGTTCGTATAGCCGACCAGTGAGACCTTGAAGACGCCGTTTCGCGAGCGCGAGCGGCGCTGCGTGCTGCGCTGCTTCTGCACCTGCTTCAGGCGCTCCTTGGTCTTCTTGATGCGGTCGTCGATCATGCGACGGTCCAGCTCGATCTGCGCCTCGCCTGGGCCGCCGCGCATGCCGATGCCGCCGCTCTGGCGCTCCAGGTGACTCCAGCGGCGCACCAGGCGCGTGGCCAGGTACTGCAGCCGCGCCAGCTCGACTTGCAGCTTGCCTTCGTGGCTCTTGGCGCGCTGCGCGAAGATTTCGAGGATCAGCGCCGTGCGGTCGGCGACGGGCACGCCCAGCACCTTCTCGAGGTTGCGCTGCTGCGCGGGCGAGATGGCCTGGTCGAACAGCACCGTGTGGGCCTGGTGGGCCTGCACGAGCAGCTTGATCTCGTCGGCCTTGCCGGAGCCCACGAACAGCGCCGCATCGGGCGCGGGGCGGCGGGCGATGACCTTGGCGACCGGCGTGTCGCCTGCCGATTCGGCCAGCAGCGCCAGTTCGTCCAGGCTTTCGTCAAAGCCCTGCTTGGCGGAATGTCGACCGAAATCGACACCCACAAGAATGGCGCGCGCCGCCTCGGAGGGCGGCGTCGCGGCGTTGGTAGCTGTCGAAGACAAGGGGGGTGGGATCAGGCGTCCGCGGGAGCGTCGCCGGCGTGGAAGTTGACCGCGCGGCCCGGCACGACGGTGGAGATCGCGTGCTTGTAGACCATTTGCGTGACCGTGTTGCGGAGCAGCACGACATATTGGTCAAAGGACTCGATGTGGCCTTGCAGCTTGATGCCGTTGACCAGGTAAATGGAAACCGGCACGTGCTCTTTGCGCAGCAGGTTCAAAAAGGGATCCTGCAAAAGTTGGCCTTTATTGCTCATCGGTATGCTCCGAGTTATTCGGGGTGTGGACTACGGGTAAGACCTTAACACAGCGCCTTTAACCCTCCGGACGTCAGCCTAGGTCTTTTCGTCGAAGGGATTCTTCGAAGAACGCAGCTCAATCTTGAGCGGCGTGCCGACCAATTTGTAGTGCGCGCGGATGCGGCCTTCCAGGTAGCGCTTGTAGACCTCGGTGACGCCGTCCAGTGCATTGCCGTGGATGACGACGATGGGTGGGTTCTGGCCGCCCTGGTGGGCATAGCGCATCTTGGGGCGCGACACGCCCGAGCGCTTGGGCTGCTGGTGTTCCACCGCCTCCTGGATCAGGCGGGTCAGCACAGGCGTCGTCATCTTGCGGTAGGCCGACGCGTAAGCATCGGCCATCGCGTTCCACAGCGCCGACAGGCCCTGGCGCTTCAGCGCCGAGATGTTGTGCATGGGCGCGAACTTCAGGAAGGCCAGGCGCTGCTCGATCTGGCGCTTCAGCGTCTCGCGCTGGTAGCTGTCGACGGCGTCCCACTTGTTGCATGCCAGCACGACGGCACGGCCGCTGTCGAGGATGTAGCCGGCGATGTGGGCGTCCTGGTCGGTCACGCCCTGCGTGGCGTCCAGCAGCAGCAGTACGACGTGCGCGTCGGCAATGGCCTGCAGCGTCTTGACGACCGAGAACTTCTCGATGGCCTCGAAGACCTTGCCCTTGCGACGCAGGCCGGCCGTGTCGATGAGCTTGAACTTCTGGCCATTGCGCTCGAAGTCCACCGAGATGGCATCACGCGTGGTGCCCGGCATGTCGAAGGCGACGAGGCGTTCCTCGCCCAGCCAGGTGTTGATCAGCGTACTCTTGCCGACGTTGGGGCGGCCAGCCACGGCCAGGCGGATGACGCCGTCCTGCTGCGGGCCGGCACCGAACTCCTCGCTGGTGTCCTCGAAAGGCTCCAGCACGGCGTCCAGCAGGCTGCGGATGCCCTGGCCGTGCGCCGACGAGATCGGGTGAGGCTCACCCATGCCGAGCTCGTGGAACTCGGCCAGCAGTGGCGACTCGCTCATGCCCTCGGCCTTGTTGACGGCCAGGTGCACGCGCTTGTTGACGCTGCGCAGGTAGCGGGCGATGTCGCTGTCGTGGGCCGACAGGCCCAGGCGGATGTCGACGACGAAGATGACCGCATCGGCCTCCGCGACGGCCTGCTTGGTCTGCTTGGCCATCTCCTTGACGATGCCGGTCGAGCTGTCGGGCTCGAAGCCGCCGGTGTCGATGACGATGAACTCGCGGTCGCCCAGGCGGCCATCACCGTAGTGGCGGTCGCGCGTCAGGCCGGCGAAATCGGCCACGATGGCGTCGCGCGACTTCGTCAGGCGGTTGAACAGCGTCGACTTGCCCACATTGGGGCGGCCGACCAGGGCAATGACAGGCTTCATTCGGTCTTGATGGCGAACAGGCCGCCATTCTTGGTGGCGACAAGCGCCGTGTCGCCCAGCAGCGTGATGGCCGCGATGGGCGTGCCGTCGGTTGCGATGCGGGAGCGGGTCTTGCCGGTGTCGCGATCCAGCAGGTGCACCTGGCCCTCGAAGTCGCCCACGATGATCTGCTTGTTCAACACCACGGGTGCCGACAGCTTGCGCAGCTGGAACTGGTCGGCCGACCAGGCGAGGTCGCCATTGGCCAGCTTCCAGGCCGACAGGCGGTCTGACGCGTCACCGGCCACGACGACCTGGTCGTCCGCGCCGATGCCGTTGGTGCCACCGACGATGCGGTTCCACAGCGCGCTGCCGCGCTCGGCATTCACGCAGCCGACCGACGACTGGAAGGCGCGCGCGCAGATAACCTCACCCTGACGCACGGCCGGGCCGACGAGGTCAGCGAGGCGCTCGACCTCGTTGGTGCCGCGCGGCGTGGCCACACTGGCTTCCCAGCGCAGCTGGCCCTTGAGCGGGTCGATGCCCGCCAGGCGCGCGCCCTGGCCGACGATCAGCGTGTCCTTGTACGCGGTCAGCACGCCAGCCTTGGCAAGCGTCAACGGCTCGCCGGGGCGGCGCAGTTCCCAGATCTTGCGGCCGTCCAGCGCATCGAAGGCGATGACCTGACGGTCCAGCGTCAGCGCGAAGACGCGCTCGCCAGCCACCAGCGGTGCGGCGATGACGGGCGTGGGCAGGGCCTTCTTCCAGGCCACGCGGCCGGCGTCCAGCACGACCAGTTCGTTGTCGCGGTTGACCACGGCCGCGAAGCGGCCGTCGCTACCGACACCGGCGGCCAGCTTGGCCCCGGCCGTGCCGCGCCACAGCTCGCGGCCGTCGGCCGCAGCCAGTGCGCGGACGGTGCCGTCGACGCTGGCAACGACAAAGCGGTCACCCGGCGTCGAGATGCTGAGCGGGAAGGTGATGTCGTCGCCCTTGCTGCTCCACAGCACGCGGCCCGTGGCAGGGCCACTCAGCGCCTCCAGCGCAGCTGGGCGGTTCTTGCCGTCACCGAACCAGCGATCCCAGGTGTTGCTGATCGTCGAGCAGCCCGACAGGCTGGCCGCCGCCAGCGCGATCAGCGAGATCTGGACAAGGCGCTTCATTGCGCGGCTCCGGTGGTGGGTTCGACGGCGGTCGGCACGCCGAGCGTGGCGAGCTTGGCCTCGATGATGCGGCGGTAGTCCTGCGTCTTCTCCAGGCCCGCCAGCGCCTTCTGGTACTCGGCCTTGGCGGCATCGCCCTTGCCCTGCAACAGCAACGCGTCACCCCGACGGTCGGCCACGAGCGCGGCAAACTCCGCAGACTTGATGGCGTCCAACGTCTTCAGCGCATCGTCAAAGGCCTTGGCATCCAGTTGCAGGCCGGCCAGGCGCAGGCGGGCCAGGTCACGGTAGGACGCCTCGGCGCCCTTTTCTGCCACCCAGGCCAGGCTCTGACGGGCGTCGTCGGCCTTGTCCTTGTCCAGCTGCAGCTTGGCGATCTGCAGGCCGGCTTGGGCGGCGAAGCCCGTGCCAGCGTAGCGCGACTTCAGGTCGCCCACGGCCGTGGCAGCCTTGTCCAGGTCCTGCGCGGTGAAGGCGCGATCGAACTCCTCGTACATGGCGCCGGCCTTGGCGGCCTGGTCACGCTGGTACCAGGTCCAGCCCTGCCAGGCGGCAAAGGCGGCCAGCGCGGCGGTGATCACCCAGGTGATCAGGTTGCCCCAGCGCTTCCAGAAGGCCTTGAGCTGGTCGAGTTGTTCTTGTTCTTCGAGGTCGAGATGCGATGCCATGGGAGGAAGTCAGCGTGTGCGGGCCAAGGCCCGGGATTATGCGGTGCGCAATTCGGCCGCCCAGGCGGCCACGTCGGCGAGGGGGCGGCAGGTCTGCTCGGCGCCGTCGCGCAGAGGCTTCACGGCCACCTCGCCACGGGCCAGTTCGTCGGCGCCGAACACCAGCGCGTAGCGCGCACCGGAGCCGTCGGCCTTCTTGAACTGCGACTTGAAGGAGCCGCCGCCGGCGTGCATCTGCACAGCCACGCCGGCCGCACGCAGCGCCTCCAGCGCGGGCAGAATGCGCGGCAGCTCGGCCGGGTCGGGCACGACGGCGTAGGCATCAGGCGCCGCGGCGGGCGCCTGCAGGCCCAGCGTCTCTAGCAGCAGCAGCAGGCGCTCCATGCCCATGCCGAAGCCCACGGCCGGCGCCGGCTTGCCGCCGAGCTGCTCGATCAGCCCGTCATAGCGGCCGCCGGCACACACCGTGCCCTGGGCGCCGAGCTTGCCCGTCACCCACTCGAAGACGGTGAGGTTGTAGTAGTCCAGCCCGCGCACCAGGCGCGGGTTGATGCGGTAAGCCAGGCCGACCGCATCCAGCAGCGCGCGCACGCCGTTGAAGTGGGCCAGCGAGGCGTCGCCGAGGAAATCCAGCAGCTTAGGCGCCGCTTCGGCCATAGCCTGCATCGCCGGATTTTTGGTGTCCAGCACGCGCAGCGGATTGCTGTACATGCGGGACTTGGCTTCCTCGTCTAGCACGTCCTGATGCTGCTCCAGGTGGGCGATCAGCGCAGCGCGGTGCGCAGCACGCTCCTCGGGCTGGCCCAGGCAGTTGATCTCCAGCGATACGTCCTCGCCCTCCTTCAGGCCCAGCTCACGCCACAGCGTGCGGGCCAACAGGATGACTTCGGCATCCACGTCCGGGCCGGCGAAGCCCAGCGCCTCGATGCCCATCTGGTGGAACTGGCGGTAGCGGCCTTTCTGCGGCTTCTCCCGGCGGAACATCGGGCCGACGTAGTAGAGCCGGCGCGGGCTGTCGCGCAGGTAGCTGTGCTCGATCATTGCCCGCACGACGCCGGCCGTGCCCTCGGGGCGCAGCGCCAGGTGCTCAGCCTGGCCGTGCTTGTCGGCGCGGTCCTCGAAGGCGTACATCTCCTTCTCGACGATGTCCGTCACCTCGCCGATGCCGCGCACGAACAGCGCCGTCGGCTCGACGATGGGCACGCGCACATTGCTGTAGCCGTAGCGCGCCAGCACGCTGCGCATCGTGGCTTCGAGTTGCTCCCAGCGCGCCGACTCGGGCGGCAGGATGTCGTTCATGCCCTTGACCGCCTGCAAGGTGGTCTTCCGATCACCCGCCTGCAGCGCGGGCTGGACTTTCTTGGTCTCGCTCATGGAATCCGTGTTCAGGCCGCAGCCGTGGCGCCGAAGCGCTTCTCGATGTAGTTCTCGACCAGCGCGTGGAACTCCTGCGCGATGTTGTCGCCGCGCAGCGTCACAGCCTTCTCGCCGTCGATGAAGACGGGCGCCGCCGGCGCCTCGCCCGTGCCGGGCAGGCTGATGCCGATGTCGGCATGCTTGCTCTCGCCGGGGCCGTTGACGATGCAGCCCATAACGGCCACCTTCATCTCCTCGACGCCGGGATACTTGTTGCGCCAGACCGGCATCTGCAGGCGCAGGAAGTCGTCGATCTGCTTGGCCAGTTCCTGGAAGGTCGTGCTGGTGGTGCGGCCACAGCCCGGGCAGGCCGTGACGCTGGGGTTGAAGTGGCGCAGGCCCAGCGACTGCAGGATCTCCAGCGCGACGACGACTTCCTGCGTGCGCGCCTCGCCCGGCTGCGGCGTCAGGCTGACGCGGATGGTGTCGCCAATGCCCTCCTGCGCCAGGATGCCCAGCGCAACAGAGGACGCCACCGTGCCCTTGGTGCCCATGCCGGCTTCGGTCAGGCCCAGGTGCAGCGCGTAGTCGCAGCGGCGGGCCAGTTCGCGGTAGACCGAGATCAGGTCCTGCACGCCGCTGACCTTGCAGCTGATGATGATGTTGTCGGGGTTCATGCCCAGCTCGCGGGCATAGGCGGCCGATGTCAGCGCGGACTCGACCAGCGCCTGGTACATGACCGGCTTGGCGCCCCAGGGCGCCGCGCGACGGGCGTTCTCGTCCATGAACTGCGCTAGCAGCTCCTGATCCAGACTGCCCCAGTTGACGCCGATGCGCACGACCTTGTCGTAGGTCATCGCCGCCTCAATCATCTGCGCGAACTGCTTGTCCTTCTTATCGCCCTTACCGACGTTGCCGGGGTTGATGCGGTACTTGGACAGCGCCTGCGCCATCGCCGGGTACTCGGTCAGCAGGCGGTGGCCGTTGTAGTGGAAGTCGCCCACCAACGGCGTGTCGATACCCATGCGATCCAGCTGCTCGCGGATGTAGGGCACCTGCTCAGCCGCCTCGGGCGTGTTGACGGTGATGCGCACCATCTCCGAGCCTGCAATCGCAAGCTCCTTGACCTGGATGGCCGTGCCAATGGCGTCCACCGTGTCGGTGTTCGTCATGGACTGCACGCGCACCGGCGCGTCGCCACCAACGGTGACCACGCGACTGCCCCAGACCACACGCGCCTGACGGCTCTTGCGCGCCGCGGGAGCGGCCTCGGGAATGATCCATTCGCTCATCACTTCAACTCCAGACGGGCGACGTTGTTCGTAGCGCTGGCGGCCAGGTCGACAGCAGCACCACGCCATTCGATGCGCGTACCGCCGACGTTGCCGATGCGCAGCTTGTACGGAGCGGCGCCAGAGAACTCCTGCTGCTCCCCCTGGCGCAGCAGGCGCGACAGCAAGACCTGGCCCTTGGCGTCCGCCACCTCAACCCAGCTGTCGGCCGCGGCCGACAGGCGCAAGGTGGCTGCCCCCGTAACGACCGCTGCAGCCACCGGCGCGGGGGTTGGCGCCGGTGCGGACGCGGCTGCGGGCACCATCGCGGGCGATGACGCCAACGTAGACGCCGCCGAGGCCGCCAGCGGCGCAGGCGGAGCCGGGACAAACTCGACGACCGGCGCACTGGCCACCGAGGTCACAACGCCGGACGCTGGGGCCACGCCTTCGGGCTGCGAGGCCCCGCCGCCCTGCGGCAGCCAGCCGGCCGGGATCCAGTAGATGGCAGCGGCCGCGGCCACCAGCAGCAGCGGCCCCCAGACCACAGGCCGCAGCAGCGCGGCCAGCACGGCGCCGTCGAGCACAGCGCTGCCCGTGCGCTCGCGGAAGGGCTGGTTCAGCCCGGGGCGCATGTCGAACTGCTGATCGCGCGTGCTCGGCAGCAGCGCCAGCACGGGCCCGGCATCGACCTTCAGCGCACGGCACATCGCCGTCGCTAACGCGCGCGCAAAGGTCGCATCGGGCAGCTCGTCGTAGCGGTCGGATTCCAGCGCTTCCAGCTTGGCCTGAGGCACCTTCAGCATGACCGCCAGCGCTGCGATGTGCAGGCCGCGTTGCTGACGGGCCTGCCTCAACCAGGCGCCTGCGGTGGCGGGCTGGGGCTCACGCCCCTCGGAGATGGGTTGCATCGTCTCGTTCTTCGGTCGGCCGCAGGGCGGCTCAGTCTTCGTAGCGGCCGGCGTCCAGCGCCTGCGTTTCGGGGGCCTGCGGGAACTTGCGGCGCAGGATGAGGGCCAGGTCGTCAACGATGCCCGTGTGGCCCAGCTTGCGCTCGATGCGTAGCTGCAGCCAAACGCTCTGCGCGTTGAGCTGCTCGGGCTGGTCGTTGACGCGCTTCACGTAGAAGCGGGCGCGCTCCAGCTCACGGTTGCGGTACAGCACCTCGGACAGGTTGACGGCGATGACGGGGCTGGCCGGGTCCAGTTCGAAGGCGCGCGACAGCGTCTTCTCGGCCACCAGCAGGCGGCCGGCACGGGCCTCGCAGACGCCCTTGGCCAGCAGCGTGCGCGCCGGCGCGCGGTAGGTCGACTGGGCCAGCGCCTGGTCGAACAGCGAATCCGCCGTGGGCCAGCGGCGCTGCTGGCAAAGGAACCAGCCGTAGTTGTGCAGCGTGTCAGGGTCGTTGGGGTAGACGGCCAGCGCGCGGCGGAATGTTTCCTCGGCGAGCTGCATCTCGCCCATGGACGCGTAGATGAGGCCGCGCAGGTTGACAGCCTCGCGCATGTCGGGCTTGGCCTGCAGCGCGAGCTTGAGCTCGTCCAGCGCCGTCGGGAACTGGCCGCGCGAGAAGTAGCCCTGCGCCAGCTCCAGCCGGATGGCCGCGCGGCGGTCGACGTCGGTCTGATCGGAGTCGGTCTTGATCTCACGGTCGGCGGTGGGCGCGGTGCCGGTGCTCGCGCAGGCGGCCAGCAGACAGGCAGTCAGGACGGTCAGCAGTCGCTTCATCAAATCCTCGAGGTTGGACACCCAGCGTGTCACGGCGTGGATTTGGCCACCATCACGGGGGCCCTGACCATGCGGATATGCGCGCGGGTGCGATCCTGCACCTCACCGGCCAGCTGGCCGCAGGCAGCGTCGATGTCGTCGCCGCGCGTCTTGCGCACGGTGGTCACGATGCCGGCCTGAATCAACACCTCGGCGAAGGCCTGGACGCGCGCATTCGTGCTGCGGATCAGGCCGGATGCCGGGAAGGGGTTGAACGGGATCAGGTTGATCTTGCAGTTCACGTGGTGCTTCACCAGGCGCACCAGCTCACGCGCCTGCTCGGGAGAGTCGTTCACCTCCTGCAGCATGCAGTACTCGAAGGTGATGAAGTCGCGCGGCGCCTTCTCCAGGTAGCGATTGCAGCTGTCCAGCAGCTCGGCGATCGGGTACTTCTTGTTCAGCGGCACGAGCTGATCGCGCAGCGGGTCGGTGGGCGCGTGCAGGCTGACGGCCAGCGCCACGGGGCAGTCCTCGCGCAGCCGGTCAATCATGGGCACGACGCCGGACGTCGACACCGTCACGCGACGGCGGCTGAGGCCGTAGCCGTGGTCGTCCAGCATGGTCTTCAGCGACGGCACGAGCTGGTCGTAGTTCTGCAGCGGCTCGCCCATGCCCATCATCACGACGTTGGAGATGACGCGCTCATCGGTGTTGAGGCGCTTGCGCAGCGAGTGCTCGGCGAACCACAGTTGGGCCGTGATCTCGGCCGTCGTCAGGTTGCGGCTGAAGCCCTGGTGGCCGGTAGAGCAGAAACGGCAGCCCACGGCGCAACCAGCCTGGCTGGAAATGCAAAGCGTGCCGCGATCAAGGACTATTGACCCCTGGCCGCCTGCAGCGGCTGTCCCCCGAGGGGACGCTTCGGCGATTTGGGACGGCCCGGCATCGCCGAACTCGGGAATGAACACGGCCTCGACCGCGTTGCCGGCACCGACGTCGAACAGCCACTTGATGGTGCCGTCGGCCGACACGTGCTCCGAGATCACCGGCAGCGCCGAGATGTGGGCACGGCCCTTGAGCTTGTCGCGCAAGGACTTGGCGAGGTCGGACATCTGGTCGAAGTCCGACGCGCCTTTCTGATGAACCCAGCGGAACAGCTGGGTCGCACGGAATTTCTTTTCGCCCAGTTGCTCGCAGTAGGCGGCCAGGCCTGGCAGATCAAAACCGAGCAGGTTGACCGCGTCCATACGAACTTCCTGGGCCGGGGTCTCCCGACCCCGTTGGGGGTTTACTTGGCAGCGTAGACGTTCATGCCGGGGAAGAAGAACGCCACTTCGACGGCGGCCGTTTCGGCAGCGTCGGAGCCGTGCACGGCGTTGGCGTCGATGCTGTCAGCGAAGTCGGCGCGGATGGTGCCCTTCTCGGCCTTTTTCGGGTCGGTCGCGCCCATCAGGTCACGGTTCTTCAGGATGGCACCTTCGCCTTGCAGGGCCTGGATCATCACCGGGCCGCTGATCATGAAGTTGACCAGGTCGTTGAAGAACGGGCGGGCCTTGTGCACGGCGTAGAACTGCTCGGCTTCGCCGCGCGACAGGTGCACCATCTTGGCAGCCACGACCTTCAGGCCGGCGGCTTCAAAACGGGCGTAGATCTGGCCGATGACGTTCTTCGCCACGGCATCGGGCTTGATGATGGACAGGGTGGTTTCGATCGCCATGGAGTTCTCCTGAAGGGGCGTATTGGACAAAGCCTGCGATTGTAGCGTTCAGGGATGACCCTAGTTGCAGCTTGCGACCGGTTTCAGCGCCGGCCACCGTAGCCGCCGCCCGAACGGCCACCGCCACCGCCGCCACCGCCGCCACCCTTGCCGCCACGCCCGCCACCGCTACCGCCGCGGCGCAGGAAGGCGTCACCGCCGATGTAGCCCACGGAGGTCTGCATCGGATCGGGCTCGCGGGGGCCACCACCCTTGTTGCCGCCGCCACGGCTGGGCCGGTCCTGCTGCTGGCTGCCGCCGGCACCGAAACCCTGGGGCAGACCACGCCTGCCGCCAGTCGCATGGCGGCGGTCGAAAGTCTGCTCCAGCGGATTGATGTGGTGAGGAATGAAGCCGTCGTCCTCGTCGTCATCGTCCCGGCGTTGAGCGCGCTCTTCGCGCGGCGGGCGCGGCTGCTGCGGCTCCTGCGGGCGGCTGGGGCGCGGTCCGACGCCGGCATGGCGGTCGTCGTTGCGGCGCTTGTTGCGGTCGTTCTTGCCGCCCTGCTGCTGGCCCTTGCCCTGCTGGCCCTGGCCCTGCGACGGCTGCTGCGGCTGGGCCTGGCCCGTGTTGGAGCTGTGGCCGGCCAGGCGGCGGATGACGCGCACGTCATCGTCACCCAGCTCCACCCAGACACCACGCTTCAGGCCGCGCGGCAGCACGACGGTGCCGTAGCGGATGCGGATCAGCCGGCTGACCACCATGCCAACCGCCTCGAACAGCTTGCGCACCTCGCGGTTGCGGCCTTCGGTAATGGTGACGCGGTACCAGCGGTTGGCGCCTTCGCCGCCGCCGTCCTCGATGGCCTTGAACGCGGCCGTCTGGCCGTCGACGCTGACACCCTCCAGCAGCTTGGTGCGCTGCTCGTCGCTCAGCGAGCCCAGCACACGGGCCGCGTACTCGCGCTCCACGCCGAAGCGCGGGTGCATCAGCTGGTTGGCCAGCTCACCCGAGTTGGTGAACAACAGCAAGCCTTCGGTGTTGATGTCCAGACGGCCGACGGACTGCCACTTCTGCCCCTGCACACGCGGCAGCGAGCGGAACACGGTCGGGCGGCCCTCGGGGTCGTTGAACGTCGACACCTCGCCGGTGGGCTTGTGATAAGCCAGGATGCGCGGGTTGGGCGGCGAGATGCGCACGCGCACCTCCTTGCCGTTGACGCGCACGCGGTCACCGAACGAGATGCGCTGGCCGACATGAGCGACCTCGCCATTCACCTCGATCTTGCCCTCGGCGATCCACTCCTCGATGTCGCGGCGCGACCCGATGCCCGACTGCGCCAGCACCTTTTGCAGCTTGGGCGCATCGGCATCCGGCGCCAGCACGCGCTTGCCCTCGCCGTCGGCGGCCTCGGCCTCGGCCTCGTCAGCCTCCGGTCGCAGCTGCGGCAGCTCCCCGACAGGGCCCTCGGACTCGGCGTCCAGGTTGCCCGACAGCACGTCTGCGAAGCGCGCACCGGCGGCCTCGACGAGCTCATGCGTCAACGCCGGCGCCGGCAGCTCGCTGCCACCCGCCACCGGCTCAGCCGCGCCATCCGCCGACCGCTCACCACGCTCTTTGCGATTGCGGCGGCGGTTGCGGCCGCGGCCGCTGCGCTCACCCTCGTCACCGTCATCGTCGCCCTCACCGCCGTCATCGGCACCGCCCTCGCTCGCTTGCACCTCGCTCACCGCCGCCGGCGCGTCGGGCACCAGCGTGAACAGCGGAGCCTGGGCCGGCGCCACCTCGGCGACCGGCTCGGCGGCCGCCACCGCCGCCTTGCGCGGGGCGCGCTTGCGGGCGGGCGCCGCAGACGCCTCCTCTGCCACGGCCTCGGGCGCGGCCTCGGCAGCAGCCGGCTCGGCCTTGCGCCGCGTGCGCTTCACCGGCACGGCGGCCTCCGCTCCCTCGGGAGCAGCGTCCGGCGCCACCTCGGCGGCGGCCTTGGCCGTTGTGCGGCGGCGCTTGGGCGCCGCTGGCGCCTCGGCATCGGCAACGGGGAGCAAGGGCTTGTCTTGATCGGCAGCGTCGTTCATTCGGTATTTCAGTGCAGGGGTTGCGGGGGCGTATCGGTGGGATCGAGGGTCGGCAGAGCTGGCGTGCCGTCGGCGCCGAACAGGCTGGAAGATGCCGTCGGCACCAAAAGATCAGGCACGGCGTCCGGCAGCGCCGCCACGGGCGGCGCCTCGGCAGCAGGCGCCTCGGCAGGCTCGGGCTCGGATTCGGACCCGGCATCCGCCGGGCTGGCCACCGACAGGTCGTCGGGTGCCGGCGGCGCGACGGCGACATCCTGCGCCGGCGGCTCGGCCGGCACCTCGTCGGCCGCGTCCAGCAGCTGGCCTTGCAATGCCTCGAAGGCCGGCGGCGCACTGCCGACGTCCAGCGCCGGCAGCTGCTCCAGGCTGGATAGGCCCAGGTCGTCGAGGAAGGCCTTGGTCGTCGCGTACAGCGCCGGCCGGCCGGGCGTCTCGCGGTGGCCGATAGCGTCGATCCAGCCGCGGTCTTCCAGCTGCTTGATGATCTGGCTGGCCACGACGACGCCGCGGATGTCCTCGATGTCGCCGCGCGTGACGGGCTGGCGGTACGCAATGATGGCCAGCGTCTCCAGCACGGCGCGCGAGTAGCGGGGCGGCTTCTCGGGATGTAGCCGGTCCAGGTACTCGCGCAGCTCGGGCCGGCTCTGGAAGCGCCAACCCGAGGCGAGCGCCACCAGCTCCACGCCCTTGCCGTCCCAGTCGCGGCGCAGCTCGTCGAGCAGGCCCCGCAGCGTGTCGGCACCCAGCTCGTCAGCGAAAAGGCTGCGCATCTCGCGCAACGTCAGCGGCTGCGGGGCACAGATCAGCGCGGTTTCAAGGACGCGCTTGGCATCCTGGGTATTCATGAACTCAACTTCACACCCTCAATGGGTAGAGCTCTGGCATTGGCACTTGGACCCGGGCGCTCTGTCCAGAGCGCTCGTCAGGCGGACGTGTCAAGTCTTGCACGGTGCGCCGCAGCCGGCCTTCAGGGCACGGGCACGTCGGCGAGTAGGGTTGGCGGCTTCCGGGTGGACTGCAATCCCGCGACGGGCCGCGCCTTCTCGGCACGGCGTTGTGGCGCGACAACCAGACTGCATTGTAGCCATGTCAATCGGAAAGGTCGGGCGCCCCCACCGAAGCCCAGGCCGAGGCCATGTCGGGCGGCAGCGGCGCACGCAGGCTCAGGGCCTCGCCAGTGACCGGGTGAGAGAACGACAGCCGGGCCGCATGCAGCGCCTGGCGCGCCAGGCCCAGCGCCGCCACGCCGCCGTACAGCGCGTCGGCCAGCAGCGGATGGCCGCTGTGCGTGAGGTGCACGCGGATCTGGTGCGTGCGGCCGGTGTGCAGCACGCAATGCACGGCGCTGACGGGCCGCGCCTGCCCGTTGACCTGCACCTCGCCCACGCCCAGCAGGAAGACATCGGTGCGCGCCGGCTTGCCAAGATTGGCGGGCGCGATGGCCATCTTCACGCGCGACACCGGGTCGCGGCGCATCGCCTTCTCGATGACGAACGGCTCCTCGACGCGCCCCCAGGCCAGCGCCAGATACTCGCGGTGCACCTCGCGGGCGGCGATCTGGCGGCTCAGCGCCGTGACGGCCTCCAGCGTCTTGCCGACCACCATCAGCCCGCTGGTGTCCTTGTCCAGCCGGTGCACGATGCCGGCGCGCGGCAGCGTGGCGGCGGCCGGGTGGCGCGCCAGCAGCCCATTCATCAGCGTGCCCGACCAGTTGCCCGGCGCCGGGTGCACCACCAGCCCCACCGGCTTGTCGATAACGGCCAGGTGCTCGTCCTCGTACACCACGCTCAGCGCCATCGCCTCGGGGCGGAAGGCGCGACTCTCGTCGGTGGGCTGCAACTCGATCTCCACGCGCTGGCCGGCGCGCAGCTTGAGGGCCGGCTTGGCCAGCGGGCGGCCATCGGCCGTCACGCAGCCGCGCTCGATGAGCGCCTGCAGGTGGTTGCGCGAGAACTCCGGCGCCAGGCCGGTCAGCCAGCGATCCAATCGCTCCCCATGGCCTGCCGCGTCGACATCGGCACTGCGCCGCTCCGGCGCGTCGTCGGCGCCGTCGTCTTCCGGGTCTGTCAGACCCCCCGCCCTATACTCCGCGTCCATTGTTCCCCGTGACCAGCCGGCAGCACCGCCGTCGACTTCAGACATGTTTGTTGAGAAATTCAAGGCCGGCCGCATCGTCGCCGGCACCGTGCTGATGGCCTTCGCGCTCGCGCTCAGCGGCTGCGGCTCCACGGCCAAGGACGACCCCAACTCCCAGGCCGCGCTGGACAAATTGTATGCAGACGCGAAGGACGACCTGAACGCCGGCAGCTACGACCGTGCGATCAAGACGCTGGAGCGCATCGAGGGCCGGGCAGCCGGCACGCCCATGGGCCAGCAGGCGACGCTGGATCTGGCCTGGGCCTACTACAAGACGGCCGAGCGTGCGCAGGCGGTGTCCACGCTGGATCGCTTCATCAAGCTCAACCCGTCCAGCCCGGCGCTGGACTACGCCCTCTACATGAAGGGCATCGTCAACTTCAACGAGGACCTCGGCCTGTTCGGCCGGCTGGCCAGCCAGGACGTCTCCGAGCGTGACCAGCAGGCCTCGCGCGAGGCGCTGCTGGCCTTCCGCCAGCTGATCGAGCAGTTCCCCGAATCCAAGTACACACCCGACGCCCAGACGCGCGCCAACTTCATCTCCAACACGCTGGCGGCCTACGAGATACACGTTGCGCGCTATTACTTCAACCGCAAGGCCTACGTGGCCGCCGCCAACCGCGCGCAGTCAGCCGTCGCCGAGTTCCAGAACGCTCCCGGCATCGAGGAAGCGCTCTACATCATGGGCGAGAGCTACGACAAGTTGGGCCTCACGCAGCTGCGCGACGACGCGCGCCGTGTGCTGGACAAGAACTTCCCCGACAGCCAGTACGCCTCCAATGGCGGCAAGCAAAAGAAGCCGTGGTGGAAGGTCTGGTGATGTGACGCAGCCGCTCGCCCATGCGGGCTGGCTGCGGAGCGACCCGATGCTCGGGCGCGAAAACCAGAAACATCCAACGGGCCGTCAGGCCCGTTCTTCATTGAGCTGCTGCAGCCAGGCAAGCGCCTCGGCCTCGTTGGCCACCGGCGTCATCGGCGGCAGCGCGGCACGCAGGCGGCGGCCGTAGTTCATGCCGGCCATGCGCGGGTCGCACACCACCAACAGGCCACGATCGGTCTCGGTGCGGATCAGCCGCCCGGCACCCTGCTTCAGCGCGATGGCCGCCTCGGCGACAAAATACTCCGAGAAGGCGTTGCGCCCCTCGGCCTCAAGCCGCTGTACGCGCGCCTCCACCAGCGGGTCATTCGGCGGCGGGAACGGCAGCTTGTCGATGACGACGCACTGCAGCGCATCGCCCGGCACGTCGATGCCTTCCCAGAAGCTGGCTGAGCCCACAAGCACCGAGGCCGGGTTGTCGATGAAGCGTTGCAGCAGCACGCGCTTCGGCAGCGCGCCCTGCTGCAGCACGGTGATCGCGTCACCGCCCTCCTCGAAGCACTCACGCAAGGCGTCGGCCACCGCCTGCAGGTTGCGCAGCGTCGTCGTCAGCACGAAGGTGCGCCCACCGAGCGCCCTCGCCAGGCGGGACGCCAACAGCGCGACGCTGGGCGGGTGCGTCGGCTCGCTTGGTTTCGGAAAGCCGCGCGGCACGTACAGCCGCGCGTGTGCCGGGTAGTCGAACGGGCTGCCGACGCGCAGGATCTCGGCGTCCTGCAGCCCGGCGGGCTCGGTGAACCAGGTCAGCCCCTCGTCGTCGCCCAGCGTCGCGGACGTGAACACCCACGCCTTGGGCGGACCTTCGAGCTGCTGCTGCATCGCGTCGCGGATGTCCAGCGGCGATTCAACGAGCCGCGCCGCGTGCGGGCTGATGTCGATCCAGCGCACGTCGCCCGGGTCGGGCTCGGCGGCGAACTGCCTGGCCAGGTCGCGCAACTGCTGGGCGCGTTCGCAAAGGCGGGCGAAGTCCGGCGCCGCCTCGCGCACGGCGGTCAGCGCCTCCAAGCCCTGCTCACAGGCGGCCGCCACGCTGACCAGCGCCGCGCTGAAGGCCGGCTGCGTGGCCCGCTCCTTCCAGCCCAGCTTCAGCGTACCGCGCAGCTCGCGCCCGGCCGTGGCCAGCGCGCCCGCAGCCGCCAGTCGCAGCTCGCGCGCGGCCTTCTCGATGGTGGCATGCAGGCCCTGCCAGTCGTTCACGCCGCGCGCATGGGCCAGGCCCTGGGCCAGCAGGTCCCGCGCAAAGTCGATCAGCGCCGCCGTACCCAGCACGGTGCCCAGGAACTGCACACCGGCCTCGGCCAGCTGGTGGGCCTCGTCGAAGATGGCGATCTCCACGCTAGGCAGCAGCTCGGCCACGCCAGTGTCGCGCAGCGTCATGTCGGCGAAGAACAAATGATGGTTGACGACGACGACATCGGCCTCCATCGCCTCGCGCCGCGCCTTGACGACGTAGCAGGCCTTCCAATCCGGGCATTCCTGGCCCAGGCAGTTCTCGCGGCTGGAGCTGACGATGGGGATGATGGGCGAGCGCTCATCCAGGCCATCGATCTCGGCGAAGTCGCCGGTCGTCGTGCCCAGCGCCCAGCGCTCGATGCGCGCCAGCGACAGCGCCGTGCGGCGGTCTGGGAACTCGCCGGACACGCGCGCCTCCTTCATGCGGTGCAAGCACAGGTAGCTGCTGCGGCCCTTCAGCAGCGCCAGCCGCACGGGCATGCCTAGCGCCTTGGTCAGGCGCGGCAGGTCGCGCAGGAAGAGCTGGTCCTGCAGGCTCTTAGTGGCCGTGCTGATCAAGGCCCGGCTGCCCGCCAGCAAGGTGGGAACAAGGTAGGCGAAGGTCTTGCCGACGCCAGTGCCGGCCTCCACCACCAGCGCCTGGCGGCGGCTCAGCGCGCGCGCGACGGCGCGGCTCATCTGCAGCTGCGGCTCGCGCGGCTTGTAGCCCCGGTCCAGCCGCGCCAACGGTCCGCCGGCATCGAACGCGGCCTCCACGGCCTGAGCCAGTTCGTCAGCGGCAGGTGCGGCGGGCGGAGTGGCCTGGTCGAGCGCGTCCAGCCAGTCGTCGAGATCAGGCGGGCTCATCCGGCTCCGTTTCGGCGGCCAGCCGCGCGATCATGTCGCGCAGCGCGAGGCGCCGCTTCTTCAGCCGCTGCACGCCCAGTTCGTCCAGGGGCGCCTGCTCGCTGAGCCGGTCGATCGCGGCATTGAGGTCCGCATGCTCCATGCGCAGCTCGATGAGGCGCCGCGTCAACGAGTGAAGTTGTTCATCCATGACGGGGTTAACGAGAGCGGCTCGCGGCAAGTCGGGGGCGGGCGGGCCAGTATAGTTTTCGCCATGGCTCCTCCTTCCCCCGCCACCGGATTCCGGCTCAGTGCCGCCACGGGCACGCACCGCGGTGACCGGGCATACCAGCAAGACCAGGTGTCGGTGATCGCCCACCCGCGCATCGCCGGATGCGTGATGGGCATCGTGGCCGATGGCATGGGCGGCAAGAGCGGCGGCCGCAAGGCGGCCGACCAGGTCATCCTGACGGCCCACCAGCTGTTCGAGCGCTACTCGCCCGACGACGAATCGCCGGCCGAGCTGCTGGGCCAGATCACGTCCGAGGCGCATCTGATGATCAAGCTGACGGCCATCTCAGCCGAAGAGGAGCCGCACAGCACCATTGCTGGCTTCGTCATCACCAGCGACCGCTGCGCGCACTGGATTCATTCCGGCGACTCTCGCATCTACTGGTTCCGCGGCGCACGCCTCGTGAAGCGCTCGATGGATCACTCCTACGTGCAGCGCCTCGTCGACGAAGGCCAGCTCAGCGAGGCCGAGGCCAGCTCGCATCCGCAGAGCAATCTGCTGACGTCCTGCCTGGGCACGGTGCAGGACCCGACCTCCTCGTCGGAGCGCTTCGAGGGCCTGGAGGTGGGCGACTCGCTGATGTGCTGCAGCGACGGCCTGTGGCACTACTTCACTGCACAGGAACTGGGCAGCGTGCTTTACAGCCTGCCACCGCGCGAGGCGGCGGAGCTGCTCGTCAGCAAGGCGCGCCAGCGCGCGCGAGGCGGCGGCGACAACCTGTCGCTCGCCATCGTCAAGCTCGAGAGCCTGGACTGATCAGCGGGGCGCCGCCGAGGCGCCCGGCCGGGGCAGCGGCGCGGCGGCCGGCTTGGTGCGGGCGTCCTGCTGCGACTGTTGAGCGGCCACGCGCTCACGCACCCGCTGCTGCCGCTCCTGTGCGCGCTCGCGCCGCTCGGCGGCCTGCGCCTCGGCCTGGCCGGCAGCTAGGCGCTGCTGGCGCTCGGCGGCCTGCGGGTCGCGCGCCCGGATCACGGGCGAGGTCGCAGGGGCCGACGGGGCTGGCGACACGGCTGGAGCGTCCTCGATCAGGCGCTGTCTGCGCTGACCCTCGTCCTGCGCCGCAGCCAGCTCCCGCTCGCTGACCCGCTGGCGCTGCGCCGCCGCGCGTGCGAGGCGCTGCTCGGCGGCCAAGGCCTGCTCCTGGCGCACCACCGGCAGCAGCGCGGCCTGGCGGCGCTCGCGCACCTCGTCCAGGCACGGCGTGACCGCGAAGCGCGCCTCGCAGGCCTGCCGCTCCCGCTCGAAGCGCTGCTCGATGAACGCGCGCTGCGCCGCCAGGTCGGCCGGTGCTGCCAGCGTGGCGGGTGCCAGCGGAGCGGATGCGGCAGCCGCTGCCAGCAGGGTGAGCAAGGCTGTCATCAGGTCAGCGAGGTGTCGACATCACGGCGGGCCAGCGCCAGGTACTCGGCCGAGCGCATCTCCTGCAGGCGCGACACGGTGCGGGGGAACTCGTGGGCCAGCGGGCCCTCGGTGTAGAGCTGTTCCGCCGGCACGGCGGCCGAGATGACGAGCTTGACGCGGCGGTCGTACAGCACGTCCACCAGCCATGTGAAGCGGCGCGCCTCGCTGGCCAACCGCACGGGCATCTCGGGCACGTTGGACAGGATGACGGTGTGGAACTGGCTGGCCAGTTCCAGGTAGTCGTTCTGCGAGCGCGGGCCGCCGCACAGCGTCTGGAAGTCAAACCACACGACGCCGCCGGCGCGCCGGTGCGCGTACAGCGCGCGGTGCTCGATCATCAGCTTGCGGTCCTCGTCCTGCGCCTCGGCCAGCGAGTCGAAGGCCTGCGTCAGCGCAGCCTCGTTGGCCTCGTTCAACGGCGTCAGGTAGAGGTTCATGTCCTCCAGCGTGCGGCGCCGGTAGTCGGTGCCGGCATCGACATTGAGGACCTCGAGGTTGGCCTTCAGCAGCTCGATGGCGGGCAGGATGCGGTCGCGGTGCAGGCCGTTGGGGTAGAGCTCGTCAGGGTGGAAGTTGGACGTGGTGACAATGGAGACGCGGTTGCGGAACAGGGCCTCCAGCAACCGGTGCAGGATCATCGCGTCGGTCACGTCGGCGACGTGAAACTCGTCGAAGCAGATGAGCCGGAAGCGCCGCGCGATGCGCTTGCCCAGTTCGTCCAGCGGGTCGGCAATGCCCTTGAGCTCCTGCAGTTCGCGGTGCACCTCGCGCATGAACTCGTGGAAGTGCAGCCGCGTCTTGCGTGTCAGCGGCACGGCCTGGAAGAAGCAGTCCATCAGGAAGCTCTTGCCACGGCCGACGCCGCCATACATGTAGACACCGCGCGGGATGGGCGGGCGCACGAGCAGCTTGGTGACGGCATTGCCGCGGCGGGCCTTGTAGGCCGCCCATTCGTCCTGGCAGCGCTGCAGCGCCTGGATGGCCCGCAGCTGCGCCGCATCGGCCTTGAAGCCGCGCTCGGCGAGGATCTGCTGGTAGAGCTCGGTGACTGTGGTCATGGCAAAAAAAGGGGCGACTGTTCGGCCGCCCCTTCTCAGATCGCGCGACGCTCGATCAGAAGTTCAGCGTGCGCTTGTCTACGGCCAGCGCCGCTTCCTTGGTCGCCTCGGACAGCGACGGATGGGCGTGGCAGATGCGGGCGATGTCCTCGGCCGAGGCCTTGAACTCCATGGCCACGACAGCCTCCGAGATCAGCTCGGAGGCGAACGGGCCGATGATGTGCACGCCCAGGATTTCGTCGGTCGTGGCATCAGCCAGGAACTTGACGAAGCCGGTCGTGTCCCCCAACGCGCGGGCGCGGCCGTTGGCCAGGAACGGGAACTGGCCCGCCTTGTAGGCCACGCCTTCGGCCTTGAGCTGCTGCTCGGTCTTACCGACCCAGGCGATCTCGGGCGAGGTGTAGATGACCCACGGGATGGTGTTGAAGTTGACGTGGCCATGCTGGCCGGCCATGCGCTCGGCCACCGCCACGCCCTCTTCCTCGGCCTTGTGCGCGAGCATGGGACCACGCACCACGTCGCCCACGGCCCAGACGCCCGGCAGGTTGGTCTTGCATTCGTCGTCCACCACGATGGCGCCACGCTCGTCGAGCTTCAGGCCCACGGCGTCGGTGTTCAGGCCGATGGTGTTGGGCACGCGGCCGATGGAAACGATCAGCTTGTCAACCACCAGCGTCTGCTCGGCGCCCTTGGCGTCGGTGTAGGCGATGGTGACGTCCTTCTTGCCCTTGGTGACCTTGCTGATCTTGACGCTGAGCTGAATGTCCAGGCCCTGCTTCTTGAAGACCTTGGCGGCTTCCTTGGCCACGCCTTCGTCGGCCGCGGCCAGGAAGGCCGGCATGGCTTCCAGGATGGTCACTTCCGAGCCCAGGCGACGCCACACCGAGCCCATCTCCAGGCCGATGACGCCCGAGCCGATGACACCCAACTTGCCCGGCACGGCCGGGATGCGCAGCGCGCCGTCGTTGGACAGGATCAACTCCTCGTCGAACTCCGCGCCGGGCAGCTGGCGGGCGTTGGAGCCCGTGGCCAGGATGACCTGCTTGGCGAAGACAGTCTCGTCCCCGGCCTTGAGCTCATAACCGCCATCCTTGGCGGCGACGAAGCTGCCGCGACCGTGGAAGAAGGTGACCTTGTTCTTCTTGAACAGGTAGAGGATGCCGTCGTTGTTCTGCTTCACGACGGCGTCCTTGCGGCCCACCATCTTGGCGACGTCGATCTTCAGGTTGTCCAGGCTGATGCCGTGCTCGGCGAAGTGATGGCCAGCGTGGTCGAAGTGCTCCGACGACTGCAGCAGCGCCTTGGACGGGATGCAGCCCACGTTGGTGCAGGTGCCGCCCGGAGCCGGGCCGCCCTTGTCGTTCTTCCACTCGTCGACGCAGGCGACATTCATGCCCAGTTGGGCCGCACGGATAGCGGCGATGTAGCCGCCAGGGCCGCCACCGATGACGACGACGTCGAATTGCTTTGTAGTCATGCTGATCGTGTCCTCAGCTTAGATGTCGAACAGCAGGCGCGACGGATCTTCCAGCGCGTCCTTCATCGCAACCAGGCCCAGCACGGCTTCGCGGCCGTCGATGATGCGGTGGTCATAGGACATGGCCAGGTAGTTCATCGGGCGGATGACGATCTGGCCGTTCTCCACCACAGCGCGATCCTTGGTGGCGTGCACACCCAGGATGGCCGACTGCGGCGGGTTGATGATGGGGGTGGACAGCATGGAGCCGAAGGTGCCGCCGTTGGAGATGGAGAAGGTACCGCCGCTCATCTCGTCGATGCCGAGCTTGCCTTCCTGGGCCTTCTTGCCGAACTCGGCGATCTTCTTCTCGATGTCGGCGAAGCTCATCTGGTCGGCGTTGCGCAGGATGGGCACGACCAGGCCGCGCGGCGAGCCGACGGCGATGCCGATGTCGAAATAGCCGTGGTAGACGATGTCGTTGCCGTCGACCGACGCATTCAGCACCGGGTACTTCTTCAGCGCGTGCACGGCGGCCTTCACGAAGAAGCTCATGAAGCCCAGCTTGGTGCCGTGTTCCTTGGTGAAGCTGTCCTGGAACTTCTTGCGCAGCTCCATGACCGGGGCCATGTTCACTTCGTTGAACGTGGTCAGGATGGCGTTGGTGGCTTGCGACTGAAGCAGGCGCTCGGCGATGCGGGCGCGCAGGCGGGTCATGGGCACGCGCTGCTCGGGGCGGTCGCCCAGGCTCTGCAGGCCGGGGGCGGCGACGCTGGGCAGCGGCTTGGCGACGGCGGGCGCGGCGGGCACGACCACGGGAGCAGCGGCGGGCTTGGCCGAGGCGGCCAGCGCGTCACCCTTGGTCACACGGCCGTCCTTGCCGGAGCCGGCGACGTCGGTGGCCGTCAGGCCCTTCTCGGCCAGGATCTTCGCGGCAGCGGGCATGGCCACGTCGCCCTTGTTGCCGCCGGTGGCAGCCGGTGCAGCAGCCACGGTGGCAGCGGCAGCCGGTGCAGCAGCCGCGGCGGGCGCTGCGGCGCCGGCCTTGGCTTCGGTGTCGATCTTGGCCAGCAGCTGCTGGCTGGTGACGGTGCTGCCGTCGGCAACGCCGATCTCGGTCAACACGCCCGAGGCCGGTGCCGGCACTTCCAGCACGACCTTGTCGGTCTCGATCTCGACGAGGGTCTCGTCAACCGAGACGGCTTCGCCGGGCTTCTTCTTCCAGGTCAGCAGCGTGCCTTCGGAAACAGATTCGGAAAACTGGGGAACTTGAACGTCAACGATGGCCATGGTGTGAGGCTCCGTGTCTTGTATTTGGGTGTGGGGTGCGCAGGCGCAGGCAAGCGCAGCGCCGGGTCTTCGTCAGAAGGGGCGCTGCGTCATGCGGTCTTACTTGGTCAGGATGAAGCCCTTGAGCTTGGCGAACGCCTGGTCCAGCAAAGCCTTCTGCTGGTCCTGGTGCAGGTGGGCATAGCCGCAGGCCGGGCTGGCGCTGGCAGCACGGCCTGCGTAGCCGAGCTTCTGGCCTTCGAGCATGTTCTCGTGCACGTAGTGCTGCACGAAGAACCAGGCGCCCTGGTTCTGCGGCTCGTCCTGGCACCAGACGATGTCGGTGGCGTTGGGGTACTTCTTGAGCTCGGTCGAGAAGGCCTTGTGCGGGAAGGGATAGAGCTGCTCAACGCGCACGATGGCGACGTCGTTGGCCTTCTTCTCGGCACGGGTCTTGACGAGGTCGTAGTAGACCTTGCCCGAGCAGACGATGACGCGCTTGACCTTGTCGGCATTGATGCTCTCGTCGCGCTCGCCGATGACGGTCTTGAACTCGCCCTTGGTGAAGTCGGTCAGCGGCGACGTCGCATCCTTCGCACGCAGTAGGCTCTTCGGGGTCATGATGACCAGCGGCTTGCGGAACATGCGCAGCATCTGGCGGCGCAGCACATGGAAGATCTGCGCGGCGTTGGTCGGCTGCACGATCTGCATGTTGTTGTCCGCAGCCAGCTGCATGAAACGCTCCAGGCGGGCCGAGCTGTGCTCGGGGCCCTGGCCTTCGTAGCCGTGCGGCAGCATCATCGTCAGGCCGTTGGAGCGGCCCCACTTCACTTCGCCCGAGGCGATGAACTGGTCGATGACGACCTGCGCGCCGTTGACGAAGTCGCCGAACTGCGCTTCCCAGATGGTCAGCGTGTTGGGCTCGGCGGCGGCGTAGCCGTACTCGAAGCCCAGCACTGCCTCCTCGGACAGGATGGAGTCGATGACGACGAAAGGCGCCTGGCCGTCTGCAACGTTCTGCAGCGGGATGTAGGTACCGTCGTCCCAGTTGGCGCGGTTCTGGTCGTGCAGCACGGCGTGGCGGTGCGTGAACGTGCCACGGCCGCTGTCCTCGCCCGACAGGCGCACCGGATAGCCCGAGGCCACCAGCGACGCGAAAGCCATGGACTCGCCCATGCCCCAATCGATGTTCACCTCGCCCCGGCCCATCGTGGCGCGGTCGGCGTACAGCTTGGCGACGAGGTTGTGCGGCGCGAAGTCCTTGGGCAGCGTCGTCAGCTTCTCGGCCAGGCGCTTCCACTCGGTGGCGGGGATGGCAGTGTCGCAACTGTCCGTCCACTTCTTGCCCAGGAAGGGCGACCAGTCGGTGGCGAACTTGCTCTTGAAGTTGGTCAGCACCGGGTCGACGGTATGGCGGCCCTCGTCCATGGCGGCACGGTAGGTCTTGACCATTTCGTCCGGCCCCTCGACCGGCAACACGTTCTGGGCGACCAGCTTGTCGCCGTAGACCTTGCGCGTGCCGGGGTGGGCGGCGATCTTCTTGTACATCAGCGGCTGCGTCAGCGCGGGCGTGTCCTGCTCGTTGTGGCCCAGCTTGCGGAAGCAGACGATGTCGATGACGACGTCCTTCTTGAACTCGGCGCGGTAGTCCATGCACAGCTGCATGGCGTAGACCACGGCCTCGGGATCGTCGCCGTTCACGTGCAGCACCGGCGCCTCCACCATCTTGACGACGTCGGAGCAGTACCAGGTCGAGCGCAGGTCGCGCGGGTCGCTGGTGGTGAAGCCGATCTGGTTGTTGATGACGATGTGCACCGTGCCACCCGTGCGGTAGCCACGGGTCTGGGCCATGGCCAGCGTTTCCTGCACGACGCCCTGGCCACCGAAGGCCGCGTCACCGTGCACCAGCACCGGCAGCACCTGCGCGCCGACGGTGTCGCCCCGGCGGTCCTGGCGGGCGCGGACGCTGCCTTCGACGACCGGGTTGACGATTTCCAGGTGGGACGGGTTGAAGGCCAGCGACAGGTGGACCGGACCGCCTGCGGTGGACACATCAGAGCTGAAGCCCTGGTGGTACTTCACGTCACCGGCGGGCAGGTCTTCAGCGGCCTTGTGCTCGAACTCGGCGAACAAATCGGCGGGCATCTTGCCCAGCGTGTTGACCAGCACGTTCAGACGGCCGCGGTGGGCCATGCCGATGACGATTTCCTGCACACCGCGCTCGCCGCCGCGCTTGATCAGTTCGTCCATGGCGGCGATGAAGCTCTCGCCACCTTCCAGCGAGAAGCGCTTCTGGCCGACGTACTTGGTATGCAGGTAGCGCTCCAGGCCTTCGGCCGCCGTCAGCCGCTCCAGGATGGCCTTCTTCTTCTCGGCGCTGAAGCTGGGCTTGCTGCGCGACTTCTCCAGCCGCTCCTGCCACCAGCGCTTCTCGGCCGGGTCGGAGCCGTGCATGAACTCGGAGCCGATGCTGCCGCAGTAGGTCTCGCGCAGCGCCTGCACGATCTGGCGCAGCGTCATCGTCTCGCCACCGAAGTAGCTGTTCACGGCGCTGAACGAGATGTCCATGTCGGACTCGCTCAGGTCGTAGAACGCGGGGTCGAGTTCGGGGATCTTGGGGCGCTCGGCACGCTTGAGCGGGTCCAGCTCGGCCCAGCGGTTGCCGAGGAAGCGATAGGCCGCGATCAGCGACTGCACGTGCACCTGCTTGCGGGCGACGGCGAGGTCGGCGCTGGAAGCCTTGTTGGCGAAGGCGTTGGCCTTGGCACGTTGCGCGAAGGACTCGATGACCGGCGCATGGGCCACGTCACGGGACTCGCTGCCGTCTACGGCGGGCACGTGCTGGAGGGCGTCGAAGTAATCGCGCCAGTTGTCGGGCACAGAGCCCGGGTTGTCGAGGTAAGCCTCGTACATCTCCTCCACGTACGGGGCATTGCCCCCGAACAGGTAGGAGTTCGACCTGTATTGCTGCATCATCTTTCGCTCACCTCATGCCCCGGTTTCCAGGGAGTTGGCTGGTTGAAGAACCTTCCGCGACACGGCTCGACCGGTTGGCGGATTGCGACCCACCTTCGCTGTTGACCAGGCAAAAGGGACGGGAAGGACCATAAGTCTCAAGGGGCCGAACTCTAGCACCTCGGGTTTGCCCGGCGCAGCCGCCCGGCCGCGACAAACTTCACTGATCGGGCTCGAAAAAAGTTGACTGCCTCGTAAACTTGCGCCCGCGACAGCCCCGCGATTGAATGGCTGCGCCACGGGACAACGAGGATTCCCCATGCAAGTCCAGGTCGTCGACTACCGCGCTGCGGACGCAGCCGAGAAGTTCACCCGCTCCCTGCACGAAACCGGCTTCGGCGTGCTGACCCACCACCCCATCCGGCAGGCCCTGGTCGAGAAGATCTACGCGGACTGGCTCGCGTTCTTCAACGGCGAGGGCAAGGACGCCTACGCGTTCTCGCGCGAGACACAGGACGGCTGGTTTTCAACCGAGATTTCAGAAACTGCGAAGGGTTCCAAGCAAAAGGACATCAAGGAGTACTTCCATGTCTACCCCTGGGGCCGCATCCCGGAGCAGCTGAGGGAAGACGCCCTCACCTACTACCGCGAGGCCAACGCACTGGCCGAGGAGCTGCTGGGCTGGGTGGAGCGCTACACGCCGCCGGACATCGCCGCGAAGTACCGCGAGCCGCTGTCCAACATGATCCAGGGCAGCAACAAGACGCTGCTGCGCGTGCTGCGCTACCCGCCGCTGACGGGGTTGGAGCCGGCCGGCTCGCTGCGCGCCGCAGCGCACGGCGACATCAACCTGCTGACCATCCTGCCCGCCGCCAACGAGCCCGGCCTGCAGGTGCTGGGTAAGGACGGCGCCTGGCATGACGTGCCCTGCGACTTCGGCACGCTGACCATCAACATCGGCGACATGCTGCAAGAAGCCTCTGCGGGCTACTACCCGTCGACGCAGCACCGCGTCGTCAACCCGACCGGCGACGGCGCGAAGAAGAGCCGCGTGTCGCTGCCGCTGTTCCTGCACCCTCGCGACAACGTGGTGCTGAGCGACCGCTACACGGCGGACGCCTACCTCAACGAGCGCCTGCGCGAGCTGGGCGTCAAGACCTGATCCCGGTTTTCGCCGCGCCGCCTGACAAATCGGCAGCGCATTCGTCTCTCCTCTGACCGACGCAGGCGGCGGGTTCCACCGGAGCACCGCAAGCACTGCGTCGCAGACGGAGGCTTCGATGATCGAACGGCTTGTGCCAGCAGGGCCCTGCATCCTGCTGGACATCCGGCTGAGCGTGGTGCATGTGAGCCCGGCCGCGCAACGCCTGCTGGCCTGGGCCACGCCCGTGCTGACCGTGCAGCAGCGCAGCCTGCACACGCCCGGCGACCAACCCGCGCTGAACCGCGCGCTGGCGAGGGCCGTGCGCGGCAGCCGCACGGCGGCATCCCTGCCACGGGCCGACGGCCCGGCATTGACGCTGCGCGCCGAACGGCTGTCGGCGTCGGGCATGGAATGGGTGCTGGTCACGCTGCGGGATCCCGCACTGGAGACACCCGACACCGATCTGCTGCAGGACCTCTTCGACCTCACACCCACCGAGGCACTGGTGGCTGCGGGCCTGGCCCAGGGCCAGACGGGCGCCGAACTGGCGCTGGCGATGGGCGTGCAGATCAACACCGTGCAGTCCCACATCAAACGCGTACTGGTGAAGAGCGGCACGCGCCGGCAGTCGCAACTCGTCTCGCTGATCCTGCGCAGCGCCGCCATGCCAACGCACCCCTGGCTTGCGGGGGCGGCGCGCGCTCAAGGGTCGGGTCTTGCCCAAACAGGCAACGACGGCACCGCGGGCGCTGGGCACAGTGGCGTGCACCCCCGGCTCGCCAACGGCGGGCCCGCCTGATTCTCGCTGTCATCACTGAAATCCCCTGGAACGCCCAATGAAACACCTGGCCCTCTGGACTGCCCTCGCCCTGACCACCGCCGCCACGAGCACCTTTGCCCAATCGATGTCGGTGGCCAACGTCTCCTACATCTACGCCGCGCCCGACACGCAGCGTCTGGTGTCCAACACCACCGGCGCGACCACCGAGAGCGCGCTGACCGCCGATACCACCTACAACGGCATCGACAGTGCCTACTCGCGCGCCTCGCTGGCCGAGGGCTCGCTGAAAGCCTCGGCGGGCGGCACCGCCGACTACATCAACAGCAGCGCGACTGCGCAATTCGGCGACACCTTCGGCGCCGTCGACGCCGCCACCGGCCAGGCCCACGCCTGGCAGCCGGGCGAGAAGGTCACGTTCAGCTTCTCCGTCACCGGCACCATCCGGCAGTCGCTGCCGAGCGCCCTGATGGCGCCTCTGGACCCGGATTTCCAGAGCCTGGTCATCTTCGGCTTCCAGGCCTACCGCCCCGGCTACATGGCCCTGCAGACCCAGATGGACGCGCTGTGGGACAAGCCCTGGAACGCAGAAGCTCAGGCGGAATACACCCGCCTGAGCGCCGCGATCAGCGCGCTGCGCATCAGCGACAGCGGCGTCGGCGGCTATCTGGGGCGCCCGTACACGCCGTGGTTCGATGGTGCGACGGCACCCTACATCGATGTCCAGGCGAACACCCCCACCGTCATCAGTTCGACCTTCGAGCCGGGTGGCAGCTTCGAATGGGTCGCTTACTTGAACGTATCGGCGCGCTTCCAGTCGGACTTCCCGCTGCCTGAGCGCCTCACCTTCGTCGTCGACTTCTCGCATTCGGTCGGCGCGTCCTTCAGCGGCCCCGAGGGCACCGTCACGACGTCGGCCTCGGGCTTCTTCCCCAACACCGTCAGCGCCGTGCCGGAACCAGCAACCACGCTGCTCTGGCTGGCCGGCTTCGCCATGCTGGGCCTGATCGCACGCCGCGGCCGCGCACCGCGCGGGTGACGCAGGCCCGCCGGCCGGCCTGACAAACCTCCGGCGCACCTGTCCGGTGTTGATCGACGCAGGCGGACCTGCTGCCCGAGCGACCCTCGATTTCGCTGTCATCCGCAGAAATGGAACACCCATGAACAAGAACCCTCGCAAGTACCTCCAACTCGGCGGCGTCGCACTGGCAATCAGCCTGCTGCAGGCTCCCGCCTGGGCCGTCGACTACATCTGGCAGGGCGGCGACGGCGTCTGGGGCGACGCCTCGCGCTGGACACTGCTGGGCGTGCCGGGCAGCGGCGACAGCGCCACCATCCAGGGCACCGGCACCGGCACCGTGCTCGTGCGCGATCCGCGCAGCGTGGCGCAGCTGTTCATCAACGGCAACCTGGCCAGCACCTCCACGCTGACGGTGGGTGCGCTGTCGTTCAGCTCGGGCTACTTCGGCCGCTCCGTGGCGCAGGGCGCCGGCGGCTTCATGAACGTCAGCGGCGCCGCCGTGTTCGACGGCACGCAGACGCAGACGGTCTCCTACAGCAGCACCATCAACCTCGGCGGCAACGCCACCTGGCTGCAGGGCAACGGCCGCATCTCGGTGGACAGCGCCTACAGCGCCGGCGGCCAGAGCTTCGCGGCCTCGGCCATCAACGTCGGCGCGGGCACCACGTTCACCGACCTGGGCGCGGCCAGCGGCTCCGGCTACAAGATCCTCAGCGGCACCAACGTCAACGGCAACTACCTGCGCACCGGCCTGGGCGACACCTACGCCCGCAACGTCAACGTCAACGCCACCGGCACACTGAACGTCGCCAGCGGCAACTTCATCTTCGACAACGGCAACTACGCCAACACCTCCGCCGGCACCATCAACGTCGCCAGCGGCAGCACGCTGGGGCTGTCCAACATGACGTTCACGCAGGGCAGCGTCGTCAACAACAGCGGCCTGGTCCGGCAGTACGGCGGCAGCGTGACGGTGGCCAGCGGCGCGCAGATCGACGGCGCCTGGCAGATGGACTTCGGCACGATGGTGATCCAGGGAGCGCACGCTGTCGACTCGCTGGTGATGAACGGCACCCAGATCGCCGGCCCCGGCACGCTCACCACCCGCGCCTTCACGTTCAACCACGGCAAGCTCGGCGGCAACAGCGGCGCGCCGGGCGGCGGCACGCTGAACGTGACCGGCCCCGCCACGTTCTCCGGCGCCGACACGCTGAGCGTCGACTACAACCACACGCTCAACCTCGCCGGCGCCAGCCGCTGGACGGCCGGCAACGGCCGCCTGGCCGTGGCCACCGGTGGCAGCGCAGGGCCGGACGCCCACGTCGACATCGCCGCCGGCGCCACGTTCAGCGACGAGGGCGCGGCCTCGGCGTCGGGCTACAAGACGCTCACCGGCGCGCGCCTCTTCACGAACCACGGCCGCTATGTGCGCACGGGCCTGGGCGAAACCTACACCACCGGCTTCGTCAACGCTGGTCTGCTGCAGGTCGCCCAGGGCAGCTTCAGCGTCGATGCCGGCTTCAGCAACACGGGCCGAGTGGACGTGGCCGCCGGCGCGCTGCTGCAGGCGTACAGCAGCCAGTTCGTCAGCGACGGCCTGCTCACCGGCGACGGCACCGTGAAGACGCTCAACGCCGGCACAGCCCTCACCAGCAACGGCACCATTGACCCCGGCCAGCTCGACGCCGTCGGCACCCTGACCATCGACGGCGACCTGACGCTGACGGGCAGCTCCGTTCTGCACATCGACCTTGCCGGTGGCGGCGTGTCCGACAAGCTGGCCGTCACCAGCGACGTGCTGCTGAACGGCGAACTGTCCATCTGGGGCGGTGCGGGCCTGACGCTGCAGCTGGGCGAGGTCTACACCCTCGCCAGCTTCGGCCAGCGTCTGTCCGGCTCGACCTTCGACAGCGTCAGCTGGCATGGCCTGGGCGCCGGCCAGTTCGCCGTGGAGTACACGGCCGACAGCGTGCTGCTGCGGGTGACGGCGGTGCCGGAGCCGGCGACGGTGGCCCTCTGGCTTGTCGGGCTGACGCTCATGGGCGGCCGCCGAATGCGTGGACGCCGCCAGCAAGCCACCAGGGCCACACACCCGTGAGGCTGGGGTGACATGAAACAGCCGGGGCCAGGCCTTGCCCGTACCATCGCCGCCAGCCTGCAACCGCCCCGCGTTCCATGCACCTGTCCGCTCAATCGTTCACTCAGGCCTGCCGCGAAGGCGGCCGCCAGATCGAGACCTGGCTGCGCGTGGTCGACCGCGAGCACGGCGCGCGCTTCTACCGCGAGGCCGCCGCCGCGCTGCGCAGCTGGCAGGCGGCGGAGGACGTGGTGCAGGAGGCGATGGTCAAGGTCTGGCAGCGCTGCGCGAGCTTTCGCAGCACGGGTGACCCCATCGCCTGGATTCACCAGATCGTGCGCCACACGCTGCTGGACGCGCTGCGGCAGCGCGCCGTGCAGGCGCCACGGGAAGAAGCCCTGCACGACGACGACGGGCAGCTGACCCACGAAGCCGAGGCCGCCGTGCTGGGCCTGTCGGTTCAAGGCGTGGCCACGCCGGAGGGCGCGCTGGCCGAGCACCAGGTCGAGGCCGTGTTCCGCCGCTGCTTCGAGCAGTTCGCCGCCGTGCACCCCGAGCATGCGACGGTGCTGCGCTGGGTCGTGGAGGATGGCCTGGACAACGCCGCGATCGAAGGCCTGCTGGAACGCAGCCCCGGCGCCACGCGCGAGTTCATCTCGCAATGCCGCAAGAAGGCGCGCCCCTTTTTCGCGGCCTGGTACACCCTCGTCGGCCCCACCGGGGGCACACCATGACGCCCACCACGCCCGACGACGACGACCAGCACTGGCTGGACCTGATGGCCGGCCGCACGGCGCCCGACGCCGATGCGCGCACGCGCAGGGAAGCCGCCTGGCTGCGCGCGGCCGTGCTGAGCTACCGCGTGACGGCGCCGCCGGGCGCGCCAGCGGACGCCGATGCGCGGGTCGGCCGCCTGCTGACCCGGGCGCGCGACGCCGGCGTGCTGGCATCGGCCGCCAACGATGCCCCGCCACGCGGCAAGGCCGGCGCGTGGTGGCGCCCGGCGCTGGCGGCCTGCGTCGCCCTGTGCGGTGTCGTGCTGGTCTTCGTGCCCGCCAGGGACGGCACCGACGACGGCAGCGCGCTGCGCGGCGCGCCGGTGCAGCGCGTCGAGACCGTAGACGTGGTGCAGCGCCGCCAGCAGTTGCTGCGGGCCCTTCAAGCCGCCGGCTTCGACGCGCAGCCCTTCGAGCGCCTGGGGCGCCTGGGCATCGACGTCAGCCTGCCCGTGCCCCTGCCGGCCCGGCAAGCCGAGGCGCTGAAGCGGCTAGGCCTGGCCGCACCCACCGGGCCCAGCCTGCAGATCGAATTCGTCAACACGCCCGCACCGGCCCGCCCATGAGCACGTCGAGATGGAAGCCCCCCACCTGGGTGCTTGCGGGGTTGCTGGCCGCAGGCAGCGCCACCGCCGACCCGACCGCCGCGCTTGAGACGGCCTGCGCGACCGTGCCCGAGGCGCCTGCGACCGACCTTGCCGTACTGACCCAGCGCATCGTTGCCGCGCAGACAGCCACCACCGGCGCCGGGCTGGCCGAGGCCTGCCAGGGCTGGCGGCAGGTGGCGCGCAACCCGGCCAGCCCCGCCCTGCTGCTCACCGAGTGGCGGGCCCAGGTGGCGGCCGCGCTGGTGTGGCTGGGCCGCTCCGCCGAGGCCGAGCCGCTGCTGGACGCCGCTTACCACCAGTACCTGGCCGCCAGCCCCGCCCACATCGACAAGCGCAGCATGGTGGCCGGCATGCTGATGGTGATCTGGCTGCAGCGCGCGCAGCTGGACACGGCGCTGACATGGTCGCAGCGCGCCGTGGACGCGATGGTCGACCCTGGCTCGGGCGCCAGCCTCGGCGACAGCCTGCGCGTGCGCCTCAACCACGGCTCGCTGCTGTCGCGGGCGCGCCGCTTCGACGAGGCCAACCAGCTGCTGCTGGGCCTGCTGGACGAAGCTCTGGCGCAGCCCGACACGCTGGCCCCGCAGGCGGCGGCCGCCTTGAACTCGCTGGCCAATCTGGCGCGCCGCCAGTCGCGGCTGGCCGACGCGCTGGCCTACACCGAGCGCGAGATCGCGCTGCGCCAGGTGCGCCTGACGCAGGACCCGGTCAACATCGCCACCGCGCTGCACAACCGCGGCCTGCTGCTGATGAGCCAGGCCCGCTTCGACGCCGCCGAGGCCGCACTGCAGGCCGCGCTGCAGCAGGCCCGCGACGCGCAGGCGGCGGGAGCCGTCGACCTGATGGGCCACCAGGCCTCGGTGCGCGAGACGCTGTCGGGCCTGCTGCTCGCGCGCGGCCGCCCGGCCGAGGCGCTGCAGGTGGCCCACGAAGCCGTGGCCACGCTGGCAGGCCGGCCCGAGGCCGCCACCGCGCGCGGTGCACGACCCTTGCGCCGCGTGGCCGAGGCGCAGCTGGCACTGGGCGAACTGGGCGAAGGCGTGGCGACCTACCGGCGCGCGCTGGCGCTGCTGAGCACGACCGTCGGCGCGCCCGAGGCCGACACCGCGCTGGCGCTGCGGCTGGGCCATGCGCTGGCCATGATCGAACTGGGCGAACTGGACGAGGCAGCCACCTCACTGCAATGGGTGGCCACCGACAGCCGCCCGCGCAGCCCCGAGGAGAGCGCGCGCCTGCAGGTGCTGCAGGCCACGCTGGCCCAACGCCGGGGCGACACCGCGGCGGCGGCCCGCGCCTGGCTGGCCGCCGACCAGGCCGTGGCCGCCGCGATGCCGCCCGAGCATCCCGACCGCCGTTTCATCCAGACCCAGGCCTGCGAGCTGCAGGCCGCCGCCTGCCCGCCCACCACGAGTGCAGCCGGCACGCCCGACACCGACGCGCTGACGCAGATGTCCCTTGCCCGACGCGCCCGCGCTGCAGGTGACGCGGGCGCGGCCGACGCCGCCGCCCGCAGCGCCGTGGCGGCCGCCCTGGCCTCCGGCCAGCCGCGCCTGCAATGGCAGGCGCTGGCGCTGTGGGCCGACGTGCTCGCCGATACCGGCCAGCGCGACCAGGCCATCTTCCTCGGCAAGCTGGCGTTGACCCGGTTGCAGCAGCAACGCCAGCGCCTGCTGCCGCTGGGCACCGTGGCCGACGCGCGCTACCTCGCCGACAAGGCGCCGCTGTACCGCCGCGTGGCCGACTGGCTGCTGCAGGCGCAACGCATTCCCGAGGCGCTGGAGGTCATGCGGCTGCTGAAGCTGCAGGAGCAGGCCGAGTTCAACGAACGCGGCTTCGTCGACGCCTTCGCGGCTGGCGGTATCAGCTTGAGCGCGGCCGAGCAGGCTGCGTGGCAGCGGCTGGAGTCGGCGCTGCAAGGCGGGGCCGGCGCGACCGAGCTGCGCGCCCTGAGCGAGCGCGCCGCCTCGCAGCGCATCACGGCGGAAGAAACCGCACGCCTGGCCCAACTGCGCCGCGACGAGGCCGCGCAGCGCGACCACCGCGCCGCCGGGTTGAACGCGCTGCTGACCGGCCTGGGCACCCAGCCACGCCCATCGCCACCGGGCCGCAAGGCGCCGACGAACAAGCCACCGGCCGGCCAGCTTCACGTCTACACGCTGGCCGGTGAACAGCGCCTGAGCCTGCTGCTGATGGGGGCCGGTGGCACCCAGGTACACCAGCTGGACCTGGGTGCCACCGAGCTGGCGCGCCAGGTCGCTGCGCTGCGCGACGCGCTCGCGGGCACCCAGTCGGCCGGCGCCGTCCAGCCGCTGGCCAAGGTGCTGTACAGCCGCTTCGGCCACCTGATCGACCAGGCCGCACGGCGCCAGCGCGCGGGCCGGATCGTCGTCTGGCTGGACGGGCCGCTGCGCTACCTGCCGCCCGGGCTGATGCATGACGGCCGACAGCCACTGGCGGCGCGCTACCGCTTCGTCGTGGCCGGCGGCCTAGCCGCGCCGCAGCGCCCGGCGGCCAGGCCCACCGTGGCGCCGCAGATCAACGCGTTCGGCGTGACACAGGCCTTCCAGGGCCTGCCCGCGCTGACAGCCGTGGCCGATGAACTGTGCGACATCGTGGACGGCCCGGTGCTCGGCCTGGAAGCCGGCAGCAACAGCAGTTGCGGCAGCACCGCCCGCGGCCAGGGTCCGGTGCGCGGTCAGGCCAGGCTCAACGGGCTGTTCACCGAAGCCGCATTGACGCGCGCCGACGCCGCCCCGACAGCGAACGAGCTGCTGCACATCAGCACGCATTTCGTGCTGCGCCCGGGCAGCATCGCCAAGTCCTGGTTGCTGCTGGGCGACGGCAGCCGCCTCCCGCTGGAGCGCATGCGCCGCATCGACATCGGCCGGCCCCAACTGGTGACCTTGTCGGCCTGCGAGACGGCCGTGATGGATTCGGGCGGCGGTGGCCGCGAGGTCGACGGCCTGGCCGCCGCGCTGCTGGACCGGGGCGCCGGCCAGGTGCTAGCCAGCCTGTGGCGCGTGGACGACCGCGCCACGGCGCGCTTCATGCAACGCTTCTACACCGCTTACACACGCCAGCACGGTGATGCCGCCACGGCCTTGCAACAGGCGCAGCGGCAAGCGATGGCGGAGGGCGCGCCCGCGCGCGACTGGGCCGCTTTCGTGCTGCTCGCCCGTGCGGGCGTTGGGTCATGATGGGGCATGCCTCCCACCCGGGTCATCGACATCCACCCCGACGCGCCGCCCAAGCCGGCGTTCGGTTCCACATGCAACGGCTGCGGCGTCTGCTGCCTGGCCGAACCCTGCCCGCTGGGTGTCTTGCTGAGCCGGCGCCTGAAGGGCGCCTGCGCCGCGCTGCGCTGGGACGGCGCCCGCTACGTGTGCGGCGCGCTGATGGCGCAACCGAGCGGCCTGAGGGGCTGGCTGGTGAAGCGCTGGATTTCGTCTGGCAGCGGCTGCGACTGCTCGCTCGAAGTCACGGGCAAGCCCTAGCCGGCCAGGGCCGGCGCGTCGCTACATTTTTCGGCTTCTGTCCTCCCCGAAGAAGCTGCATGACCGCTGTCCTCCACCTGCTGCCGCTGCTGGCCGCCCTGACCCTGGGCGCCGCCCTGCCCTCAGCTCAGGCCGCCCCGCTGCGCTGGGCCGCACAGAACGACATCCTGACGCTGGACCCGCACGCGCAGGACCACAACACCTCCAACGCCATCGGCGCCCACATCTACGAGGGCCTGACCCGGCTGAGCAAGGGCTACCGACCCGAACCGTCGCTGGCCACCAAGTGGACGTACCTGTCGCAAACGCAGGTTCGCTTCGAACTGCGCAAGGGGGTGAAGTTCCACGACGGCTCGCCGTTCACGGCCGACGACGTGGTGTTCAGCTTCGGCCGCATCACGCAGCCGCAAGGCACCAAGCAGACCTATGTGTCGGGCATCAAGGCTGTGCAGAAGGTCGATGACCATACCGTCGACCTGATGCTGGAAGCCCCCACGCCGATGCTGCTGCAGAACATCATCAGCTTCCCCATCATGAGCAAGCTGTGGTCCACGAAGCACAACACGACCAGCACACAGGACTACAAGGCCAAGGAAGAGAACCACGCATCGCGCAACGCCAACGGCACGGGGCCATACAAGCTGGTGCGCTGGCAGCCCGACCAGGCCGTGACGATGGTGGCCAACCCGGACTGGTGGGACAAGAACCCCGGCAACGTCACCGAGTTGGCCTATCTGCCCATCAAGAGCGCGCCGACGCGGGTGGCGGCGCTGCTGTCCGGGGACGTGGACCTCGTCACTGACCTACCGCCGCAGGACTTCTTCAAGCTCAAGGCGGACGGCCGTGTCCGGCTGCTGGAAGGCCCCGAGATTCGCACCATCTTCTTCGTCATGGACCAGGGCAGCGACGAGCTGCGCGAGTCCAGCGTGAAGGGCCGCAACCCGTTCAAGGATCGCCGCGTGCGCGAGGCGCTGAACCTGGCGATGGATCGCGAGGCCATCCAGCGCAGCCTCATGCGCGGCCTGTCGGTGCCGGGCGCGCTGATGATCCCACCGGGCGTGAACGGCTACGACAGCGCGCTGGACGCGCCACTCAAGCCCGACCTCGCCAAGGCACGCCGCCTGCTGGCGGACGCGGGCTACGCGAACGGCTTCGAGCTGCCGCTGCACTGCCCCAACAACCGCTACGTCAATGACGAGCAGATCTGCCAGGCGGCCGTCTCCATGTGGGCCAAGATCGGCGTGAGGGCGCGCCTCGTCGCCGCGCCGTTTGCCACCCACAGCCAGACCTTCCAGCGCATGGAGTCGGCGTTCTTCATGCTGGGCTGGGGCGTGTCGACCTACGACGCGCTGTACGCCATGCAGTCCTGGGGACACACGCGCACGGCCGGCGCGGACGGCAACTTCAATTTCGGCCGCGTCAGCGATGCGCGCCTGGACGCGCTGATCCAGCAGATCAAGTTCGAGCCCGACGTGGCCCGGCGCAACGCACTCATCCGCGAGGCCGTGCTGCGCATCCGCGACGAGTTCCTGTTCATCCCCATGCACCACCAGATGCGGCCCTGGGCGCTGAAGCCCGGCGTGCAGACCACGCACCGCTCCAACGACTACTTCGAGGCCCGCTACACCACCGTGAAATAGCCGGCGACTTCGGCGATCATGCGCCCTCCTAACCCAGGAGGATCGCCGATGAAACTGCGCATGGCCACCGCCGCGCTTCTGGTGTGCGCTTCGCTCGCCGCCACCGCTCCCGCCACCGCTAACACGCTGCGCTGGGCCGCGCAGAACGACATCCAGACGCTGGACCCGCACTCCCAGAACCACTCGGCCACGACGACCATCTCGGGCTACGCCTACGAAGGCCTGACGCGCTACACCGAGAAGTTCGACGTGGAGCCGGCGCTGGCCACCAAGTGGACGATGGTGTCACCCACGCAGATGCGCTTCGAGCTGCGCCGTGGCGTGAAGTTCCACGACGGTACGCCCTTCACAGCGGACGACGTGGTATTCAGCCTGCAGCGCATCAAGCACCCAGCCAGCAACATGATCATCTACGCTTCCGGCATCAAGGAGGCCAAGAAGATCGACAGCCACACGGTGGACCTGATCCTCGACGGCCCCAACCCCGTGCTGCTGCGCAACCTGACCTTCGTGCGCATCGTCAGCAAGGCCTGGGCGACCAAGAACCGCTCCGAGAACCCGCAGGACTTCAAGGCCAAGGAGGACACCTTCGCCGCCCGCAACGCCAACGGCACCGGCCCGTTCCGCATCACCAGCTGGACGCCGGACCAGAAGGTCACGATGGTGGCCAACAAAGACTGGTGGGACAAGCCCACGGGCAACATCAGCGAGGTCGTTTACCTGCCCATCAAGTCGGACGCCACGCGCGTGGCCGCCCTGCTGTCGGGAGCCCTGGACCTGCTGACCGACCTGCCGCCGCAGGACGTCACCAAGCTCAAGGCCGACCCGCGACTGAAGGTCATCGACGGGCCGGAGAACCGCACCGTGTTTTTCGCCCTGGACATCGGCAGCGACGAGATCAAGGGCGCCTCCGTGAAGGGCAAGAACCCCTTCAAGGACAAGCGTGTGCGCGAGGCCATGTCGCTGGCCATCGACCGCGAGGCCATCAAGCGCAGCCTGATGCGCGGCCTGTCCATTCCGGCGGCCGTCATGGTGGCGCCCGTGGCCTACGGCTGGTCACAGGAGCTGGACACCGTGGCCAAGGCCGACGTCGCCCGCGCCAAGCAGCTGATGACGGAGGCCGGCTACGGCGACGGCTTCGAGGTGCCGCTGGCCTGCCCCAACGACCGCTACGTCAACGACGAGGAGATCTGCCAGGCAGTGGTGTCGATGTGGGCCCGTATCGGCCTGAAGGCGAAGCTGCAGACGCAGCCGATGACCCAGCACTCCGCCGCGCTGCAGCGCTTTGACCTGCCGCTGTACATGTATGGCTGGGGCGTGACGACCTTCGACGCGCAATACACGCTGCAGGACATCGTGCACACCAAGACCTCGGGGGCCGACGGCAAGGGCAACTACTCGCGCGTCAGCGACGCCAAGGTGGATGCGCTCGTGCAGCAGATGAAGGTCGAGACCGACGTGCCCAAGCGCCTGGCACTGATGCAGGAGGCCTTGAAGCGCACGCGCGACGAGTTCCTGTTCATCCCCATCCACCACCAGGTGCGGCCGTGGGCGATGAAGGCGGGCGTGACCATCCCGCACTCCGCCAACGATGCCCCGCAGGCCCGCTGGGCCACGATGAAGTGAGGTCGCCGGGGCGGCGTCAGTGCCGCCCTGAAGTGCCGCCATGCCAGGCGAGCGCGGGACAATCCGCGCAATGAGCGACGTCCCCTTCCAGCCCACCGGCATCAGCCCCAGTGCCGAGCAGCTGGCTATCCAGCTGCGCCGAACCCGCCTCCTTCTCGTGGAGGCCAATGCCGGTGCGGCGAAGACGACGACGCTCGCACTGCGCATCGCCCAGGCGCTGCAGCGCGGCGCCCAGCCCGAGACGGTGCTGGCCCTGACGACCACCGCGCCTGCCGTCGCCGCGCTCAAGGTGCGGCTGGCCGGCATCGGCGTGCCCAGGGCCGTCGTGCAGCAGTTGCGCATCCAGACCTTCGAAGCCTTCAGCCTCGCGGTACTGGCAGTCGCGCAGGGCGAGGCGGCCCGCGTCATCACCGCGCACGAGCAGGCTCGGCCTTATGTGGTGCGCGCCATCGAGCGCGCGCAGTCGCTGCCCGACGAGCGCCACCCTGACGAGCTGATGACTGACGCGCAGCCGCGCGACCTCGTCGAGGGGCTGTTGAAGTCCTTCGACGTGATCAAGGGCCGCATGCTGGTGGAGCACCTCGACCCAGAGCAGCGCATGACGCCCGCGCTGGCCGATGAGCTGGGCTTCGGCTACCTGACGATGCGCGCCTGGGCCTGCTATGAGTTCGCGCGCAAGGGCGGCCACCCCGACCGGCCGGAGTTCCGCTTCCACGGCGACGGCGCCTACGACCTGGCCCGCGCGCTGCTGAGCGGCGAGATCGACGCGGGCGACGACGCGCTGCGCCAGGGCCTCACGCTGATCTGCGTCGACGAGATGCATGACGTGAACCGCGCCGCCTTCACGGTGCTGAAGGCCGTCCTGGCCGCCAACCCGCGTGCGGCCTTCGTCGGCGTGGGCGACCGGGACCAGGTCATCCACGCGCAGACGGGAGCCGAAGCCGGCTTCATGCACGAGCACTTCCGCGCCGAGATCGGCCCGCCCGAGGTGCTGCCGCTCACCCGCAGCCACCGCTTCAGCCCGCAGCTGGCCCGCCACGTGGGCGCGCTCGCCGGCAAGCCCTACGCGGCGGACGAGGCGCTGCAGACGCTCATCCGCCTGGAGTCCTGCGAGACACCCCGGCTGGCCGCGGCCTTCATCGCCCGCCAGGCGCAGGCCCACCACCAGCAGCAGGCCCATGCCAGCCTGCGCGTGCTGCTGCGCCATGCCGCGCAGTCCGTGCTGATCGAGCATGAGCTGCTGCGCCTGGGCGTGCCCTACGACACCGTCGGCTTCGCGCCCTACCTGGAGCGCCCCGAAACGCTGCTGGTGCGCGGCCTGTATGCCATCGCCTGCCAGGACGACACGGGCTTTGAGACCCCGGCGCAGCGAGCCGCGCTGCTGGACGCGCTGCTGCTGTTCTCGGGCGCTCGCGTGGACAGCATCGAGCTGCGCAACCTCGACAGCGCCGAGGCCCAGCGGGTGGCCGTCGGCGAGGCCGCCGCCAGCGCCGACACGACACGGGCCTTCGTCGACGCCCATGTGCTGCGCAGCGCCCACCCCGCCGCCCGGCGGCAGCTGGAAGCCGCGATGAGCGTGCTGCGCACGCGCCATGCCGGCGCCTTCGAGGCCTCGTTCCTGAACGCGCTGGACCCACTGGCGCTGGCCAGCCGCGTGTTCGTGCGCCAGGACGACGCCGCGCAAGTGCTGGACAACATCACCCAGCTGCACCGCGTGGCCGTGGCCGAGGAGGCCGGCGTGGACGGGGCCTTCCGCATGTTCGCGGCCATGGACGCCGCGCGGCGCCGCCTGCGCAGCCACGACCGTGTGGCGCTGTCCAGCATCGAGGCGGCCAAGGGGCTGGAGTTCGACCACGTCATCGTGCCGCACCTCTCCCGGGGCGAGTTCGGCGATAGCTCGACCGAGACCCGCAACCTGCTCTACGTGGCCATGACGCGCGCGCGGCGCCAGCTCACGCTGAGCTTCGACCCGCAGCGCCCGTCCCGCTTCCTGCGCGACGCGGCCCTGATCGACTGACACCGCAGGCCTCGCGATGAAACCTCCCGTCATCAGCTTCTCGACGCTGCAGTCCGTCGTCGAAATCTCCGCCACGCTGGCATTCGCGTTGTCCGGCCTGCTGGCCGGGGCGCGCAAGCAGCTGGACGTGGTCGGCCTGTGCGTCGTGGCAGGCCTGTCGGCCTTCGGCGGCGGCACACTGCGCGACGTGCTGCTGGACCGCCGGCCCTTCTTCTGGGTCGAGCACGCCGACTGGCTGTGGGCGCTGATGGGGCTGGCCTTCGGCGCGATGCTGTTCCTGCGCCACCGCCACCTGGCGCTGACGGAGCGCGCCATCGAGTGGCCCGACGCGCTGGGCCTGGGCCTGTTCACCGCCAACGGCAGCTGGATCGCGCTACAGGCCGGCATGCCGGCCATCGTGGCGGTGCTGATGGGCGTCATCACCGCCACCTTCGGCGGCGTGCTGCGAGACATCGTCTGCAACGAGATCCCAGCGGCCTTCCACGACCACCGGCCCTACGCGCTGTGCAGCTTCGTCGGCGGCTGGGTGGTGGTGGCGGCGGTGCAGCTGCAGGCGCCGCAATGGGCCGCCATCAGCGCGGCAGCCGCCATCACGGTGATGCTGCGTGCGCTGGCGCTGTGGACGGGCTGGACGCTGCCGCCCTGGCGCTTCCACAAGCGCTGAGCGCCGTGCCGGTCAGACCAGCGCGAGGCGCGCCCTCGCCGCCTGGTACTCGCGCTTGAGCCGCGCGACGAGCTGCGCCGCCGGCACCACCTCGCGCACCGCGCCGATACCCTGCCCGCTGCCCCAGATGTCCTTCCAGGCCTTGGCCGCGCCGCCGCCGAAGTTCATCTTGCTGGGGTCGCTCTCGGGCAGCTTGTCCGGGTCCAGGCCGGTTGCCACGACCGAGCCGCGCAGATAGTTGCCGTGCACGCCGGTGAAGAGGTTGCTGTAGACGATGTCGTCGCTGTTGCTGGCGACGATCATCTGTTTGTAGTCGTCACTGGCGCGCGCCTCTTCGGTCGCGATGAAGGCCGAGCCGATGTAGGCCAGGTCCGCACCGCAGGCCTGTGCTGCCAGCACGGCATCGCCCGATGCAATGGAACCCGACAGTGCCAGCGGGCCGTCGAACCACTCGCGGATTTCCTGGATCAGCGCGAACGGGCTCTTCACGCCCGCATGGCCGCCCGCACCGGCCGCCACGGCGATCAGGCCGTCGGCGCCCTTCTCGATGGCCTTCTTCGCGAACTTGTTGTTGATGACGTCGTGCAGCACGATGCCGCCCCAGGCGTGCACGGCCTGGTTCACGTCCTCGCGCGCACCCAGGCTGGTGATGACGATGGGCACCTTGTACTTGGCGCACACCGCCATGTCGTGCTCCAGGCGCTCGTTGCTCTTGTGCACGATCTGGTTGATCGCGAACGGCGCGGCCGGCTTGTCGGGGTTGGCCTTGTTGTAGGCCGCCAGCGTCTCGGTGATTTCGGACAGCCACTCGTCCAGCAGCTCGGCCGGGCGCGCGTTCAGCGCCGGCATGGAGCCGACGACGCCGGCCTTGCACTGCTCGATGACGAGCTTGGGGTTGCTAATGATGAACAGCGGCGAGCCGATGACGGGCAGCGGCAGGTTTTTCAGGATGTCGGGCAAAGCCAAGGTCGGTCTCCTCAGAAGGCGTCGAGTGCCAGTTCGGTCACGCTGTCGGCGCCGCCCACGACGGCCGCGCGCAGCGCACCGGTGCGCGGCAGGATGTGTTCAGCGTAGAAGCGCGCCGTCGTGATCTTGGCGTCCATGAAGGCCTTGTCAGTCGCCAACGCGTCTTCGGCCGCCAGCAGCGCGCGGGCCAGCTGCCAGCCGGCCACCAGATTGCCTGCCAGCATCAGGTAGGGCACCGAGCCGGCATAGGCCGCATTCGGCTTGGCCTTGGCCGAGGCCGCGATGAAGTCGACAACCGCCAGGTAGTCCTCGCGCGAGGCGCGCAGCGCCTTCAGCATGGCCTGGGCGGCGGCGCTGCTGCGCTGGGCCAGCTCGCCCTCGGTCAGCTCGATCTGGCCCGCCACCGCACGCGCCAGCTGGCCGCCGTCGCGTGCCGTCTTGCGGCCGACGAGGTCGTTGGCCTGGATGGCCGTCGTGCCTTCGTAGATGGTCAGGATCTTGGCGTCGCGGTAGTACTGGGCCGCGCCGGTCTCCTCGATGAAGCCCATGCCGCCATGCACCTGCACGCCGAGCGACGTGACCTCCAGGCTCATCTCGGTGCTGTAGCCCTTCACCAGCGGCACCATGAACTCGTAGAACGCGGCGTTCTGTTTGCGGGCGTCGGCATCGGGGTGATGGTGGGCGGCGTCAAACGCGGCGGCGGCCGTGCTGGCCATCGCGCGACAGCCCTCGGTCAGCGCGCGCATCATCATCAGCATGCGGCGCACATCGGGATGGTGAATGATCGCGGCGCTGCCGGGCTTGGAGCCGTCCACGGGGCGAGACTGCACGCGGTCCTTCGCGTAGCCCACGGCCTTCTGGTAGGCGCGGTCGGCGATACCGATGCCCTGCACGCCCACACCGTAGCGAGCCGCGTTCATCATGATGAACATGTACTCCAGGCCGCGGTTCTCTTCGCCAATCAGCTGACCGATGGCGCCGCCGTGGTCGCCGAACTGCAGCACCGCCGTCGGGCTGGCCTTGATGCCCATCTTGTGCTCGATGGACACGCAGTGCGCGTCGTTGCGCGCGCCCAGTGAGCCGTCGGCATTCACCAGGAACTTGGGCACCAGGAACAGGCTGATGCCTTTCACGCCCTCCGGCGCGCCGGCCACGCGGGCCAGCACGAGGTGGACGATGTTCTCGGCCATGTCGTGCTCACCGTAGGTGATGAAGATCTTGGTCCCAAAGATCTTGTAGGTGCCGTCGCCCTGCGGCTCGGCGCGCGTGCGCACCAGCGCCAGGTCCGAACCGGCCTGCGGCTCGGTCAGGTTCATCGTGCCAGTCCACGAGCCGTCCAGCAGCTTGGGGATGAAGACGGCCTTCTGCTCATCGCTGCCCGCAGTCAGCAGCGCCTCGACGGCGCCATCGGTCAGCAGCGGGCACAGCGCGAAGCTCATGTTGGCCGCCTGCAGCATCTCGTTGCAGGCCGCAGCGATGGTCTTGGGTGCGCCCTGGCCACCGAAGTCAGCCGGGTGCGACAGCCCCTGCCAGCCGCCCTCCGCGTAGGCGCGGAAGGCCTGCTTGAAGCCGGGCGTCGTCGTGACCTGGCCGTCCTTCCAGGACGACGGGTTCTTGTCACCCTCGAAGTTCAGCGGCGCGATGACGTCCTGCGTCAGCTTGGCGCATTCCTCCAGCACGGCACCGGCGGTGTCCAGGCCGAAGTCCGCGAAGGCGGGGACTTGTTGCGTCAGCGTGTCCAGCCCGGCGAGGTGCTGGATGTTGAAAAGCATGTCCTTGACGGGGGCTTGGTAACTCATTTGTTCCTCCTGGAGGCGACAAAAAGGGCGCCGCGACGTGTCGGTCGGGGCGCCCGGCAGTGACGGTTCGGTGGATTTACAGCTGGGACACCAGTTCCGGCACAGCCGTGAACAGGTCAGCTTCCAGGCCGTAGTCGGCCACCGAGAAGATCGGCGCTTCGGGGTCCTTGTTGATCGCGACGATCACCTTGGAGTCCTTCATGCCGGCCAAGTGCTGGATGGCGCCAGAGATGCCGGCCGCCACGTACAGCTGCGGCGCAACGATCTTGCCGGTCTGGCCGACCTGCCAGTCGTTGGGCGCGTAGCCAGCGTCCACCGCAGCGCGCGAGGCGCCCAGCGCGGCGCCCAGCTTGTCGGCCAGCGGTGTCAGCACTTCCATGAACTTCTCGTTCGAGCCCAGCGCGCGGCCACCCGACACGATGATCTTGGCGGCGGTCAGCTCGGGGCGGTCGCTCTTCGTCACCTCACGGCCGACGAAGCTGCTCTTGCCGGCGTCGGCAGCCGCTGCAGCGGCCTCCACGGCGGCCGAGCCACCGGTGGCGGCGGCAGGATCGAAGCCGGTCGTGCGCACGGTGATGACCTTGGTGGCATCGGCGCTCTGCACGGTCGCGATGGCGTTGCCGGCGTAGATCGGGCGCTCGAAGGTGTCGGCGCTGACGACCTTGGTGATGTCGCTGATCTGGCCCACGTCCAGCAACGCGGCGACGCGCGGCGCGACGTTCTTGCCCGAAGCGGTGGCGGGGAACAGGATGTGGCTGTAGCCGGCGGCCAGCGCCAGCACCTGCGCGGCGACGTTCTCGGCCAGGCCTTCGCCCAGCGCGGCGGCGTCGGCGTGCAGCACCTTGGCGACACCGGCGATCTGCGCGGCGGCCGCGGCGGCGGCGGCGGCGTTGTGGCCGGCCACCAGCACGTGCACGTCGCCACCCAGGGCGACCGCGGCGGTGACGGTGTTCAGCGTGGCGCCCTTGATGGAGGCGTTGTCGTGTTCGGCAATGACGAGTGCGGTCATGTCTTCAACTCCAGTGTTCTTGTCGGGGCGAGGCTCAGATGACCTTGGCTTCGGTCTTCAGCTTGGCGACGAGGGCGGCGACGTCGGCCACCTTCACACCAGCGCCACGCTTGGGCGGCTCGCTGACCTTCAGCGTTTTGATGCGCGGTGCCACGTCCACGCCCAGGTCGGCGGGCTTCACGGTTTCCAGCGGCTTCTTCTTTGCCTTCATGATGTTGGGCAGCGTCACATAGCGCGGCTCGTTCAGGCGCAGGTCGGTCGTCACCACGGCCGGCAGGCTCAGCGACACCGTCTCCAGACCGCCGTCCACCTCACGCGTCACGTTGACCTTGTCGCCGGCTACTTCCACCTTGGACGCGAACGTGCCTTGCGGCAGGCCCGCCAGCGCGGCCAGCATCTGGCCGGTCTGATTGCAGTCGTCGTCGATAGCCTGCTTGCCCAGGATCACCAGGCCCGGCTCCTCCTTGTCCACCAGCGCCTTCAGCAGCTTGGCGACGGCCAGCGGCTGCAGCTCGGCGTCGGTCTCGACGAGGATGGCGCGGTCGGCGCCGATGGCCATCGCCGTGCGCAGCGTTTCCTGGCACTGCGTGACGCCGCAGGACACTGCGATCACCTCGGTGACGGCGCCCTTCTCCTTCAGGCGCACAGCCTCTTCGACGGCGATTTCGTCGAAGGGGTTCATCGACATCTTGACGTTGGCGATATCAACGCCCGTGCCATCGCTCTTCACGCGCACCTTGACGTTGTAGTCCACGACACGTTTGACAGGGACCAAGACCTTCATCGAAAACTCCAGCTCGAATTGACGTAAACGTTAATCGGATTCTACGGGGCGCTCCGGGCGGAGCTGTGCAGAAAAAAGCACGATCGTTCGATTCTAGCCATGGCGCCGTCGGCGCCGAGACAAGTCTTTTTGGAGAGGTCTCTCGAATCCGTGAAGCTAGACTGCTTTTGCCCATGCAGACAGACTCCCCCGCACGCCGCGAGATCGGCGTTTTCGATTCCGGCGTCGGCGGCTTCACGGTGCTGCGCGAACTGCGCACGCTGATCCCCGGCGCCCGCCTGCGCTACCTGGCCGACACGGCCTACGCCCCCTACGGCCCCCGCACGCCGGACGACATCCGCGCCCGCAGCTTCGCCATCAGCGAGCACCTCGTCGCGCAGGGTGCCAGCCTCATCGTGATTGCCTGCAACACTGCGACGGCACACGCTATCGAGGCCTTGCGCGCCCGCTGGCCCGACCTGCCCTTCGTCGGCACCGAACCCGGCATCAAGCCCGCCGTTGCAGCCTCGCGCAACGGCCGCATCGGTCTGCTGGCCACGGCCGCCACGGCGGCCAGCGAACGGCTGCGCGCGCTGATTGAACGCCATGCCGGCGGCCGTGAAGTCATCGTCCAGGGCTGCCCGGGCGTCGTCGACCACATCGAAGCCGGCGACCTTGACAGCGCCGAACTGCGTGTGCTGGTCCAGCAGCACTGCGAGCCGCTGCGCTCGGCGGGCGTCGACACGGCGCTGCTGGGCTGCACACATTACCCGCTGATCGAGCCCCTGTGGCGTGAGGCGCTGGGCGCCGACGTGCAGCTGCTGCGCATCGAGACCGCTGTCGCGCGCCGGGCCGCGGACTTGTGGCAGCCAGACGCCGGACCGCCCACACTGCACATCGACACCAGCGGCGACCCGACCGCGCTGCACGGCTGGATAGAACACGTGCTGGGCTGGCACGAACCCGAGGTGCGCCGCTGGCCGGCCCCACGCTGAATTCGGCGCTCAAGTCGGCACCAAGACGGCCGATAGGCAACACATGAACATCGCCAATTCCGCCAGCGTCAGCGCCGTCGCGAACAGCGCCTCCAACGGCGAACCCGGCACCGTCCAGGCTGCCGCCAGCATGCTGATGCTCAAGCAGGCCATGCAGACGCAAGCCGAAGGCGCCGTCGCGCTGCTGAACGCCCTGCCCCAGCAGCCAGCTCTTGCCACACAGGGCAGTGTCGGCCGCCATGTGAACACGTTCGCCTGACACCGACCTCCCGGCCGGCTCAGCGCAACGATGGTGCCCAGGACGGGACTTGAACCCGTACGCCTGTTGAGGGCGGCGGATTTTAAGTCCGCTGCGTCTACCGATTTCGCCACCCGGGCCGCTGGCCGGATTATCTGCGGCCACACAAAAGAAAACGGGAGACTCGATTGCTCGAATCTCCCGTGAATTTGGAGCGGGTAACGAGGCTCGAACTCGTGACCTCAACCTTGGCAAGGTTGCGCTCTACCAACTGAGCTACACCCGCGCATTTCGCCTGATTTTGCGATCAAACATCGGTGCGACCGATTTTTAACTGGAGCGGGTAACGAGGCTCGAACTCGTGACCTCAACCTTGGCAAGGTTGCGCTCTACCAACTGAGCTACACCCGCTTGAGTGCTTTGGAGGCGCGACCCGGAGTCGAACCGGGCTAACCGGATTTGCAATCCGGGGCATAACCGATTTGCTATCGCGCCAAAAAAACCAAATCAAAGTCGTTGGTGCGACTTCGACGAAAAAGGGAAGCCGGGGCTTCCCTTTCTTAAAACTGGAGCGGGTAACGAGGCTCGAACTCGTGACCTCAACCTTGGCAAGGTTGCGCTCTACCAACTGAGCTACACCCGCATTGCGCCTGCTTTCGCCGGGCAATTTCGCTACATCTCTTCGATTGCTGTCAGCGATCTAGCGAAGCTGGAAGTTTAATCCAGTTTTAGGCCGGATTGCAAGCGAATCGCAATCTTTCAGTGCGGCACCGTCGCGCTCTTGGCGGCACCCTCTTCCGGCTTGGCCGCGGCCACGGGCACTTCCTCGTCGGGCAGCGGCGTCGGCACGGCTTCCAGGGCGACTTCCAGCACGCGCTCGATCCAGCGCACCGGCACGATCTCGAGCTGGTTCTTCACGTTCTCCGGAATGTCCTGCAGGTCCTTGACGTTCTCTTCCGGGATCATCACGGTCTTGATGCCGCCGCGGTGAGCCGCCAGCAGCTTCTCTTTCAGGCCACCGATGGCGGTGACTTCACCACGCAGCGTGATCTCGCCGGTCATCGCGACGTCGGCACGCACCGGGATGCCGGTCAGTGCAGACACAAAGGCAGTGGTCATGGCCGCACCCGCGCTCGGGCCGTCCTTTGGCGTGGCGCCATCGGGCACGTGGACGTGCACGTCACGCTTCTCGAAGACCTCGTCCTTGATGCCCAAGCGGCGGGCGCGCGAGCGCACCACTGTGCGGGCGGCCTCGACAGACTCCTTCATCACATCGCCCAGCGAACCGGTGCGGATGATGTTGCCCTTGCCCGGCATTGCCGTCGCCTCAATGGTCAGCAGATCGCCGCCCACCTCAGTCCACGCAAGGCCGACGACCTGGCCGACCTGGTTCTTCTTCTCGGCACGACCGAAGTCGTACTTGCGCACGCCGAGGAAGTCGTGGAGGTTGTCCTCCGTGACGACGACCTTACTGTCATAGGTCTTCAGCTGGATGCCCTTCACCACCTTGCGGCAGATCTTGGACATCTCGCGCTCGAGCGAACGCACGCCGGCTTCTCGCGTGTAGTAGCGGATCACGCCACGCACGGCCGACTCGGTGACTTCCAGTTCCTCGTCCAGCACGCCGTTGTTCTTGCGTTGCTTGGGCAGCAGATAGGTCTGGGCGATGTTGACCTTCTCGTCCTCGGTGTAGCCCGACAGGCGGATCACTTCCATCCGGTCCAGCAGCGCTGGCGGGATGTTCATCGAGTTCGACGTGGCAACGAACATCACGTCCGACAGGTCGAAGTCGACCTCGATGTAGTGGTCGCCGAAGGTGTGGTTCTGCTCGGGATCCAGCACCTCCAGCAGCGCCGACGACGGGTCGCCGCGGAAGTCCATGCCCAGCTTGTCGATCTCGTCGAGCAGGAACAGCGGATTGCGCGTGCCGACCTTGGTCAGCGACTGCAGCACCTTGCCCGGCATGGAGCCGATATAGGTGCGGCGGTGGCCGCGGATCTCGGCTTCATCGCGCACGCCGCCCAGCGCCATGCGGATGAACTTGCGGCCGGTGGCGCGCGCCACGCTCTGGCCGAGCGAGGTCTTGCCGACGCCCGGAGGGCCGACCAGGCACAGGATGGGCGCCTTGACCTTGTCGACGCGCTGCTGCACCGCGAGATATTCAAGGATGCGGTCCTTGACCTTCTCGAGGCCGTAGTGGTCTTCGTTCAACACGTCCTCGGCATTCTTGAGGTCGTGCTTGATCTTGGTCTTCTTGCTCCAGGGCAGGTTGACCAGCGTGTCGATGTAGTTGCGCACCACCGTGGCTTCGGCGGACATCGGCGACATCAACTTGAGCTTCTTTAGCTCGGCGTCGGCCTTCTTGCGCGCCTCCTTCGGCATCTTGGCGGCGAGGATCTTCTTTTCGAGCTCCTCCATGTCGGCGCCTTCTTCGCCGTCGCCGAGTTCCTTCTGGATGGCCTTGACCTGCTCGTTCAGGTAGTACTCGCGCTGGCTCTTCTCCATCTGGCGCTTGACGCGGCCACGGATGCGCTTTTCGACCTGCAGGATGTCGACTTCGTGCTCGAGCAGGTCGAGCAGCTTCTCCAGCCGCTTGGCCACATCGGCCAAGTCCAGCACGGCCTGCTTGGCGTCGAGCTTGAGCGGCAGGTGCGCGGCGATGGTGTCGGCCAGGCGGCCGGGATCGTCGATGCCGCCGATGGACGTGAGGATCTCGGGCGGGATCTTCTTGTTGAGCTTGACGTACTGATCGAACTGCTGCGTGACTGCACGGCGCAGGGCTTCGACTTCAGGGGCGTGCTCGGTCTCGGGCGGGATGGGCGTGACTTCGGCAACGAAGTGCTCTCCCGGCTCGGTGATCGAGCTGGTGGTGGCGCGCTGCAGGCCTTCGACGAGCACCTTCACGGTGCCGTCGGGCAGCTTCAGCATCTGCAGGATGCTGGAGACGCAGCCGACCTCGAACATGTCTTCGGGCTTGGGCTCGTCCTTGCCGGCGGCCTTTTGGGCCACCAGCATGATCTGGCGGCCGGCTTCCATCGCGGCTTCCAGCGCCTTGATGGACTTGGGGCGCCCGACGAACAGCGGGATGACCATGTGCGGGAACACGACCACATCACGCAGCGGCAGCAGCGGCAGCGTGATCGGGTCGGCGGGGAGGATGGGGTGTCCGGACATGAAGACCTCTCTTTCTCAGGCCGATGTGCGGCCTGAGGGGGCGATTGCAAGTTGAGGGCTTGGTGCGGTTTACGCGCTGGCCTTCTGTTCGCGGTAAACCAGCAAGGGACGTGCCGACGCGTCCTCGATGTTGTGCTCGTCCAGCACGACCTTCTCGACGCCTTCCAGCGCCGGCAGGTCGAACATGGTGTCGATCAGCGACTGCTCCATGATGGAGCGCAGGCCGCGCGCACCGGTCTTGCGCGCCAACGCCTTGCGGGCGATGGCGGCGAGGGCTGGCTTGCGGATTTCGAGCTCGACGCCGTCCATCTCGAACAGCTGCTGATACTGCTTGACCAGCGCGTTCTTGGGCTCGGTGAGGATCTGCACCAGCGCGTCTTCGGTCAGCTCGCCGAGTGTGGCGACGACAGGCAGGCGGCCGACGAGTTCGGGGATGAGGCCGAACTTGATGATGTCCTCGGGCTCGCACTGGCGGAAGACCTCGCCTACCTTCTTGTCGGACTTGCTCTTCACGGTCGCGCCGAAGCCGATGCCGGACTTCTCGCTGCGGTTCTGGATGACCTTTTCCAGGCCGTCGAACGCACCGCCGCAGATGAACAGGATGTTGGTCGTGTCGATCTGCAGGAAGTCCTGGTTCGGATGCTTGCGGCCGCCCTGCGGCGGCACCGAGGCCATCGTGCCTTCGACGAGCTTGAGCAGCGCCTGCTGCACGCCTTCGCCGGACACGTCGCGCGTGATGGACGGGTTGTCGGCCTTGCGCGAGATCTTGTCGATCTCGTCGATGTAGACGATGCCGCGCTGCGCACGCTCGACGTCGTAATTGCAGTTCTGCAGCAGCTTCTGGATGATGTTCTCGACGTCCTCGCCGACGTAGCCGGCTTCGGTCAACGTCGTCGCATCGGCGATCACGAAGGGCACGTTCAGCAGACGCGCCAGCGTCTGTGCCAGCAGCGTCTTGCCGGAGCCGGTGGGGCCGATCAAGAGGATGTTGCTCTTGGACAGCTCGACCGATTCCTTGGCCGTCGCCATGTGGCGCAGGCGCTTGTAGTGGTTGTAGACGGCCACGGCCAGCGTGCGCTTGGCGACGTCCTGCCCGATGACGTACTGGTCCAGGCTGGACTTGATCTCGCTGGGCACGGGCAGGTCGGACTTGCCGGCGCGCGCTGCGGGAGCCGGCGCGGGGATCTCGTCACGGACGATGTCATTGCACAGCTCGATGCACTCGTCGCAGATGAAGACGGACGGGCCGGCGATCAGCTTCTTGACCTCGTGCTGGCTCTTGCCGCAGAAGGAGCAGTACAGAACTTTCTCGCTGGAGGTGCCTTTTTTCTCGGCCATGAAACTGCTCAATGAGAGGCGGAATGCCTCGAATGATGATAGTCCAAACGATCTCGGGACCCTTGTGGGGATAAGGGTCCCGATTTCGCTGTGATTCCGGAGGCCGGCGACGGCCCTTCAGGACTCAGGGGCGATGTTCCAGCACCTGGTCGATCAGGCCGTAGGTCTGCGCCTCGGCGGCGGACATGAAGTAGTCGCGTTCGGTGTCCGACTGGATTTTCTCCAGCGTCTGGCCCGTGCGCTCGGCCAGGATGCGGTTCAGCGCCTCGCGAGTCTTCAGGATTTCACGCGCATGGATCTCGATGTCGGTCGCCTGGCCCTGTGCGCCACCCAGCGGCTGGTGGATCATGACCTTGGCGTTGGGCAGCGAGAAGCGCTTGCCCTTGGCACCGGCCGACAGCAGGAAGGCGCCCATGCTGGCTGCCATGCCCATGCACAGCGTCGACACCTCAGGCTTGATGAAGTTCATCGTGTCGTAGATCGACATGCCGGCCGATACGCTGCCGCCGGGGCTGTTGATGTACAGCGAGATCTCCTTGTCGGGGTTCTCGCTCTCCAGGAACAGCAGTTGCGCGACGACGAGGTTGGCGACGGCGTCGTTGACGGGGCCGACCAGGAAGATGATGCGCTCGCGCAGCAGGCGCGAGTAGATGTCGTAGGCGCGCTCACCGCGACCCGACTGTTCGATGACCATGGGCACCATGCCCAGGTTGCTGGTTTCAAGCGCGCTCATTCAGATCCTTGGAAATCAATACGTCCTGTTATGGGGGCAGATTATGGCCACGCAAGAAAGAAGGCGCCGGGCCTTGCGGCGCGGCGCCTCATCTGAGGTGTGGCTTCTTAGTTGCCCTGGGCCATCAGCTCGTCGAACGGCAGAGCCTTGTCGGTGACCTTGGCGGTCGCCAGCACGAAGTCCGTGACGTTGTTCTCGACGACGACGGCTTCCACTTCGGCCATGCGCTCGCGGTCGCTCAGGTACCAGCGCATCACTTCGGCGGGCTTCTCGTAGCTCTGCGACAGCTCTTCGATGTGCGACTGCAGCTGGGCCGGCTTGGCCTGCAGGTTGTTGGCGCGCACCAGTTCGGCCACCACCAGGCCCAGGCGCACGCGGCGCTCGGCTTGCGGCTTGAAGATGTCGGCGGGGATCTCGGCCTTGTCGGCATCCTTCACACCACGCTTCTTCAGGTCCTCACGGGCCTGGCCAACCATGCGCTCGGCCTCGCCCTGCACCAGCGCATTGGGCACGTCCAGCTCGGACACAGCCACCAGCGCGTCCATGACGGCGCCCTTGTTGCGGGCCAGCACGCGGAACTTCACCTCGCGCTCGAGGTTCTTCTTGATGTCGGCGCGCAGGGCTTCGACGGTCGCATCCTTGATGCCCAGAGACTTGGCGAACGCCTCGTTCACTTCGGGCAGGTGCTGGGCTTCGATCTTCTTGACGGTGACGAGGAAGTCGGCCTCCTTGCCGGCCACGTCCTTGCCGTGGTAATCCTCGGGGAACTGCAGCGGAAAGGTCTTGCTCTCGCCGGCCTTCATGCCGCGCACGGCGGCGTCGAACTGCTCCAGCATCTGGCCTTCGCCAACCAGGAACTGGAAGCCTTCGGCCTTGCCGCCCTGGAAGGGCTCGCCGTCGATCTTGCCTTCGAAGTCAATGGTCACGCGGTCACCGGCGGCGGCCACGTCGGCGGCGGCGCGCTGGGCAAAGCTGCGACGCTGCTTGCGCAGGATCTCGACAGTCTTGTCGATGGCTTCCTCGGTCACGTCACTGGTGACGCGCTCGACGTCAGCCGCAGCCAGATCGCCGATCTTGACGTCGGGATAGACCTCGAACGTGGCGTCGAAGGCCATCTGGCCCTCGGGCGCTTCGTTCTTCTGCTCGATGCGCGGCATGCCGGCGACGCGCAGCTGCGCTTCGTTGGCGGCGCTGTTAAAGGCGGCGCCGAGCTTGTCGTTGACGACTTCGTACTGCACCGAGTAGCCGTAGCGCTGGGCGACGACATTCATCGGCACCTTGCCGGGGCGGAAGCCGTCGGCCTTGACGGTGCGGGCCAGCTTCTTCAGCCGGGCTTCGACTTCGCTGTTGATCTCAGCGGCCGCCACGTGCAGGGTGATGCGGCGTTCCAGCTTTTCGAGGGTTTCGACGGTGACGGCCATGTTGGACTCGGGAACAGTTGAAGGACAGTGGTGCGCGGGGCCGGACTCGAACCGGCACGCCCGTGAAGGCGTCAGGACCTAAACCTGGTGCGTCTACCAATTTCGCCACCCGCGCAACGGGTTGGTTCTGGATGGGCTGCCCGTCTTTTCAGACGCCGGCAACCCTTCAAACACGATTCGGGCGATTCGGCAAACCGGCGATTGTAGCGACCCCGCAAGGTTTGGCCGCCGCCCCGGCGTGCGGGGCGGCAAAACCCTAAGGTGCGCGCGGCGTCAGGCCTCGGCAGGCAGCTCGCTGTGCAGGCGGCTGTGCTCTTCCTCGGCAGGCCGCACGACGCGGAACCAGGCCGCGTACATGGCCGGCAGCGCCAGCAGCGTCAGCACGGTGGCGACGATGAGGCCGCCCATGATGGCCACGGCCATCGGCCCCCAGAACACGCTGCGCGACAGCGGGATCATGGCCAGCACGGCCGCTGCGGCCGTCAGCACGATCGGGCGGAAGCGCCGCACCGCCGACTCGACGATGGCCGACCAGTCTGGCACGCCGCGGGCACGGTCCTGCTCGATCTGGTCGATGAGGATGACGGAGTTGCGCATGATCATGCCCATCAGCGCAACAACGCCCAGCAGCGCGACGAAGCCGAACGGCCGGTTCAGCACCAGCAGCGCCATCGCCACGCCGGCAATGCCAAGCGGCCCAGTCAGGAAGACCAGCATCGCGCGGCTGAAGCTCTGCAGCTGCAGCATCAGCAGCGTGAAGGTGATGAACAGCATCACCGGCACGCCCGCCGCGATGGAGCCCTGGCCCTTGCTGCTTTCCTCGACGGCGCCCGCAATGGCAATGCCATAACCGGTGGGCATCTGCTTGCGCAGCTCGTCCAGTTGGGGCCAGACCTCCTTCGTCACGGTGGCGCCCTGCAGCCCTTCGGCCACGTCGCCCTGCACGGTGACGGCGTACTGGCGGCCCTCGCGCCACATGACGCCGGGCTCCCAGTCGAACTCGATCCGGGCGATCTGCGTCAGCGGGATCGCCCGGCCGGTGCTCGTGGGCACGTAGGCGTTGCCGATGTCGGTGATGACGGCGCGTTCGTCAGCCGGCTGGCGCAGCACGATGTCGATGAGCTTGTCGGCCTCGCGGTACTGGCCGACGGTGGTGCCCGACAGCAGCGTGCGCGCCGACTGCGCCAGACTCTGGCTCGTGACGCCCAGCGCCCGCGCCTTGTCCTGGTCAACGTTCAGGCGCAGCGTCTTGACGTTCTCGTTCCAGTTGTCGTTGACGCCGCGCATGTTGGGGCTGGCGCGCAGGATGTCCTTGGCCTTGTCGGCCCACTCGCGCACAACCTTGGGATCGGCGCCCGTGACGCGAAACTGCACCGGGTAGGGCACCGGCGGGCCGTTGGGCAGCAGCTTCACGCGGCCGCGTGCCTCGGGGAACTCCTCAGCCAGCACGGCGGGCAGACGCTTGCGCAGTTCTTCGCGTTCCTCCAGGCCCTTGGGCAGCAGGATGGACTGCGTCACATTGGAGGCCGGGAAGATGGTGTCCAGCGGCAGGTAGAAGCGCGGCACGCCCGAGCCCACCCAGCTCGTCACCGAGGCCATGCCCGGCTCTTTCAGCATGCGCGCCTCGAAGCGCTTGGCCAGCGCCTTGGTCTCCTGGATGGTGGCGCCCTCGGGCAACGTCAGGTCGACGAGGATCTCGGGGCGGCTGGAGTCAGGGAAGAACTGCTGCTGCACGCGCGTCATGCCGAACAGCCCCAGGCCGAAGACCAGCAGCGTGATCGCGATGGTCGTCCAGCGGTTCTCCACGCACCAGCGCACCAGGCTGCGGAAGCGGTTGTAGAACGGTGTGTCGAACAGCTCGTGCACCTCGCCGTCGGCCGAGGGCTTGCTCTTCAGCAGCAAGGCGCCCAGATAAGGCACGAAGTACACCGACGCCACCCACGAGACGACCAGCGCTGCGGCCGTCACCGCGAAGATCGCGAACGTGTACTCGCCGGTGGTCGACTTCGCCAGCCCGATGGGCAGGAAGCCCACCGCCGTGATCAGCGTGCCGGTCAGCATGGGCATGGCCGTCACGTCGTAGGCGAACGTGGCGGCGTGCATCTTGTCGTAGCCCTCTTCGAGCTTGCGCACCATCATCTCGACGGCAATGATGGCGTCGTCCACCAGCAGGCCCAGCGCGATGATCAGCGAGCCCAGCGAGATCTTGTGCAGGCCCACGCCCCAATAGAACATGGCCACGAACGTGATGGCCAGCACCAGTGGGATAGTGATGCCGACCACCAGGCCCGGCCAGATGTCGATGCGGAACCCGCCGCCCGCCTTCTTGTGCAGGCCCAGCGACAGGAAGCTGACCGCCAGCACGATGACGACGGCCTCGATCAACACGTGGACGAACTCGCTCACCGAGGTCGTGACCGCCTTGGGCTGGTCCTGGATCTGCGCCAGCTGGATGCCGGCCGGCAGGTCCCGCTCGATGGCCTTGGTCGCCACTCCCAGCGCCTTGCCCATCGCGATGATGTCGCCGCCCTTGGCCATGGAGACGCCCAGCGCCAGCACGTCGCGGCCCTGGTAGCGCACGGTCGTGGTGGGCGGGTCGACATACTCGCGCTTGATGGCGGCGATGTCGCCCAGGCGCAGCTGGCTGGCCGCGCCGGTCTGCGGGTTGACCGCGCGGATGGGCACGTCGGCCAACGCCTGCACCGACGTGAACTGGCCCTGCACGCGGATCTGGAAATTCGCGCTGCCCGCGTTCATGACGCCGGCGCCCTCCACCGCGTTCTGCGTGCCGATCTGGTTGATAACCTGGCCGAAATCCAGGCCCAACTGCGCCAGGCGCTTCTGCGACACCTCGATGAACAGCTTCTCGGGCTGGATGCCGTAGATCTCGACCTTGGCCACGTCCTTGACCTGCAGCAGCGCCTGGCGCACGCGGTCGGCGTGCTCGCGCAGCTCCTCACGGCTGAAGCCATCGGCGGAGAGCGCGTAGATGGAGCCGTAGACGTCACCGAACTCGTCGTTGAAGAACGGGCCGATGACGCCCTGCGGCAGCGTCAGCCGCATGTCGCCCACCTTCTTGCGCACCTGGTACCAGATGCCGGCCACCTCGGCGGGCGGCGTGCTGTCCTTGAGCTGGAAGATGGTGATGGACTCGCCGGGCTTGGTGGACGAGCGGATCTTGTCCGCGTAGTTCACCTCCTGCAGCGTCTTCTCGATCTTGTCGGTGACCTGGTCGGCCATCTGCTGCGCCGTCGCACCCGGCCAGAAGGCCTGCACGATCATGACGCGGAAGGTGAACGGCGGGTCCTCGTCCTGGCCCAGCTGGAAGTAGGCCGCGAAGCCCATCAGCATCAGCACCACCATCAGGTAGCGCGTCAGCGCCGGGTGCTCCAGCGCCCAGCGGGAGATGTTGAAGCGGTCGCCCAGCGCGGGCTTGTTCGGCGGAATGTTCATGCGCGGGCCCGGCTCAGCGAGCGGCGGCCGGGGCAGCCGGCTGCGGGGCGGCGCTGCGGGGCGGCACGTAGCGCTTGACCTTCTGGCCCGGAGTCAGCACATGCACGCCGGCCACGACGACCTCCTGGCCGGCGCTGAGGCCGCTGGCGACCACCACCTCGTTGCCATCCGCGCCGCCCACCTGCACCGCCACCGGCTTGACCGTCATCGTCGCGCCGTCCAGCACCCACACCGAGGTCTTGCCCGACTGCTGCAGCACGGCCGTCAGCGGCAGCTTGATGATGTTGGCCGTCTGCGGCAGATCCAGCACGACGGTGGCCGTCTGCCCGGGCTTCACGTCCAGCTTGCCGGCGTCGGCCTTGATGAGGAAGGTGCGCGTCACCGGGTCGGCCGCTGCCGCCACCTCGCGCAGCTTCAGTGGCGACGTCGTCTCGCTGCCCCACAGCCGCAACTGCAGCGCCCCGGGCTGGCTGGCCGCAGCCCGTACACGGCCGATCTGGTCCTCGGGCACCGAGAAGACGATGTCGCGCGGGCCGTCCAACGCCACGCTGACCACCGGCGTGCCGGCCGCCAGCACCTGGCCGGGCTCGGCGCTGATACCCGTGACGACACCCGCCCCGTCGGCCAGCAACTGCGCATAGGCGGCCTGGTTGGCCTGCACGTCGGCCTGCGCCTTGGCCTGCTCCAGATGCGCCTGAGCGGCCTTGAAGGCCGAGTCGCGGCGCTCCAGCTCGGCCGCGCTGATGAAGCCTTGACGCTGCAGGTCAACGAAACGCTTGTAGTCCGCGCCCAGCTGGTCACGGTTGGTGCGAGCAGCGGCCACACCGGCGGCGGCGGCCGCCTGGGCCAGCTTCAGGTCCTGCGCGTCGATGCGGGCCAGCAGCTGACCCGCCTTCACGGTATCGCCCAGGTTCACGTCGCGGCTCAGCAGCTTGCCGCTGACGCGGAACGACAGCCGCGACTCGACCCGCGCCCGCACCTCGGCCGCATACTGATGGCTGGCACTCGCCGAGCCCGTGCTGACCAGTTGGGTGCGCACCGCACGCTCCGGTTCGGGAGCCGCAGCCTGCTTGCCGCAGGCCGAGAGCAGTGCCGCCAACAGCAGGGGCGGCGCGAGACGCAGGAGATGGGACATGCAGACCTCGGCAAGATGGGACGGCCGGCTCGAAAATTTAATGACCGGCGGGTCAGTAATGTATTCAGACCCTGTGACCAGTGTCAAACCTCGGGGAGGTTCGCTGGAACGGCGGGCATTTGCAAGCGGAACTTGAGAAACAGCTTGAGCGTCGACCACTACGAGAACTTCCCTGTTGCGTCGCTGCTGTGCCCGCCCGCGCTACGGCCGGCGGTCGTGGCCATCTACCACTTCGCGCGCACGGCCGACGACCTGGCCGACGAGGGTGCCGCCACCGCTGCGCAGCGCCGGCAGGATCTGCAGGACTACCGCGCCGACCTGACTGCCGTCGTCGCCGGGCAGGCGCCCTCCCCGCGCTGGGCCCGGGTGTTCGCACCCCTGGCGCATGAGATGCGCCGGCTGCAACCCACGCTGCTGCACGACCTGCTGGACGCCTTCGAGCAGGATCTGGCGCCGCCCCGCTACCGCGACCGCGCTCACCTGCTGGACTACTGCCGCCGCTCGGCCAACCCGGTCGGGCGCCTGCTGCTCGGGCTGTATGGCGTGGACGACGCCGACTCGCTGCGCCGTTCCGACGCCATCTGCTCGGCGCTGCAACTCATCAACTTCTGGCAGGACTTCAGCCGCGACGGCCCCAACGGCCGGCTCTACGTGCCACAGCCCGACCTGGACCGCCACGGGCTGAGCGCCGACGACGTGCTCGCCTGCCGCGACAGCCCCGCTGCCCGCGCGCTGATCCGCGACCTGTGCGGCTGGGCACGGACGCTGATGCAGGACGGCGCGTCGCTGGCGCTGACCCTGCGCGGCCGCGCCGGCTGGGAGTTGCGCCTCGTCGTGCAGGGCGGCCTGCTCATCCTGGACAAGATTGCCGCCGGCGACCATGACAGCCTGCGACGCCGCCCCGCCGTCACTGCCTGGGATCTTCCCAGGCTGCTGTGGCGTGCGCTGACAATGCGCGCCACATCATGACCCCAGAGCAATACGTCCAGGAGAAAGCCGCCGCCAGCGGCTCGAGCTTCTATTACGCCTTCCTGTTCCTGCCGCCACCCCGGCGCGCGGCCATCACGGCCTTCTACGCGTTCTGCCGCGAGGTCGACGACGTCGTCGACGAAACGCAGGACGCCGGCGTCGCCGCGACCAAGCTGGCCTGGTGGCGCAAGGAGGCGGCCGCCGCATTTGCCGGCCAGCCCAGCCACCCGGCCATGAAGGCGCTGATGCCGCACACAAAGGCCTACGACATCCGGCTGGAGCACCTGCTGGCCGTCGTCGAAGGCTGCGAGATGGACCTGCAGCAAACGCGCTATCTGGACTACGCGGGCCTCGCGCGCTACTGCCACCTGGTGGCAGGCGTCGTCGGCGAGGTGGCCAGCGGCATCTTCGGCCGCACGCAGCCGCAGACCGTCGAGTACGCCCACAAGCTGGGCCTGGCTATGCAGTTGACTAACATCATCCGCGACGTCGGCGACGACGCGCGGCGTGGCCGCATCTACCTGCCAGTGAACGAACTGCAGCAGTTCGGCGTCAAGGCCAACGAGATCCTGCTGCGCAGCAAGCCCTGGGGCTACAGCGAGCGCTTCACGGCGCTGATGCAGTTCCAGGCCGAGCGTGCGCACCGCCTGTACGACGAGGCCGTCGCCCTGCTGGCCGAAGCCGACCGCAGCGCCCAGAAGCCCGGCCTGATGATGGCCAACATCTACCGCGCACTGCTCGTCGAGATCGAGCGCGAACAGTTCCAGGTGCTGCACCAGCGCATCGCGCTGACGCCGGTGCGCAAGCTCTGGATCGCGATGAAAACTAACTGGCGCGGACATTGAAGGTCGCCATCGTTGGAGGCGGCTGGGCCGGCATCTCGGCGGCCGTCACGCTGGCCGATGCGGGCCATGACATCACCGTCTTCGAGATGGCGCCGCAACTCGGCGGCCGGGCCCGCAGCGTGGCAGGGGCGCCTGAGTACGACAACGGCCAGCACATCCTCATCGGCGCCTACCGCGACAGCCTGGCGCTGATGCGCCAGCTCGGGGTCGACCCCGAACAGGTGCTGAAGCGGCTGCCACTGTCCCTGCCCTATCCCGGCGAGCCCGGCCTGCAGCTGCCACCCGGGCCGCCGCTGATCGCCTTCGCGCGCGGCGTGCTGGCGCACCGCGGCTGGCCGCTCGGCGCCCGGCTGGGGCTGCTGGCCGCCGCCGGCAGCTGGCTGGCGCGGGGCTTTCGCTGCGGCGAGCGCCTGAGCGTCGCAGAGCTCTGCGCCGGCCTGCCGGCGGTCGTGAAGCGCGATCTCGTCGAGCCGTTGTGCGTCGCCGCGCTGAACACAGCGGCCGCCCAAGCCAGCGCACGAGTGTTCCTGCGCGTGCTGCGAGACGCGCTGTTCAGCGGCGCCGGCAGCGCCGACCTGCTGCTGCCGCGCCGGCCGCTGTCCGAGCTGCTCGCCGGGCCGGCGACGGCGTGGCTGGGCGAGCGGCTGCGCCTGGGTGCGCGCGTGCGCCAGATCGCCCCCGGCTGGCACGTTGACGGCGAGCCGTTCGACGCCGTCGTGCTGGCCTGCACCAGCGTGGAAGCTGCGCGGCTGACCGCCGGCATCGCACCCGCGTGGTCGGCCACTGCGCAGGGCCTGGACTTCGAACCCATCATCACCGTCTATCTGTACAGCCCCGGCAGCGCGCTGCCCGCCCCTATGCTGGCGCTGCGCGAGTGCCAGGATGCACCAGCCCAATTCGTCTTCGACCACGGCGCGCTGGGCGGGGCACCGGGACGCTTCGCCTTCGTCGTCAGCGGCGCCGCGCCCTGGGTGGCGAGCGGCGGCGCCGCCGAGGCCGTGCTGGCCCAGGCGACGCGCGAGCTGACCTGGGCCACGCCGCCCGTCATCGACAAGGTGCTAACCGAGAAGCGCGCCACCTTCGCCTGCACGCCGGGCCTGCCGCGCCCGGCGGCCTACATCGCGCCGGGCCTGTGGGCGGCGGGCGACTACATTGACGGCCCCTACCCTGCGACGCTGGAAGGTGCTGTGCGCGCAGGCCGCGCGGCCGCTCAGGGCGTGGTGGCCGGCGTGGGCAGAGGCGCGAACGGCGCCGCCAGCGGCTCGCCGACGAACACGCCCTGCGCCGGCCAGGCCACGCTGCGCCAGTAGGCCTCCAGCGCGCTGACGCCCTGGCCGTAGGCCTGCATCAGTGCCTGCGGGTGCGGGAACTTCTGGACGTGATTGCAAGGCTCGCTGACCGTGCCGTAGCTGGCCGTCGCGCCGGCATCGATCCAGTCGAGCACGCTCATCTGGCCTTCGCCGGCCGCACGGTCGAGCTGGCCGCCAAAGGATGTCAGGTGATCCGCCAGCGCCCCCGGCAGCCACTCGCCGCCTAGCGGCGCCGGCACGCGGGCCAGGCCGGTCTGGTAGACCAGCGTGCGGCGTATGTCGGGCAACGCACTGCTGTGGACACGCACCACCGCCAAGCCCGCCACGCCAGGCACTGCGCCCGCGGGCGGGAACAGGCGTTCACGCACGTTTCGGGCGATGTCCGGCGTGGCAGCGAGGTAGGCCTGGGCCGGTACGGCGCCGGCTACAGCCAGCGTGTGGTCAGCCGCGATGCCCCGTTCGATCATCGCCAGCGCCGCCGGCACCGAGCGGGCAGCCAGCTGCATCGCCGGCCGCATGCCCAGCACAGGCCAGGGCCGTGCTCCGGTGTAGCCCGGGTAGGGGCTGGGCCGCGTGGCCGCGCAGGAGTTCGCGCACAGCTCCGGCAGCAGGCCCAGCGCCAACGCACTGGTCAGCGCATTGCAGGCCACCGCATAGGGCTGCACCCAGGCGAGCGCCAGGCCGTTGACGCCCTCGGGCATGTGGCCGCGCACGGCTTCGTCCAGCGCACTGAACTCCTGCGGCGTCAGGCTGGCGCGCAGCGGCATCTGCACGCGCAGCACATGGGCGTCAGGGATGCCGCGCCGGCGGGCGTAGTACTCCCCCACGGCCACCGAGTACGGGTCGGCCGTGTTGATCACCAGGCCCAGGCTGCCTGCCGTGATGCGGCCGTGCAGCCGGGGCCAGGATGACCAGCGAGCGCCGGAGTCAGCCGCGGCCGCCTGAGGCTGGGCCAACGAGCCGAGCAGCAATAAGGCCAGAATTTGCCACGTTCTGAACACCGCTTTCGCCATACAAAACAACCGCAATCTCCCCGACAATGCCCGCATGAAACCCAAAGAAGCGCAGACGCCCGCGATCCAGGTGCTGGAGCGCATGTTTGCGCTGCTGGATGTGCTGGCCCAGCACCAGGATCCGGTGTCGCTGAAGGCGCTGTCCGAGGCCACCGGCCTGCACCCATCGACGGCCCACCGCATTCTGAATGACCTGACGCTGGGGCGTTTCGTGGACCGGCCCGAGGCGGGCAGCTACCGCCTGGGCATGCGCATGCTCGAGCTGGGCAACCTCGTAAAGGCGCGGCTGGACGTGCGCGATGCCGCGCTGCCGGCCATGCGCGAGCTGCACAAGTTCACCCACCAGCCGGTCAACCTGTCGGTGCGCCAGGGCGACGAGATCGTCTACATCGAACGCACCTATTCCGAGCGCTCGGGCATGCAGGTCGTGCGGGCCGTCGGCGGCCGCGCGCCGCTGCACCTCACGTCGGTCGGCAAGCTCTTCCTGGCCAGCGACGACAGCTCGCGCGTGCGCGCGTACGCGACGCGCACCGGCCTGGCCGGCCACACCCGCAACAGCCTCACCGAAGTTGGCGCGCTGGAGCGCGAGCTCGCGGCCGTGCGCCAGCGCGGCATCGCGCGCGACGACGAGGAGCTGGAGCTGGGCGTGCGCTGCATGGCCGCCGGCATCTACGACGACCAGGCCAAGCTGGTGGCCGGCCTGTCCATTTCCGCGCCGGCCGACCGGCTGGAGGAAGGCTGGGTCGTGCGGCTCAAGGAAACGGCCGCACAGATCTCGGCAGCCCTGGGCCACCGCGGCTGAGGCCGCCGCGCAAACCCCAAACGCAAACGCGGCGCCGAGGCGCCGCGTTTGCGTTCAGGCCTGCCGCCTCAGAGCTTGGCAGCGACCGCCGCGTCGCCCTGTAGCGACGTCAGCCACTTGCGCATGCGCTCGGCGTCCGCGATACGCGCGCTCTTGCCGCTGGAATCCAGGAACACCATGATGAGCTTGCGGCCGGCCATGCTGGCCTGCATGACGACGCACTTGCCGGCCTCGTTGATGAAACCGGTCTTCTGCAGGCCGATGTCCCACAGCGGGTTGGCCAGCAGGCCGTTGGTGGAGCGGAACTGCACCATGCGCTTGCCCAGCGCCACGCGGGCCTCACGAGAGGTGGACATGTCGCGCAGGATGGGCACCTGGCTGGTCACATCCACCAGCTTGGCCAGGTCTGCCGCGCTGCTCTGGTTGCGGCTGGACAAGCCGGTGGGCTCGACGTAGTGCGTGTCCGTCATGCCCAGGCTGGCGGCCTTGGCGTTCATGGCCGCCACGAAGGCGGCCAGGCCGCCGGGGTAATGCCGGCCCAGCGCATGGGCGGCGCGGTTCTCGCTGGACATCAGCGCCAGGTGCAGCATCTCGGCGCGCGTCAGCGTCGTGCCGAAGGCCAGGCGCGAACCGGTGTTCTTCTCGGTGTCCTTGTCCTCGACGGTCACGGTGAGCTTCTCGTCCATCGACAGGCCGGACTCGACAACCACCAGGGCCGTCATCAGCTTGGTGATGGACGCGATGGGCAGCACCGCCTGCGGGTTCTTGGAGAACAGCACCTCGTTGGTGTCCTGATCCAGCACATAGGCGACGCTGGACTTCAGCGACAGCGGGTCGTCCGCCTCGTGCAGGCCAGCCGCCTGCCCAAAGGTGGGCGCTGCGCGCACCACCGGCTTGCGCACGACAACCGAGCGTACCTTGCGCGTGGGCGCCGGTGCCGGCTTGGCCTTGGCCTTGGCAACTTTGGCGGTCTTGGCCTTGGCGGGCTTGTTGGCGGCCACGGACTGGGCTGCGGCGCTGTAGGACGACAGGCCCAGACAAAGACTCAGGAAAGCGGCGGCAAATGGAATCTTCAACGGTGTCCCCAACAGCAGAGTGGCAGTGTAAGTGACGCCAAAAACATCGACAAGATAAGAACTTAGACCACAAACCTCAAGTGAGGTCTCTGAGCCGCCGTTCCCGGCCTGACGGCGGTTTTCGTGTGAGCAAGTAGGCCTGGGCCGACAGCGCAGCGGTATCGGGATCAGCCCGCAAACGGCGACCATGGCACGCCCACAGCCCGATTCTGTCGGCATCCGCCCTGCCCGAACAGGCGAGTACCCCGGCGTTTGCGCGCCAGATTCCACGCGAAGCGCCCAGGCGACGCAGGCCGGCCGCCTCCCGGCGGCTGCCCTGCGCGTAGCGCGGATCAGCCCTGGGCGGCGACGCGCTCGCTCTTGCTCTGCAGCTTGTTGAGGGCGCTCAGGTAGGCCTTGGCGGACGCGACGACGATGTCCGGGTCCGCGCCCACACCGTTGACGACGCGGCCGGCATGCTGCAGCCGCACCGTCACCTCCCCCTGGGACTCGGTACTGCCGCCGGTGATGGCATTGACCGAGTACAGCAGCATCTCGGCGCCAGACTGCACGACCGACTCGATGGCCTGCAGCGTCGCATCCACCGGGCCGTTGCCGTCACTCTCGGCACGGTGCTCCTGCGCGCCCATTGCAAAGACGATGGCGGCGTGCGGGCGCTCGCCGGTCTCGCTGCGCTGGGACAGCGACAGCAGCCGAAAATGCTCCTGCTCGGACGTGACGGACTCGTCCATGACGAGGGCAATGATGTCCTCGTCGAAGATCTCGTTCTTGCGGTCGGCCAGGTCCTTGAAGCGCACGAAGGCGGCGTTGACCTCAGCCTCGCTCTCCAGCTGGATGCCCAGTTCCTGCAGGCGCTGCTTGAAGGCGTTGCGGCCCGACAGCTTGCCCAGCACGATCTTGTTCGCCGCCCAGCCCACGTCCTCGGCGCGCATGATCTCGTAGGTGTCGCGCGCCTTCAGCACGCCGTCCTGGTGAATGCCGCTCGCGTGGGCAAAGGCATTCGCGCCGACGACTGCCTTGTTGGGCTGCACGACGAAGCCGGTGGTCTGCGACACCAGCTTGGACGCCGGCACGATCTGCGAGGTCTCGATGCCGACATCCAGGCCGAAGTAATCGCGCCGCGTCTTGACGGCCATGACGACCTCTTCGAGCGAGCAGTTGCCAGCGCGCTCGCCCAGGCCGTTGATGGTGCACTCGATCTGGCGTGCGCCGCCGATCTTGACGCCAGCCAGCGAGTTGGCCACTGCCATGCCCAGGTCGTTGTGGCAGTGCACGCTCCAGATCGCCTGGTCGGAGTTGGGCACCTTCTCGCGCAGGCGGCGGATGAAGTCACCGTAGAGCTCGGGGATGCCGTAGCCGACCGTGTCGGGGATGTTGATGGTGCCGGCGCCTTCGCGGATAACGGCCTCGCAGACGCGGGCCAGGAAATCGATGTCGGAGCGGTAGCCATCCTCGGGCGAGAACTCGATGTCGCCACACAGGTTGCGGGCAAAACGCACCGCCAGCGTCGCCTGGTCCAGCACCTGCTCGCGCGTCATGCGCAGCTTCTTCTCCATGTGGAGTTCGCTCGTGGCGATGAAGGTGTGGATGCGTGCGCGGTGGGCGGGCTGCAGCGCCTCGGCGGCGCGCGAGATGTCGCGGTCATTGGCGCGGGCCAGCGAGCAGATGGTGCTGTCCTTCACGGCCGCGGCAATGGCACGCACGGCCTCGAAGTCGCCATTGCTGGACGCGGCAAAGCCGGCCTCGATGACGTCGACCTTCATGCGCTCCAGCTGACGCGCGATGCGCAGCTTCTCGTCACGCGTCATGGACGCGCCGGGCGACTGTTCGCCGTCACGCAGCGTGGTGTCAAAAATGATGAGCTTGTCGGTCATTGCGCGTTTTCCTCTCGTTGTTGGGGCACGGTCACCGGCGCGCGCGCCAGGCCGGACAGGATGGCCTGCATGGACGCACGCACGATGCTGCCATCGATGCCCACGCCGTGGCGCGTCACGTCGCCGACACGGATTTCCAGGTAGGCGACGGCTCGGGCATCGGCACCGCTGCCGATGGCATGCTCGTGATAGTCCAGCACGCGGACGTCCTCGCCGAGGCGGGTAGACAGTGCCTGCACGAAGGCGTCGATGGGGCCGTTGCCCTCGCCCTGCACATGGCCCACCCAGCTGCCCAGCACGACCTCGGCCGACACCCGCATGGTGCCGCCCGCGACCTCGCTCATCTGCGGCTGCACCACAGCGGCGGCTGCGTCGCCGATGCCGTACTCGCGCTCGAAGATGGCATAGATGTCGGCTGCGGTCAGCTCCTTGCCGGCGTCGTCCATGACGCGCTGCACGACCTGGCTGAACTCGATTTGCAGCCGACGCGGCAGCTCCAGGCCGTACTCGGCCTCCAGCAGGTAGGCGATGCCGCCCTTGCCCGACTGGCTATTGACGCGGATGACCGCGTCGTAGCTGCGCCCCAGGTCCTTGGGGTCGATGGGCAGGTAGGGCATGTCCCAGACGTCGCCGGGCTGGCGCGCGGCGAAGGCCTTCTTGATGGCGTCCTGGTGGGAGCCGGAGAAGGAGGTGTACACGAGATCGCCCACGTAGGGATGGCGTGGGTGGACCGGGATCTGCGTGCAGTGCTCGACGCAGCGGCGCACCTCGTCGATGTCCGAGAAGTCCAGCTGCGGGTCCACACCCTGGGTGTAGAGATTCAGTGCGATGTTGACGAGGTCGACGTTGCCGGTGCGCTCGCCGTTGCCGAACAGGCAGCCCTCGATGCGATCCGCGCCGGCCATCAGCGCCAGCTCGCCGGCCGCCGTGCCCGTGCCGCGGTCGTTGTGCGGATGGACCGACAGCACGATCGATTCGCGACGCTCAAGGTGGCGATGCATCCACTCGATCATGTCGGCAAAGATGTTGGGCGTGCTGTGCTCGACGGTGGATGGCAGGTTGATGATGCACTTGCGGTCAGGCGTGGGCGCCCAGACTTCCGTGACTGCATCAACGACGCGCTTGCTGAAGTCCAGCTCCGTGCCGGAGAACATCTCGGGCGAGTACTCGAAGCGCCAGTCCGTGCTCGGCCGGGCGGCGGCCAGTTCCTTGATCTGACGGGCATGCGTGGCGGCGAGTTCGACGATGCCTGCCTCGTCCTGCCCCAGCACGACGCGGCGCATGATGGGCGCCACCGCGTTGTAGACATGGACGATGACGCGCTTGGCGCCGTCCAGCGCCTCGAAGGTGCGCTCGATCAGGTGGCTGCGCGCCTGCGTCAGCACCTGGATGCTGACGTCGTCGGGGATGTGCCCGCCGTCGATGAGCAGGCGCACGAAATCGAACTCGGTCTGCGACGCGGACGGGAAGCCGACCTCGATCTCCTTGAAGCCGATCTTCACCAGCTGCTGGAACATGCGCAGCTTGCGCGCGATGTCCATGGGCTCGATGAGAGCCTGGTTGCCGTCACGCAGGTCGGTGCTCAGCCAGATCGGCGCACGGGTCAGCACGGCATCGGGCCAGGTGCGGTCCGGCAGTGCGATCGGGGCGAAGGGGCGGTACTTGAGCTGCGGTTGCTTCAACATGGGAGGTCCATCCGAGAGGTGGGTGGCGCAACCGGCAGCCTTGGAAAACACGAACGGCCCGCTGCGGTTGCAAACGGGCCGTTGGGGTCAGGGGAGCGTGCGTGCGAACAGGCGTGACTGACTAGCGAACCCGTGGTTCCTCTAGGGCTAGTAGCAGTTGAATTCGCGCTGCGCCGATCATGGGAGTGGAATCTAGCACGAACGCCTATTGATGCAAGCCGCGCTCATCGGGTTCGTCGGTGCTCGTGGAGATCACGCTGACCGGCTTCCCCTTGGCCTTGCGCCAGCCGTAGATCACATAGCCCGACAGGCCGTAAACGCAGAAGGCACCGAACAAAACACGCGATGGGTCCAGCGCCGCCAGGCCGATGGCGAGCATGATCAGCACCAACACGATGAAGGGCACGCTGCGCCGGCGGTCGAAGACTTTGAAGCTGTAGAAGGGCGCATTCGTGACCATCGAAAGCCCGGCGAACAGCGTGACGCCATAGGCAGTCCAGGCCACCCAGCCGCCCGGCTCGACGCCGCTGTAGCTGGCCTGATCCACCACGGCCCAGATCAGCCCGATGACCAGCGCCGCCGCTGCCGGGCTGGGCAGGCCCTGGAAGTAGCGCTTGTCGACCACGCCGATGTTGACGTTGAAGCGCGCCAGCCGCAGCGCCGCACCGGCGATATAGACGAAGGCCGGGATCCAGCCCGGCTTGCCCATGTCCTTCAGCGCCCACATGTAGACGATGAGGGCCGGGGCAGCGCCGAAGGCCACCATGTCGGACAGGCTGTCCATCTGCTCGCCGAAGGCGGACTGCGTATTGGTCATGCGCGCGACGCGGCCGTCCAGGCTGTCGAGGATGGCGGCGGCGAAGATGGCCACGCAGGCCACCTCGAACCTGCCATTCATGGCCATCACGATGGCATAGAAGGCACTGAACAGCGAAGCCAGCGTGATGGCATTGGGCAGCGCGTAGATGCCTTTGCGGCGGGGGCGAACGGCGAGGCTGGGCTCGTCGTCCTCGATCGGGTCAGGAGTCATGGCCGGCAGGATAGCAGCGCGACAAAAGCAAAAGGCCGCGCCCTCGCGGACGCGGCCTTTCTCGGGAAGCCGAGGCTCAGTTCTTGGCCTTGTCGACCAGCTTGTTGGCCTTGATCCAGGGCATCATGTCGCGCAGCTTGGCACCGACCTGCTCGATGGGGTGCTCGGCGGTCAGGCGGCGGCGGCTGATCAGCGTCGGAGCGCCGGCCTTGTTCTCCAGGATGAAGGACTTGGCGTATTCGCCAGTCTGGATGTCCTTCAGGCACTGGCGCATCGCGTTCTTGGTGTCCTCGGTCACCACGCGCGGGCCGGTGACGTACTCACCGTACTCGGCGTTGTTGGAGATCGAGTAGTTCATGTTGCCGATGCCGCCTTCGTAGATCAGATCCACGATCAGCTTGAGCTCGTGCAGGCACTCGAAGTAGGCCATCTCAGGGGCGTAACCGGCTTCCGTCAGCGTCTCGAAGCCAGCCTTGATCAGCTCGACGGCGCCGCCGCACAGCACGGCCTGCTCGCCGAACAGGTCAGTCTCGGTCTCTTCACGGAACGAGGTCTCGATGATGCCGGCCTTGCCGCCGCCGTTGGCCGCGGCGTAGCTCAGGGCCAGGTCACGGGCCTTGCCGGTGGTGTCCTGGTAGATGGCGATCAGGTGGGGCACGCCGCCACCCTGGCGGTAGGTGCCACGCACGGTGTGGCCGGGGGCCTTGGGGGCAACCATCCAGACGTCGATGTCGGCGCGCGGCTGCACCTGCCCGTAGTGCACGTTGAAGCCGTGGGCGAAGGCCAGCGAGGCGCCGGCCTTCAGGTTGGGGGCGACTTCCTTGTTGTAAACATCGGCGATCTGCTCGTCGGGCAGCAGGATCATGACGACGTCGGCCGACTTCACGGCCTCGGCGATCTCGGCGACCTTCAGGCCGGCGCCTTCCGCCTTGGCCCAGGACGCGCCGCCGCGGCGCAGCGCCACGGTGACCTTGCAGCCGCTGTCGTTCAGGTTTTGCGCGTGGGCGTGGCCTTGTGAGCCGTAGCCGATGATGGTGACGTTCTTGCCCTTGATGAGGCTGAGATCGGCGTCCTTGTCGTAATAGACGTTCATGATGGGTCGCTCCAGGAAAAAAGGGTGGTGTTGGGGGTGAAGACGGATCAGACGCGCAGGATGCGCTCGCCGCGGCCGATGCCGCTGGCGCCGGTGCGGACGGTTTCCAGGATCGCCGCGCGGTCGATCGCGTCGATGAAGGCGTCGAGCTTGCCGGCGTCGCCGGTGAGCTCGATGGTGTAGGTCTTCTCGGTCACATCGATGATGCGGCCACGGAAGATGTCGGCAGTGCGCTTAATCTCCTCGCGCTCCTTGCCGACGGCGCGCACCTTGATGAGCATCAGCTCACGTTCGGTGTAATTGCCCTCGGTCAGGTCGACGACCTTGACGACCTCGATGAGGCGGTTCAGGTGCTTGGTGATCTGCTCGATGACCTCATCAGACCCGGTGGTCACGATGGTCATGCGCGACAGCGAGGCGTCCTCGGTCGGCGCGACGGTCAGGCTCTCGATGTTGTAGCCGCGGGCAGAGAACAGGCCGACGACGCGCGACAGCGCACCGGGCTCGTTCTCGATGAGCAAGGCAATGATGTGTTTCATGGGTTCTCGTCCTTCGCGCTCTTCAGCGCCACCGGCGGTAACCGGCGCACCTTGGCAACGGGTTCGATTTGAAGAGGTAAGCCCGCCGGGTCGGCTGTGCTCGTCATCCGCCGCCGGCATCGGCGAGGGCGGCAACCCTCGCCAACACCCACGGCTTCAGCCGGTCACAGGTCTTCCGACCCCAGCAGCATTTCCGAAATGCCCTTACCCGCCTTGACCATAGGCCAGACGTTCTCGGTCGGATCGGTACGGATGTCCAAGAACACGGTGCGATCCTTGAGGCGCATCGCTTCCTTCAGCGCCGGCTCCACATCCGACGGCTTCTCGACCAAGATGCCGACGTGGCCATAGGCCTCAGCCAGCTTCACGAAGTTGGGCAGCGCGTCCATGTAGCTGTGCGAGTAGCGGCCTTCGTAGTCCAGCTGCTGCCACTGGCGCACCATGCCGAGATACCGGTTGTTCAGCGAGACAATCTTGACCGGCGTCTTGTACTGGAAGCAGGTCGACAGCTCCTGGATGCACATCTGGATGCTGCCCTCGCCGGTGATGCAGAACACGTCCGATTCCGGCTTGGCCAGCTTGATGCCCATGGCGTACGGCAGGCCTACGCCCATCGTGCCCAGGCCACCGGAGTTGATCCAGCGGCGCGGCTCGTCGAACTTGTAGAACTGCGCGGCCCACATCTGGTGCTGGCCGACGTCCGACGTGATGTAGGTGTCGCGCTCGCGGGTCAGCTTCCACAGCGTGTCGACAACCATCTGCGGCTTGATGACCTCGTCCGAGCCCTTGTAGGCCAGGCAGTCACGGCGGCGCCAGTCGTTGATCTGGCTCCACCAGGCGTTGACGGCGTTTGCGTCCGGCTTGGCCTGCGCCTCCTTGAGCTGGGCGATCAGCTCCTGCAGCACGTCCTTGACGTCACCAACGATGGGGATGTCGACGCGCACGCGCTTGGAGATCGACGACGGGTCGATGTCCACATGGATGATCTTGCGCTCGACCGAGCCGAAGTGCTTGGGGTTGCCGATCACGCGGTCATCGAAGCGCGCGCCCACGGCCAGCAGCACGTCGCAGTGCTGCATGGTCATGTTGGCCTCGTAGGTGCCGTGCATGCCCAGCATGCCCAGGAAGCGCGGGTCGGTGCCGGGCATGGCGCCCAGGCCCATCAGCGTGTTCGTGCAGGGGAAGCCCAGCAGGTCCACCAGCTGGCGCAGCTCGGCCGTGGCTTCACCCAGGATGACGCCGCCGCCCGTGTAAATGTAGGGGCGCTTGGCCTGCAGCAGCAGCTGCACGGCCTTGCGGATCTGGCCACTGTGGCCCTTCTTGGCCGGCACGTAGGAGCGCATCTCGATGCGCTCGGGGTAGTGGAAGGTCGTGCGCGCCAGCGACACGTCCTTGGGGATGTCCACCACCACCGGGCCAGGGCGGCCGGTGCGGGCGATGTGGAAGGCCTTCTTCAGCGTGACGGCCAAGTCGCGCACGTCCTTGACGAGGAAGTTGTGCTTGACGATGGGGCGCGTGATGCCGACCGTGTCGCACTCCTGGAAGGCGTCCAGGCCGATGGCCGGCGTCGGGACCTGCCCGGTGATGATCACCATCGGGATGGAGTCCATGTAGGCGGTGGCGATGCCGGTGACGGCATTCGTCACGCCCGGGCCCGATGTCACCAGCGCCACACCCACTTCGCCCGTCGCCCGAGCGAAGCCGTCGGCAGCATGCACCGCAGCCTGCTCATGACGCACCAGCACGTGCTGGATGCTGTCCTGCTTGTAGAGCGCGTCGTAGATGTAGAGCACCGCGCCACCGGGGTAGCCCCAGAGGTGACGCACCCCTTCGGCCTGCAGGCAGCGAACGAGGATTTCGGAGCCGTTGAGCTCCGCGGTGGGGGAATTGGGGGAGGAAGATTGCGGCTGCGCCAGGGCGGCGCGCTTTGTTTCCGCGGCAGACATGTCCATTTTTAGAACCTCTGTGAATTTCTCTAACGAAAAACCATTGGTGCCCCTCTTCTCGCCCTCATGAGGCGGATTCGGAGCCTGCGCGGTCATCAGATGACGCCCCAGTCGGGCGGCCACTGGGAGACCAGACTCATTGTGCGAAGCAGCATTATGCCGACGGAAAAGCGTCGAGCCTTCGTATGAGACGAATGCCATAATCCGCGCCGCTCCTTGCGACGCCCTCAGCCTTGGCCACCGACAAAGAACTCAACGATTTCCTGCGCAACGTGGACCGCCGTGCCTTCAAACGCACGGCCTACCTCGTCCGCGACGACGATGCCGCGCTGGACATCGTGCAGGACGCCATGATCAAGCTAGCCGAGAACTACTTCGACCGCCCGGCGGCGGAGCTGCCCCTGCTGTTCCAGCGCATCCTGTCCAACGCCACGATGGATCACTTCCGTCGGCAGAAGACGCGCAACGCCGTCATGACCAACATGTCGGAGTTCGAAGGCGGTGGCGCCGACGAGGACTTCGACCTGCTGGAAGTGCTGGAAACCCAGGACGGCGCGCTCGGCGCTCTGAGTGCGGCCGACGAAGTCAGCCGCGCACAGATCTTGCAACGAATTGACGCGGAGGTGCAGGAACTGCCTGCCCGTCAACGAGAAGCCTTCCTGCTGCGTTACTGGGAGGAACTGGATGTTGCCGAGACTGCCGCCGTGATGGGTTGCTCCGAGGGCAGCGTGAAAACGCACTGCTCCCGGGCCGCTCACGCATTGGCGAAAGCGCTCAAGGCCAAGGGGATCACGCTATGAAGTCGCCAAATTTTTCTGCCGCTGCTGACGAACTCGATGCCCGCGTCTCGCGCTTTGGCCGGCAGGTGGCTGCAGGCCTGACCGAGCAAAGCGCGGCCTTGCCGCACGACGTGGCGGAACGGCTGCGCTTCGCGCGTGAGCAGGCGCTCGCGCGCGCCGCCCAGGCCCGTGCAGCCCAGGTGGCCAGTGTGCCGGCCGCCGTGGTGATAGCCCAGGCCGAGGCGACGCTGGCACTGGGCGGCGACAATGGTGGCAATGGTCTGTGGGCCAAGCTGGTGTCAGCGCTGCCGCTGCTGCTGCTGGTGGCCGGCCTGCTGCTGATGCAGCGCAGCCACGTCAACGAACAGATCGCCGCCACCGCCGAAGTCGACTCCGAGCTGCTCAGCGACAGCCTGCCGCCGGCCGCATTCAGTGACCCCGGCTTTGCCGAGTTCCTGCGCGATGCCGAAGAATGACCGCATGCGCATGAGCCCAGGCACGCTGATCACTCCCTGCTTCCGGCTGTTTATGACCCTGCTGCTCGGCGCGGCGGGGTTTTCTGCTTTTGCACAGGCCACGGAAACAGCCGCTGCACCGGCTGCGGCCGCCTCCGATGCCGCGCCCGTGGCCCGCACGCGCCCGCTGGCCAAGCCGGTGGCGCCGACCGCCTTGAGCACGCCTCCGGCCACCTGGGCGGCGCTGACGCCCAAGCAACAAGCCCTGCTCGCACCGCTGGAGCGCGACTGGGCGGGCATCTCCGACGCGCAGCGCAGCAAGTGGCTGAGCGCCACACCGACGCTGGCGACCATGTCCGGGGAAGAGATCAAGCGGGTGCACGACCGAATCCGCGACTGGACGGCCATGAGCCCGGCGGATCGGTTGAACGCGCGCATCGGCTTCCAGGTCGCCCGCCAGCTGACGGCCGAGCAGCGTCAGGCACGTTGGGAGGCCTATCAGGCCCTGCCCGCCGAGGAGCGCCAGGCGCTGGCCGACAAGGCCGTCGCCCGCCGCCAGGCGCAAGCAGCGGCGCGTCCGGCCAAGACGCTGGCCGCCCAGCCCAAGTCCAACATCGTGCCGGCTGCGCCCAAGCTGCTGCCCGCCGTCCCGGTGGCCGCGAGCGTCGTGCAAGCCCGACCGGGCGCCACGACGGTGCTGATGACACGCAAGCTGACTCCGCCCCTGCACCACACGGCGGGTGAGACCAAGGTCGTCGCCGACCCAGCCCTGGTGGACCCGAAGACGCTGCTGCCACTGTCGCTGAAGGCGCCCGCTGCGTCCGCCCCTCGCCGATGACCACGCTGCCGGCCCCTGGCGCCACGCCTCCCGGCCTGGCGCGCCGCTTCGCAGCGCTGCTGTACGAAGGCGTGCTGCTGTTCGGCGTGATGTTCTTCGCCTGCTTCGTCTACGTCGTGCTGACGCGCCAGAAGGACGCGCTGTTCGGCCTGCCTGGCTATGTGTTTGCGTTCGTGGTGCCGGCCCTCTATTTCGTGACCTTCTGGACGCGCAGCGGCCAGACGCTGGCGCTGAAGACCTGGCATCTGCGCATCGTCGACGGCCATGGGCATCCGCTGGGCACGGCCCGCGCGCTGGCACGCTACGCGCTGGGCTGGCTGTGGGTGCTACCCGGCCTGAGCCTGTGGCAGTTCGGCGTGCGCGGCTGGGCGCTGTCCGGCGCGCTGCTGGGCTGGATGCTGCTCTACGGCGCGCTGTCGCGCCTGCTGCCGCACCGGCAATTCCTGCATGACGTGCTCTGCGGTTCGCGCGTCATCACCCAACTTCCGTTGCGCTCATGAGCAACCCGCACAAAGGCCGCACCGGCCTGGATCGCATCCTGCACGCTGCCGGCTATTCCTGGGCCGGGCTCAAGGCGGCCTACACCGGCGAGAGCGCCTTCCGCCAGGAGACCTGGCTGGTCATCGTGGCCACGCCGCTGGCGTTCTGGCTGGGCCGGGACTGGGTGCAGGTCTCGCTGCTGCTGGGCTCGCTGTTGTTGGTGCTCATCGTCGAGCTGCTGAACTCGGCCATCGAGGCCGTGGTGGACCGCGTCTCGTTCGAGCTGCACCACCTGTCCAAGCGCTCCAAGGACATCGCGAGCGCCGCCGTGCTGCTGTCGCTGCTGCTGGCCGGCGGCGTCTGGGGTGCTGCACTCTGGCAGCACCTGCGCTGAGCCAGGCTCAGACGGCGGCTTCGTCCGTCTCGCCCGTGCGGATGCGCACGACCTGCTCCACCGTCTGCACGAAGATCTTGCCGTCGCCGATCTTGCCGGTCTTGGCGGCCTTCAGGATGGCGTCGATGCAGCGCTCGACCTCGTCGTCCTTCACGACGACCTCGACCTTGACCTTGGGCAGGAAGTCGACGACGTACTCGGCGCCGCGGTAGAGCTCGGTGTGTCCCTTCTGGCGGCCGAAGCCCTTGACCTCGGTGACCGTCAGGCCGGAGGCGCCGACTTCGGCCAGCGCTTCGCGGACCTCGTCGAGCTTGAAGGGTTTGATGATGGCGGTGATCTGCTTCATGGGGCGAGGCTCCTGGGTTCGTCTGAGGTCGATTTAAGCATGTTCGTCCGGGATGCGATCCAGATCGGTCAGCCAGACGGCCGCCTCTGAATCGCTGGGCGCCCGCCAGTCACCGCGTGGCGACAGCGAGCCGCCGCTGCCGACCTTGGGCGCGTTCGGCACGCAACTGCGCTTGAACTGGCTGCCCTTGAAGAAGCGCTGCACGAAGATGCGCAGCACGCGTTTGATCTCGGCCAGCGCATAGGTCTCCTGCCAGGCATGGCGTGCCAGGTAGGCGACCTTGGCCGGCGCATAGCCGTGGCGCAGCGTGTAGAACAGGTTGAAGTCCTGCAGCGCGTAGGCGCCCACGGTGGCCTCGGTGCTCTGCATGCTGCCGGGGATGAGCTCGGGGCTGATCTCGGTGTCGAGGATGTCCAGCAGCACCTGCGTGTCCGTGCTGGCGCCCAGCTGATGGGTGTCGGCCACCCAACGAACCAGGTGCTGGATCAGCGTCTTGGGCACGCTGGCGTTCACGTTGTAGTGCGACATGTGGTCGCCCACGCCGTAGGTACACCAGCCCAGCGCCAGCTCTGACAGGTCGCCCGTACCCAGCACCAGGCCGCCGCTCAGGTTGGCCAGGCGGAACAGGTGGTTGGTGCGCTCGCCGGCCTGCACGTTCTCGAAGGTGATGTCGTAGACAGGCTGCTCGTCACGGTGCGGATGGCCGATGTCCTGCAACATCTGCAGGCAGCTGGGCCGGATGTCGATCTCGCGCGCCTCGCAGCCCACGGCCACCATCAGGCGCAGCGCCTGCGCGCGGGTGCGCTCGCCGGTGGCGAAGCCGGGCATGGTCACGCCGATGATGTTCGTACGCGGCAGGCCCAGTGCGTCCATCGCGCGGGCGGCCACGAGCAGCGCGTGCGTGGAGTCCAGCCCGCCCGAGATGCCCACCACCAGCTTTTGGATACCGCTGGACGCCAGGCGCTGCGTCAGGCCCTGGACCTGGATGCTGTAGACCTCCTCGCAGCGATCATCGCGGCGGCCGTGATCGGCTGGCACATACGGGAAGCGCTCGACGCGGCGGCGCAGCGCCAGCGGCTGCTCGTGGTCCAGGCCCAGCGTGAACGCCTGCCGACGAAAGCCCGCCAGCAGCGCTGCATGCAGCCGCACGGACTGGCCGAAGCTGGTCTGCCGCATACGCTCGCGGGCCAGGCGCTCCAGGTCCACGTCCGCCGTCACCAGCTGCGAGCGGCGCTGGAAGCGCTCGGACTCGACCAGCAGCTCGCCGTTCTCGCAGACCAGCGCCTGGCCGTCCCAGGCCAAATCAGTCGTCGACTCGCCTGCGCCGGCCGACGAATAAACATAGGCCGCCAGGCAACGCGCCGACTGCTGCGACACCAGCTGGCGCCGGTAGCCCGCCTTGCCGACGACGACGTTGGAGGCCGACAGGTTGACCAGCACGGTCGCGCCGGCCAGCGCGGCGAACGACGACGGCGGGATGGGCGTCCACACGTCCTCGCAGATCTCCACATGCAGGCGCAGCAGCGGCAGGTCGTCAGCGGTGAAGATCTGGCGACTGCCGAAGGGCACGGTCTGGCCCAGCAGCGTGAGCGTGTCGACCGTTGCTTCCTCGCCCGAGCAGAACTGGCGCGCCTCGTAGAACTCGCCATAGTTGGGCAGGAAGGTCTTGGGCACCACACCCAGGATGCGGCCGCGCTGCAGCACCACCGCGCAATTGAACAGCCGCTGTTCGACGCGCAGCGGCAGGCCGACAACCGCGACCACGGGCAGGTCCACCGAGGCCGCCAGCACCGCCGTGAGCGCAGCCTCGCAGCCATCCAGCAGCGCGCGCTGGTGGAACAGGTCGTCGCAGGTGTAGGCCGACAGGCCCAGCTCCGGGAATGCCACGACGGCCGCGCCCTCGGCCGCCGCCTGGCGCAGCAGGGCAATGGTCTGCTGGGCGTTGAAGGCCGGGTCGGCCACACGACACAGCGGCATGCCCACGGCGAGGCGGGCGAAGTCATGGCTGTAGAGGTTGTCGAAATGCATGGGCCGCATCCTGCCATCAAGCGGCGCGCCACGGCGCCAGCAAGGCAGCCTGGCCCGCCACGAGAAACCCGCCAGCCCGCGCTGAATGCCCGGAGGCGATCCAATAGCGGCATGCCGACCTTGCGCGTCCACGACTCCCCCGCCGCCCTGCCCCGCGACGCCTGGAACCAGCTGCTCGCCGCCGCACCGCGGCCCACGCCCTTCATGCGCCACGAATACCTGCGGGCCCTGCACGACGCCGGCTCGGCAACAGCCGACACCGGCTGGCAGCCGCTGTTCCTGGGCCTGTGGGACGACGAGCGCCTGCTGGCGGCCTGCCCCGTCTGGCTGAAAACGCACTCCTACGGTGAGTACGTGTTCGACTGGGCATGGGCCGAGGCCTACCACCGCCACGGCCTGCGCTACTACCCCAAGCTGCTGGTGGCCGTGCCGTTCACGCCGGTGCCGGGCAGCCGGCTGCTGGCCGTGGACGACGAGGCTCGTCAGCTGCTAGCACATGGGCTGCGCGGCCTGGTCAACGAGACCAAGGCCTCATCGCTGCACGTGCTGTTCGGCGACGAGGCCGACCAGGCCTCACTGGCCGCCGCGGGCTGCGCCGCGCGCAGCGGCGTGCAATTCCACTGGACGGCCGAGGGCGATGCCGACTTCACCAACTTCCTCGCGCGGCTGCACCGCGACAAGCGCAAGAAGATCCAGCAGGAACAGCGCCGCGTGCGCGAGGCCGGCGTCGTGTTCGAGGCCCGTGAAGGTGCGGCCATCACGGCCGAGGACTGGGACTACTTCTACCGCTGCTACCAGCAGACCTACCGCGAGCACCGCAGCACGCCCTACCTCAGCCGCGACTTCTTCGCCCGCATGGCCAACACTATGGCCGAGCACTGGCTGATGTTCACGGCCATGCGCGCCGGTGAGCGCGTGGCGGCCTCGCTGATCGCGCTAGACCCGGGGCGCCGCGCCGCGTTCGGCCGCTACTGGGGCGCCACCGAGCACATCCCCAACCTGCACTTCGACGCCTGCTACTACCAACCGCTGACCTGGTGCATCGCGAACGGCTACGCGCGCTTCGAGGGCGGCGCGCAGGGCGAGCACAAGATGGCCCGCGGGCTGATGCCCACGCCGACGGCCTCCAGCCACTGGCTGGCCCACCCGGGGTTCGCCGACGCCGTCAGCGACTTCCTGGCCCGCGAGGGCGAGGCCATGACGGGCTATCTGAGCGAACTCAGCGAGCATGGGCCCTACAAAGCAAAAGACGCCGCGGATGCGGCGTCTTCATGATCGGGCGCGGGGCCGGATTACTTCTGCTCAGCCTTGGCGTAGTTGGCCATGCCCTCAGCAATTTCCGACTTGGCCTTCTCCGGGCCTTCCCAGCCCTTGACCTTGACCCACTTGCCCTTCTCCAGGTCCTTGTAGTGTTCGAAGAAGTGCTGGATGGCCGACAGGCGCATCGGGTTCACGTCCTCGATCTTTTCCCAGTGGCTGTACATGGGCAGGATCTTGTTGGTGGGCACGGCGAGCAGCTTGGCATCACCACCGGCCTCGTCGTCCATCATCAGCACGCCCAGCGGGCGGCAGGTCACGACGACACCGGGCGACAGCGCGAACGGGGTGATGACCAGCACGTCCACCGGGTCCCCGTCGTCAGCCAGCGTCTTGGGGATGTAGCCGTAGTTGCACGGGTAGTACATCGGCGTGGTCAGGAAGCGGTCGACGAACAGCGCGCCGGACTCCTTGTCGACCTCGTACTTGATGGGGTCGGCATTCATCGGGATCTCGATGATGACGTTGAACTCTTCGGGCGCCTTGGCGCCGGGGGACACGTTGTGCAGGCTCATGGTCGTCGTTCTAAGGGGCTGGAAAACCCGCATTCTAGTTTTGCTGGTAAACGCTCCCCTTACAGCGCAAGACCCGCCCTTAAGCTCCGCCGCGCAGGCCCCTCGCAGCCCGCGTGGGCCCACCAGAAAACACGCACCTGAGGAGACGAATCGATGTCGACGGAGATGGCGCTGTACTTCGCACTGGCCTGTGGCCTTGCGGCGGTTCTTTATGGGTTCATCCAGCGCAGCTGGATCTTGGGCCAGGACGCGGGCAATGCCCGCATGCAGGAGATCGCGACAGCGATCCAGCAAGGCGCGGCGGCCTACCTGGGCCGGCAGTACCGCACCATCGCCATCGTGGGCGTCGTGCTCGCGATCGCCATCGCGGTGTCGGGCCTGGGGCTGACGACGGCCATCGGCTTTGTCATCGGAGCGGTGCTCTCGGGCATCTGCGGCTTCATCGGCATGAACATCTCGGTGCGCGCCAATGTGCGCACCGCGCAGGCAGCCACCAAGGGCATCGGCCCGGCGCTGGATGTGGCCTTCAAGGGCGGCGCCATCACCGGCATGCTGGTCGTGGGCCTGGGCCTGCTGGGCGTGGGCGGCTTCTACATCGCCATCGGCGGCGGGCATGACAGCGCCGCGCTCAAGCCCATGCTGGGCCTGGCCTTCGGCTCGTCGCTGATCTCCATCTTTGCGCGCCTGGGCGGCGGCATCTTCACCAAGGGCGCGGACGTCGGTGCCGACCTCGTGGGCAAGGTCGAAGCCGGCATCCCGGAGGACGACCCGCGCAACCCGGCGGTGATTGCTGACAACGTGGGCGACAACGTCGGCGACTGCGCCGGCATGGCCGCCGACCTGTTCGAGACCTACGCCGTCACGCTGATCGCCGCGATGGCGTTGGGCGCGCTGATAGTCACGGGCACATCCGCTGCGGCGGGTGTCATCTACCCATTGGCGCTGGGCGGCGTGTCCATCATCGCGTCCATCATCGGCTGCATGTTCGTCAAGGCCAGCGACGGCATGAAGAACGTGATGCCAGCGCTGTACAAGGGCCTCATCGTGGCCGGCGTGCTGAGCCTGATCGCCTTCTTCTTCGTCACCAAGGCGATGTTCCCCGGCGAGGTGGCGCTCAGCGGGGGCGGCAGCACGACGGCGATGGCGCTGTTCGGCGCCTGCGTCGTCGGCTTGGTGCTGACGGCCGCGATGGTCTGGATCACCGAGTACTACACCGGCACGCAGTACCACCCGGTGCAGCACGTGGCGCAGGCCTCCACCACCGGCCACGGGACCAACGTCATCGCGGGCCTGGGTGTGTCCATGAAGTCCACAGCCTGGCCGGTGCTGTTCGTCTGCGCGGCCATCTACGCGGCCTATGCGCTGGCGGGCCTGTACGGCATTGCCGTCGCGGCCACGTCCATGCTGAGCATGGCCGGCATCGTCGTCGCGCTGGACGCCTATGGCCCCATCACCGACAACGCCGGCGGCATTGCCGAGATGGCTGAGCTGCCCGACAGCGTGCGCGACATCACCGACCCGCTGGACGCCGTGGGCAACACCACCAAAGCCGTCACCAAGGGCTATGCCATCGGCTCAGCCGGCCTCGCGGCGCTGGTGCTGTTTGCCGACTACACGCACGCGCTGGAAGCGCGCGGCATGCACGTCGCGTTCGACCTGTCCGACCACAAGGTCATCCTCGGCCTGTTCATCGGCGGCCTTATTCCCTACCTGTTCGGCGCCATGGCCATGGAGGCCGTGGGCCGCGCGGCAGGCGCGGTGGTGGTGGAGGTGCGCAAGCAGTTCGCCGACGGCGCCATCATGGCCGGCAAGCGCAAGCCCGACTACAGCGCCGCCGTGGACATGCTGACCACAGCGGCCATCAAGGAAATGATCGTGCCCTCGCTGCTGCCAGTGGCCGCCCCCATCATCGTGGGCCTGGTGCTGGGCCCGGCGGCGCTGGGCGGGCTGCTGATGGGCACCATCGTGACCGGCCTGTTCGTCGGCATCTCCATGTGCACCGGCGGCGGCGCCTGGGACAACGCCAAGAAGCTCATCGAGGAGGGCTTCACCGATGCGGCCGGCGTGCTGCACAAGAAGGGCGGCGACGCGCACAAGTCCGCCGTCACCGGCGACACGGTGGGCGACCCCTACAAGGACACCGCCGGTCCGGCCGTGAACCCGCTGATCAAGATCATCAACATCGTGGCGCTCTTGATCGTGCCCATCCTGCCGATGAGCGCCGGCAGCCAGGCACCCTCGCCCACGCAGGCGGCGGTGGCCGTCGCAGCCGAGCCGGTGGCGTCGGCGGCCAGCACGGCCGAGCTGCCGGCCTCGGCTGCGGCGCAGTAAAGCCTGGTAAATCCCGGTCAGACGGCCCGCTCGCGGGCCGTTTTTCATGGGCGGCCCACGGCAGAATGACGGCCATGGCGAGCATGGCAGTCACACGGCACGAAATGACACGGCGGCGCGAGCAGCTGCAGGACCTGCAGCGCTACCTGGCCGTGCTGGAAGCCGACCACGACGGCGCCCGTGCCAAGCTGCTGGGCTTCCGTCTGCGCTACCTGGACGCGTTAGGCCCGCTGATGCGCGAGCTGGACGAACTGGAAGCCCAGCTGCACCAGGCCACCGCGCTGCTGGCCGACGCGCTGAAACGCCAGGGCGTGGACGTACCGGCGGCGGCCTCGCCGCGCACCAAGCCCTGGCCCGAGATCCCGGCGCTGCCCACGGCCACGCCGCTGCCGCCCGAGCCCACCGGCCCGACGATGGACCTGCCGCCTCCCACGCTGAAGACGCTGTACCGGCGCGCGGCCATGCGCTTCCACCCCGACCTGGCGCCCTCGGGCCCGGAGCGCGAGGTCTGCGAGCAGCGCATGATGGTCGTCAACGAGGCCTACGCCAGCAGCGACCGCGCCAAGCTCGAAAGCCTGCTGCTGGCTGCGGGCGAACTGCCCGAGAAAGTGATCGGCGGACCCGCCGACGCCGTGCGCGCCTGGCTGGGTCTGTGCGAACACCTGGTGCAGGGCCGCATCCGCGTCGTGCAGGCGCAGACGGTGATGCTGCAGAACCTGCAGATGCACAAACTGCGCGTGGCCATCGAACGCGCCGAAGTCGGCGGCATGAAGCCGCTGGACATCATGGCCAACCGGCTGCGCGCGCAGATCGCAGAACGCCGTCAGGAGCTCTACATCGGCCAACGCGTGGGCGGCGACGTGAGTCTGGCGGCGGATTTCTTGAGGACGCGGTATCAGCGCTTGAGGGGCCTGGGGCTGCAGTAAGACCTCGCCCTACCCCACGATGGTCACGGGTGCCCGTTGGCGCCCACCCAACTCGGAGTTTGGACCCGCTCCCGTGGCAGCCACTCAAACGTCTGGTTGATGGCCACTGGCCTGCACCCGCAGCAACTGCGATTGAAGGGCAGGAAGCTCGCGGTGGATCGTCTTCCAGACGAGTTCAAAGTCCACCTTGAAATAGCCGTGAGCAACAGCATTGCGCATCTCATAGGCGGACGAAAGTGGCAATTCGGGATGAGCGGCCGCAAACTCGGGGAAGTGCTTTTCAATGTTGCTGCTGGCCTCGCCGATGATCTCGAAGTTACGAATCACGGCATCCTGCACCAGTTGATCGTTCAGGAACGCCGCCTCGTCCATGCCCTTTGTATAGGTGCTGATGCGCTGGATCGCTTGAAGGATGTGCGCGATGTAATCTGCACGGCGCTGTGGATCGCGGCTCATACCGGCCGAGCCTCCGCCAGCACCTGGGCGCGGAACTTGTCAGGCAGGGCGTTGGGCGTGAGCACATCCACCGACACGCCGAGCAACTGGCCCAGTTGGTGACGAATGGCACCGATGTCGAACATCGTCGTTTCCGGGGTCGGTTCGATCAGGAGGTCCAGGTCGCTGCCCTCCTCGTCCTGACCTCGCAGCACGGAGCCAAACACCCGAACATTGCGCGCTCGGTGCGACTCCACCACCTGCCGGATCACAGCGGCGTGCAAGGCCAAGGCTTCTGAGGGCTTCATGCTTCCTTCCAGACATCGACGCCAGATTCTCACATCAGCAACTGCCGCCACCGGCGCGGGCACAGCGCATCGCGCGCGTGGCCTGCATGAAGCCTGCTGGACATCATGGCCAACCGGCTGCGGGCGCAGATAGCAGAACGCCGCCAGGAGCTCTACATCGGCCAGCGCGTGGGCGGCGATGTGAGTCTGGCGGCGGATTTTTGGAAGCGGTATAAGCGGCTCACTGGGCTGGGGTTGGGCTGACACAGCCTTCCCATCAGGCTCCTCGCAGCCGAAGTCTTTCATTCATCCGGCCCGTTCTGGACCTCGGGATCAGTGCTCGGTACGAAGTTCAGCATCTCCCCCTTGTCGTCCAACTGGGCGAACAGAAGAACTACACCACGAGAGGTGAACGCGTTGGGGACCCAGGGCACGGTCAGCGTGTCAACGAACCCGTCATCCGGTGAACGCGTGGCATACAAATTGTTGTAAGGCTGCAGCGTCGGGGCATTTCCGATCGTCTTGGCGGTCGCACCCACCAGGCGCAAAGCACGCCCATCCACCACCGTCTCGGTGAAGCGAAATTCCAGGCTGCCGGGCTCGTTCGGCGGCGTCGTGGTCTGAAGAGGCTGCCCGTCAGGTACCACTTGGCCTTGGCCATCGATGTAGGTACATGCAGCCAGCCCGCCCTGCGTGCTGGTGACTGTGACGGTATAAGGGGGCACGTAGGTAGTGGTCATGGAAGCTTTCCAAGAAGAGAACCAATTACCAGCTCAACGCTCGCGCTGTGCATCCAGCCACTGCCGTGCAGTCTCGGCTTCGGCATTCGCAGCAGCGCTTACGCGAAGGCAGGCGTCCACGCGAAGCCACTGACGAGTCAGCTCTGCATGGACTTGCTTCCATCCGGGGCGGTCATCCAGCATTGCTGCAGCACGCTTGCAAGCATCGCGTTCGGCGCCGACTGTAGACACGGGTGTCAGCAGTTCAAGGCGAACGGCAGCCTCCAGCAGCTGGAAATCGTGCGAACTGCGCGTTCGAGCGGCGAGCAGGGCCCGCGTCACCCGCTCACGATGGACGCGAAAGCGGGCGCCGAGCGTCTTCACACACTCACGCTCGCAAGCCAGCGCCAATAAGCCGACCTGGCGTGCGAGCGTCGAATCCGGCGCACCTTTGCCCCCGCGCTGGGCCGCCAGCGCATCCAGCAACGCCAATGCACGATCAGCACGGCCGACGCCGCCATCGGCCACATCACCCAGCGCAACAGCTGCAGCAAGCAGCTGCCGCAATTGCCAAGCCTGGTTGCTGGGGTCCCCGCGCACCAAGGCCTGCGCGCCGTCTGCTGCCGCCTGCAGCGCTGACTGCGCCGGTTGCTGAAGTTCCCTGTAAGCCTCAGCAAGCCGCAGTTGCAGATCAACTTCTGTCTGCAGCCAGGCCATGTCCTGCGGCTGACGCGCTCTCGCCTGTGCAAGCCGCTGCAGCCCCGCCGCGTAATGCTCCGCCGCGCGTCGCCAACGCCCGGCCTGAGTCAGCGCCGAACCCAGCCAGCTCATGTTGTTTGCCCAACTCGCCAACAGCTCCGCATCCTCCGGGCGCTCCTGCAGCAGCCGGCTCTTGATGTCCAGCGAGGACTGGAATGATCGCTCCGCGGCCGCGAGTTGACCGTATCGCAGCGCTAGAGAACCTAGGTTCACGTGCGCGGCCGACACTTCGGATAGCGCCGCTGAATTGGCAGGTTCGCGTCGCCGCCACCGCTCGGCAATGTCACGGTATGCGAGCCAAGCCGTCTGCTGCAGCTCCAGCTTGCGTTCCAGTCGGGCGACCTCTCCACGCCAGAAGGCGGCAGCCCCTTGAGTCTTGTACCAATCGGCCACTAGACCGTCGTCCGGTGGCTCTCCGGGCAGCAGAGCCTCGACGCGGTCGAAAGCCTGCAACGCCTCACTGAATTCATGTTTGGCGACCCGTACTTCACCGATGACAGCCAACGCCTTGGCACGCTGTACACGCTCGACCACGCTGAGCTCCGGGCTCTGTGACAGCAAGCCCTGGGCCTTGCGGCCGACGCTATCCAGCAGCTCCAGCCGGCCAATTGGCCGCAGCTTGTCGGCCAGTTCGCCCACCATGTATCCCAGCAAGTCTTCCGCCTGCAGGCGGCGAATCTGGGCTTGCTGCTCGGCAAGCTCGGCACGCCGCGCCTGAATGACGCTGACTCCCGTGAGGCCGACCAGGGACAGCACGGCCAAACTGGAGGTGGCCACGGCCAACCGATGCCGCCGCACGAAGCGGTTCAACACATAGAGCCGGCTGTCCGGCCGCGCGCTGATGGGCTCGTGGTGCAGCCAGCGTTGCAGGTCGTCGGCCATGGCCTGCGCGTTGGCATAGCGGTCGGCGGGCGACTTCTTCAGCGCCTTGGCGACGATGGTGTCCAGGTCGCCGCGCAGCTCGCGGGCCTGGCGGGCGATGGCCTCGTCGGGCTGGCCGGCTGCGGCATCGGACAGCCGCTTGGGCACGTGCTCCACCACCGCCTTGAGCCGGTCCAGCTGCGTCTGCGTGTCGTCCGCCGTGGGGTGGCTGCCGCCCAGCAGCAGGTAGAGCAGCACGCCCAGGGCGTAGACGTCAGTGGCCGTCGTCACGTCGGCCTGCTGCACCTGCTCGGGCGCCGCGAACTGCGGCGTGAAGGCGCTGCCGGCACGGCGCGTGAGCTCGGTGGCCGCCGCGCCCTGGCTGGCCTCGGTGGCATCGCCCAGCAGCTTGGCGATGCCGAAGTCCAGCAGCTTCACATCGCCCGCGGGCGTGACGAGGATGTTGCTGGGCTTGAGGTCGCGGTGCAGGATGAGCCGCGCGTGCGCATGGGCCACTGCGGCCAGCACGTCCAGGAACAGGTGCACCCGCGCCTGCACGTCCAGCTGCTGCACGCGGCAGTAGACGTCGATGGGCTGGCCATCCACGTACTCCAGCACGAGGTAGGGCTGCTGGCCCTGGTGCAGGCCGGCGTCCAGCAGGCGCGCGATGTGCGGGTGGGACAGGCGGGCGAGGATCTCCCCCTCACGCGCGAAACGGCCGCTGTCGTGCTGGCCCAGCAGGCCGGCCATCAGGAACTTGACGGCCACCCGGCCCTCGAAGCGCCCGTCAGCCCGGCGCGCCAGCCAGACCGTGCCCATGCCGCCCTGCCCCAGCTGGCGCTCCAGCACATAGGGGCCGATGGCCTGGCCGGCGAGGTCGGGCAACGGCGGGGCGGCGGCAGCGCCGGCCAGCCCTGGCTGGAGCAGGTCCACCGCGGGCGCGGCCATGAAGCCCTGCTGCTCCAGGCCGTCGGCGCGGGCCAGCAGGTCGCGCAGCTCGGCGGCCGTCTCCGGGTCGCGGGCCTGCAGCGCCTCCAGGCGGGCCGCGCGGTCGGCGGGGTCCAGGTCCAGCAATTCGTCCAGCAGCGGGCTCAGGGCGAGCCAGCGGCCCTTGTCCAGCGGTTTCATGTGTCAGCCCAGGCTCATCGAGAGGAACAGCCGCGCCTTCTGCCAGTCGCGTTGCACGGTGCGCTCGGTGACGCCCAAGGCTTCGGCGATCTCCTGCTCACGCAGGCCGGCGAAGTAGCGCATCTCCACCACCTGAGCGAGGCGGGGCTCCAGCTGCGCGAGCTCGTCCAGCGCCTCGTGCACGCGCAGCAATGTGTCATCCCCGTGCGGCAGCTGCTCGGCGAGCAGCGTGTCCAGCGTCAGGTGTTGCTGGCCGCCACCGCGGCGCTCGGCCTGGCGGGCGCGCACAAGGTCGATGACGACGGAGCGCATGGCCTGGGCGGCATAGGCCAGAAAGTGACGGCGGTCGGGGAAGTCCTTGCCGTCGCCCCCGGCCAGCCGCAACCAGGCCTCATGCACCAGCGCGGTGGTGTCCAGCAGCGTCATGTGTCCAGCCTGGCGCACATGGCGCCGCGCGAGCCGCTGCAGGTCGGTGTACAGCTGCGCCACCACCGCATCGGCGGCGTCGCGGTCGCCCTGGCGGGCAGCCTGTAGCAACAGGGTGATGTCTTGCACGGCCCGGACTCTACCGGCTGGTGGCAGGCGACCACCCCGACGGTCGCCGCCGCCACAGTTCTCGCAGAAAAATTTTTACCGCTGATGTCGGGTTTCGTCGCACGCCCCCGTTTAACAGATGGAGGGTTGGTGGCGATTGAGGCCCGGGAGGCGGCGACAGCCGGGGCCGGATCGCCATCGACGCTCACCCGACACGGCGCGCTGGCCCACGGCGCACCCCGCCAGCCTCCACCTCGACACCACCATGTCTCCAGCGCCCCTGATCACCCCCGCCTCCAGCCCCGCCCCCCGCGCCGGCAGCCCGTCGAGGCTGCCGCAGGCGGAGTCCACAGCGGCGTTCGGCCTGCGTGTGTCGCGCCAGTTTGCACAGTGCCGCCGCGAGAACGGCCAGTTGGCGCTGCTGTGGATCGAGGCGGACGCGCCCCTGCAGACCAACGCCGAACGCAGCGCCGCCGAACACGACGCGCTGATCCAGACCGTCAGCCTGCGCCTGCGCAACCGCGTGCGCGGCACGGACGAGGTGGTCTACATGGGCGGCACGGCCTTCGCCGTGCTGTTGCTGGCGGCCGGCGCCGCCGAGGCACGCCTGGTGGAGCAACGCCTGACGCAGGCGCTGCGCGGCACCTACTGCGTGGAGAGCAGGCTCATCCAGCTGGGCGTGCGCGTGGGCACCGCGCTGTTCCCGCAGACAGGCCGCAACGGCGGCGACCTCGCCGAGGCCGCGCGCCAGAACCTGGGCCTGCCGGTGTGAGGTTCTGAAGGGGCGCAGGCCTGTCAGACCTCCAGCCACTCCTTGCGGATGTAGGCATTGCCGCGCAGCTCGGCCGGCGAGCCCTCGAAGACGATGCGGCCGTGGCCCATCACGTAGCAGCGCTCGGAGATCTCCAGCGCGATGGCCAGCTTCTGTTCGACCAGCAGCACGGCGATGCCGCGGTTCTTGAGCTCCTTCAGGTACTCCGCCACCAGTTCGACGATCTTGGGCGCCAGGCCCTCGGTGGGTTCGTCGATCATGATGAGGTCAGGGTCGCCCATCAGCGTGCGACACAGCGTGAGCATCTGCTGCTCGCCGCCCGACAGCACGCCGGCCTCGGTGTGCTGGCGCTCCTTGAGCCGCGGGAACATGCGGTACATGTCGTCGAAGCTCCAGCGCGGCTTGGCCTGCTTGCCCTTCTCGCCCAGCATCAGGTTCTGGTGCACGGTGAGCTTGGGAAATATGTCGCGGTTCTCGGGCACGTAGCCGATGCCCAGGTGCGCGATCTCGTAGGCCTCGCGGCCCACGAGCTCCTCGTCGCCCCACCGCACCGAGCCCTTGGCGTCGACCTGGCCCATGATGGTCTTGACCATGGTCGAGCGGCCGGCGCCGTTGCGGCCCAGCAGACTGACGATCTCGCCCGGGTTCACCTGAAGGCTCACGCCGTGCAGCACATGGCTCTTACCGTAGAAGGCGTGGACGTTGTCCAGCTTGAGTGTGCGTTGCTGGGTCATGCTGCCGCCGCCTGTGTTTCTGCCAGCACGGAGCCCAGATAGGCCTCCTGCACTCGCGCATTCGCGCGCACGGCGTCGGGCGTGTCGAAGGCGATGACCTCGCCGTAGACCAGCACCGCGATCTTGTCGGCCAGGCCGAAGACGACGCCCATGTCGTGCTCCACGGTCAGCAGCGTCTTGCCCACGGTGACCTCACGGATGAGCTGGATGAAGCGCTTGGTCTCGCTCTTGCTCATGCCGGCGGTGGGTTCGTCCAGCAGGATGACGCTGGACCCACCGGCGATAGTGATGCCGATCTCCAGCGCCCGCGCCTCGGCGTAGGTGAGGTTCATGGCCAGCACGTCGCGGCGCTTGTCGAGCTTGATCATTTCCAGGATGGCTTCAGCGCGGTCGTTGGCGTCCTCCAGGTCGGCCAGAAACTTCCAGAACGCGTAGCGATGGCCCAGACTCCACAGCACGGCGCAGCGGATGTTCTCGAACACCGACAGCCGCGTGAACAGGTTGGACACCTGGAAGCTGCGCGACAGGCCCTGGCGGTTGATCTCGTAGGGCTTGCGGCCGTCGATGCGGGAACCGTGCAGGTGGATTTCACCCGAGGTCGGCGCAAAGCGGCCGCTGATGAGGTTGAACAACGTGCTCTTGCCGGCGCCGTTGGGGCCAATGATGGCGACGCGCTCGCCAGCCTGCACGGCCAGGTTGGCGCCGCGAATGATCTCGCTCTTGCCGAAACTCTTGCGCACGTCGCGCAGTTCGAGGGCGTAACTGCTCACAGCGCTTCCCTCCGCTTGATCTCTTTTTCGATGTCTTCCTGGATCTCGCCCCACTGGTGCACATAGTGCCGTCGCGCGAGTTCGAACAGGCCAACGCCAACGATGATCATGAAGCCGGCGCCGAACCAGGCGTCCACACCCGAGCTGTTCAACGTTGCGCCCATGAAACGCAGCTCGGGGCCCAGCGCCTCGTTGAGCTGGCGGTGGTAGAGCATCTCGATCATGGCCGCCGCGCCCACCAGCGCGGCCAGCGCCGCGCCGCCCAGGGCCAGGTAGGACGTCCAGATCTTGCCCAGCTTGCCAAAGGCCGCGACACGCAGGTTCATCAGGATCAGGCTGGCCACGCCGCCAGGCGCGTACATGACCATAAACAGGAACACCAGGCCCAGGTACAGCAGCCAGGCCTTGGTCAGCTCGGCCAGCATGACGCCACAGAACACCATCAGCACCGCGCCGATGATGGGCCCGAAGAAGAACATCGCGCCGCCCAGGAAGGTGAACAGCAGGAAGGCGCCGGAGCGCGCGGCGTGCAGCACGTCGCCGCCGTTGACGATCTCGGTGTTGATGGCGCCCAGGCCGCCCGCGATGCCGGCGAAGAAGCCCGAAATCGCGAACGCGAGGAAGCGCACCCAGTGCGTGTCGTAGCCGATGAACTCGACGCGCTCGGGGTTGTCGCGCACCGCGTTCAGCATGCGGCCCAGCGGCGTGCGCGTCAGCGCAAACATCAACGCCGTGCAGACGAAGCAGTAGACGGCGACGAGGTAGTAGACCTGGATCTGCGGGCCGAACGAGATGCCCATGACCGGCTGGCCGATGACGCGGTTGCTGGAAACGCCGCCCTCGCCGCCCGAGAACTCCGGCAGCATCAGCGCCAGCGCGAACACCAGTTCGCCGATGCCCAGCGTGATCATCGCGAACGGCGTGCCGGCCTTCTTCGTCGACACATAGCCCAGCAACACCGCGCACAGCAGGCCGGCCATGCCGCCCACCAGCGGGATCAGGCTGACCGGCAGGCCCAGCGTGCCGGCGCCCACCTTGTTCAGCGCATGGATGGCCAGGAAGGCGCCCATGCCGCTATAGACGGCGTGGCCGAAGCTCAGCATGCCGCCCTGGCCGAGCAGAATGTTGTAGGCCAGGCAGGCAATGATGCCGATGCCCATCTGCGTGAGCATGGTCTGTGCGAGGCCGCTGGTCCAGATGCGCGGCGCGACCAGCAGGGCCAGCGCGAAGAAGCCCCAGATGATCCAGCGCCCGACGTTCAGCGGCTTGAAGTGAAACTCTTTGGGCTTGCTCATCAATCCTCCCGCGTGCCCAGCAGGCCCTTGGGCCGGAAGATGAGGATCAGCACCATCAGCAGGTAGGGCAGGATGGGCGCCACCTCGGCCATCGTCAGGCGCAGCAGTGGGTAGCCCGGCGTGGCCTGCGTGACGGTGAAGCCCAGCGAGGTCAGTAGCGTCGCCAATGAGCCGTTGACGGTCAGCGGCAGCGTCTGCAGCAGGCCCACGACAATGGAGCCGACGAAGGCGCCGGCCAGCGAGCCGATGCCGCCAACCACGACGACGACAAAGATGATGGCGCCGATGAAGGCCGCCATGTTGGGCTCGGTCACGAAGGTGATGCCGCCCACCACGCCGGCCAGCCCCGCCAGCGCGCAACCGCTGCCGAACACCAGCATCAGCACACGCGGCACGTTGTGGCCCAGCGCCTCGACCATCTCGGGGTGCGTCAGCGAGGCCTGGATGACCAGGCCGACACGGGTGCGCGTCAGCAGCAGCCACAGGGCCAGCAGCATCAGCAGCGCCACGGCCATCATGAAGACCTTGGTCAGCGGGAAATTGCTGCAGGACACCGCCGCCGCGCAGATGTCCGGCCCGGCCTTGCCCAGCACCAGGGACATGCCCTGCGACGCATGCGACACGATGGTGAACGCCGAGCCCTGCAGCTCCGGCGGCGGCGTGAACGGCACGGCCGTGCGGCCCCACACCAGCTGCACCAACTCCAGGATCACGTAGGACAGGCCGAAGGTGATGAGCAGCTCCGGCACGTGGCCGAACTTGTGCACGCGCCGCAGCGCCAGCCGCTCGAAGCCCGCACCCATCGCGCCCACGGCCAGCGGCGCCAGCAGCAGCGCCGGCCAGAAGCCCAGCACGCCCACCAGCGAGTAGGCGACGTAGGCCCCCACCATGTAGAAGCTGGCATGCGCGAAGTTCAGCACGCCCATCATGCTGAAGATCAGCGTGAGGCCCGAGCTGAGCATGAACAGCAGCAGCCCGGACGACAGGCCGTTCAGCAGGTTGATGAAGAGTTGATCCAAGGGCAGCAGCCGGCAAGGTTCAGGGATCGCGCCGCCGGGATGACGCGGCGGCGCGGTCGGATCAGGCGCTCAGGCGATCAGCCCGGCCTTTTCATCTGGCAGGACGTCGGCGTGGAAGACACGTACGAGTCGTACTGCTTCACCGGCGCCAGTGTCATGCCCGTCTTCTCGGGGCTGTACGGGAACTTGGCATCGGCCTTCTGCCAGACCGAGATGAACAGCGGCTGCTGCAGCTGGTGGTCTGTCTTGCGCATGGTGACTTCGCCATTGAAGCCCTTGACCGTCAGGCCTTCCAGCGCCGCAGCCACCTTCACCGGATCGGTGGACTTGGCGTTGGCCATGGCCTGGCTCAGCATCGTGTAGATGTTGTGAATGCTGAGCGTGTACATGTCGTCGTTGAACTTCTTGTTGTACTCCTCGGCATCCTTCTGCACCTGCCCGCCCATGTTGTAGTGGCTGTAGGCCACCTGGAACACACGGCCCGCGCCGCCCGCACCCAGCGCCGTCGGCGTGCCGGTCACGCCGGTGTAGTAAGTGAAGAACTTGCCGTTGTAGCCGGCCTCGTTGGCGGCCTTCACGAGCAGCGCGAGGTCGGAGCCCCAGTTGCCGGTGATGACGGTGTCTGCACCGCTGGCCTTGATCTTGGCGACATAGGGCGCGAAGTCACGCACGCTGGCCAGCGGGTGCAGATCCTCGCCGACGACCTGGACGTCCGGACGCTTGCGGGCCAGCGTCTCCTTGGCGTACTTGGCGACCTGGTGGCCGTGCGCGTAGTTCTGGTTCAGCAGGAAGACCTTCTTCACGTCGGCCTGGTCCTTGATGAAGGACGACATGGCTTCCATCTTCATGGACGTGTCGGCGTCAAAGCGGAAGTGCCAGTAGCTGCACTTGCTGTTGGTCAGGTCCGGGTCCACCGCCGAGTAGTTCAGGTAGACGATTTCCTTGCCCGGGTTGCGCTCGTTGTGCTTTTGCACCGCGTCGCTCAGCGCCAGCGCGACGCTGGAGCCGTTGCCCTGCATGATGTAGCGGATGCCCTGGTCGGCTGCGGCCTTCAGCAGGTTCAGCGACTCGGCGGGGCTCAGCTTGTTGTCGAAGGTGACGACCTCGAACTTCACGCCGGCGGGGTTGCTCTTGTTGAACTTCTCGCCGAGGAACTGGAAGGTCTTGACCTGGTTCTGCCCCACGGGGCCCATCAGGCCGGAGAGCGCGTCGATGTAGGCCAGCTTGACCGTCTCGCCCTTCTGGGCATGGGCGGCACCGGCCGCGAGCACGAGGGCGGCAGCTGCCGTGAGTGCGCGCACGGGGAAGCGGACCGAGGTGATGTCCAACATGCTTGTCTCCTTTGTTGTGGATGGGAACGGGAATCGGGGCGCCCGGCGACAGCGGATCACGCCGTCGGCAGGCGGTGGTCCTTGAGCTGGTCGCGCAGCTTCAACTTCTGGATCTTGCCGGTGGCGGTGTGCGGGATCTCGCTGACGAAGACGACGTCGTCCGGCACCTGCCACTTGGCGATACGGCCTTCGTAGAACGCCAGCAGCTCCTCGCGCGTGACGGTGGCATCGGGCTTCTTCACGACCACCAGCAGCGGGCGCTCGTCCCACTTCGGGTGGCGCGCCGCGATGACCGCGGCCTCGAACACGCCCGGATGGGCCATCGCGATGTTCTCGAGATCGATGGACGAGATCCATTCGCCACCGGACTTGATGACGTCCTTGCTGCGGTCCGTGATCTGCATGAAACCGTCGGCGTCGATGGTGGCCACGTCGCCGGTCGGGAACCAGCCGGGCTCTCCGTCCACGCTGACCAGCGGCGACGCGTCGTTCTTGAAGTACTGGCTGATGACCCAGTGGCCGCGCACGACGAGGTTGCCGGCACTGGCGCCGTCCCAAGGCAGCGAGCGGCCGTCGTCGTCGATGATGGCCATGTCCACGCCGTAGATGACGCGGCCCTGCTTCTCCAGCAGCCGCTGCTGCGCCTCGGCCGGCAGGGCCAGCTGGCGGGTCGTCAGCTTGGACAGCGTGCCCAGCGGCGACATCTCCGTCATGCCCCAGGCGTGGATGACCTCGATGCCGAAGTCGTCCTGCAGCGACTTCATCATCGCCGGCGGGCAGGCAGCGCCGCCGATGACGGTGCGCTTGAAGCTGGAGAACTTCAAGGCGCCCGCCTTCACGTAATTCAGCAGGCCCAGCCACACGGTCGGCACGCCGGCCGAGAACGTGACCTGCTCACCCTCGAAGAGTTCGTACAGGCTCTTGCCGTCCAGGTGCGGGCCCGGGAAAACCAGTTTGAAGCCCACCAGCGCCGCGCTGTACGGCAGGCCCCACGCGTTGACGTGGAACATCGGCACGACAGGCAGGATGACGTCGCGGCTGGAGCAGTCCATCGCGTCCGGCAGCGCCGACGCGTAGGCGTGCAACACCGTGGAGCGGTGGCTGTAGACGGCGCCCTTGGGGTTGCCCGTGGTGCCGGACGTGTAGCAGATGCTGGAGGCGGTGTTCTCGTCCAGGGGCGGCCAGGCGTAGTCGCCACTCTCGGCAGCCAGCAGGTCGTCAAAGCACAGCAGGTCGGGAATGGCGCTGGCCGCCGGCATGTGGGCGCGCGACGTCATCAGCACGAAGTGCTGCACGGTCTTCAGCAGCGGCGCGATCTTCTCAATCAGCGGCAGGAAGGTCGCGTCGAAGCACAGCACGCGGTCCTCGGCGTCGCTGGCGATCCAGACGATCTGCTCAGGGAAGAGGCGCGGGTTGATGGTGTGGCACACCAGACCCGAACCCGAGGTGCCGAAGTAGATTTCCAGGTGGCGATGACCGTTCCAGGCCAGCGTGCCGACACGGTCGCCGGCCTCACAGCCCAGCCGCGCGAAGGCCTGCGCGGCCTGGCGGGAACGCAGCGCGACTTCGCGCCAATTGCTGCGGTGCAGGTCGCCCTCGACCCGCTTGCTGACGATCTCGGTCTCCCCCGAATGCCGCTCGGCGTGCCTCAGCAACGACGAGATCAGCAGCGGGTCCGACATCATCCGGCCCATCAATGCCATGGTTGTCTCCTGGCTGTCTTATCGACCCAGTCTAGCCCGCAGTTTCAAGCCCGGAACGTCACAACCGCGACCCTCCGACCCCGGGGAAACACCCAGGCCGGCGAGGCCAAACAGCGCCTTACTAAACTGGAGCAATGAAACCGCTGGATGGCCTGCATTGGCCCAACCGCTTCGCGGCGCTGGGATCCGATTTCTACACCGAACTGCCGGCCCAGGGCCTGCCCGACCCGCACTGGGTCGCCACCAGCCCCGCCTGCGCCGAGCTGCTGGGCTGGCCCGCCGACTGGGCCGCGCGCGACGGCGCGCTGGGCGTGTTCTCCGGCAATGCCACCTGGTCCGGCATGCGGCCGCTAGCCTCCGTCTACAGCGGCCACCAGTTCGGCGTGTGGGCCGGCCAGCTGGGCGACGGCCGCGCGCTGTGGCTGGGCGAGGTCGACGCGCCCGCCGGCCCGCTGGAGCTGCAGCTCAAGGGCGCCGGCATGACGCCCTACTCCCGCCGCGCCGACGGCCGCGCCGTGCTGCGCTCGTCCATCCGCGAGTTCCTGTGCTCCGAGGCCATGGCTGCGCTAGGCGTACCGACGACGCGGGCGCTGTGCCTCACAGGCTCGCGCCTGCCGGTGCGGCGCGAGTCCATCGAGACCGCCGCCGTCGTCACGCGCTTGGCGCCCAGCTTCATCCGTTTCGGCCACTTCGAGCATTTCGCGCACCACGAGCAGCTGGACGCGCTGCGCCGCCTGGCCGGCTGGTTCATCGCGCACCACGCGCCGGAATGCGCCGACGCGCCGGAGCCTGCTGTTGCGTTGCTGGAGAAGGTGGCGCTGCAGACGGCCGACCTCGTCGCGCACTGGCAGGCCATCGGCTTCTGCCACGGCGTCATGAACACCGACAACATGTCCATGCTGGGCCTGACGCTGGACTACGGCCCATTCGGCTTCATGGACGCCTTCGACCCCGGCCACATCTGTAACCACAGCGACGACCGCGGCCGCTACGCCTACGCGCGCCAGCCCGGCGTCGCGTTCTGGAACCTGCATGCGCTCGCCCAAGCGTTGCTGCCGCTGCTGCCCATCGACACCGATCAGGCGGCCGAGGCGTCGGGCGAGCGGCTGCTGGCAGCCGTCGAGGCCTTCCGTGGGCGCTTCGCGAGCCAGATGCTGGGCCGCATGCGCGCCAAGCTGGGCCTCACGGGCGAAGACGACGGCGACCAGGCGCTGGCCGACGACTTCCTGAAGCTGATGGCAGCGTCGCGCGCTGACTTCACGATCAGCTTCCGTCGCCTGTCCCGCGCGCTCAGTCATCCCGAGCCGCTGCGCGACCTGTTCGTCGACCGCGACGCACTGGACGCCTGGCTGGCCCGCTGGCGCGCCCGCGTGGCGCCCGACGCCGAGGCGCGCATGCTGGCCGTCAACCCGGCCGTCGTGCTGCGCAACCACCTCGCCGAGGGCGCCATCCAGGCCGCGCAACAGGGCGATTTCACCGAAGTCAGCCGACTGCTGAAAGTTCTGAGCCGCCCATTCGACGACCCCGAGAACCCCCACGACGCGGCCTTGCCGCCCGACTGGGCCCAAGGCCTCGAAGTTTCCTGCTCATCATGACCCACGACAGCACCAAGACCTACCCCGTCCACAAGACCGACGCCGAATGGCGCGAGCAACTGGACCCCGTGCAGTACCAGGTCGCCCGGCACGCGGCCACGGAACGCGCCTTCACCGGCAAGTACTGGGACCATTTCACCGACGGCCACTACAACTGCATCGGCTGCGGCACGCCGCTGTTCGAGTCCGGCACCAAGTTCGACGCCGGCTGCGGCTGGCCCAGCTACTGGGCGCCGGTCAACAGCGAGGTCATCGAGCGCGTCGTCGACCGCAGCCACGGCATGGTGCGCGTGGAGGTGCGGTGCAACCGCTGCGGCAGCCACCTGGGCCATGTGTTCCCGGACGGCCCCGAGCCGACCGGCGAGCGCTACTGCATCAACTCGGCCGCCATCGACTTCGTCGAGGACAATTCCTCTTCATGAAGTTACTGCTCGACTTTCTCCCGCTGATCCTCTTCTTCATCGCCTTCAAGGGCGCAGAAGGCAACCCCGATGCAGCGGCTGCGTTCGCGACCCAGCATTTCGGTTTCCTCGTGCAGGGCGGCGTCGTTGGCCCCAAGGAAGCGCCGGTGCTGCTGGCCACCGTGGTCGTCATGCTGGCCACGCTGGCGCAGGCCGCCATCCTGAAGATCCGCGGCCAGAAGATCGACCTGATGCTGTGGATCAGCCTGGCGCTGGTCGTCGTGCTGGGCGGCGCGACGATCTGGTTCCACAACGAGACCTTCATCAAGTGGAAGCCTACCGGCCTGTACTGGGCCATGGCACTCACGCTCTGGATCTCGCTGGCCGCGTTCGGCAAGAACCTCATCCAGGCGATGCTGGGTGCGCAGCTCAAACTGCCTGATGCCATCTGGGCCACGCTCAACCGCGCCTGGGTGCTGTTCTTCGCAGCCATGGGTGTCGTCAACCTCTATGTGGCCTACAACTTCTCCACGTCAGCCTGGGCCAACTTCAAGGTCTTCGGCGTCACGGGCCTGATCCTGGTGTTCACCGTTGCGCAGAGCGTCTATCTCGGCAAGCACCTGCCGCCTGAGGAGGACAGCCAATGACCATCGCCGCCGACATCGAGCGCCGGCTGCAGGCCGAGCTGGCTCCGTCGCTGCTGACGATCCGCGACGACAGCGCCAACCACGCCGGCCATGCCGGGGCCCGCGAGGGCGGTCACTTTCATGTGACTGTCGTGTCGGCCCGCTTTACCGGTCTGCAAAGAATCGCGCGTCATCGCCTCGTCTATCATTGCCTGACCGACCTGATGCAGCGCGGCATCCACGCTCTGGCAATTGACGCCAAGGCGCCGGGTGAAGCCTGAAGGCCGGGCGTGACCAAACCACGCGCCCATCCCGGGCGCGATTTTTTTTAGCACCACCTGATCTCTCCATCCATGAAGAAGTTTGCGCTCGCCGCCGCCGTCGCGGCACTGGTCCCGGCCGCTGCCATCGCGCAGAACATCGCCACCGTCAACGGCAAGCCCGTGCCCAAGGCCCGCATGGAGACGCTGATCCAGCAGGTCACCAAGAGCGGCCAGCAGCAGCGCTCGCCGGAACTGGAAGCCCAGGTCAAGGACGAGGTCGTGCGCCGCGAGATCTTTATGCAGGCAGCCGAGAAGGCCGGCATCCCGCAAACCAGCGACTACAAGGCCCAGATGGAACTGGCCCGCCAGATGCTGCTGATCCGCGGCCTGATGGAAGACTTCAAGACCAAGAACCCCGTGGCCGACGCCGAGGCTCAGGCCGAGTACGACAAGTTCAAGGCGGCCAACACCGGCAACGAGTACCGTGCCCGCCACATCCTGGTGGAGAAGGAAGAAGACGCCAAGGCCCTGATCGCCCAGATCAAGGGTGGCGCCAACTTCGAGGAACTGGCCAAGAAGAACTCCAAGGACACCGGCTCCGCGCAGAACGGCGGCGACCTGGACTTCGCCAACCCCAACAACTTCGTGCCCGAGTTCAGCAAGGCCATGACCGCGCTGCAGAAGGGTGAGATGACCCAAGAGCCGGTGAAGAGCCAGTTCGGCTACCACATCATCAAGCTGGAAGACACGCGCGCCGCCACCTTCCCGGCCTTCGACGACGTCAAAGCCCAGATCAAGCAGCGCATCGAACAGCAGAAGATGGCCGAATTCCAGGACGGCCTGATCAAGAAGGCCAAGACCGACCACACCTTCAGCAAGTAAGCTGCTCAGCAGACGTACTTCAAGACCCGCTCCGGCGGGTCTTTTGCCATCTGAGCCCCACACGCCATGACCGACGCACACGACGCCCTCAGCACCCGCCTCGTTCACGCCACCGGTGGCGACCGCCATTCCGGCGGCGTCCACGTGCCTGTCCACCCCTCCGTGCAGTACGCCTACGACAACGTCGAGGACCTGATTGGCGTGTTCCAGGGCCGGGTCAAGGGCAGCTTCAACTACGCGCGCCAGGGCACGCCGACGACAGCGGCGCTGGAGGCCGTCGTCACCGAGCTGGAGAGCGGCACCGGCAGCATCAGCTTCGCCACGGGCATGGCAGCGCTGACGGCGCTGTTCCTGACGCTGCTGAAGGCGGGGGACCATCTCGTCACCAGCGCCCGCGTGTTCGGCAACACCAACAGCCTGTTCCAGACGCTGGAGGGCCTGGGCATCACCGTCAGCCGCGTCGATGCCGGCGACGTGGCCGCCGTGCAGGCCGCGCTGCGCCCCGAGACGCGCATGGTGTTCGCCGAGACCATCGCCAACCCCAGCACGCGCATTCCCGACCTCGACGGCATCGGCGCGCTCTGCCGCGAGCGCGGCCTGCTGTACGTCGTCGACAACACGGTCACGTCACCGGCGCTGTGCAAACCGAAGCGCTTCGGCGCTGGCCTCGTCATGAACTCGCTGACCAAGACGCTGGCCGGCCACGGCGAGGCGCTGGGCGGCATGGTCACCGACACGGGCTGCTTCGACTGGGCCACCTACCCCAACATCTTCCCGGCCTACCGCCAGGGCGACCCGCGCGGCTGGGGCCTGCAGCAGATCCGCAAGAAGGGCCTGCGCGACATGGGCGGCACGCTGTCCAGCGAGGCGGCGCATCGCATCCTCGTCGGCATGGAGACGCTGGAGCTGCGCCTCAAGCGCAGCAGCGACACCGCGCTGGCGCTGGCCCGCCACCTGGCCGCCCACCCGGCCATCGCCCAGGTCCACTACCCGATGCTGGAAAGCCACCCCGAGCACGCCCGCGCCCGCGACTGGTTCGGCAGCGGCTCGTGGATGATGGCCTTCGAGCTGGGCGACGCCGGCCGCCTCGTCGAGGTGTTGAACCGACTGCGCCTGCCACTGAAGGCCACCGGCCTGGCCGACACGCGCACGCTCATCATCCCGGTGGCGCCGACCATCTTCTGGGAGATGGGCGCCGAGTCGCGTGCCGCGATGGGCATCGCCGACGGGCTGGTGCGGCTGTCGGTGGGGCTGGAAGCCCCGGAAGACCTGATCGCCGACTTCGACCAGGCGCTGGCCTAAGCCGCGAGCCGCCCCGCCTCGATGCGCAGCTGGCGCTCGCAGCGCGCCGCGATCTCACGGTCGTGCGTCACGAGCACCAGCGTCGTGCCGGCCTCGCGGTTCAGCTCGAACATCAGTTCCATCACCGCCGCGCCGGTCGCGAAGTCCAGGCTGCCGGTCGGCTCGTCGGCCAGCAGCAGCGCCGGCCGCTGCACGAAGGCACGCGCCAGCGCCACGCGCTGCTGTTCGCCGCCCGACAGCACGCGTGGGTAATGGCCCAGGCGCTCCCCAAGGCCAACCCGGCCCAGCATCGCAGCCGCCTGCTCACGGGCATCGCGCGCGCCGCGGAGCTCCAGCGGCAGCATCACGTTCTCCAGCGCCGTCAGGTTGGGCAGCAGCTGGAAGCTCTGGAACACGAAGCCCAGCTCCCGCGCACGCACGGCGGCGCGCTGGTCCTCGTCCAACGTGAACAGATCCTGCCCGCGCAGCTTGACGGTGCCGCCGCTGGGCACGTCCAGGCCCGCCAGGATGGCCAGCAGCGTGCTCTTGCCAGAGCCCGACGCGCCCACGATGGCAACGGACTCCTGCGCGGCCAGCTCGAAACTGATGTCATGCAGAATCGTCAGCTCCCCGGTCGCGTCGCGCACGCGCTTGGTGATCTGATCAACTTGGACAAGGACTTCGGGCATGTCGGGACTGCGGCGGCGTTGGTGGTTGGCGCACTTTAGCGTCGGGGCGCTAGCCAGCTGGACGTCAGGGGTCACTGCGGCGGCCGAGGCCCCCGTGGTGCTCGTCGTCGGCGACAGCCTGTCGGCCGAATACGGCATCACCGCCGGCAGCGGCTGGGTGGCGCTGCTGCAGGCGCGGCTGGCGCAGCAGAAGAAGCCGCACCGCGTTGTCAACGCCAGCATCAGCGGCGACACGACGGCGGGCGGCCGCAGCCGCCTGCCCGCCGCGCTGCGCACGCACAAGCCGTCCATCGTCATCATTGAGCTGGGCGGCAACGACGCGCTGCGCGGCCTGCCGCTGAGCGGCACGCGCGACAACCTGCTGGCCATGGCTCGCGCTGCGCAGGCGGCCGGCGCCAAGGTCGTCATCGTCGGCATGCAGGTGCCGCCGAACTACGGCGCCAGCTACGGCCGCGAGTTCGAAGGCCTGTTCGGCGATGTGGCAAGGCAGGTGAAGGCCGGTCTTGTGCCCTTCCTGCTTAAGGGCGTGGCGGACCGGGCTGACGCGCTGGAATGGTTCCAGCCCGACCGCATCCACCCGCTGGCCAAGGCGCATCCGACGATGCTGGACAACGTCTGGCCGGCGCTGCGGCCGATGCTCTGACGCGGCGCCCACGCGGGTGCCGGGCCTGACTCAGCGCAGGTCGTTGCCCTGCCGCTGCGGGCCGTCGGTGTTGCGGCGCTCGGCGCGCTCCTGACGGGCCGGCACGCCGTCCTGGCGCGCGCGTTGCGGGTTGTCGGTGCGGGGCTGCTGCGCCTCGCGGGCCGGCTGCGGCATCTGCGCACGCGGCTCCTCACGGCGCATCGGCATCTCGCGCTGCTGCATGTCACGTTGCTGCTGCTGGAAGGCCTCACGGCGCTGCTGCATCTCGCGTTGCTGGGCTTCGCGTTGTTGCATCTCGCGCTGTTGCATCTCGCGTTGCTGGGCTTCGCGTTGTTGCATCTCGCGCTGTTGGGCTTCGCGCTGCTGCACCTCACGCTGCTGGGCTTCGCGTTGCTGCATGTCGCGCTGCAACTGCTGCTGCTGCGCCGCGCGCTGCGCCTGCTCGCGCTGGAACTGCTCATCACGACGCATCTGGTGCTCGCGCTGCGGCCCCCAAGGAACATTCTCGGGCCCGCCGCGCGGCGCCTCCTGGGCAGGCCGGGCTGGCTGCGCCGGATCCTGGGCCACGGGCAGGCCCGGCTGGGCGATGGGTTGCGGCGTGACAGGCCGCTGCGGCGCGGTCACCACGGCGGCAGGCGGCGTCACATCCGACCCACGGCGAGGCTCGCGGCGCAGCGGCAGCTGGTCGTCACTGCGCCAGCCCATGCCGGGCTCACGGTCTCGCTCGCGCTCCCGGCGATGCGGCATCTCGGCCTCGGCCGGCCGCGTCGGCAGGGCCGGCAGCACAGCGGCCAGATCCCCACGGCCCGGTGCCGCAGGCAGCGGGCGGTTCCAGCCCGGTTCGGGCTTGCGATCGGGGCCGCGCACCGGCAGCGGCTGGATGGCCGCGCCCGGGGCGGGCAGCGTGCTGACGGCCTGGGGCACGTCCCGGTAGCGGTGCGGGCGCTGCACGGTGACGGGGTCACGCGCCTCACGCCAGGGGTTCACGCGATGCACATGGTGCGGCGTGTGGCGATAGGCCGGCACGTAGACCTCGCGCGGCGCCAGCGGGTACCAGCCAAAGCGCGGCGGCGGCGCACGATGGCCGATGCTGATGCCCACGCTCACCGAGCCGCCGCCCACCCAGCCCACCAGGGCCGGCGCGTAGACGGGGCGATGCACGTAGGACCCCGGCGCCCAGCACCAGCGGCCGCGCCAGCTGACCCAACGCCCGTAGTGGAAGGGCGCGAAGCCCCAGGGGGCGTCGTCCACCCAGGTCCAGCCCCAGTGGCGCGACCACACCCAGCGACCGTGGCGGTAGGGCGCCCAGTCGGCCACCACCAGCGTGGTGGGGATCCACAGGTTGCCGTACTCGGTCGACGTCTCCCAGCGGCCGTGGCGGTCCAGGTCCTCGGCACCGGTCATCTCGGGCGAGATGTAGCGCGCCACGGGGCGGTCGCCCTCGGCGCGGCTCTCGGCCAGCACCCAGTCGCCGAAGCCATCGGCGTACAGCGAGCTGCGCTCCGCGCGCGGGCCGTCGGGCCACCATAGCTCCACCTGCTCGCCGCTGCCCAGCGACACCGGCGCCGCACCGCGGGCCCAGTCAAAGCGCAGCCGACCCTGCCAGACGTAGACCTTGGTGCCACGGTCCAGCTGCTCGACGCGGTACAGGCCCTCGCGCTCCGGCTGGGCCGTGCCCTCGCGTGTGCGCAGCCGCGTCTCGGCCACGTTCTCGGCGTTGCGCAGCCGGATGGCGACATCGCCGCGATCGATCTGCAGCAGTGTCTGGCCGTCGTCCAGCTGGGTCAGCTCCAGGTCGCTGCGCTCGTCCAGCCAGATGGAGGTGGAGCCGGCGCGCAGCGACACGCGGCCGCGCTCGTCGGTGCGCACGCGGTCGCCCTCGCCCACGGTCTGGTTGCGCGTGAGGCGGGTCCATTCACGGGTGTCGTGGTCGAACAACCAGGCGTCGCCGACGACCTCGACGACACGGGCCGCGCGCGCGGGCGGGTCGCGGTCGGCCTCCTGCGCGCGGGCGCCGGGGGCGATGGCCACCAGCAAGGCCATCGCGAGGATGCGCCACTGGCGGCGCGACAGGACAAGCGGAGAGTCGGTGGAAGTAGTCATGAGCTGCTGCTCCTTTGCGCCTGCGCAACGCGGGCGGCCCGTGGGCGGTGCACCGCGCTTACAAGTTTTTCAATTGGGCCGGGCTGGGCTGGCGTCAGTCGTCGTCGCTGTTCGGGTCCAGCTCCGGGAACAGCACCGACGTGAAGCCGAAGCGCGTGAAGTCGGTGACGCGCATGGGGTACAGGATGCCATCCAGGTGGTCGCACTCGTGCTGCACCACCCGGGCATGAAAGCCATCGGCGATGCGATCGATGGGGTGGCCGTCGGCATCGAAGCCGCGGTAACGGATGCGCTCGTCGCGTTCGACGACGCCGCGCAGGCCGGGAACCGACAGGCAGCCCTCCCAGCCCTCGGTGCGGCCGCCGTCCAGCACCTCGATGACGGGGTTGATCAGCACCGTGGGCGGCACAGGCGGGGCCTCCGGGTAACGGGGATTCTTGGAGTAGCCGAAAATGACTAGCCGCAGGTCGACGCCGATCTGCGGCGCGGCCAGGCCGGCTCCATTCGCGGCGGCCATGGTCTCGAACATGTCCGCAATCAGCGCCCTCAGCGCCGGCGTACCGAATTCGGCAACCGGCTTGGCGACGCGCAGCAGGCGCGGGTCCCCCATCTTCAGGATCTCGTGAACGGCCAAGCGGGCCTCCCAGGTCAAAACGTAGCCGATTCTAGAAACTCACTCTCATGCTCGACTTCCTCGACGACCTCGGCCACGGCATCTACGCCATCGACACCGGCTTCCAGCGCCCGCGCTTCGATGCGGCCTACCTGATGGTGGAAGACGGCCGTGCCGCCTTCATCGACACGGGCACCAACTACGCCGTGCCCCGCCTACTGGCCGCGCTGGAGGCACTGGGCCTGGCGCGCGACGCGGTGGACTGGGTCATCCCCACCCACGTGCACCTGGACCATGCCGGCGGCGTGGGCCTGCTGATGGACGCCCTGCCCCGCGCCCGCGCGCTGATCCATCCGCGCGGCCTGCGCCACTTGGTGGACCCCAAGGCGCTGTGGCTGGGCGCCATGGCCGTATACGGCGAGGCCGAGATGATGCGCAGCTACGGTCGTCTGGTGCCGGTGCCCACCGAGCGCGCCGAGGCCAGCCATGACGAGCAGGTGCTGATGCTGGCCGGCCGGCCGCTGCGCCTCATCGACACGCCCGGACACGCGCGGCATCACCACGCCATTTGGGACGAACGCAGCCGCAGCTGGTTCACGGGCGACACCTTCGGCCTGTCCTACCGGGTCTTCGACGTGGACGGCCGCGCCTGGCTGACGCCGACGACGACGCCGGTGCAGTTCGAACCCGAACCTCTGAAGGCCACGACGCAGCGGCTGCTGGAAGCCCGGCCCGAGGCCATGCTGCTGACGCACTACGGCCGCGTGGGCGGCTCGGAGGCCGAGGTGCGCCGGCTGGCCGCGCAGATGCTCGTGCAGCTGGACGAGATGGTGGCGCTGGCGCTGGCGCTGCGCGATGCGCCCGACCGGCACGAGCGGCTGAAGGCCGGGCTGCTGGACGGCTACCTGGCGCACTTGCGCGCCCACGGCCACGCGGCGGACGCCGACGCCGCCGCATGGCTGGCGCTGGACGCCGAGCTCAACGCCCAGGGCCTGGAAGTCTGGCTGGACCGCCCGCCGCGCTGAGCAATCGCACTGGCGCCGGGCGGCACTCGCACCGCACCGGTGCGCCGCAAGGGCGCGGCTGCACCGCCCGAGTGCTAGGCAGCGCTGACCTGCTGCCCGCCCCCAGGCGAGCGGGCGGGCATGGCTTTTGCAAATGTCCTGTCGAGGCGCCGCGCGAAAGCGGGCTCCCGATCTCTTCAAACCATCGCCAACGGCGGCGAGTGCCTCGCAACCAGCGCCCTCTCGGGGCGCTGCGGCGCAGGCAGTCTCTTCAAACCGCACCCGACAGGGTGCCGCCGAGGGTGCTGGCTTTTCTGTCGGCCCGTGGGCGGCTGTTGTTGACAGGAAAGCCATGCATATCGTCCTCATCGGCCACGGAATGGTGGGCCAGAAATTTCTCGAATCCCTCGCCGAGGGCCCCGCAGCTGCCCAAGTGCAAGTGACGGTGCTGTGCGAGGAGCCGCGCCCGGCCTACGACCGCGTGCACCTGTCCGAGTTCTTCTCGGGCAAGACGGCCGAGGATCTGTCGCTGGTGCCGCCGGGCTTCTTCGAGCAGCACCCGGGCTTCCGCCTGCGCCTGGCCGCCAAGGCCACGGCCATCGAGCGCCGCGACAACACCGTGACGCTGGCCGACGGCGAGGTCGTGCACTACGACAAGCTGGTGCTCGCCACGGGCTCGTACCCCTTCGTGCCGGGCGTGCCGGGCCGCGAGCGCCCGCACTGCCACGTCTACCGCACCATCGAGGATCTGGAGGCCATGCAGGCCTCGGGCAGGGTCAGCAAGAGCGGCGTCGTCATCGGCGGCGGCCTGCTGGGGCTGGAGTGCGCCAAGGCGCTGCGCGACATGGGCCTGCAGACGCATGTCGTCGAGTTCGCGCCGCGCCTGATGGCCGTGCAGGTGGACGACGGCGGCGGCCGCGTGCTGCGCGAGAAGATCGAGGCGCTGGGCGTGCAGGTGCACACCAACCGCAACACCGTCGAGATCACTGACGGCGTGTCGGCCCGCCACCGCCTGGTGTTCACCGACGGCACCTGGCTGGAGACGGACATGCTGGTGTTCTCCGCCGGCATCCGCCCGCGCGACGAGCTGGGCCGGCAGAGTGCGCTGGCCACGGGCCCGCGCGGTGGCATCGTCGTCGACGACCAGTGCCTGACCAGCGACCGGCACATCTACGCCATCGGCGAGGTGGCGTCATGGCGCGAACAGACCTTCGGCCTCGTGGCTCCCGGCTACGAGATGGCCCGCGTGGTGGCCCGCCACATCGCCGGTGACGCCGCCGCCGCCTTCCCCGGCGCCGACATGAGCACCAAGCTCAAGCTGATGGGCGTGGACGTGGCCAGCATCGGCGACGCGCATGCCAAGACGCCCAAGGCGCGCAGCTACCAGTTTGTTGACGAGCGCAAGCAGATCTACAAGAAGATCGTCGTCAGCGAGGACGGCCAGTTCCTGCTGGGCGCCGTGCTGGTGGGCAACGCCGACGAATACGGCACGCTGCTGCAGATGGCGTTGAACGGCATCAAGCTGCCGGCCGACCCCGAGTTCCTGATCCTGCCGAGCAGCGACGGCAAGGCCGCCGTTGCCATCGGCCCCGACGCGCTGCCCGACAGCGCCCAGCTGTGCTCGTGCAACAACGTCACCAAGGGCCAGATCTGCGCGGCCGTCGGCGAGGGCTGTACGACGATCGGCGACATCAAGGCCTGCACCAAGGCCGGCGCCACCTGCGGCGGCTGCGTGCCGCTGGTCACGCAGGTCATGAAGTTCGAGATGGCCAAGCGCGGCATGGCCGTCAACAACCACCTCTGCGAGCACTTCCCGCACTCGCGCCAGGAGCTGTACCACCTGATCCGCGTCGGCGGCCTCAAGACCTTCAGCGACCTGCTGGCCAAGCACGGCAAGGGCCTGGGCTGCGACATCTGCAAGCCGGCAGCGGCGAGCATCTTCGCGTCGTGCTGGAATGACTTCGTGCTCAAGCCCGAACTCGCCGCGCTGCAGGACAGCAACGACTACTACCTGGGCAACATCCAGAAGGACGGCAGCTACTCTGTCGTGCCGCGCATGCCGGGCGGCGAGGTCACGCCCGACGGCCTCATCGCCGTGGGCCAGGTCGCGAAGAAGTACGGCCTGTACACCAAGATCACCGGCGGCGCCCGCGTCGACATGTTCGGCGCCCGCGTCGAACAGCTGCCGCTGATCTGGGAGGAGCTGATCGCGGCCGGGTTTGAATCCGGCCATGCCTACGGCAAGTCGCTGCGCACGGTGAAGAGCTGCGTGGGCAGCACGTGGTGCCGCTATGGCGTGGACGACTCGGTGGGTCTCGCCGTCGAGATCGAGAACCGCTACAAGGGCCTGCGCGCGCCGCACAAGATCAAGTTCGGCGTGTCCGGCTGCACCCGCGAATGCGCCGAGGCACAGGGCAAGGATGTCGGCATCATCGCCACCGACAAGGGCTGGAACCTCTACGTCTGCGGCAACGGCGGCATGAAGCCGCGCCACGCCGAGCTGATCGCCAGCGACCTGAGCAAGGCCGACCTGATCAAGTACGTCGACCGCTTCCTGATGTTCTACGTGCGCACGGCCGACCGCCTGCAGCGCACCAGCACCTGGCGCGACAACATGGAGGGCGGCCTGGACTATCTGAAGAGCGTTGTCATCGACGACAAGCTGGGCCTGGGGCCTGAGTTGGAAGCGCAGATGCAGGCCGTCGTCGACACCTACCAGTGCGAATGGAAGACTGCCGTCACGACGCCCGAAGTGCGCCAGCGCTTCCGCAGCTTCGTCAACAGCGACAAGGCCGACGAAAAGATCATCTTCGTCGAGGAGCGCGGCCAGATCCGCCCGGCCCGCGCCGAGGAACGCGAAGAGCAACCCGCCTGAGCCCATCCAAGGAGCAACGCATGAGCAACAGGACCTTCACCCCCATCTGCAGCGTCGACCAGATCCTGCCCGACACCGGCGTCGCCGCGCTTGTGGACGGCCGCCACGTGGCCGTGTTCCGCGTCGGCACGGACCGCTTCCACGCCATCGACAACATCGACCCGCGCTCCGGCGCCAGCGTGCTGTCGCGCGGCCTGGTGGGCAACCTCGGCGAGCGCATCGTCGTCGCGTCGCCGCTCTACAAGAACCATTTCGACCTCAGCACCGGCGAATGCCTCGAAGCGCCCGAGCAGTCGGTGCGGGCGCACGCCGTGCAGGTGCAGGACGGCCGCGTGCTCGTCGCGCTGGCCTGACGCCGCGACCCCGGCGGGCCTGAGGGCCGCGCCAAGACTTGCTCCCCGGTGGCGACGACGCCACCGCTTCGACCTCGAACCGCAAACGCCCCAGCCGCACCGGCTGGGGCGTTTGCGCTTGTTCATCCCTCTCGTTCCTCCACGAAAGACAAGACCATGGCCTACGTCGTTCCGACCGAGTTCGTCACCAAGATGGTGGACGCCGGCGAATCCAAGCTGCTGATGTCCACCCGCGACACGCTGATCCGCGCCTACATGGCCGGCGCCATCCTCTCGTTGGCGGCCGCGTTCGCCGTCACCGTCACGGTCAACACCGGTAACCCGCTCGTGGGCGCCATGCTGTTCCCGGTGGGCTTCATCCTGCTGTACCTGATGGGCTTCGACCTGCTGACCGGCGTGTTCACGCTGGTGCCGCTAGCCGTGCTGGACAAGCGCCCCGGCGCAACCTGGGCCGGGTGCTTTCGCAACTGGACGCTGGTGTTCTTCGGCAACTTCGCCGGCGCGCTGACCGTGGCCGTGCTGATGGCCATCATCTTCACCTTCGGCTTCAGCGAGGCGCCCAATGCGGTGGGCCAAAAGATCGGCCACATCGGCGAGGGCCGTACGGTCGGCTACTCGGCGCACGGCGCAGCCGGCATGCTGACGCTGTTCGTGCGCGGCGTGCTGTGCAACTGGATGGTGTCCACCGGCGTCGTCGCGGCCATGATGTCCACGTCCGTCTCGGGCAAGGCTATCGGCATGTGGATGCCCATCATGGTGTTCTTCTACATGGGCTTCGAGCACAGCATCGTCAACATGTTCCTGTTCCCGTCGGGCCTGATGCTGGGCGGCAACTTCACGATCATGGACTACCTGATTTGGAACGAGATCCCCACCGTCGTCGGCAACCTCGTGGGCGGCCTGACCTTCGTGGGCCTGACGCTGTACGCGACGCATTACAAGACGGCGCCCAAACGCGTGGTGGGTTGAAGAAGACTCAAAGGCAACCACAGAGTCACAGAGGCACGGAGAAATTCAGAGCTTGCTCTGTGCCTCTGTGGTTGCATTTCCTGAGCCTACCGACATGACGCTGCGCCTGGCCGTCGGCCAACACTCCGAGGCCGGCCGCAAGCCGCTGAACCAGGACTTCCACGGCGTCGCCCAGCCGACCGACGCGCAGCGCCGCTCGCGCGGCATCGCGTTGGCGATTGCCGACGGCATCAGCAGCAGCCCGGTCAGCCAAGTCGCCAGCGCCGCCGCCGTGCGCGGCTTCCTGGAGGACTACTACGGCACCTCCGAGGCCTGGACGGTGCGCCGCGCCGCCCAATGCGTGCTGGCCGCCACCAACGGCTGGCTGCACGCCGAAAGCCAGCGCGGCGAAGGCCGCTTCGACAAGGACCGCGGCCATGTCTGCACCTTCAGCGCGTTGGTGTTCAAGGGCCGCGAGGTGCATTTGCTGCACGTCGGCGACACCCGCGTCTACCGCGTCCATGCCGGCGGCGCGCTGGAGCAACTGAGCCAGGACCACCGCGTGCGCCTGTACGGCGGCCAGACCTACCTCGGCCGCGCGCTGGGCGTGACGGCACGCCTCGACATCGACTACGCCTGCTGGGCCACCGAGGTCGGCGAGACCTTCCTGCTGGCCAGCGACGGCGCCTACGAATTCCTGGACGCTGCCGTCGTGCAGCAGACGCTGGCCGCCCACGGTGCCGACATGCAGGCCGCCGCCGAGGCGCTGGTGGTGGCAGCGCTGGCGCGTGGCAGCCAGGACAACGTCACCGTCATGCTGGCGCGCGTCGAATCCCTGCCCACGCAGATCGCCGCGCCCGTCAGCCGCGACGGCCTGCGCCTGCCGCCGCGCCTGTCGCCACGCCAGGAGTTCGAGGGCTACCGCGTCGTGCGCGAGCTGCAGCAGACGGCGCGCAGCCAGGTCGTGCTCGCGGTCGACGCGGACGGGCGCGAATGGGCGCTCAAGCTGCCGACGGCCGATCTGGCCGGCCATGCACGCGAGCTGGACCGCTTCGCCACCGAGGAATGGGTGGCGCGGCGCGTCGACAGCCCGCACGTCATCAAGGCCGCGCCGCCCGAGCGCAAGCGCGAGCACCTGTTCACCGCCGTCGAGTTCATCCATGGCCAGACGCTGGCGCAGTGGATGACCGACCACCCGCGGCCCGGGCTGGACGAGGTGCGCTGCATCGCCGACCAGATCGCGCGCGGACTGCAGGCGCTGCACCGCAAGGAAATGCTGCACCAGGACCTGCGGCCCGAGAACCTCATCATCGACCGCCACGGCACCGTCATCCTCATCGACCTGGCCTCGGCCCATGTGGCGGGCCTGAGCGAAGGCTTGGGCCATTACCCGGGTGACAGCCGCGCGCTGGAGCTGGCGGGCACGCTGCAGTACACCGCGCCGGAGTACTTCACCGGCGACGGCGGCTCACCGCTGGCCGAGCTGTTCTCGCTGTCCGTGCTGGTCTACCAAATGCTGACCGGCGCCCTGCCCTACGGCCTGCAGGTGCCCCAGGTGCGCGGCGAGCGCGACCTGCACAAGCTGCAGTACGTACCGCTGCGCACGCGCCGCCCCGACCTGCCGGCATGGCTGGACCGCGTGCTGAAGAAGGCGCTGCAGCCGCAGGCGGCGCGGCGGCAGCAGGCGCTGTCGGAGTTCCTGCACGACCTGCACGCGCCGGGGCCGGAGTTCATGACGCGGGACCGCACGCCGCTGCAGCAACGGCATCCGCTGCTGTTCTGGCAGGGGATGACGGTGGTGTTCGGGTTGGCGACGCTGGTGCTGCTGGGCTTGCGCGCGACGGGCCGTTAGGCGGCACCTACCGCCCAACTGCGACTCAAACGTCCAGGCCGAGCTCCTGGATCTTCCTCGTGATCGTGTTCCGCCCGATGCCCAGCTTCTGCGCGGCCTCGATGCGGCGGCCGCGGGTGATGTCCAGGGCGGTCAGGATCAACTGCGCCTCGAAGCGCTTGGTCAGCGCGTCCCACACATCGGGCTCGCCGGCAGCAAGGCGGGTGCGGGCGTCGGCGGCCATGTCGGCCAGCCAGCCTTCGCCGCTGCTGGTGCTGGCCGGCGCGGCCGGTGACGCAGACGCGACGGCCGGCGCAGCAACCAGGCCGGGCTGCAGCGCCGGGGGCGACAGCGGCGCGGCACTCACATAGCCCGGCTGCAGTTCCTCCGGCAGGTCCTCGGGCTCCACCATCTGGCTGGGCGCCATGACGCTGAGCCAGTGGCAGATGTTCTCCAGCTGGCGCACGTTGCCGGGGAACTCGAAGTTGGTCAGCACGGCCAGCGCGGCGTCGGACAGGCGCTTGGGCTCGACGCCCAGCTCCGTCGCGCTGCGCTGCAGGAAGTGGCGGGCCAGCGCGGGCACGTCTTCCTTGCGCTCGCGCAGCGGCGGCAGGCGCAGGCGGATGACGTTGAGGCGGTGGAACAAGTCCTCGCGGAACACGCCCTGGCGCACGCGCTCTTCCAGGTTCTGGTGGGTGGCCGCTATGACGCGCACGTTGCTGCGCATCGGGCTGTGGCCGCCAACGCGGTAGAACTGGCCGTCGGACAGCACGCGCAGCAGGCGCGTCTGCAGCTCGAACGGCATGTCGCCGATTTCGTCCAGGAACAGCGTGCCGCCGTCGGCCTGCTCGAAGCGGCCGCGCCGCGAGGCCTGCGCACCGGTGAACGCGCCGCGCTCATGGCCGAAGAGCTCGCTCTCCAGCAGGTCCTTGGGGATGGCCGCCGTGTTGATGGCCACGAACGGGCCTTCGCCGCGCGGGCTGTGCTTGTGCAGCGCGCGGGCCACCAGTTCCTTGCCCGAGCCGCTCTCGCCCGTGATCATCACAGTGACATTGCTTTGCGATAACCGGCCGATCGCGCGGAACACGTCCTGCATCGCCGGGGCCTGGCCCAGCATCTCGGGAACTTCGGCCGCGGCCTCCTGCGCGCCGGCCTCGCGCTGGCTTTCTTCCTGCGCGCGGCGGATGAGTTCCACGGCGCGCGGCAGGTCGAAGGGCTTGGGCAGGTACTCGAAGGCGCCGCCCTGGAAGGCCGACACGGCGCTGTCCAGGTCGGAATAGGCCGTCATGATGATGACGGGCAGTGCAGGCAGCCTCGCTTTGACCTTGGCCAGCAGCTCCAGCCCCGAGCCGCCAGGCATGCGGATGTCGGAGACCAGCACTTGCGGCGAGTCCTCGTCAAGCGCGGCCAGCATGTCGCGCGCATTGCTGAAAGACCGCACCGGCAGCCCCTCGCGGGCCAGGGCCTTCTCGAGCACGAAGCGGATCGAGTGGTCGTCGTCTACAACCCAGATGGATTTCATGCGTGTCCTCGGCTGCCCCGTGGCCTTGTGGGGTTAGGGCAGCGGTAGCGTGATTCTGAAATTCGTCTTGCCCGGCTCGCTTTCGCAATCGATCATGCCCTGGTGTTGCTGGGCGACCGTTTGCGCAAGCGTGAGTCCGAGGCCCGAGCCGCCCTCCCGCCCGGAGACCAGGGGAAAGAAGATGCGATCCCGGATCTCGGCGGGGACGCCGGGACCGTTGTCCTCGACATGCAATTCCAGTGCCAAGCGCCAGCGCTGCTTGCCGATCGTGACCTGCCGGGCCACGCGCGTGCGCAGCAGGATCTGCGCGTCGCCGGCCGCCATGCGCGGCGCGAGCACCTGGGCTGCGTTCTGCACGATGTTCAACACCATCTGGATGAGCTGCTCGCGGTCGCCGCGGAAGTCGGGCAGTGAGGTGTCGTAGTCGCGCTGGATCGCCAATCCCTTGGGATGCTCGATCAACACCAGCGCCCGCACCCGCTCGCAGATCTCGTGGATGTTGACGTCACCTACTACTTGCGCCTTGCGGTGCGGCGCCAGCAGCCGGTCCACCAGGCTTTGCAGGCGGTCGACCTCGTGCACGATGACCTGCGTGTACTCGGTCAGTTCGGGGCTGCCGTCCTGCAGCTCCAGCGCGAGCAGCTGCGCCGCACCGCGGATGCCGCCCAGCGGGTTCTTGATCTCATGCGCCAGGTTGCGCGTGAGCTCCTTGGTGGCCTGCACCTGGTCGAGGTTGCGCTCGTCGCGGTCCTGGCGGGCGAGCTGGCCGATCTCGATGAGCTCCACCAGCACGCGCGGCGTGCCGCCGGCCGCCGCCTCCATTTGCGAGACGATGACATGCACCGGCAGCCCGTCCTCATGGGCCCAGGCGCCGCGGCGCAGCACGGCGTCGAAACGGCTGCTGGAGTAGTGGTTGGCGGCCACGCCGTCCAGCGTCTCGAGCAGGCGCTGGGCGTCGTCGAACCAGTCGGGCAACTGGGCCCGCTGCACCGCGCGGCGCGACAGCCGCATGGTGTCCTCGAACGCGGCGTTGGCGAACAAGCATTCGCCGGCGGCACTGGTGACGACGACCATGGTCGCCAGCAGGTCCAGGCCGGCGAACTCGGCCGGCAGCAAAGAGTGATCAGTCATGGCGCACGGGATCTCCCGCCGCGCCGGGCGCGTCAGGAGGGGATTTTGGCGATTTCCCGCTTGAGGGCCTGCACATCGGCCTCGAAGCGGGAGACGTTGTCCTTGAGCTCGGCCATGCGGTCGAGGTACTTCTGGTAGTTGCGCTCATCGCCGCGGCGTTCCTGGCCCGCCGAGAACTCGCGCTGCGCACTGGCCAGGCGCTCCTCAGCCTGACGCAGCTCGGTCTGCAACACACGGCGACGCTCGTCATCGCGCACGCGCTGCTGGCCGGCATCGACGCGGCCCTCAGCACCGCGCGAGCCCTCCGCCGCCGGCGCCGATGAACGCGGCCGCGGCGTCTGCACCACCGTGATGGGCGAGCCCTCGATCGTGCGGCAGCCCTTCTCCTGCGCCTCCTTGGCGGAGAGCGCGTCGGTGTAGAGCACCGGCGGGCCGGGGCAGCGGTAGACCGTGCCCTGGGCCTGCACGCCCAGGCTGGCGAGAACGAGCAACGGGGCCAGCAGTCGGTTCAGCATGGCGGCATTGTGGATCAGGCGCAAGGGCCGGATGAGCCAACAAAAAGGGGCCGCAGCAGCGGCCCCCTTGGCGGAGGATGGTCAAGGCAGCGTTGACGCTGCGGCCCGGGCGGGCGGCAGCAAGCCTGCTGCCTTGGCGCATCACAGCGCGTAGTACATGTCGAATTCGACCGGGTGCGTGGCCATGCGGAAGCGGGTCACTTCCTGCATCTTCAGGTCGATGTAGGCGTCGATGTAGGCATCGGTGAACACGCCACCCTTGGTCAGGAACGCGCGGTCCTTGTCCAGGTAGTCCAGGGCCTGGTCCAGGCTGTGGCAGACGGTCGGGACCAGCTTGTCCTCTTCCGGCGGCAGGTGGTACAGGTCCTTCGTGGCGGCTTCGCCCGGATGGATCTTGTTTTCCACGCCGTCCAGACCGGCCATCAGCAGGGCTGCGAAGCACAGGTAGGGGTTGGCGGACGGGTCCGGGAAGCGCGCTTCGACGCGGCGGCCCTTGGGGTTGGCCACGTACGGGATGCGGATCGAGGCCGAGCGGTTCTTGGCCGAGTAGGCCAGCTTCACCGGGGCTTCGAAGCCGGGCACCAGACGCTTGTACGAGTTCGTACCCGGGTTGGTGATGGCGTTCAGCGCGCGAGCGTGCTTGATGATGCCGCCGATGTAGTACAGCGCGAAGTCGCTCAGGCCGGCGTAGCCGTCACCGGCGAACAGGTTCTTGCCGTCCTTCCAGACGGACTGGTGAACGTGCATGCCGGAGCCGTTGTCGCCGACCAGCGGCTTGGGCATGAAGGTCGCGGTCTTGCCGTAGGCGTGGGCGACGTTCTGGACGATGTACTTCTGCAGCTGCGTCCAGTCGGCGCGCTCGACCAGCGAGCTGAAACGCGTGCCGATTTCCATCTGGCCGGCGTTCGCCACTTCGTGGTGGTGAACTTCGACGGGGATGCCCATCTGTTCGAGGATCAGGCACATCTCCGAGCGCATGTCCTGGCCGCTGTCGACCGGGGGCACGGGGAAGTAGCCACCCTTGACGGTGGGACGGTAACCGGAGTTGCCGTGCTCGTATTCCTTGGACGAGTTCCAGGCGCCTTCTTCGGATTCGATCTTGAAGAACGAGCCCGACATTTCGTTGCCCCAGCGGACGCTGTCGAACACGAAGAACTCGGGTTCCGGGCCGAAGAAGGCGGTGTCGCCCAGGCCGGAGGACTTCAGGTAGGCCTCCGCGCGCTTGGCCAGCGAACGCGGATCGCGCTCATAGGCCTTGCCGTCGGTCGGGTCGATGACGTCGCAGGTCAGGATCAGCGTCGGCTCTTCGAAGAAGGGATCGATGTTGGCCGTGTTGGGATCGGGGATCAGCAGCATGTCCGACGCCTCGATGCCCTTCCAGCCAGCGATGGAGGAGCCGTCGAAAGCGTGACCCGACGTGAACTTGTCTTCGTCGAAATGGGACACCGGCACGGTGACGTGCTGTTCCTTGCCACGGGTATCGGTGAAGCGGAAGTCGACGAACTTGACTTCGTTCTCCTTCACCAGGTTCATCACATCGGCGACGGTCTTGGCCATCAATTGCTCCTACGGGATCGAGGGGGTGGGTTGCCGCTGATAACGCACACGCGCTTCAGCCACGGGGGAAAGCAAAGCAGTTTGCATGCCAGATGCACCGACATGGGTTGCAGCTCGGCTGCTCGGTTCATTATCGTTGGGAGGCCGGTTACGGCCAGGGTTCTATCGCACCAGTTCGGTGCTTATAGATGCACCAAATGAGATCACGCCCTGTTTGAGTGCAAGATAGGCCGCATCGAGGCGGTCGGCATCGCCCTTCACACCCAGTTCGATGCAGCGGCCCCACTGCGGGTGATCGACGCTGGGCAGGCTGAACACCTTGATGCCGGCGAAGGTCGATTCCACCTGCTCCATCAGAGGTGTGAGGCTGGCTTCCATAGCACCCTGGACGATCAGCGAGCGTTCCTGCACGCCCACCTGGCGGTGCAGCTGCGGGTAGCGATCCAGCGCCCAGGCCATCATCGGATGGGCCATGACGGGGAAGCCTGGCACGAAGTGGACGTTGCCGACGAAGAAACCCGGAATCTTGTTGTAGGGGTTCGGAATGATCCCCGCCCCTTCGGGAAACACACCCATTTCGAAGCGACGCACCGTATCGGGGTGATCTTCGGCGGCTGTCTGCCCCTGCTCCTGCGCCATCTGCTGCACGCGCTGCCAGATCAGCTCGCGCGCCTCGGGGTGCAGCGCCAGCGGCCGGCCCAGGGCGGCAGCGGCGGCCTGGCGGGTGTGATCGTCGGGCGTGGCACCGATGCCGCCGCAGCTGACGACGAGGTCGCCGCTGGCGAAGGCCTCGCGCAGCCGCGCCGTCAGGCACTCGCGGTCGTCGCCCAGGTATTGCGCCCAGGAGAGTTGCATGCCGCGCTCGGCCAGCAGTTCGATGAACTTGGCGAGGTGGGAGTCGCGGCGTTTGCCGGACAGGATCTCGTCGCCAATGATGATGAGGCCAACGTGCATGGGCTTCAGGCTCCCGGGAGGACTTCGGAAATAACGACCGGCTCGCCCGCGCGTTGCGCCTGCAGCGCCGCCAGCGCGTAGTGCGTGAACCAGGCCGTGGAGAACGCGAACACCAGCGTATAGAGCCAGATGGCGACGAGCACCGTCAGCGGCGCGAAGATGACGCCCGCCACGCCGGACACGGCCCACACCAGCGACGGCACGGCCCCCAGGTAGCCGCACATGACACCCATGGTCAGCAGCGGCACGCGGTGCGCCTTGAGCAGCGCGCGGCGCTCGTCGGCCGAGGCGTGCTCGGCCAGCACGTCGAAGCCGAACACGCGGTAAGTCAGCCAGCCCCAAATCAGCGGCGGCAGCACCATAACCAGCGGCGGCACCAGCCACAGCGGCATGGACAGCACGATAAGCACCAACGCCAGCAACGTCGCGCCCAGCGACGCCGCGACGCTCTGCGCCAGCGTGCCGCCGCGCTTCTTCTCCAGCAGCGGGAAGCGCCGCTCGGCGACGAGCCGCACGATGGCCGGCGTCATGCACAGCGCCACCAGCAGCAGGCTCAGCAGGATGACGACGGGCAGCACGCCGGCCAGCACAACGATGTTGGCCAGCACGCTGCGGAAGGACTGCAGGCCGAACGAGTCCAGCCAGCGCAGCAGGCTCTCCACGAGCAGCCAGCTCTCCAGCGTGGCCCGCACGCTGGCGATGGCGCCCTCCCAGAAGAAGAACATGAAGCCGAACGCCAGCACGCCGCAGATCAGCAGCGGCAGCAGCGACAGGCCGATGACGCGCGGGTGCAGGCAGTAGGCGGCGGCGCGCCAGAAGGAGTCGATCAAGCTGTTCATCGCGGGCGGAGTATCACTGCGCGCGGCGCGGCGTGACTCAGAGCTTGGGAGTTTTTCGGCCGTGCCCGAAAGGCACGTCAAAGCGCCTCCGATCTAGGCGCAAAGCACAGCCATAGCTCGGGCTATGGCGCGCATTTGCAACGAAGAGCGGGGGTGTTTTGGCGTGCAAGGCGGGCATGGGTGAAAGACTCTCAAGCTCTCAGGGCACGGTCAATGCCGCACCAGCCGCACCAGCCCCAGCCACTGCTGGCGCCAGAAGCCGCGGCCGTAGTCGCGGCCACCCTCCTCGGGCAGTTGGTCACGCACGCCAGTGGGGTCGTAACGCAGGTCGAAGTTGGCGGTCCCGAACAGCTGGTCCCACACCGGCAGCAGCACGCCGAAGTTGTGGCCGCCCAGCGTGCCGCGGCCGTTCGCCTCATGGCCGATGCCGATGCTGTGGTGCAGCCGATGGAAGCGCGGGCTCACCAGCAGCCGCTCGCCGAGGGCGCCGAAGCTCAGCCGCACATTGGCGTGCTGCAGGCTCTCGTGCAGCTGCGTGATGACGGTGATGGCGACGAACTGGCCCGGCTCCACGCCGATGAAGCGGGCCAGCAGCGCGAACGCGGTGCCGAGGATGACGTCGTCCAGCAGGTGGTTGCGGTTGTCGCTCCACATCGTCATCTGGCGCTGGCTGTGGTGCAGGCTGTGCAGCGCCCACCACCAGTGCCAGCCGTGCTGCCAGCGGTGCAGCCAGTAGCCGACGAAGTCGAACGCCACCAGGTACAGCAGCAGGCTGACCCAGGCGATATCGGTCACGCCGGGCCAGAGGGCGTCCAGCTGCCAGGTGGGCAGGCCGGCCAGGCGCAGTTGGCTGGCGGCCGCATCCCACAACGGCTCGATGCTGAAGAACATGGCCAGCCGCACCAGACCCAGGCGGTGGATCAGCGTGTACGCGATGTCGGTGCGCACCGCCGCACGGTCGGTCAGCGGCTCCACCGGCCAGCGCCGCTCCAGCAGGCGGATGCCCAGCAGCATGATGACGATCTGCAGCAGCCCCAGCAGCAGCCAGCCGGTAGCGGCGAACGCGTCCTCCAGCAGGTTGCCCAGGCCGATGCCGAACACCAAGGGCTGCACGGCATGTTCGTACAGCGCGAGCTGCAGGTTGTCGAAGGTGTTGGAGATCCAGTCGATCACGGTTTCTTGAACCAACGGGCGTAGCGGGGATGCTCCCGCAGCGGCGCGAAGCATAGGCCGCGCTGGGAAAGCCCGTGGAGCAGCGGGTCCAGCACCGCCGGCGCCCACGGGTCCTGGCGGTCCCAGATGCCCAGGTGGGCCATCAGGATGTCACCCGGCCGGACGTCACGCAGCGCCTTCTCCAGCAGTTGGGCGTTGGGATGGGCCTGGCTGTTCAGCTCGTCACCCAGGAAGCCGGCGCGGCTCCAGCCCACATGCGTGAAGCCGCAGGCCTGGGCGGCGGCCAGCAGGGCCGGCGAAGTGCGGCCGCCCGGCGCGCGGAACAGCGGCGCCAGCGGTTTGCCCGTCATAGCGGTGAAGCGCTCGCCAACCTGCTTCAGGCTGGCGCAGTACTGCTCGGCCGTCAGCTCGCGCACGACGGGCTTCTGCACGCCGGCCTGGGTGCGCACGCGAAAGCGCGTGACGCGGCCGTCGGCCTCGGGCAGGTCGGCCAGCCAGATGTCGTGATCCCAGGTGTGGGAGCCGAAGTCATGGCCCTCGGCCACGCGCTCGCGCCACCACGGCGCCCAGGTCGCGTCCAGCGTCGTGCCCCCGGTCTGCGTGGGCTCGCTGGCCAGGAAAAAGGTCGCGCGCGCGTCGTGCTTCTTCAGCGTTTGCGCGATCAGCGGCGCCACGCCCATGTGGCCGGTGTCGAAGGTCAGGTAGACCGGCTTGTCGCAGGCCGCTCCGGCCCATGGGGACACCACCGCACAGGCCGCGGCGAGCGCCAACAGTCGCGCCTTCATAGACGGGGTTTGTGATCCAAGGTCCAGATGCCGTGCGGCGACTTTCCGACCTTGACCTGCCGCACCACCTTGCGCGTGCCCGTGTCGATCTCGGTGACCTTGCCGGCCCAGCGCGAGGTGACGAGCAGCGTCTTGCCATCGGACAGCATCTCCATGTCGTCCGGGCCGGCCGGGCCCGGGAACTGGTCGACCACGCTCATCGTCGTCAGGTCGATCTTGCTGATGGTGTTGGCCGCGCGGTTGCTGACCAGCACGTGGCGCTTGTCGCCCCAGGCGCGGAAGGAATGCGCGCCGTTGCCGGTGGGGATGCGCTTGGACAGCTTGGGCGCGGCGCCGCTGACGTCCCACACCTCCACGAACTTGTCGCCCGTCAGACCCACCAGCAGGTGCTTGTCATCCGGCGTCAGGTAGATGTCGGCCGGCATCTTGCCGACCGGCGTCTTCCACTTGATCGCCTGCGTACCCAGGTCGATGGCCAGCAGCTCGTCGCTGTCCTGCAGGCTCACGTAGACCGTGGTGCTGCGGGTGTCGATGTTCAGGTGGCTGGGCGTCTTGGGCGCGTGGATACGCTTGACCAATTGCAGTGGCTCGGCCGCCGTGCTCCCCTGCCAGCGGTACAGATCCACATGGTCCAGCCGGTTGGCCGCCGTGACGAACCACTTCATGTCCGGCGAGAAACGCAGGTGGTAGGGATCGGAGATGTTCCTCACCACGCGCTGCACCTCGGCCGTACGCGGATCCACGAAGGTCAGCGAGTCGCCCAGCGCATTGGCGACGATGAGGGACTTCTCATCCGGCGACAGGTAGAGGTGATGCGGCTCCTTGCCGGTGGGGATTCGCTTGGTGACGGTGAAGCTCACCGGGTCGACGACGGCAATGTCCGCGCTCAGCGAATTGAGCACAAACACCGGCGGACGCGCCGGCTGAACGGGCTGGGCCTGCGCCCCCAGCGCCACCACCATGGCCAAGGCCACCGACCAACTGCGCAACATCCCGAACTCCCGTCGACCACGAAAAAGGGCGGCCCACGCCGCCCTGCAAAACCAGTTTACCCGGGGGGCCTGCGCGGCCAGCTGTCCCAGGTCAAACCGCGCGCGCTGCGCGTTCAGTCGTCGCGGTCGCCCCCGAGCAAGCCGCCCAGCAGGCCGGCGCCGGCAAAGCCGCCCAGCACCGAGCCCTCCTCGCGGCCGCCCCCGCCGGTCTGCGGCGCCGCCGCGAAGATGCGCGAGGCCAGGCGCGAGAACGGCAGGCTCTGCAGCCACACCTCACCCGGACCGGTTAGCTTGGCCAGGAACAGGCCCTCGCCACCGAACAGCGCCGTCTTGATCTTGCCGACGTATTGGATCTCGAAGTCCACGCTAGGCGTGTAGGCCACCACGCAGCCGGTATCCACCAGCAGCGTCTGGCCTGGCTGCAGCGTGCGGCGCACGACCGTGCCGCCCGCATGCACGAAGGCCAGGCCGTCGCCCTCGAGCTTCTGCATGATGAAGCCCTCGCCGCCGAAGAAGCCGGTGGACAGCTTCTGCTGCAGCGCGATGCCCAGCGACACCCCGCGCGCCGCGCACAGGAAGGAGTCCTTCTGGCAGATCAGCATGCCGCCCAGCTGGCGCAGGTCCATCGGCAGGATCTTGCCGGGATAAGGCGCGGCGAAGGCCACGCGCTGCTTGCCGTGGCCGTTGTTGGTGTAGACGGTCGTGAACAGCGACTCGCCCGTGATCAGGCGCTTGCCGGCACCCAGCAACTTGCCGAAGAAGCCGCCGCCCTGGTTGGCCGAGCCGTCGCCGAACACCGTGTCCATGTGGATGCCGGCATCCATGAACATCATGGAACCGGCCTCGCCGATGGCCGCTTCGCCGGGGTCCAGTTCGACCTCGACGAACTGCATCTCGGCACCCTTGATCTCGTAATCGACTACATCCATCGCCATGTCGGCTCTCCTGAAAAAAGCGCGCGCATGATGCCACGGGTCTCCAAACCCCCCTTAATTTCTGTGTTGACAGAAATTTCAGATGACGTACGCTGCAGGCCATGGAACTCACCGACATCAGCCGCCGCTTCATCGTCCACTGGGGCGAGATGGGCACGAACTGGGGCGTCAACCGCAGCGTCGCGCAGATCCACGCGCTGCTGTTCGTGCACGGCCGGCCGCTGCACGCCGAGGAGATTGCCGACACCCTGGTGCTGGCCCGCTCCAACGTCAGCAACAGCCTCAAGGAGCTGCTGAACTGGCGGCTCATCCGCGTCACGCAGGCGCTGGGCGACCGCCGCGATTACTACGAAACCTCCAGCGACGTGTGGGAGCTGTTCCGCACCATCGTGCGCCAGCGCAAGGAGCGCGAGTTCGACCCCACCGTCGCTCTGCTGCGCGACCTGTCCGTCGACCCTGCGCTGGCCCAGGAGTCCCCCGAGATGCAAGACCGGCTGCGCAGCACGCTGGACTTCATGCAGACCCTGGGCAGTTGGAGCGACGAGATGCTGCGGCTGTCGCCCGCCACGCTGGAGAAGATCCTGCGCCTGGGCGCCCAGGTGCAGCGCTTCGTGCGCCCGGTGGACGCGCCCGACGCGCCGGCCGCTGCCTTCCCCGCCATGCCCACCCTGCCCCCGATGGGATGAGGCCGCACCGGGTGCAGCTGCGCCCCTTTTTTTGCCCTTTAATTTCTCTTTCAACAGAAATAACAGCCATGACAGCCAACCCGCCCAGTCACACGGTCTTCTACGACGGCGACTGCCCGCTGTGCCGCAGCGAGATGGGCGTGCTGATGCGCGACAACCGCGCCGGGCGGCTGCGCTTCGTCGACATCGCCAGACCCGGCTTTGAAGCCGCGGCGCTGGGCGTCACGCAGGCCGCGCTGATGGCGCGGCTGCATGTGCTGCGCGAGGACGGCCGCTGGCTGGTGGGCGTGCCGGCCGTGCAGGCTGCCTATGCCGCGACCGGCCACACACGCATCGCCGCCGCGCTCGCCCACCCGGTTCTGGCGCGGCTGGCCGGCCCGGCCTACGACTGGCTGGCCGACCACCGCTACCGACTGCCGCGCTGGCTGCTGCGCCTCGTGCACCTGCACGCCGGCCGCTGCGCCCCGGACGGCGCCTGCCGCACCCATTGAGATCACCCCCAAGGAGAGCACCATGTCGGAACTGAACTTCGTCCTCACCCTCGTCATCGCCGTGCTGGGCCCGCTGCTAGCCATCGGCTACCTGAAGCCCATCCTGCTCGTCGTGCTGGACACGCTCTGCGCGCAGCCGCTGCCGGGCCAGGCCGGCGCGCAGTTCTGGATACGCAGCGCCCATGTGCTGGCCATAGCCGGCTCGCTGGTGTTGGCCCTGAGCTTCGGCGAATTCGACGGCAGCCTGCTGGATGCGCTGCGCCGCGCGCTGTGGCTGGCTGCGGCGGGCAGTTTCATCAGCATCGCCGTCATCGCCCGGCAGGTGTGGGCGCCGGTGCGCGAGCGGCTGGCTCGACCTGCGGCACCGCAGGCCCCCATCGCAGCGGCCGACCGGTGGGTCTGAGCCATGAACATCCTCGTCATCGGCGCCGGCGGCTTCATCGGCACGCACGTCCGCCACGCGCTGGCCGACGCCGGCCACACCCTCGTGCGCCCTTCCTTGCCACCTGTCACGACCTGGAGCCGTCCCGAGACCTGGCGGCCACTGCTGGCCGGCGTGGACGGCGTCGTCTACGCCGCCGGCTGCCTGCGCGACCAGGCGGGCGGCGTGACGGACCTGCTGGACCTGTTGCACCACCGCGCCCCGGCCGCCCTGGCCGATGCTTGCGAGGCCACCTGCATCCGGCGGCTGGTGCATGTGTCCGCGCTGTGCGGCGGCATCAGCGCCTATGCGCGCAGCAAGCACGCCGGTGAGGTAGCGCTGGCCGGCCGCGCCTGCATCGTGCGGCCCAGCCTGGTGGTCGGCCCCGGTGGCGTCAGCAGCCGCCTACTGGACCGCCTGGCCCGCCTGCCATGGCTGCCGCTGCCGGCCGAGGTGGCGCGCTGCCGTGTCCAGCCCATCCGCGTGGAAGACCTGGCCGCCGGCATCGTCCAGGCGCTGGGCAGCGAGGCGCTCATCACCTGGACGGCCGTGGGACCTGAGGCGGCGCCGGTGGCCGACTGGATAGCCCGCCGCCGCGTGGCCCGGGGCCAGCGCCCCGCACGCGGCATCTCTCTGCCGGGCGCGCTGACGCGAGCCTCCGCACGGGCGGGCGACCTGCTGGCCCTGGGCCCCTGGTGCAGCACCGCGCTGGCACTGCTGGCCCACGACAGCACCGCACCGGCGGCGCCCACGCCGCTGGGCCGGCCGCTGCGCGATGCGATGCAAGGGGCCTGGGCATGACATCGCCGCGCATCGCCCACGCCTCCCTCGTGCTGCTGTGGTGGGGCACTGTCGCAGCCAGCCTGCATGACGGCGGCGCGGCCGGCATCGCGCTGCTGCAGCAGGCCACCGGTATTTCCACAGGCGCCGCGCGGGCCATCGTGCTGCTCGGCTGCGCCTGGGACGCCGCCATCGGACTGCTACTGCTGCTGCGCCCCGGCGCCCTCACCTACCGGCTGGCCGCCCTCGGCGTTGTCGGCATGACGATCATCGCCACCGCCCTCATGCCCGCGCTGTGGCTGGACCCCTTCGGCGCGCTGCTGAAGAATCTGCCCACGCTGGCCCTGCTCGCGCTGCTGGGCGAGAAGGGCGCCCGCACATGAACGCCTACCTGCTCGTCAAATGGCTGCACATCGTGTCCAGTGTCGTGCTCGTCGGCACCGGATTTGGCTCGGCCTTCTACCTGTTCTTCGCCAACCGCAGCGCAAGCCTCGAGGCCCGCGCGGTGGTCGCCCGCCTTGTCGTGCGGGCAGACCTGTGGTTCACGACGCCCGCCGTCATCGCCCAGCCGCTCACGGGCCTCTGGCTGGCCCACACGGCCGGCTGGCCGCTGACCACACCGTGGCTGCTGGCCTCGCTGCTGCTCTTTGCGCTGGCCGGCGCCTGCTGGCTGCCGGTGCTGTGGCTGCAGCTGAAGATGGCACGCGAGGTGGAGTCCGCGCTGGCCGAGGGCCGCGGACTGCCAGTGCAATACGGGCGTTGGCAACGCGCCTGGGAGTGGCTGGGCTACCCGGCCTTCGCGGCCATGCTGGCGGTGTTCTTCCTGATGGTGAACAAACCGGCGCTGGGGGGCTGAGCACGGCGGGTCGCACGCGCAAGAAAGCCGGCTGCGTGCGCAGCCGGCTGCTCATGCGGCCGAGGCCGCGTCAGCCCATGTGCAGGCCGCCGTTGCAGGAGAAGTCCGCACCAGTGGTGAAGCCGCTGTCCTCGCCGGCCAGCCAGGCGACGACCGAGCCGATCTCGCCCGGTGTGCCCAGGCGCTTGACCGGGATGGTGGCGACGATCTTCTCCAGGATCTCAGGCTTGATGGCCTTGACCATGTCGGTGCCGATGTAGCCCGGGCTCACGGTGTTCACCGTCACGCCCTTGGCCGCCAGCTCCTGCGCCAGCGCCATCGTGAAGCCATGCATGCCGGCCTTGGCGGCGGAGTAGTTGGTCTGGCCGGCCTGGCCCTTCTCGCCGTTGACCGAGGAGATCTGGATGATGCGGCCCCAGCCCTTTTCCACCATGCCCGGCACAACCTGCTTGGTCACGTTGAACATGGAGTTCAGGTTGGTGTCGATGACGGCCTTCCAGTCGTCCGGCGTCATCTTCAGGAACATGCGGTCGCGCGTGATGCCGGCGTTGTTGACCAGCACGTCGATGGCGCCATGCTCCTGCACGGCCTTGGTGAAGGCCTCGACCGTGGAGTCCCAGTCGGCGACGTTGCCGACCGAGGCGTAGAACGTGTAGCCCAGCGCCTTCTGCTCATCCAGCCACTTGGTGAAGTCGCGGCTCGGGCCGCAACCGGCGATGACCTTGAAGCCCTCGTTGTGCAGTCGCTGGCAGATCGCGGTGCCGATCCCGCCCATGCCGCCGGTGACGTAGGCAACTTTCTGGCTCATGTGTGTCTCCTGCTCGTTGGAGTGTTGGAAAGATTTCAGCGCTCGACCGTCAGGGCCACGCCCATGCCGCCGCCGATGCACAGCGAGGCGATGCCCTTCTTGGCGTCGCGCTTGACCATCTCGTGCAGCAGCGTGACGAGCACGCGGCAGCCGCTGGCGCCGATGGGGTGGCCCAGCGCGATAGCGCCGCCGTTGACGTTGACCTTGCTCGTGTCCCAGCCCATCTCGTTGTGCACGGCGCAGGCCTGGGCCGCGAAGGCCTCGTTGATCTCCAGCAGGTCCAGGTCGGCCGGCTTCCAGCCGGCACGCTCCAGCGCCTTGCGGGCGGCGGGCACAGGGCCCATCCCCATGTAGGCCGGGTCCAGGCCCGCCGACGCGTAGGACGCGATGCGCGCCAGCGGCGTGAGGCCCAGCGCGGCGGCCTTGGCGGCCGTCATCACCATCACGCCGGCCGCACCGTCGTTCAGGCCCGAGGCATTGCCGGCGGTCACGCTGCCGGCCTTGTCGAAGGCGGGGCGCAGGCCGGCCAGCGCTTCAGCGTTGCTCTTGCGGTTGATGAACTCGTCGGCCGCAAAGACGATGGGGTCGCCCTTCTTCTGCACGATGCTGAAGGGCACGATCTCGTCCTTGAAGCGACCCGCATCTTGAGCGGCTGCGGCCTTCTGCTGGGAGGCCAGCGCCAGCGCGTCCTGCTGCTCGCGGGTGATGCCGTACTTCTTCGCGATGTTCTCGGCGGTGATGCCCATGTGGTACTGGTTGTACACGTCCCACAGGCCGTCGTTGACCATGGTATCCACGAGCTTCCAGTCGCCCATGCGCTGGCCGTCGCGCGAGGCGGGCAGCACGTGGGGCGACAGGCTCATGCTCTCCTGGCCGCCAGCGATGACGATGTCGCTGTCACCGTCGCGGATGGCCTGCGCGGCCAGCATCACGGCCTTCAGGCCCGAGCCGCAGACCTTGTTGATCGTGAACGCCGGGACGCCCTGCGGCAGGCCGCCCTTGATGACGGCCTGGCGGGCCGGGTTCTGGCCAACGCCGGCTGTCAGCACCTGGCCCAGGATGACCTCGTTGATCTGCTCGCCGGCCAGGCCAGTGCGGCGCAGCAGGTCCTGGATGACGGCCGCGCCCAGCTCGCTGGCGGGCGTCTTGGCGAGCGTGCCGCCGAACTTGCCGATGGCGGTGCGCGCGGCGGCGACGATGACGATGTCTTGCTGGCTCATGGGAGTCTCCTTCTCAGTGATATGGACGAAACGTTTTCGGGCCGAGCGCCGGGCCGCTCCCAAGCCGGCCCGCGATGGCGATGCTTGCAGCTCAACGCTGCAAGCATCGCCGGCCACTCGGGGGACCGGCCAAGGTACGCCTTGGACGAGGGGCTCACCATGTCTAGGCTTTGACCTTGACGTAGCGGCCGGGCGCGGGCTCGATCGCTTTGTACTTGCGGTTCCCAGGGGTCTTGGGTGCGGGCTTCATCGCGCCCGCATGCGAGGCCAGCCAGGCTGACCAGTCGGTCCACCAGCTGCCCGGGTGTTCGGTGGCGCCCTGCAGCCAGGCCTCGGGGTCGGCCGGCAGGGCCGTGCTCTTGGCAATCCAGTGGCTGCGCTTGCCCTTGGCCGGCGGGTTGATGACGCCGGCGATGTGGCCCGAGGCGCCCATGACGAATCGGCGCGGGCCCTTGAAGATCTGCGTGTTCCGGTACGCCGCCTGCCAGGGCACGATGTGGTCCTCGCGCGAGCCGTAGATGTAGACCGGGCAGTCGATGGCGGACAAGTCCAGCTTCTCGCCGCACACGGTCAGCTTGCCCGGCACCTTCAGCTCGTTCTGCAGGTAGGTGTGGCGCAGGTACCAGCAATACATGGGCCCGGGCAAGTTGGTGGAGTCGCCGTTCCAGTACAGCAGGTCGAAGGCCGGCGGGGCCTCGCCCTTCAGGTAGTTGCCGACGACGTAGTTCCACACCAGGTCGTTGGGTCGCAGGAAGCTGAAGGTCGTCGCCAGTTCCTGGCCGTGCAGCAACTGCGGGCCCTTGGGCGAGTCGGGGCCCAGCGTGGCCTCGCGCAGGCGCACGCTGGCCTCGTCGACAAAGATGTCCAGGATGCCGTTGTCGGCAAAGTCCAGCAGCGTGGTCAGCAGCGTCAGGCTGGCAGCCGGCTGCTCGCCGCGTGCGGCCAGCACGGCCAGCGCACAGGCCAGCAGCGTGCCGCCTACGCAGAAGCCCAGCGTGTTGATCTGGTCCTGGCCGGAGATGGCCTGCACGACACGGATGGCTTGAACAGCGCCCTGCTCGACGTAGTCGTCCCAGGTCAGGTGCTTCACCGACTCGTCCGGGTTGCGCCAGCTGACGACGAAGACGCGGTGCCCCTCCGCCACGGCGTAACGAATCAACGAGTTGTCCGGCTGCAGGTCGAGGATGTAGAACTTGTTGATGCAGGGCGGCACCAGCAGGAAGGGCCGGGCATGCATCTGCGGCGTCAGCGGCGCGTACTCAATGAGCTGGAACAGTTCGTTCTCGAACACCACGGTGCCGGCCGTCGTGGCCACGTTCTTGCCGACCTCGAAGGCGCTTTCGTCCGTCTGCGACACATGGCCGCGCTGCACGTCGCCCCACAGCTGCTGCAGGCCGCGCGCCAGCGTTTCGCCATGGCTGTCCAGCGCGAGCTTCTGCGCCTCGGGGTTGGTCGCTAGGAAGTTGCTGGGCGAGGCCGCATCGACGAACTGCTGCACCGCGAACTTGATGCGGGCCCGGGTCTTGTCGTCGGCTTCCACGGCCGCAGCCATCTGCTGCAGTGTGCGGCCGTTGAGCAGGTAGAGCTGCGTCATGAAACTGGCGGCCGGATTGGCCCGCCACTCAGGCGCCGAGAAGCGCCGGTCGCTGACCGCCGGCGCCTCACCCTGGCCCAGCGAGCCGTTCCACAGCGCGGCGGCCTGCTTCAGGTAGTCGGCCTGCAGTTCGGCCAGCGTCGCGGGAGAGATCTGCGGCAGGTGCGTCATCTGCTGCATCAGCTCGGCGAAGGGCTGCGCCTCGGCGCCGAGCGGTTCGTTCTTCTTGCGGGTAGCCATGGATCTCCTGGGAACGCTTCGTCGAGACAGTCTCGCCGTGAACCATTGCAATAAGCTTGCCACATGCCGGCAGCCGCAGGCTTTGTACCCTGATGCGTCGACACGCCAATGACAAAGGTCAACCGCTCCCCATGTATCTGATTGCCATCGCCTGGGCCTACGTCGCGTTGATGATGGCGGCCGCCGAAGCCACGAGCCCACAGGGCACGCTGTTCGGCGCCTTCATCACCTTGATGCTGTACGGCGTGCTGCCGCTGGGTCTGCTGCTGTACATCCTGGGCACACCGGGCCGGCGGCGCCGGGCCGCCCAATCCTCAGCGCAGGCTGATGCAGGCAGCCATGCGCCCCCGGGGCCGGCCGAGCGCCTCCCCGCGGAACGAGAAGAACCGTAAATCTTCGGTCAACGTGCACCAGCCGCCGCCGCTGATTTGCGCGACACCGGCCGCCTGCAAGGCTTCGCGAGCCAGCAACGCCAGGTCAACGCGCCAGCGAGGCTCGGGGTTGGGCCGGTACAGCACACCGGGCTGATCCCGCGCCAGCGGCTCGCGGCCGAAGGCGGTCACCACCTCCGGTCCCACCTCGAAGGCCTGCGGCCCGATGCAGGCGCCCAGCCAGGCGCGCACGTCGCCCGGCATGCAGCCCGTGGCCGCACACAGCGCGCCCACCGTGTTCTGCAGCACACCGGCCGCCAGGCCACGCCAGCCCGCATGTGCACCGGCCACACCGCCGGGCGCGCTGAACAGCACGGGTAGGCAGTCGGCCACCAGGATGGCAACGGCCAGGTCGGGGTCGGTGGACACGGCCGCATCGGCCGGCGGCGCGTTGTCGTCGCGCCAGTCGGCACGCAGCTGCACGACGTCGGCGCCATGCACCTGGTCCAGGAACACCGGCCGCGCGCCGAGCAACGTCGCCAGCGCGGCACGGTTGGCACGCACCTCGTCGACATCGCCCGCCTTGCGGCCGAAGTTGGGGCCGCGCCCGGTCATGAAGGCCGTGACACCCGGCCAGCCCGGGCTCAGCCAGGTCGCGTCAGGCTGCATCGGGGCAGGCCTCGGGTCGGGTGCTCGCAAAGGCCGACAGTGCCAGGCAGGCGGCGTTGACGCGCATCACCGTGGGGTAGGCGTCCAGCGGGCAGTCGAAGCGCTGCGCGTTGTAGACCTGCGGCACCAGCAGGCAGTCAGCCAGGCCAGGTGCGTCACCGAAGCAGAAGCCTCCCGCACTCGTCGCCAGCCGCCGCTCGACGACCGCAAGCCCGGTGGCGATCCAGTGGCGGTACCAGGCGTCCACCTCCTCCTGCGTGTGGCCCAGCTCGCCCTTGAGGTGACGCAGCACGCGTAGGTTGTTGAGCGGGTGGATGTCGCAGGCGATGTCCTGCGCCAGCGCGCGCACCCGGGCGCGGGCCAGCGGCTCCCGCGGCAGCAGCGGCGGCTCGGGGTGGACCTCGTCCAGGTACTCCAGGATGGCCAGGGACTGGCCCAGCCACTGGCCGTCGTCCAGCACCAGCGCCGGCACCAGCTGCGAGGCCTGCTGCGCCGCGAAGGCCGCGCCGAACTGCTCGTTCCTGGCCAGATGGACGGGCAGGTAGTCGTAGGCCAGGCCCTTGAGCGCCAGGCCGATGCGCACGCGCCAGGATGCCGACGAGCGGAAATAGTTGTAGAGCTTCATGCTGTCATTTTGGTGCTTCTAAACTCCGCCGCATGCCCCTGCCCAGCCGCCTCAACCATTGCCCCAGCTGCGGCGCTGCCGTGGACTACCGCATCCCCGCCGACGACAGTCGCGAGCGCGCCGTGTGCACGGCCTGCGAGGCCATCCACTACCAGAACCCGCTGAACGTCGTCGGCACGCTGCCGGTGTGGGAGGCCGACGGCCGCGTGCTGCTGTGCCGCCGCGCCATCGAGCCCCGCCACGGGCTGTGGACGCTGCCCGCCGGCTTCATGGAACTGGGCGAGACCACGGCCGAGGGCGCACTGCGCGAGACGCACGAGGAGGCCGGCGCCGACATCGAGATGGGCCCTCTGTACACGCTGCTCAACGTCGTGCGCGTGGGCCAGATCCACCTGTTCTACCGGGCACGCCTGCGCTCCACGACGTTCAACCCCGGGCCCGAGTCACTGGAGGCGCGGCTGTTCGCCGAGCACGAGATCCCCTGGGACGAGCTCGCCTTCCGCACCACACGCGAGACGCTGCACAGCTTCTTCGAGGACCGGCGCGCCGGCCGCGACTTCGCACTGCGCTGCATCGACATTCCCTGAGCGCTCGCGCATGATGCCGACCATGCAGACACGACGTCACTGGCTGGGCGGCATGGGCGCACTGGCGCTGGCCGGGCCGGCACACGCGGCGCCGCTGCGCGCGGTGGGCACGCAGTTCGCGCGCCTGTTCGAGGGCAGCGAAGGGCAGCCGCCGCGCGGCCTGGCCGTGGACCTGCTGGCCCAGCTCTTCGGCGCCAACGTCCAGTGCGAATGGCTGCCCTGGCAGCGCGCGCAGCTGATGCTGGAGCAGGGCGAGGCCGACATCCTCGTGGGCCCCTACCGCACGCCGGAACGCGAGGCCCGCATGCTGTTCAGCGTGCGCTCGTTCTATTCGGACGCCATGGTCTGGTACGCCCGGCGCGGCGAGGAGGCGCGCTGGAGCGGCGAGTTCAGCGCCCTGGCGCAGGCCCCGCTCGGTGCCGTGCGGGGCTGGGCCTACGGCAGCCGCTTCGAGCGCATGAAGCCCTCGCTGGCGCAACTGACCTGGGTGCAGAACGTCGAATCGGGACTGCAGATGCTGCAGCGTCGCCGCCTGGACCTGTTCGCGGCCAATGACCGCAACTGCCAGCCGGTGCTGCAACGGCTGGGCCTAGCCGACGCCATCGTGCGCTGCTCGCCGCCGCTGGACGTGCTGCACGGCCACATGGCCTTCAGCCGCAGCGCGGCCGGCGAAGTGCTGGCGCAGCGCTACGACCAGGCCTTCGAGCGCTGGCTGCGCCTGCCCGAGGCGGCCGAGCTGTACCGCCGCTGGGGCGTGGAGCGCCCCGCCACGCCGAGCTGACCGCGCTCAGCGGCCGCCGCCCAGCAGGCGCGCGGGCAGCAGCACGACGGCACGCAGCAGTTCGAAAACGCCTTCCACCGCGATGCCCAGCAGCCGGAACGGCAGCGTTATCAGCCACACCAGCGGCCACAGCAGCAACGCCAGCAAGGCCAGCGGCCAGCAGACGACGAACAGGACGCACCAGAGCAACAGGCCGAGCATCGCGGGACTCCTTGTGAACGGACAGCCGCCACGATAGGCGGCGCCGCCCGGCCGGTCACGCGGCGTGCGACGAAGCGGCGCTCACGCAGGACAGCCCGTCAAACGCGCTGACGGCCGGCCACATAGCAGGCGGCCAGGTTGCGCTCGTCGGCCAGCGTCATCCAGGCGAACACGCGCTCATGCAGCTCGCGGGCCGCGGCGTCGCGCGCGGCGGCCACCGGGCCCTGAGCCCAGTCCCACACGCAGAGATCGGCCGCCTGCCCCGCCGACAGGCCACCGATCTCGTGGCCCAGCTGCAATGCCTCAGCGGCGCCCCGCGTGGCCGCGTGCAGCGCCGTCCAAGCCGTCAGCCGCTGGCCTCGCAGCGCCTGCACCTTGTAAGCGTCGCCCATGTTGCGCGGCAGGCTCAGCGACGTGCCGCCGCCGACGTCGGACGCCAGGCTGACGTTGAACGGCGCCGCCGACCAGTCGAACAGCCCGCTGCCCAGGAACAGGTTGCTGGACGGGCAATGCGCCACCTGCGCGCCGCGCTCGGCGATGAGCACCTTGTCCTGCGCGTCCAGCCAGATACCGTGGGCCAGCACGGCACGCTCGTGCACCAGGCCCACGCGCTCGTAGACGTCCAGGTAGCTGCGCGCCTCGGGGAAGAGCCGCGCCACCCACTCAACCTCGGCGCGGTTCTCGGCCACGTGGGTCTGCATGTAAAGGCTGGCGTCGGCGCGGCACAGCGCACCGGCCATGGCCAGCTGCTCGGGCGTGCTGGTGGGCGCAAAGCGCACCGTCACCGCGTACGACAGCCGGCCCTGGCAGTGGAAGCGCTGGATCAGGTCCACGCAGTCGCGCTCGGCACGGGTCACGTCGTCGCGCAGGCCGTCGGGCGCGTGGCGGTCCATCAGCACCTTGCCGGTGATGAGCCGCATGCCGCGCGCCATCGCGCCCTGGAACAGGGCCTCGGCACTCACCTTGTGCACAGTCGCGAACACCACGGCCGCCGTCGTGCCGCTGGCCAGCAACGCGTCCAGGAAGACCTCGGCCCCCGCCCGGCTGCGGGCCGGGTCGGCAAAGGCGCATTCGCTGGGGAAGGTGTAGCGCTCCAGCCAGTCCAGCAGCTCGGTGCCGTAGGAGCCGATGACCTCCAGCTGCGGGCAGTGCACATGGGTGTCGATGAAGCCCGGCAGCACCAGCTGGCCGGCATGGTCCTTGCGCACCCAGCTGGCGTCAGGCTCGTGGGCCTGGCGGCCGACTATGCGGCCGTCTTCAATCAGCAGCCAGTGGTCGCGGTCGAAGCGCACCGCCGCGGACGCAACCTCGCCCCAGGCCGGTGCGGCCGTGAAGTCCAGCAGGTCGCCCCGCAAGGCCCAGCGGCGCGGGGCAGGCTCGAAGTTTTTCTGGGTAGTAAAACTCATATGGCAATTCTGGATCAAGCCTCGACAATCGACGGCAGCATGAATACCCGCCCCATCCGCTTCTTCCACCGTGGCGCCATCGTCGAGCTGGACGGCCTGCCGCCCACCACCACGGTGCTGCACTACCTGCGCGAGCATGCCGGCTGCACCGGCACCAAGGAAGGCTGCGCCGAAGGGGACTGCGGCGCCTGCACTGTCATCCAGGGTGAGCTGGATGCCAGCGGCCAGCTGCAGCTACGCAATGTCAATGCCTGCACGCAGTTCCTGCCCACGCTGGACGGCCGCGCGCTGCTGACGGTGGAGGATCTGGGCGAGCCCGGCGCGCTGACGCCGGTGCAGCAGGCGCTGGTGGACTGCCACGGCTCCCAGTGCGGCTTCTGCACCCCGGGCTTCGTGATGACGATGACGGCCTGCTACGAGGCCCACCAGGCCGCCGGCACCCGCCCCACGCGCGAGCAGCTGGCCGACGACCTGGCCGGCAACCTGTGCCGCTGCACCGGCTACCGGCCCATCCTGGATGCCGGCGACCGCATGTTCGACGCCCCCGCGCAGCCGCTGGACCGCGCGCCCCTCATCGCCGCGCTGCAGCACCTGGCGGCCGATGCGCCGCTGCACTACCAGCACGGCGCCCTGCGCTTTCATGCGCCGCAAGACCTGGCCGAGCTCGCCCGCCTGCGCGAGGCCCATCCCGAGGCCACGCTGCTGGCCGGCTCCACCGACATCGGACTGTGGGTGAACAAGCAGTTCCGCGACCTGCCCACGCTGATCTATACCGGCCGCGTGACGGCGCTGCGCGAGATCCGCGCGCAGGACGACGGTCTGTGGATAGGCGCCGCCGCCACGCTGGAAGACGCATGGGCGGCGCTGACGACGATGGCACCGTCGCTCGCTGAGCTGTGGCGGCGCTTTGCGTCGCCGCCGGTGCGCCACGCGGGCACGCTGGGCGGCAACATCGCCAACGGCTCGCCCATCGGTGACGGCGCCCCGGCGCTCATCGCGCTTGGCGCCGACGTGATGCTGCGCCGTGGCCACCAGCAGCGCCGCCTGCCTCTGCAGGACTTCTACCTCGACTACATGAAGAAGGATCTGCAGCCCGGCGAGTTCATCGAAGCGCTGTGGGTGCCCCGGCCGGACACCAGCTGGGCCATCAGCGCACACAAGATCTCCAAGCGGCATGACAGCGACATCTCCGCCGTCTGCGCCGTGCTGGCCGTGCAACTGCGCAATGGCACGGTGCAGGAGGCGCGCTTCGCGTTCGGCGGCATGGCGGCCATCGTCAAGCGCGCGGCGCAGGCCGAGGCCGTCGTCGTCGGCCAGCCCTGGGTGCAGGCCACGGCCGACGCCGCGGCCGCCGCGCTGGTGAACGACTTCCAGCCGCTGACCGACATGCGCGCCAGCGACGCCTACCGCCTCAAGGTCGCGCAGAACCTGCTGCGCAAGCTGTGGCTGGAGACGCTGGACCGCCGCACCATCACCGTCTGGCGCAGCGCGAGGCTGGCCGCATGAACAAGCCCGAACAGCTGCCCCTGACGCCGCCCGTCGTCGGCCATTCGCGGCCGCACGAGTCTGCCCACCTGCATGTGCGCGGCGCGGCGCCCTACACCGACGACTTGCCCGAGCCCGCCGGCACGCTGCATGCCGCGCTGGGCCTGTCGCCCCTCGCCCACGGGCGGCTGACCGGCATCGACGTGGCGCGCTTGCGCCAGCAGCCCGGCGTGGTGGCTGTGCTCACTGCAGCCGACATTGCCGGCGAGAACAACTGCGGCCCGCTGCTGCACGACGACCCCATCCTCGCCGCCGAGGAGCTGCGCTACGTGGGCCAGCCCGTGTTCGCCGTCATCGCCACCGATCGCGAGCTGGCCCGCCGTGCGGCGTCGCTTGCGAAGCAGGTCATCCGGGCCGAGCCGCTGCCCGCCGTGCTGACCGCGCTGGACGCGCATGCCCAGGGCCAGTACGTGCTGCCGCCCATGCACCTCACGCGTGGCGAGCCCGCCGAGCAGCTGGCCCGCGCGCCGCATCGCCTGCAAGGCCGCTGGCACCTGGGCGGCCAGGAACAGTTCTACCTGGAAGGCCAGATCAGCCTGGCCGTGCCGCAGGAAGGCGGCGAGAGCCTGCTGGTGCACTGCTCCACGCAGCACCCCAGCGAGATGCAGCAGCTGGTGGCGCACGCGCTCGGCTGGCATGCCCACCGCGTCACCGTGCAATGCCGGCGCATGGGCGGCGGCTTTGGCGGCAAGGAGAGCCAGTCGGCGCTGTTCGCCTGCGTGGCGTCCCTCGCCGCGCTGCGGCTGAACAAGCCGGTCAAGCTACGCCTGGACCGCGACGACGACTTCCTCATCACCGGCCGCCGCCACGGCTTTGACTACCGCTGGGACGTGGGCTTCGACGACGACGGCCGCATCCTCGCCGCCGACATCGAGCTCGTATCCAATGCCGGCCACAGCGCCGACCTCTCCGCGCCGGTGATGGCACGCGCGCTGTGCCACTTCGACAATGCCTACTGGCTGCCGCACGTGGCCATGCTCGGCTACTGCGCGAAAACCAACACGCAGAGCAACACCGCCTTCCGCGGCTTCGGCGGCCCGCAGGGCGCCATCGCCATCGAGATGATCCTGGACGGCATCGCCCGCCGTCTGGGCTGCGACGGCACCGAGGTGCGCCAGCGCAACTTCTACGCCCCTGGGCAAGACGTGGCCCCCTACGGCCAGCGCGTCGAGGAACTGCACGCCCAGGCGCTGACGGCGCAGCTGCTGGCCAGCAGCCGCTACAACGAACGCCGCGCCGAGATCGCCGCCTTCAACGCCGGCAGCCCGGTGCTCAAGAAGGGCCTGGCCTTCACGCCGGTCAAGTTCGGCATCTCGTTCAACGTCGTGCACCTGAACCAGGCCGGCGCACTGGTGCATGTCTACACCGACGGCTCTGTGCTCGTGAACCACGGCGGCACCGAGATGGGCCAGGGCCTGAACACCAAGGTCGCCCAGGTCGTGGCACACGAGCTGGGCATCCCGTTCGAGCAGGTGCGCTGCACGGCGACAGACACCAGCAAGGTCGCCAACACCTCGGCCACCGCGGCCTCCACCGGCAGCGACCTCAACGGCAAGGCAGCGCAGGACGCCGCGCGCAAGATCAAGGCACGGCTGGCGGCGCTGGCGGCCGAGCGCTTCGGCTGCTCGGCCGAGCTGGTGGCCTTTGACGGCGGGCAGGTCAGCGGTGAAGGGCAGCGCCTGTCGTTCCAGGACCTGGTGGCCCAGGCCTACCTGCAGCGCGTGCAGCTGTGGAGCGACGGTTTCTACGCCACCCCCGGCCTGCACTGGGACAAGGCCAAGCTGCAGGGCCACCCCTTCTACTACTACGCCTGGGGCGGCGCCGTCTGCGAGGCGCTGGTCGACACGCTGACCGGCGAGAGCCGCATCACGCGGGCCGACCTGCTGCACGATGTGGGCAACTCGCTGAACCCCGCGCTGGATATAGGCCAGGTCGAGGGCGGCTTCATCCAGGGCATGGGCTGGCTGACGATGGAGGAGCTCGTGTGGCACCCCACCACCGGCCTGCTCACCACGCACGCGCCCAGCACCTACAAGATCCCCACCGCCAACGACTGCCCCACCGAGCTGCACACCGCGCTGTTCGGCGTGGCCAATGCCAGCGACACCATCCACCGCAGCAAGGCCGTCGGCGAGCCGCCGCTGCTGCTGGGCTTTGCGGCGCTGCTGGCCATCAAGGACGCCTGCGCTGCCGCAGGCCCCGAAGGCAGCGACCCGCCACTGCGCGCCCCGGCCACCGCCGAGGCCGTGCTGGACGCCATCGACGCCGTGCGATGAAGCGCGCTCTCACCGCCCTGGCCACTCTCGCTGCAGCACTGGCGCTGGCCGGCTGTGCCACCGTACCGCCATCACCACCCGCGCCCGCCATCATCGAGGTGGCCGCCTGGGGCGGCACGCCCGCCAGCACCGCCGCGCCCGCGCAGCCCATCCGCAAGATCACGCTGCACCACCAGGGCGAGGTCTGGAAAGACGGGACCGACGTGGCGGCCTACCTGCGCCGGCTGCAGCAATGGTCGCGCCTCACCAAGCGCTGGGCTGACATCCCCTACCACTACGTCATCGCCCCCGATGGCCGCATCTACGCGGCACGGCCCCTGCAGCAGCCGGGCGACACCAACACCGAATACGACCCGCGCGGCCACGCGCTGCTAATGCTGGTCGGCAACTTCGAGGTGCAACAGCCCACGCCCGCGCAACTGGACGCCGCCGTGCAGTTGACGGCCTGGCTGGCACGCCAGCACGGGCTGGGGCTGGACGACATCGCCAGCCACAAGGATTACAGCGCCCAGACCGTGTGCCCGGGCAAGCATCTCTACGCCCACCTGACGTCGGGCTGGTTCAAGGCCGAGGTCGCGCGGCGGCTGAACGGCCGGTGATGCAGCGCGGCTGCCGCGCGCGGCCAGCACGGGCCGGCGCCAGCGAGTGGGCGGCTTTGCGTGGCGGTCAGTGAGCTTGCCGCGACCGAGGTCGGCTGACAGTCAACAGCGATATTTCGCTCCGGCACGGTCAGATGCCGGGATGCTGCTGCCCAACGTTGAAGCTGAGCCGCGAGCGGCGGCTTGCCGACGCGAGTCGGCTAGAGCGACTGGTTGGGCCTCTGGCGCACTTACTTCTGAGCCACCGCCAACAGCGCTTTTGGATTGGTGCTAGCGATAGCCAGCAACGTGCGTGCCGCACCGCTTGGCTGCTTCCGGCCTTGCTCCCACCCCTGCAGCGTACGAACCGAAACACCCATCAGCGCAGCGAACTGAGACTGGGACAACCCAGTCTTGTTGCGTGCCTCAATGACGGGAGAGGAAATGACGCGAACTTGGCCCGCTTTCATTTCTCGCACGGATTGCAGCAACTCGGCCGCCAGATCGCGCTTTGCTTCGTAGGCGGTAAGTTCCGCGTCGGTCAGGGCTTTACTCTTCGAGGGCACGGCGAATCTCCTTCAGCTTGGGTCCAGTGAGGTTGTCCGTCGTCGCCTTTGCGTAGAGCGTCAGCAAAACGACCTCACCTTCAGCGGTACGAGTGAAATAGATCACCCGCACGCCACCCGACTTGCCCGAACCTGCACGGCCCCATCGAACTTTACGAATGCCGCCGGACTCGGGCACGACATCTCCGGCGGTGGGATGCTCAGCGATGTACGCCGCGAAGACGCCTCGCTCTTCCTCGCTCCAATAGAGCGGCCATTGGCGCTGGAAGAGCAATGTTTCAACGACCGTGAGCATTGAGAAACTATACGCCAGAGGCGCACAGCAGTCCAGTCGTCCTCAAGAGGCCAACGCGTTTTCGGGAGACAGCCACTGCTACTTAAGCAGGAACGGTGCGCCACAACACACCCCTGGTTGGATGCTGCAAGCACTTGACGCATAAGCAGTTTCCAAAAAAATTGACGGGCGAAACGGTCATTAAATTTTCGACAAAAGCGGCGCGTTGTGACAAGTTCTCTTCGCCCGAAGAACGGCGTCTGTCGTGCGCAAATGATGCCAGCCCCCGGTCGCACGAACTCGGTGAAAACTGCCCTGCGCCCGCCCGGACATCTGACGCAACGGCGAGTGCCTGCGCCACGGCTGTCGTTGGGTGAGCGACAGTGGGCGACCACAACGGGCTGATCGCCGCCCACCACGCGGGCGCCGCCGGCACCCGCATGCAGCCCGTCACCGCCCGCGTTTTTGCGTCGCAATCAGCACCGCCTGCGTGCGTGAGTTGGCGCCTAGCGCCTTCAGCACGGCGGCGACGTGGTCCTTCACGGTCTCCACACCGATGTTGAGTTCGCGGGCGATCTCCTTGTTGGACAGTCCACGCGCCAGCAGATCCAGTACGCCCTTCTGGCGCGGTGTCAGCGGCAGTTCGGCCCAGGCCTGACCGGGCTCGGCAGATACGGGCGCGGGCTCGTCGGCCAGGCGCTTGAGCGGCGGCACATAGGTGCCACCGGCCAGCACCAGGTGCAGGGCCTGCACCAGCGTGCCCAGGTCGCTGCGCTCGGGCACATAGCCCATGGCGCCGGCGCCCAGAGCCTGCAGCGCATCCTCGGTGTCGTCGCTGCCGGAGATCACCACCACGGGCAGCAGCAGGTGCTGCTGGTGGATCTGGTTCATCAGCTCCAAACCGCCGTCAACGCGCAGGTCCAGCAGCACGAGGCGCGGCACCTGCCGCTCCAGCGCGGCCCGCGCGGCGGCGGCACTGTCCACGCCCAGCACCTGCGCACCCGCGAAGTGCTGCTCGATCAGGGCCGTCAGCGCCGCGCGCACCATCGGAAACGCATCGACCAGCAGAACCTGCATCACCCCTCCTTATGGACTCGGATGATGATAGTCAACGCAGGGCGGCGGCCAGCACGGGCTTGGCCCAGACCGGCACGCTGCGCAGGGGCGCATGCGAGACGACGCGGCCGGCCTGCATCTGCAGCAGCAGCACGGGCTGTGGCCGCTTGCCGGCGCGCGGGTCGGCCTCGGCGCTGTTGTCGTAGACGCGCAGGCTGGCCAGGTGCGGCATCAGCTTGATGAGGTTGCTTCGGCTGGCATCGAAGCGCTCGCGCACTTTCGCCTCGGGGATGTCGTGCCCGCCGGCCACCACGCGGGCAGCGATGCGCTGCAGGTGCAGCTCCGGCGTGGCCAAGCCGGCGAACCACACGTGAATCTGCGCGCCCTGACGGGCACCGTCGAACAGCAGCCGGGCGATGCTGTGGCCGCCCAGCGTCGTCTCGAACGCATAGGTCAGGCCGCCGGCGAGCGCCTTCTCCAGGCCGCGCCGGCCCAGCGTCCAGGCCAGGCCGTTTGCTTGCTCGACGGACAGGCCGGGCTGCTGCTCCCGCAGCCGCGCGGCGATGACATCGGGATTGAAGAACTCGGCGCCGCTGGCCTGGATGGCCGCGCCGCCCAGCGAGCTCTTGCCGGCGCCGTTGACGCCGGCCAGCACGAAGATCGGCAAGTCAGGCGGCCTTGCGGCGGGGCTTGGCGGCCTTCACGGCGACCTGGCCGACCGCCTCGGGCGCCATCGCGAACGCCTCGGCCAGTGCCTCGACCTGCCCCTGCATGCGCGCGAACATCGCATCGAACTCGCCGCTCAGCGCCCCGAGGTCGGGCTCGGCGGCGCGCTGCAGTTCGCGGTAGCGCTCGACCGACATCAGCACGAAGGCCGGCTGGTCGTGCTTGGTGATGAGCACGGCACCATGCGCGGCCACCGCGCGGCCCACCTTCTGGATGCCGGCCACGAGTTCGGTGGCCGTCACGCTGGGAAGATGGTCGGCAATGGCTTGTTCGACGACGGCAGACATGGGCAGCTCCTGATCACGCCCGCCCATTTTCCCCATTTTGGGAAATATAGGAAATCAATGAGCCTCTTCCCAGTTGCTGCCCACGCCCACCTCGGCCAGCAACGGCACCTTGAGCTGGGCCACGCCGGCCATCAGGCGCGGCACCTCGGTGCGCATCCAGTCCAGCTCGGCCTCGGGCACCTCGAACACCAGTTCGTCGTGCACCTGCATGACGATCTTGCTCTGCTTGCCGGCCCGCTCCAGCTCAGCCTGCACGGCCAGCATGGCGAGCTTGATGAGGTCGGCCGCCGTGCCCTGCATGGGCGCGTTGATGGCCTGGCGCTCGGCGCCGGCACGGCGCTGGCCGTTGCCGCCGCGGATCTCGGGCAGGTAGATGCGCCGGCCGAACAGCGTCTCCACATAGCCGCGCTCGGCGGCGCCGGCCTTGGTCTCGTCCATGTAGGTCTTCACGCCGGCAAAGCGGGTGAAGTAGCGGTCAATGTAGTCCTTGGCCGCCTTCTGCTCGATGCCCAGCGCCGAGGCCAGGCCAAAGGCGCCCATGCCGTAGATGAGGCCGAAGTTGATGGTCTTGGCATAGCGGCGCTGCTCGCTGGACACCTCGGCCAGCGGCACACCGAACACTTCGCTGGCGGTGGCCTTGTGCACGTCCTGGCCTTCCTGGAAGGCGCGTAACAGGCCGGGGTCCTGGCTGATATGGGCCATGATGCGCAGCTCGATCTGCGAGTAGTCGGCGCTGACGATCCTGCAGCCCGGCGGCGCGACGAAGGCCTCGCGCACCTTGCGCCCCTCGGCTGTACGGATGGGGATGTTCTGCAAGTTGGGCTCGTTGCTGGACAGCCGCCCCGTGACCGCCACGGCCTGTGCGTAGTTGGTGTGCACGCGGCCCGTGTGGGCGTTGACCTGCAGCGGCAGCTTGTCGGTGTAGGTGCTTTTGAGCTTGGCCAGGCCGCGGTATTCCAGGATCTTGGCCGGCAGCGGGAAGTCGGCGGCCAGCTCGGTCAGCACCTCCTCGTCGGTGGACGGCGCGCCGGTGGCCGTCTTCTTGACGACCGGCAGGCCAAGCTTGGTGAACAGGATGTCGCCGATCTGCTTCGGGCTGCCGATGTTGAAGGGCTGGCCGGCAATGTCGTAGCACTGCTGCTCCAGCGTGACGAGGCGCTGGCCGATCTCATGGCTCTGCTGCTGCAGGCGCTCGGTGTCGATGAGCACGCCGGTACGCTCGATGCGCGCCAGCAGATCGGCGGTAGGCATCTCCAGCTCGTAGATGCGCTTGAGGCCTGCCTCAGCCTCGATCTGCGGCCACAGCACGCCGTGCAGGTGCAGGCACATCTCGCTGTCCTCGCAGGAGTAGGTGGTGGCCTTGTCGACCGCCACTTGCGCGAACGGGATCTGGTGCACGCCCTTGCCGCACAGGTCTTCGTAGCTCAGGCCCTTGCGGCCCAGGTGGCGCTCGGCCAGCGCTTCGAGGTTGTGGGTCTTGTGCGCCTCCAGCACATAGCTCTGCAGCAGCGTGTCGTGCTGCACGCCGGCCAGCTGGATACCGTGGTTCAGGAACACATGGCGGTCGTACTTGAGGTTCTGGCCGATCTTCTTGGCCGACGCGTCCTCCAGCCAGGGCTTGAGGCGCGCCAGCACCTCTTCCATGGGCAGTTGCTCAGGCGCGTCCGGCCCGCTGTGGCGCAGCGGGATATAGGCGGCCTGGCCGGGCTGGTCGGCAAAGGAGATGCCGACGATCTGCGCGGCCATCGGGTCCAGCGAGTCGGTCTCGGTGTCCAGAGCGCACAAGGGAGCTGCGCACAAGCGGGCAATCCAGGCGTCCAGCTGCTCGAACGTGAAAATGGTGTCGTACTGGCGGGCCAGGTCGGCGGCACCGGCGGGCGGCTCGGGCTCGTCGAACAGGCCGAGGCTGGCCGCCGCAGCGGCCTTGGGCTTGGGCGCGGGTGCCGCGCCGGTCAGTTCCTCCAGCCAGGCCTTGAAACCGCTGCGCGTGTAAAACTCGGCCAGCGGCGCCTTGTCGGGCGCGCGGAAGGCGAGTTCCTCCAGCGCCGGCCAGCCCTTCACGTGGTCGGCCAGCTCGCAGTCCAGCTTCACGGTAACGAGCTTGCGGCCCATGGGCAGCCAGTCCAGCGCGGCGCGCAGGTTCTCGCCGGCCTTGCCCTTGACGCTGGCCGCCGCGGCGATGACGCCATCCAGCGAGCCGTACTCGGCAATCCACTTCGCCGCGGTCTTGGGGCCCACGCCGGTCACGCCGGGCACGTTGTCCACCGTGTCGCCCATCAGCGTCAGGTAATCGATGATGCGGTCCGGCGGCACGCCGAACTTGGCCATCACGCCGGCCTCGTCCAGCCGCTCGTTGCTCATGGTGTTGATGAGCTCCACGTCGGGGTTCACGAGCTGGGACAGGTCCTTGTCGCCGGTGGACACGATGACGCGGTGGCCCTGCGCCACGCCGACGCGGCACAGCGTGCCGATGACGTCGTCCGCCTCCACGCCCGGCACCGTCAGCGTGGGCCAGCCCAGCAGCTTGACGACCTCGTGGATGGGCTCGATCTGCGCGCGCAGCTCCGGCGGCATGGGCGAGCGCTGAGCCTTGTACTCGGGGTACCACTCGTCGCGGAAGGTGGGGCCGGAGGCGTCGAACACGCAGACGGCGTGCTCCGCGCCGATGTCGCTCTGCAGCTTCTTCAGCATGGCCACCATGCCGCGCACCGCCCCGGTGGGCTGCCCCTCGGGCCCGCGCAGGTCGGGCATGGCATGGAAGGCGCGGTACAGGTAGCTGGAACCGTCGACCAGCAGCAGGATGGGTTTACTCATGGCGACGGATTCTCGGACACCTCCCACCTAGAATCCGCGCCATGCTCCGCTCCTCCCTCCTCCTGCTGCTGGCCGCAGTCGCGACCGGCGCCCTGGCAGACCCGCCGCCCGAGCCCAAGGTTGAGCGCAACGTGGCCGAGGACGACCAGGTCCGCATCGAGGAGCTGAAGGTGCGCGGCGAGACCAAGAAGGTCACGGTGAAGAACAAGCTCACCAAGGCGCCGGAGTACGAGATCGTCGTCAACGACGCGGGCCGCGAGTCGGCCGGCGGCACCGGCACGGGCCTGCCCAAGAGCGGCTCGGGCACGCGGGTCTGGAAAGTCCTCAAATTCTGATGTCACGCGGCCTCGCGCCGTGTTCCCTGTAGCCCATGGCCGTTTTCACCGAAGTCAGCCCCGTGCAGGCGCAAGCCCTGCTGGACCACCTCCACCTGGGGCAGCTCTGCTCGCTGCGCGGCATCGGCGCCGGCATCGAGAACACCAACTACTTCGTCGACTGCACCGGCGACGACGGCCACCTGCACCGCTACGTGCTGACGCTGTTTGAGCGCCTGACGGCCGAGCAGCTGCCGTTCTACCTTCGGCTGATGCAGCACCTGGCCCAGCGCGGCGTGCTGGTGCCCGAGCCGCATGCCGACGCGACAGGCGAGATCCTGTTCACCGTGGCCGGCAAGCCGGCGGCCATCGTCGACCGCCTGCACGGCGGCCACCAGATGGCGCCCGACGCATTTCACTGCGAGCAGGTCGGCGCCACGCTGGCCCAGATGCACCTGGCCGGGCGCGACTTCCCCATGCACCAGCCCAACCTGCGCGGCCTGGCCTGGTGGCAGCAGGTGGTCCCGCAGCTGCTGCCCTTCCTGGACGCTACACAGGCCGAGCTGCTGACAGCCGAGCTGCGCTTCCAGGAACAGCTGGCCACGTCTGCCGACTATGCCCACCTGCAGGCCGAGCTGTCGGGCCCCATCCACGCCGACCTGTTCCGCGACAACGTGATGTTCGAGCCCGGCGAGGGCCCAGGCCGCGAGCGGCTGACCGGCTTCTTCGACTTCTACTTTGCCGGCGTGGACACCTGGCTGTTCGACCTCGCCGTGTGCCTGAACGACTGGTGCATCGACTTGGGCGACGGCCGCCTTGTCGAGGAGCGCGCGGCCGTATTCGTGGCGGCCTACGAGCGCGTGCGGCCGCTCACCGGCACCGAGCACCGGCTGCTGCCGGCGCTGCTGCGCGCGGCGGCGCTGCGCTTCTGGGTGTCGCGCCTGTTCGACCTGCACCTGCCGCGCGAGGCGGCGCTGCTGAAGGCCCACGACCCCGGCCACTTCGAGCGAGTGCTGCGCGAGCGCATCGCCACGCCGTGGCACGCCCTGAAGGAACACGCATGAGCCGCGCAGCGCCGGGCCGCCCCAAGCAAGCCGTCATCCCTGCGGGCGAGAGGCAGACAACATGACCATGCAGCTGCACCTGCAGGATGTGCCGGCGCGCAACGGCCGGCTGTGGATACGCCACGGCTTCAAGGTGTTCCAGCGCCAGCCGCTGGCGCTGTCGGGGCTGTTCGGGCTGTTCCTGTTCTTCGGCTTCGTCGCCATGCTGCTGCCAGGCGTGGGACCGCTGCTGACCTTCGCGTCGCTGCCGTTGCTGTCGCTGGGCTTCATGCTGGCCACGCATCTGGTGCTGCAGAAGAAGGCGCCCACGGCCGCCGTGTTCGCCGCGCCGTTCAAGCTCACGCCGGAACGCCGCCGCAGCCAACTGCTGCTGTGCGTCAGCTACGCGCTGGCCGTGGTATTCATCAGCTGGCTGGCCGACTGGGTGGATGGCGGCAGCACGCGCGAGCTGCAGAAGCTCATCGCCGAGAACGCTGACAACAGCGACGCCGTCACCAACGCCGCCACCGACCCACGCCTGTTCTGGGGCATGGCCACGCGGCTGGGCCTGCTGGCGCTGCTGGCCGTGCCCTACTGGCATGCGCCGGCCCTGGTGCACTGGGGCGGCCAGGGCGTGGCGCAGGCGCTGTTCTCCAGCACGCTGGCGCTGTGGCGAAACAAGGCCGCCTTCGCGCTGAATGCGCTGCTGTGGGGCGCGCTGCTGATGGCCGTGGCGGGCATCATCAGCCTGGTGTTCGGGCTGCTGGGCCTTGCCCAGGTGGCGCCCGTGGCGCTGATGGCTGTCGGGCTGATGTTGTCCACCGCGTTCTACGCGTCGCTGTACTTCAGCTTCGTCGACTGCTTCATGTTCGGCGCCCCGCAGGACCTGCTCGACCACTGACGCGGGCGGCGCTGTTCAACGCCCGCTGCGGGTGTTTAACAGGGATTTCACGAAGGCCGCATAGCCTGTTTGGCTGTGTTCCAACCCTCGTGATGTCACACCCATGACCCGCCCCTCTGGCAAGTCCGTCCTGCCCCTCGCTGCCTCGTTTGACGACGAAGACTCCAACCGCTCGGCCAACCCGAGCTTCGACAGCGTGCTGCAGGCGCGCCTGAGCCGCCGCAACATCCTGCGCGGCGGCTTCGGCACCGCGATGACCGCCGCCTTCGGCGCCTCCGCCCTGACCGCCTGCGGCGGCGGGGACGACAACCCCGCGCCCGCCCAGCCGCCCAAGCCCACCGAGACGCTGCTGTCCTTCGCGGCGGTCAACAAGAACCTCAACGACACCATCACGGTGCCGGCCGGCTACACCGCCACCGTCGTGTTCGCCACCGGCGACGCCATGTTCGCCGGCGTGTCCGCCTACAAGAACGACGGCACGGACACAGGCTTCGACAAGCGCGCCGGCGACTGCCACGACGGCATGGAGTACTTCGGCCTGTCCGCCACCGGCACGCCCGACGCCAGCAACAGCGACCGCGCGCTGCTGGGCATGAACTTCGAATACATCACGCCGCAGTTCCTGCACGCCAAGGGTCCGAGCGCCCTGCCCCGCCCAGCCGCTGAGACCGACATCGAGGTGGACGCCCACGGCGTGGCCATCGTCGAGTTCCGCAAGACCGCAAGCAAGTTCGCCTGCGTGACGGACTCGCCGTTCAACCGCCGCATCACCGGCCTGACCGAGATCGAGATCTCCGGCCCGGCGCGCGGCAACGCGCTGCTGGTCACCAAGTTCTCGCCGTCTGCCACCAAGACACGCGGCACGCTGAACAACTGCGGCACCGGCAAGACGCCCTGGGGCACGCTGCTGACCGGAGAGGAGAACTGGACCGGCTACTTCTTCCGCGCGATGGGCGACAACGCCAAGCGCAGCGCCAACGCCAACGTGGCGCTGGCCCGCTACGGCCGCTCGGCCAGCGCCACAGCTGCCGCCGCCAGCCGCTACGGCTGGGAAACCGCCGGCAGCGCCGACAAGTACGCTCGCTGGAATACCAGCGTCACCGGCGTGTCGGCCGACGGCAGCGACGACTACCGCCACGAGATCAACGGCCAGGGCTACATCACCGAGATCGACCCCTACAACGCCACCTCGGTCATTAAGAAGCGCAGCGCGCTGGGCCGCTTCGCGCACGAGGCCGCCGCCTTCAGCAAGCCGGTGGCCGGCAAGCCGCTGGCCGTGTACATGGGCGACGACGCGCAGAACGAATACGTCTACAAGTTCGTGACCAGCGCCAACTGGGCCGCCGCCGACGCCACGCCCGCCGACCGCATCGCCGCGGGCGACAAATACCTGGACAGCGGCAAGCTGTTCGTCGCCAAGTTCAACGCCGACGGCACCGGCACCTGGGTCGAGCTCAGCATGGCCAACCCGACGGTGGCCGGCTACACGGGCTACGCCTTCGCCAACGACGGCGACGTGCTGATGCACGCCCGCCTGGCCGCCGACGCTGTGGGCGCCACCAAGATGGACCGCCCCGAGTGGTGCGGCACCCACCCGGTCACCGGCGAGGTCTACTTCACGATGACCAACAACAGCAACCGTCGCGTGGCGCCCACCGGCTCACAGACCCAGGTCAACGCTGCCAACCCGCGCGCCTATAGCGACATCAAGGATGCCTCGACCACGCAGCAGGGCAACGTCAACGGCCACATCGTGCGCGTCAAGGAAACCGGCGGCGAGTCGGGTGCGGCCAGCTTCAGCTGGGACGTCTATCTGTTCGGCGCCGAGTCCACCGCGTCGCCGGGCTTCGTGAACCTGTCGGGCCTGACCGCCGACCAGGACTTCTCCAGCCCCGACGGCCTGGTGTTCAGCCAGAGCACCGGCATCTGCTGGATCCAGACCGACGACGGCGCCTTCACCGACGCCACCAACTGCATGATGCTGGCTGCGCTGCCGGGCACCGTGGGTGACGGCGCGGTGCAGACGCTGAACTACGGCACCGTCTCGGTGACGACGCCCGTGGGCAAGAAGCCGACCGACGCCACGCTCAAGCGCTTCCTCGTGGGCCCGAACAACAACGAGATCACCGGCATGTGCGAGTCGCCGGACGGCAAGGTGATGTTCGTCAACGTGCAGCACCCGGGTGATGACACGCCGGTGTCTGCCCTGGCCGACCCGAGCAAGTTCACCAGCCACTGGCCGGGCAACAGCGGCTACGGTGCCGGCGGCGCCACGGCCCGCCCGCGGTCGGCCACGGTGATGATCACGAAGAACGACGGCGGCCGCATCGGCAGCTGACGGGGCATGATCAGCGCTCCCTCGGGAGCGCGTAGGTGCCGGTGGCGTGCGCCACCGGTTCGTCCTCGCCCTCAGACTGCAGCCACACCTCGCCCACGGCGAGCGTGCGGCCCAGCTTGATCAGCCGGCAGCGCGCCAGCAGGCTCCGGTCGGCGCGCGGCTTGCGCAGGAAGTTGATGCTCAGCTGCGTCGTGACCGCCAGCGGCACGATGCCGATGCGCGCCAGCACGGCCACATACAGCGCCACGTCGGCCAGCGCCATCATCACGGGCCCCGACACCGTGCCTCCGGGGCGCAGCTCGGCCTCGGTGATGGCATGCGCCAGCGTGACGCCGTCGGCCTCGATGGCCTCCACCGTCACCCGCGTCTGCGGGAACTCGGCCGCCAGGAAGGCGGCCATCTCGTCGCGGGTGAGAAGCGGCGTCATGGTGCCTCGCTCAATCGATGGGCGTGAGCTTGGCTACCGACAGCGCCAGCCACTTGGTGCCATGCCGGCCGAAGTTGACCTGCGCTCGCGCATCGGCGCCCGCGCCTTCCAGCGTCAGCAGCACGCCCTCGCCGAACTTGGTGTGGAACACGCCCTTGCCCACGCGCAGGCCGCCGTGCTCCTCGGAGACCTTCTGCTTCATGCTGGCCGGCACCGGCGGCTCCACCCAGGCAGCCTTCTCGACGCGGCCCGCCCCCACCATGCCCTTGAGGCCGGAACCGCGGTCCCAGGCGTTCTGGTACTCCCGTGCAAAGCCCGAGCCGAAGCCCTGGTTGCGCGGCGTCAGCCACTTCAGCGCGTCCTCGGGCAGCTCGTCGAAGAAGCGGCTCTTGATGTGATAACGCGTCTGTCCGTGCAGCATGCGCGTCTGGCAGAAGCTCAAGGACAGCTTCTTACGCGCCCGCGTGATGGCCACATACATGAGGCGCCGCTCCTCCTCCAGCCCGTTGGGGTCGGACATCGCGTTCTCATGCGGGAACAGACCTTCCTCCAGGCCCGTGATGAACACCGCGTCGAACTCCAGGCCCTTGGCCGAGTGCACGGTCATCAGCTGCACGGCGTCCTGTCCGGCCTGCGCCTGGTTGTCGCCCGCCTCCAGCGAGGCATGCGTCAGGAAGGCCACCAGCGGCGACATGATCTCGCCGGTCTCGGCGTCGGGCACCGCGCCCGGCGTGCCAGGCTGGGCCGTCTCGTCCACCGGTAGGCCGACGGCGTTCTTGCCAAAGCCCTCCTGCATGACGAAGGCCTCGGCCGCGTTGACCAGTTCGTCCAGGTTCTCCAGCCGCTCGGCGCCGTCCTTGTCGGTGCGGTAGAAGTCCAGCAGGCCCGAGGTCTGCAGCACCTGCTCAATGATCTCGCGCAGCGTCATGCCCTGCGTGAGGTTGCGCGTGGAATCGATGAGGTTGGTGAAGGCCAGCAGGTTGGCGCCGCCCTTGCCGGCGATGGCGCTGACGCTCTGGTAGAGGCTGCGACCCGTGGCCTTGGCAGCGTCCTGTAGGTTCTCCAGCGTCTTGGCGCCGATGCCACGCGTCGGGAAGTTCACGACGCGCAGGAAGCTGGTGTCGTCGTTGGCGTTCTCCAGCAGGCGCAGGTAGGCCAGCGCGTGCTTGACCTCGGCGCGCTCGAAGAAGCGCAGGCCGCCGTAGACGCGGTACGGGATGCCCGAGTTGAACAGCGCCGACTCGATGACCCGCGACTGCGCGTTGCTTCGGTACAGGATGGCGATTTCCTTGCGGTCCAGCCCGCCGCGGTGCAGGTGCTGGATCTCCTCGATCAGCCACTGCGCCTCGGCGAAGTCGCTTGGCGACTCCTGCACGCGGATGGGCTCGCCCTGGCCGGCGTCGGTGCGCAGCGTCTTGCCCAGGCGCTGGCTGTTGCGGCTGATCAGCTCGTTGGCGGCATCAAGGATGTGGCCGAAGCTGCGGTAGTTCTGCTCCAGCTTGATGACGCGCTGAACGCGGTACTCGCGCTCGAAGTCGATCATGTTGCCCACGCGAGCGCCACGGAAGGCGTAGATGCTCTGGTCGTCATCGCCCACCGCGAGCAGGCTCTGGCCATGCGCCGAACCCGGCGGCGCGAACATCTTCAGCCACGCGTACTGCAGCTTGTTGGTGTCCTGGAATTCGTCGACAAGGATGTGGCGGAAGCGGTTCTGATAGTGCTCGCGCACGGCCGGGTTGTCGCGCAGCAGCTCGTAGCTGCGCAGCATCAGCTCGGCGAAGTCGACGACGCCCTCGCGCTGGCACTGGTCCTCGTAGTTGGCGTAGATCTCGGCGAGCTTGCGCGTCTGCTCGTCATGCACCACCACATCGCCCGGGCGCTGGCCGTCTTCCTTGCAGCCGGCGATGAACCAGCCCACCTGCTTCGGCACGAAGCGCTCCTCATCGAGCTTCATGGCCTTGATGACGCGCTTGACGGCCGAGGTCGTGTCGCTCGCGTCCAGGATCTGGAAGGCCTGCGGTAGGTGGGCCAGCTTCCAGTGCGCGCGCAGGAAGCGGTTGCACAGGCCGTGGAAGGTGCCGATCCACATGCCCCGCACATTGAACGGCAGCATCGTGGCCAGGCGCGTCTGCATCTCCTTGGCGGCCTTGTTCGTGAAGGTCACGGCCATCACGCCACCGGGGCTGACCTGGCCCGTGTTCAGCAGCCAGGCGATGCGGGTGGTCAGCACGCGGGTCTTGCCGGAGCCGGCGCCGGCCAGGATCAGGGCCGGCTCGGCCGCTGCCGTTACGGCGGCGAGCTGCTCGGGGTTGAGATTGCGCAGGAGGGGGCTGGAAGCAGCGTCGGCCGCGACACCGACAGGAGAAGAAGTCATACCGGCATTTTAGAGAGCCCCCCCCGGACGGGCTGGCGTCCGACACCGGGGCCCGACGGCGCTGGGGATACTGCGGGCTTTCCCGAAGTCCTGCTTGCCTTGATGACCCGTTCCACGCTCCTGCTCACCGCTCTCTGCCTCACCTGCCCAGCCGCCCTGGCCCAGGACACCCCCGACGGCCGCTGGCACGGCGGCCTCAGCCTTTCCGGCGCCCTGGCCAGCGGTAACACCAGCAGCCGCACGCTGGCCGCCAACGCCGACACCAGCCGCGCCACCGCCGACGACAAGATCAGCCTCTACGGCATCGCCAACTACGGCCGCAGCCGCGTCGGCGGGGTCAGCACCACCACCGCCGACCTGCTGCGCGTGGGCGGCCGCTACGACTTCAACCTCGGCGCTCGCTGGTTCTCCTTCGGCGGCGCCGAAGGCGAGACCAACGAGGCCGGCGGCGTGCGCGACCGCTACAGCCTCAACGGCGGCGTGGGCCACCACCTCGTGAAGAACGACGCCCACCTGTGGGACGTGTTCGCCGGTGTGGGCTACACCGACACCCGCGCCACCGACGGCACGCGCGCCGACGGCGCGCAGGCGCTGTTCGGCGAGGAGTCCAGCCACAAGCTCAGCGACACCACGTCGCTGAAGCAGCGCCTCGTCTACTACCCCGGCGGCGGTGAGCTCGGCGACCGAGCCACCTTCGACGCCGGCCTGGCCACCACCCTCAGCGGCAGCTGGACGCTGAACGCAGGCCTGTCCAGCCGCTACAGCAGCCGCGTCCCGGCGGGCACCCGCAAGACGGACAACCTGCTGACCATGGGCTTCGGCTACAAGTTCTGAGGCAGCTGCCGCCCCAGCGCGCTCAACGCCCGCGCCGCACCTTGCCGGCCCGCCCGGCCTTGCTCCACTCGTAGGCTTCGCCGTCGGGCGTCTTGCCGCCCTCCACGGCGGCCACGCCGGGCCGGCCGACGTGGTCGGCCAGTTCGGTGGAAATGCTCACATGGCCATGCCCCTGGCGGCGCTGCGCCTCGGCGCAGGCCAGCGCCTGCGTCAGCTCGTGGCCGGCGAAAAACTCGCACGCCGGCCGCCAGTCCGGGCCATCCGCCTCCAGCCAATACACCACGATGCCCACAGGCGCCTCCTTGCCATGAAGGCCACAGCGTAGCGCGCCGCGCACCAGCAGCGTGCGACCCCTGCGCCAGACCCGGGCGGCCGCACGCCGGCGGGGCCTGCAGCGCGGCCAACGCTGGCATGCGAATTGCGCGCCCCCGCGCATGACCAGCCCCCAGGGAACCCGTGTACCACCCGCCCTCGCCCTTGCTCCCGCACAGCGCATGCCCAGCCTCGCGCCAGGGATGACGGAGCTGGAGCGCGCCGCCGGCTTCGGCCAGTGGTGGCATGACCCGCTGACCGGCCAGACGCAGCTGTCGCCCGTGGCCTGCGACTACCTGGAGCTGCCCGGCGCGGCCGAGGTGCCCGACAACCTGTACGCCTGCTTCGGCCATGTGGTGGAGGAGGACCTGCCCGGGCTGATGCGGCTGTGGACGGCCCCGCAGGCACAGGCGCCGCTGGACATACGCGTCATCGGCCTGGCGCGCGGCATGCGCTGGCTGCGTGTGACGCCACTGCCGCCCGACCCGCTGCGCCCGCGCTGGCGCCGGGGCCTGCTGCAGGACGTGACCGACCTAACCCACGCCGCCGTCCGCGAGCGCCTGGGCTATGCGCTGACCGAGTACCTCGTCGGCACGCACACGCTGCAGGACGCCATCACCAACGTCATCCAGCTGATCTGCCGCAACCTGGGCTGGGAATGGGGCGCCTACTGGCGCATGGAAGACGCCGGCGACGCGCCGGGCCAGCTGCACTGCCGCCACTTCTGGCACCCGCCGGACCGCGACCTGGAGCAGTTCAGCGTCGTCAGCGCCGACCTGGGCATGGCGCCGGGCGAGGGCCTGGTGGGCCGTGTGTGGGCCACCGGCCAGGCCGAGTGGGTGGAGGACATGAGCACCGATGCACGCTTCCTGCGGCGCGGCAGCGCGCAGATGTGCGGGCTGTGGTCAGGCTACGTGTTCCCGGTGACCTACGCATCCGACGACGGCAGCCAGCACTGCCCCGGCGTGCTGGAGTTCTACAGCAGCCTGGCGCGCCAGCCCGACGCGCAGCTGCCCAAGGTCTCGGCCACCATCGGCGCGCTGATCGCACAGACCGCGCAGCGGCTGGAGACCGAGGCCGTCATCCGCCGCCTGGCCCAGGTGGACGAGATGACCGAGCTGGACAATCGCGGCTACTTCTACGCCCAACTCAACCAGCATTGCGCGCTCAGCCAGCGCCAGGGCCGGCGCTTCGCGCTGATGTTCATCGACCTCGACCGCTTCAAGCCCATCAACGACGCCTTCGGCCACGAGGCCGGCAACGCCGTGCTGCAGGGCTTTGCGCGCCGGCTGCAGGCCCTCGCCCCGCCGCCCGCGCGCGTGGGCCGGCTGGGCGGCGACGAGTTCGCGGTGCTGGTGCCCGACAGCGGCAACGAGCAGGCCCTCGCCACGCTGGTGGATGCCGTGCTGGCCGCCGCCAGCCGGCCCTTCCTGTACGAGAACGTGGCACTCAACGTGTCGGCCAGCATCGGCGTGAGCCGCTTCCCGGAGAACGGCATCACCGGCCCCGAGCTGCTGCGCAGCGCTGACGCGGCCATGTACCGCGTCAAGCAGAACGGCCGCAACGGCAGCACGGTGTTCTCCACCAGCAGCCCCGACACACTGGCCCAGCAGCGCGCCAAGCTGGCCCAGCACCTGGCCATCGAGACCGCGCTGCACGAGGCGCTGCAGACCGGTCAGCTCTACCTGCTGTACCAGCCCATCGTGGACATCGCCTCGGGCGCGCTGCACGGCGTGGAGGCGCTGATCCGCTGGCACCGGCCCGATGGCGAAACCGTGCCGCCGGACGTCTTCATCCCCATCGCCGAGCAGAGCCACCTCATCATCGACATCGGCCGCTGGGTGCTGGGCCAGGCGCTTCGCGACCTGGCCCTGCTGCAGCGCAGCGGCCTGGCCGCGCTGAAGATCCACGTCAACATGGCCGCCTCGGAGTTCACCAGCAGCGCGCTGCCGCAGATGCTGCGCACGATGTCGGCCGAGCTGGCCGTACCGCCGTCGCAGGTGGTGCTGGAGCTGACCGAGAGCATGCTGATGCGCCAGCCCGAACAGGTGAAACGCGTGATGCACCAGCTGCGCGACATCGGCTTCGAGATCTCGCTGGATGACTTCGGCATGGGCCATTCGTCGCTGGCCATGCTCAAGAGCCTGCCCATCAGCTCGCTGAAGATCGACCGCAGCTTCGTGCGCGACCTGCCCACCGGCGAGCGCGACCGCGCCATCGCGCAGACCATCGTGGGCCTGGGCCAGCACCTGCAGCTGGAGGTCATCGCCGAGGGCATCGAGAGCGCCGAGCAGCGGGCCGTGCTGGCCGACTGCGGCTGCCGTTTCGGCCAGGGCTGGCTGCTGGGCCGGCCGCTGCCGCTGCAGGGGCTGATCGCCGCCTTCCCGAACGGCCGCCCCCGCTGAGCCGCCCGACCGGTACAGTCGGCGCGCAAGCCCGGTGACGGCGCCGGCAGCAGGCGCAGGCCAGGGGCGGAAAGGCAAGCGATGGACATCTCCACCTTCGTGGCGGCGGCAGCCCACGACATGAAGAACTCGGTCAGCGTCATCTCGGCCTACCTGGAAGACGCGCTGCAGCAGCTGGCCCGCACCGACGCCCCGCCCGGCGCGGCCGAGTCCACGGCCCAGGCCCTGTACGAGACGCAGCGTGTCAACGGCAACCTCGTGCAGATGATGGCGCTGTTCAAGATCGAGGAAGGCATGTACCCCTTCCAGCCGCAGCCGGTGGCGCTGGACGAATTCGTCGACGAACTGCTGGCGCGCGTGCGGCCGCTCGTGAAGCTCAAGGGCCTGACGCTGCAAGTGCACGCACAGGCCGCGCCGCCCGACTGGGTGTTCGACCGCGACCTGATCGACAGTGTCGTCGTGCAGGCGCTGTTCAACGCGGTGCGCTACGCGCGCCACACCGTGGCCCTGTGCCTGCAGCCCACGGCCGACGGGCTGGCCATCGAGGTGGCCGACGACGGCCAGGGCTTCCCCGCCTTCATGCTGGCGCAGGGCTTTCCCACGCGCCAGGGCATCGACACCCGCACCGGCAGCACCGGCCTGGGCCTGTACTTCGCGCGGCTGGCCGCCGGCCTGCACCGCCACGGCGACGCCAGCGGCAGCACCGTTCTCGCCAACGGCGGCGAGTTCGGAGGCGGCCGCTTCATCCTGCAGCTGCCATGAAAGAAATGCCCGCTCACCTGGACCCGCTGCGCAGCCTGGACTTCCTGCTGGTGGAGGACTTCGAAGCCATGCGCAGCGTGCTCAAGGGCCAGTTGCTGCGCAGCGGCGCCCGCCGTGTGGACACCGCCAGCGACGGCCGCGACGCGGCCGGCATGCTGGCCGCGCGCCGCTACGGCGTCGTGCTGTGCGACTACAACCTCGGCGCCGGCAAGAACGGCCAGCAGCTGCTGGAGGAAGCCCGCCTCAGGGGCTGGGTGGACGCCGCCACCGTGTGGCTGATGATCACCGCCGAGAAAACCAGCGCCATGGTCTCGGCCGCCGCCGAGGACGCGCCCGACGACTACCTGCTCAAGCCCATCACCGAGAACATGCTGCAGACGCGGCTGCTCAAGCTGGTGGAGCGCAAGACGGCGCTGGCCGGCATCGCCACCGCGATGAAGGCGCGTGACTGGCGCGGCGCGCTCAAGCTGTGCGAGGAACAGATCACCGCCGGCAGCAAATGCCTCGCCGAGCTGCTGCGCCTGCAGGCCCAGATCCACCAGAAACTGGGTGACTGGGCGCGCGCCCAGGCCGTCTACGAAGGCGTGCTGCAGCGCGGACCTATCGCGTGGGCGCGGCTGGGGCTGGCCCAGGTGCGCGCGCAGGCCGGTGACCTGGCCGCCGCCCGCACGCTGCTGCAGACCGCCGTACGCGAGCACCCGCAGTACCTGGAGGCCTACGACGAGCTGGCCCAGGTGCTGCACGCACAAGGCGACGAGGCGCAGCAGCTGGCGCTGCTGGAGCGCGCCGTGGCGCTGTCGCCCAACACGGCGCAGCGCCAGTCCGCGCTGGGCGTGGCCGCGCTGGCCCAGGGCCAGCACGAGCTGGCCGAGCGCGCCTTTGCCCGCGCCATCAAGCTGACCGAGCACAGCGCCGTCGAGACGCTGGACCCCTTCCTGGGCATGGCCCGGCTGCACACCGAGGCCGGCTACCCTGGCGAGGCACAGAAGCTGCTGGCCACGATGACGCAGCGCTACGACAGCCACGATGCCCAGCTGCTGGCCAAGGCCGAGACCGTGCGGGCCGTGCAGGCCACGGGCGACGCCGAGGCCGCCGCCCGGTTGGCGGCCGAGCTGGTGGGGTTGAGTGCCGACGAGACCTCCGACCACGCCGCAGAGCTGGCCGTGCGCATCGCCGAGACGCTGATCGAGGCCCAGCAGGCCGACGCCGCGACGCGGCTGCTGCAGCACGTCACGCGCAACAACTACGACGACGAGCGCCTCATCCAGCGCTCGCAGCGCGCCTTCGAGCGCCTGGGCCTGGGCGCCAGCGGCGGCGAGCTGGCCGCGGCCGCGCGCCGCGAGGCCACCCATGCGATGAAGGACGGCATGCAACGCATGGCCGACGGCGACCCGCAGGCCGCGCTGGAAAGCCTGCGCAGCGCCAAGATCTCCATGCCGCGCAACGCCCGCGTGCTGCTGAACTTTGCCGCCGTCGCGATGACCGTGCTGCAGCGCCATGGGCGCTCGGCCGCGCTGGAGGCCGAGGTGCAGCAGAGCATCCAGACCGCCCAGGCCCTGCGCCCCGGCGACCCGCGTGCGGCCGAGTTGCTGCAGCAGCTGTCGCGCTGGACCGCTGAGTCGTGAGCCCGCCCGCAGGGCATGATGCGCCCCCGATGAACGCGACCACCCCCTGCCCTTGCGGCCTGCCTGCCCCCTATGCCGACTGCTGCGGCCGCCTGCATGCCGAACACGCCGCCAGCGGCCGGCTCGCGGCCGCCACGCCCGAGGCGCTGATGCGCTCGCGCTACAGCGCCTTCGTGCGGGACCTGCGGCCCTACCTGCTGGCCAGCTGGCACGCCAGCACCCGGCCGGCCGCGCTGGAGCCGCCCGAGCCGGGCCTGCGCTGGCTGGGCCTGAGCGTCAAGCGCCAGACGCTGCAGGACGCCGAGCACGGCCTCGTCGAATTCGTCGCGCGCAGCAAGCTGGGCGGCCGCGCCTACCGGCTGCACGAGGTGAGTCGCTTCGTGCGCGAGGACGGCCAGTGGTTCTACATCGACCGCGACATCGGCGGCGCCTGACGACCTTGACACTGACCCTGCTCTATCAGGACGAGCACCTCGTCGCGATCGACAAGCCGCCGGGGCTGCTGGTGCACCGCACGCAGCTGGCGGCGCGCGAGGGCGAGGCCGCACTGCAGCTGCTGCGCGACCAGCTGGGCCGGCCCGTGTGGCCCGTGCACCGGCTGGACCGCGGCACCTCGGGCGTGCTGCTGTTCGCGCTGTCGGCCGAGGTCGCCTCGCTGCTGGGAGCGATGTTCGAGCAGGGCCGCATGGACAAGCGCTACCTGGCCCGGGTGCGCGGCTGGCCGAGCGCGGACGCCGGCCTCATCGACCACCCGCTGGCCCGCGACCCCGAGCTGCCCTCGGCCGGCCAGCCGCTGCTGGCGGCACAGACGCGCTGGCGCGTGCTGCAGCGCGAGGAGTGGCCCGTCAGCACCGACCCGCGCTTTGCCACCACCCGCGTGGCGCTGCTGGCGGCCGAGCCGCTGCAGGGGCGGCGGCACCAGATCCGCCGCCATCTCAAGCACATCGCCCACCCCATTCTCGGCGACGCCACGCACGGCAAGGGCCCGCTGAACCGGGCTGTTGCGGCCCACCTGGGTCTGAACCGGCTGTGGCTGCATGCCGAGCACCTGGCGCTGACGCACCCGGTCAGCGGCGCGGCGCTGACGCTGCAGTCGCCGGCCTGGGGGCCGGCACCGGTCGCGGCTGCTGCGGTGCCACCAGCCAGCGCGCCCGGATGCGCGCCAGCTCCCCCTGCGCATCCAGCCGCAGGATGGCCTCGTTGATGCGCCGCACGGCGGCCTCGTCGAAGCGCTTGCGGCTGCGCCTGTAGGCCACCACGTCACGGCTGACCGGCCCGGCCAGCGCAACCAGGGCCAGCCCGTCGGCCTGTGCCGCATGCAGCACGGCCAGCCGGTCGCCCAGCAGCACATCGCCCCAGTCATAACGCAGCAGCTCCAGGCCCTTGGCGTCGTCCGCGAAGGTGGTGAGCCGCTCGCGCGCCGCGAACGCATCGACGCGCATGAAGGCCGCGAACTCCTCGCGGCGCGAGCATAGGGGCCAGGTCAACGCGGCGCGAGTACCTTCACGTCCAGCCCCGAGGCCTGGCCCTGCCAGCGGTACAGGCGCTGTGTGGCGGGCTGGAAGTCCTCGGGCCGCGCGCTGCGGATGGGCACAAAGGTCTGCGGGTTGCGGTCGATCAGCGGGAACCAGCTGCTCTGCACCTGCACCATGATGCGGTGGCCGCGGCGGAAGCTGTGGTTCACGTCCTGCAGCGTCACGCGCAGTTCCTCCACCTGCCCGGGCACCATGGCCCGTGGCGTCTCGAAGCCATGGCGAAAGCGCCCGCGCAGCGGGTCGCCGCGCACCAGCTGCTGGTAGCCGCCCAGCGGCGCTTCGGGCGGCTCGACGTCATCGCTGCGCGGCTTGCGCTTGCGGGCGGCGTCCTCGTCCAGCTCGGGCGGGTAGACGTCGATGAGCTTGACCACCCAGTCGGCGTCCGTGCCGGTCGTGGACGCGAACAGCCGCGCCACGAGCGGGCCGGCGATGACGACGTCCTCCTCCAGCACCTCGCTGCGAAAAGTCAGCACGTCCGGCCGCGTGGCAGCGAAGCGCTGGTCGCTGACCATGTATTCCTGCGGCACGCCCAGGGCGGCATAACCGACGAAAGGCACGGGCTTGTTGGGATCGCTGACCCAGCTGTCGAACGCGGGCGCCGTGTCGACGGGCGGCGTGAAGCTCAACCGGCCGCCGGGCGCGAAGTACAGCGTGCGCGGCTGCGCCTCGCGCGGCGGCCAGGCCTCGTAGCGGCGCCACACGTTGGTGCCGGTCTCGAACACCGTGGCCCGGGCCGGTGGCGACTTGGGCGTCTTCACCTCGCCATCGGAGCGCAGGTGCTGCTCGAAGAAGGGCAGCAGCACTTCCTTCTGAAACTGCTCCGACGTGGGCTGCTGGAACTGCACGCGGCCCAGTTGCCGGCCCGGCGCGCCGACCCAGCCGCCATGAACCCAGGGCCCCATGACGAGGCGGTTGTCCGTCGCCGGGCTCTGCTTCGCGATGGCACGGTGGATGGCCAGCGGGCCGGCGAGATCCTCGGCATCGAACCAGCCGCCCACCGTCAGCACGGCGGCGCGGATGTTCTTCAGGTGCGGCGTGATGGCGCGGGCCTGCCAGAAGGCGTCATAGGTGTCGTGCTGGATCTGCACATCGAAGTACGGGTTGGGGCCGCCGTCACGGGCCAGCCGGGCCGACAGCGCGTCCAGGTTGCCGTGCTGCAGGTAGAACTCGTAGCCATCCAGCGTGCCCCAGTCGAACGACGGCCAGCTCTTGGGCGGTAGCACCGGCGTGCGCTGCGGCTTGAAGCCGGTGTAGAAGCCAAAGTTGGCGGCCAGCATGAAGGCGCCGCCGTGATAGCTGTCGTCGCCCATGTAGAGATCGGCGATGGGCGCCTGCGGCGAGGCGGCCTTGATGGCGGGGTGGGAGTCGATGATGGAAGCCGCCGTGTAGAAGCCCGGGTAGGAAATGCCCCACAGGCCAACGCGGCCGTTATGGCCTGGCACGTGCTCCAGCAGCCATTGCACGCTGTCATGGGTGTCGGCGCTCTCGTCCACGTCGGCCGCCGACTTCTTGACCGGCTTGTGCGGCGTCATCTCGATGAACTCGCCCTCCGACATGTGTCGCCCGCGCACGTCCTGGCAGACGAAGATGTAGCCCGCTTTCAGGAAGTCCTCGTTGGGCGCGAGGCGCCGCACGCCGTCGCGGTCAACGCCGTAGGGCCCGCAACCGTAGGGCGTGCGCACCATCAGGAACGGGTGGCGACGGCTGGCGTCCTTGGGCACGTAGACCGCGGTGAACAGCTTCTTGCCGTCGCGCACCGGCACGCGGTACTCGTACTTGGTGTAGTGCTCGCGCGGCTCGTAGGCGGGCACGTCGGCATGGGCCGGGGCGATGGCGCCGAGCGCAGACGCCAGCAGGCACGACAGCGCGACGCGGCGCAACGGATGAAGGGCTTGGGCAGCAGGCATGACCGGAGTCTGACACCACGGGCCGCGCCGCCCACGGCGCCGACAGCGCCGTGGTCCTGCCGGAAACCCTGAGCCGCCGCCCCTGCCTCAGCCGGCGCGCGTGCTGAACACGCTGACCTCATCGGCCAGCCGCTGCGCCTGGTCGCGCAGGCTCTCGGCCGCAGCGGCGGACTGCTCCACCAGCGCGGCGTTCTGCTGCGTGACCTGGTCCAGCTGGCCCACGGCCTGGTTGACGCGGCCGATGCCCTCGCTCTGCTCGGCGGCGGAGCGCGCGATGTCGCCGATGAGCTGGGCCACTTGCTGGGCAGCGCCCTCGATCTCGCGCATGGCCGTGGCCGCCGACACCACCAGGCCCGAGCCGGCCTGCACTTGCTCGGTGGACTGCGCGATAAGCCGCTTGATGTCGCGCGCAGCCTCGGCGCTGCGCTGGGCCAGCGCGCGCACCTCGGAGGCCACGACGGCGAAGCCCCGGCCTTCCTCGCCCGCGCGGGCCGCCTCGACGGCCGCGTTCAGCGCGAGGATGTTGGTCTGGAAGGCGATGGAGTCGATGAGGCCGGTGATGTCGGCAATGCGGCCGGCGCTGGCGTCGATGGCCTGCATGGTGGTTTCCACCTGCTGCACCACACCCGCGCCGCGCGAGGCCGAGCCGGCCGCGCCGCTGGCCAGCGCGTGGGCCTGGGTGGCGGAGTCGGCGGTCTGGCGCACGGCCACGGTCAGCGAGTCCATGGATGAGGCGGTGGACTGCAGGCTGGCCGCCATCTTCTCGGTACGCACCGACAGGTCCTGGTTGCCGGCGGCGATCTCGGCGCTGGCACCGTCGATGCTCTTGGCCGCCGTCTGCACCTGGCGCACCACGCCGTGGATGCGGTCCACCGCGTCGCGCAGCAGCCCGGCCGTGCCCTCGGCGCTGGTGATGTGGCCGGTGTCCAGGTTGATGCGCTCATGCGCCGTGAGGTGCTCCACCAGGCCCACCAGCGCCGACTGCTCGGCCGCGCGGCGGTACATCTGGCGCGCGATCAGCAGCTCGAACACGGTCTGCCCCACCACATAGCCGGCATGCACCATCACGCGCGAGAAGCCGGGCTCGGTCAGGCAGTACACGCCCATGCCGGACGCCTGCAGGCGGTCGAACAGCACATGGTGAACGGCAATCGCCGCCGCGCCGGTGACGATGGGCGCCCAGTGCCGGTAGGCGAGCAGAAAAGCCAGCGTGACGAACACGCCGAAATGAAACTCCAGCATGCCGCGCGCCAGCTGGATCTGCAGCGCCACCATGCCCATGGCCGCCACAGCCATGGTGTGGGCTGACAGCGCCGTGCCGCCGGCAGTCAGGTGGGCCGCCAGCGCGGCACCGGCGAGCACCACGCTGCCCCCGATGGCCAGGCCGATACCGCCGAAGTGCAGGCCCAGCGCCAGCGCGATCAGCACGTGTACCGCCAGACCCATCAACATCATCTGGTCAGCTTCTCGCCATGAGGCCTGCCGCGCGCTCTCGCGCTCGCCCTGACCTGCCTGCCCGGTTGCGCTGCTCATACCCTGTCTCCTCGGATCGTTGTCGGAGACGCCATGCTAGGAGTGCAACACCCTGGTCGGCAAGTCATCCGAACTTGACGGCGTAGATGGGTGGCAGGTGGGCCGAGACGGTCTGCCAGCTGTCGCCGCCGTCGCCGCTGGCCCACAGGCCGCCGGTGGTGGAGCCCATGATGAGCTGCTCACCGGTGTCGTCCACGGCCAGGCCGTGGCGGTAGATCAGGTCGTAGCAATGCTGCTGCGGCAGGCCGTTGCGCAGCACGTCGAAGGTCTTGCCGCCGTCGCGCGTGCGGGTCACGCACAGTGCGGCGTCGACGGGGATGCGGCGCTCGTCCTTGATGGCCGGCGCGAACCAGGCCGTGCCAGGCTCGCGCGGGTGGGCGGCCACGGCGAAACCGAAGCTCGACGGCTGGGCCTGCAGCTCGTCCCAGCTCGCGCCGTTATCGGTGGAGCGGAAGATGCCGCAATGGTGCTGACACCACAGCACTTCGGGCGCATCACGGCAGCGGGCGATGAGGTGCGGGTCCTGCGAGTTTTCGTCGCCAGCCAGCTCGGGCGGCATGAAGTCGGCCCGCATGCCCTTGGCGCGCAGCGCCCAGCTGGCGCCGCCGTCAGTCGTGCGCCAGGCGCCGCCGCAAGACACGCCGATCAGCAGCTCCTGCGGCTGCGTGGGATGCGGGCAGATGGAGTGCAGCGCCGGATTGGGGTTGCCGCCCCCCATCCACTCGGTGCGGCGCGGGTCGCGCCACAGCGCTTCGGCCAGCTGCCAGGACTCACCCCGGTCATGGCTGACGAACAGCCCGCCCGGCACGCTGCCGCACCATATGGCGTCGCCCGCGCGCTCCAGCGCGAACACCTGCTCTAGCTTCCAGGCCGGGCCCTCGGCGCCGTCGGGCTGCGGCGGGAAGCTGGGCGCCGCCACCTCGCGCCAGGTCTGACCGGCGTCATCGCTGGCCTGCAGCTTGGCGCCGAAGTGGCCGAGATTGAGCCCGGCCAGCATGTGGCCAGAGGCGTCGGGCGGCAGCAGCATGGTGACCGGGTCGGCGGTGAAGCTCAGGTTCTCCACTTGCCAGCTTGCGCCACGGAGACGAAGTTCGAACAGGCCTTTGCGGGTCGCGGCCCAGGCGCGATCAGTTGCCATCTCAACCTCCAGAGAGTGCTTGCAGAACATGAACCCGGCTGTCGGGGCCAAGGGGGTCGGTCAGGCCGCGCAGGTCGCGCGCGCGCCGGCCATCGATGAAGACGACCACGTTGGGCCGCACGTGGCCCTGGTCGTCGAGGATGTAGCCACGCAGGCGGGGATTGATCGCGAACGCGGCCGCCAGGCCGTCGCCCAGCTGCGTGGCGGCGGTGTCGAGCACGGGCGTCTCGACGAAGCGATGCAGTTGCGGCGTGAATTCGATGCGGGCCATGGGATGACGACGAACAGGACCGGCTCGATTCGACGGCGTCGCCCCTGCGATGGCACCGGGGATTACCCGCAACGAGAATGCCGGCGATGAACGCTGGTGTCCTCTATGCCCTCGGCGCCTACCTGAGCTGGGGACTGTTTCCGCTGTACTTCCGTCAGATCGCCGCCATCCCGGCGCTGCAGATCGTGGCGCACCGGACGCTGTGGTCGCTGGCCTTCGTGGCCGTGGTGCTGCTGGTGACCGGCCACCTGCGCTGGCTGCGCGAGGTGCGTGCCGCCACCTGGCGGCGCTTCACGATCTCGGCGCTGCTGATCGCCGTGAACTGGCTGACCTATGTGTGGGCGGTGGGCCATGGCCACGTCATCGACGCCAGCCTGGGCTACTTCATCAACCCGCTGGTCAACGTGGCGCTGGGCTTTGCGGTGCTGCACGAACGGCCGCGCCCGGTGCAGTGGCTGGCCGTGGGCCTGGCGGCGTTCGGCGTGCTGTGGCTGACGGTGGCGGCCGGCCGGCTGCCCTGGATCGCGCTGGTGCTGGCGGTCAGCTTCGGCCTCTACGGCCTGATGCGCAAGACGGCGACGCTGGGCGCCATCGAGGGCCTGGCGCTAGAGACGCTGATCCTCGCGCCGCTGGCGCTGGCCGGGCTGGCCTTCTGGGCGCAAGCCGGCTCACTGGCCGGACAGACCGCGGTGGACTGGGTCTGGCTGATCGGCACCGGGCCGGTGACGGCCGGGGCGCTGCTGCTGTTTGCGGCCGGAGCGCGCCGCATTCCGCTGGCCACGCTGGGCATCGTGCAATACGTGTCGCCGACGCTGCAGTTCCTGCTGGGCGTGTTCCTGTTCCAGGAGGCGATGGACGCGACGCGGCTGGTCGCGTTCGGCTTCATATGGGCGGCGCTGGCTGTCTACAGCGCGGAAGGCCTGTGGCAGGCCCGCCGCGCGGCAGTCGCCCGGCCGGCTTAGCTGCGCATCAGGTGGTCGAAGGCGCCGAGGGCCGCCTTCGCGCCGTCGCCGGCGGCGATGATGATCTGCTTGAAGGGCACGGTCGTCACGTCGCCAGCCGCGAACACGCCGGGCACCGAGGTCGCGCCCTTGGCGTCCACGATGATCTCGCCGTGCTTACTCAGCTCCACTGTGCCGCGCAGCCACTCGGTGTTGGGCACCAGGCCGATCTGCACGAAGCAGCCGTCCACCTCCACGCGCCGGGCCTCGCCGCTGACGCGGTCGGTGTAGTTCAGGCCGTTGAGCTTGCCACCGGCGCCAGTGAACTCGGTCGTCTGCGCGTTGGTGATGATGGTCACGTTGGGCAGGCTGCGGGCCTTGGCCACCAGCACGGCGTCGGCGCGCAGCTGGTCACCGTACTCGATCAGCGTCACGTGCTTGACGATGCCGGCCAGGTCGATGGCGGCCTCCACGCCCGAGTTTCCGCCGCCGATGACCGCGACCGGCTTGCCCTTGAACAGCGGGCCGTCGCAATGCGGGCAGTAAGCCACGCCCTTGTTTTTGTACTCGGCCTCGCCGGGCACGTTGACGTTGCGCCAGCGCGCGCCGGTCGACAGGATGACGGTCTTGCCCTTGAGCGTGGCGCCGTTGGCCAGCTGCACCTGGATCAGGCCGCCAGGCTCGGTGGCGGGGATGAGCTTCTCGGCGCGCTGCAGGTTGTGGATGTCGACCTGGTAGTCCTTGACATGGCCCTCCAACGCAGCCGCGAACTTGGGGCCGTCGGTCATGGACACGGAGATGTAGTTCTCGATGCCCAGCGTGTCGTTCACCTGGCCGCCGAAACGCTCGGCCGCCACCCCGGTGCGGATGCCCTTGCGCGCCGCGTACACGGCGGCCGCCGCGCCAGCAGGGCCACCGCCGACGATGAGCATGTCGTAGGGCCCCTCTGCGTCCAGCTTCTTGGCATCGCGAGCGGCGGCGCCAGTGTCGAGCTTGGCCACGATCTCCTCCAGGCTCATGCGGCCCGACGCGAAGGGCTTGCCATTCAGCCACACGGCCGGCACGGCCATGATGTCGCGGCCCTCGACCTCGCTCTGGTACAGGCCGCCGTCGATGACGGTGGTGCGCACGCGCGGGTTGACGATGGCCATCAGCGACAGCGCCTGCACCACGTCCGGGCAGTTGTGGCAGGTCAGGCTCATGTAGATCTCGAAGTCGTAGTCGCCGTCCAGCGCCTTGACGGCGTCGATCTGGGCGGGCTCGACCTTGGGCGGGTGGCCGCCGGTCCACAGCAGGGCCAGCACCAGCGACGTGAACTCATGGCCCAGCGGTATGGCCGCGAAACGCAGACTCTGCTCGGTGCCAGTGCGGCGCAGCAGGAAGGACGGCGTGCGCGCGTCGGTGCCGTCGGTGCGCAGCGTGATCTTGTCGTTCATGCTGGCGATCTCGTCCAGCAGTTCGCGCATCTCAGCGCTGCTGGCCGAGTCGTCCAGCGAGGCAACGATCTCGAAGGGAAGCTTGACGTGGTCCAGGTAGCCCTGGAGCTGGGTCTTGAGGGCGGCGTCCAACATGGTGAGGTCCTTTCAGTGAGGCGTGGCGAGTCCGGCCACTGCTGAAAGGGTCCCCGCACCGAAGCGGCCGGAGGCCCTTTCAGCAGAACCTGAGGGGCTCTGCGGAGGGAAGGAGCCCTCCCGGGCTCCTTGCAAGCGACATCTTGATCAGTTGAGGTCGGAGCTTGCCGCTGCGCGACGAGGTCCAACCCTAAAGTTCATCAGTTAGATCTTGCCGACCAGGTCCAGAGACGGGGCAATGGTCTTGGCGCCTTCCTTCCACTTGGCCGGGCAGACCTGGCCGGGGTTGGCGGCGGTGTACTGGGCAGCCTTCAGCTTGCGCAGGGTTTCCGACACGTCGCGGGCGATCTCGTTGGAGTGCACTTCAGCGGTCTTGATCACGCCTTCCGGGTTGATCACGAAGGTGCCGCGCAGCGACAGGCCTTCTTCGGGGATGTGCACGCCGAAAGCGTTGGTCAGCGTATGGGTCGGGTCGCCCACCAGCGGGAACTTGGCCTTGCCGACGGCCGGCGAGGTCTCGTGCCACACCTTGTGCGAGAAGTGCGTGTCGGTCGTGACGATGTAGACCTCGGCGCCCAGCTTCTGGAACTCGGCGTAGCTGTCGGCCGCGTCTTCGACTTCGGTCGGGCAGTTGAAGGTGAAGGCAGCCGGCATGAAGATCAGCACGGACCACTTGCCTTTCAGCGTCTCGTCGCTGACGGTGATGAACTTGCCGTTGTGGAAGGCTTCGGTCTTGAAGGGCTGGACTTGGGTGTTGATCAGGGACATGAAACGCTCCGTGGGGGCGGGTTGATGGGATAGACGGAACTATAGATAAAACCTGTTTTCGGTTGAAAACATTTATCAAATGACCGTTATTGGCGCTGCCTATGGCGCCCGCCCGAAACGGCGTACCGCGCCCCTCAGCGCAGGGCGCCCGCCAGTGCGCTGACGATCTGGTCCTGCTGGGCGTCGGTGAGATCGGCGCTCATCGGCAGGCTCATCACCCGGCTTGCCGCAGCCACGCTGTGGGGGCAGGACTCGGGCTGCGCGTAGCGGGCATAGGCGGGCTGGTGATGCAGCGGCCGGGGGTAGTGAACGGCTGTCGGGACGCCGGCTTGCTTGAGGCGCGCCTGCACGGCATCGCGATCGTCGACGAAGACGGTGTACTGCGCCCAGACGCAGTCGCGGTCGCCCCGCACGGCCAGCCGTTGCAGGTCAGGCGCGGCAGCTTGCAGCTTGCGCGCGTAGGCATCGCCCAGCGCCAGGCGACGCTCGATCTCCCAGCTGAAACGGTCCAGCTTGCCCAGCACGACGGCGCACTGCAGCGTGTCCATGCGGCCGCCCACGCCCAGCCGGGTGTGCAGGTAGCGCTGGCTCTGGCCGTGGGTACGGATCTCGCGGCAGGCCTGGGCCAGCCGGTCGTCGCTCGTGAAGATGGCGCCGCCGTCGCCGTAGCAGCCCAGCGGCTTGCTCGGGAAGAAGCTGGTGCAGCCGAAGGTGGAGAGGTTGCAGCTCTTCTTGCCCGGCCCGCCGCCGGGCCGCCCCAAGGCGGGCGCGCCCCCTCGGGGGGCAGCCGGCGTACTCGCCGACGTGGGGGCACCCCAGTACGTCGCACCGAAGCTCTGCGCGGCGTCTTCGATGACGGCGAGGCCATGCTTGGTCGCAATCGCGTTGATCACGTCCATGTCCGCCACTTGGCCATACAGGCTGACCGGCATGATGGCCTTCGTCTTCGCCGTGATGGCCGCCTCGATCAGCGTCGCATCGATGTTGGCCGTATCCGCCTCGATGTCGACAAACACCGGCACGCCGCCGGCCAGCACGATCATCTCGGCCGTCGCCGCGAATGTGAACGGGCTGGTGATGACTTCGTCGCCGGGCTGCAGGTCCAGCGCCATCAGGCAGATCAGCAGCGCCTCGGTGCCACTGGCGACGCTGATGCAGTGCTTGGCGCCCGAGTAGGCCACCAGCGCCGCCTCCATCTCCTCGACCTCGGGACCGAGGATGTACTGGCCGTGATCCAGCACGGCCTGGATGCGAGAGTTGATGTTGTCGCGCAGGGCCGCGTACTGGCTCTTGAGGTCGATGAAGTCCATCAGATCAAAGTGAGTTGCTGCCCGGTCAGGCGGTAATGGTCGCCCGTGTGCGGGCAGGTGGCTTCGACGGGATCGGCACTCTTCACGGGCAGCGCCAGCTTCTCGCCGAAGCGGCTCATCCAGCCGATCTGCTTCGCCGGCACACCCACCATCAGCGCGAAGTCGGGCACGTCGCGGTTGATGACGGCGCCAGCGCCGATGAAGGCGTGGCGGCCGATGGTGGTGCCGCAGACGATGGTCGAGTTGGCACCCAGCGTCGCGCCCTGCTTCACCAGCGTGCGCCGGTACTCGTCCTTGCGCGTGACAGCCGAACGCGGGTTGTAGACGTTGGTGAACACCATGCTGGGGCCGCAGAACACGTCGTCCTCCAGCGTCACGGCGTCGTAGACCGAGACGTTGTTCTGGATCTTGACGTTGTTGCCGATGGCGACGTCGTTGCCAACATAGACGTTTTGGCCGAACGAGCACTTCGCGCCGATGCGCGCGCCAGCCGAGATGTGAACGAAATGCCAGACGCGGCAGTCGTCGCCCAACTGGGCGCCGTCATCGACGATGGCCGAGGGGTGAATCGTGGTGGCCATCAGTCGCGCCCGCCGGGTCGCCCCAAAGGCGCGAGCGCCCCCTCGGGGGGCAGTGAACGAAGTGAACGTGGGGGCATATCAGTAGTGCAGCGGCAGGTTGATGCGCTTGCCGTCGCGGGCACTCATGTACATCGCAATCAGCAGCTCCAGCGACTTCAGGCCCTCGCGGCCGTCCGTTTCAGCCTGTGCCTCGCCGCGCAGCGTGTTGATGACGTTGTCGTAGTACGCAGGGTGGCCGAAGCCATAGACGGAGGTCGTCTGGTAGCTCGCATCGGCCACCTGCGCGTCCATGTCGTGCGGCGCGTCGAACTGCCACTCCTTGATCTCGTTGACCGCCAGGCCGCCGATGCGCGCCGTACCCCTCTCGCCCAGCAGCGTGATCGAGCCTTCGAGGTTCTTCGGGTAGGTCAGCATGCTGACGTTGACCGTGCCCATCGCGCCGCTGCGCCATTTCAGCGCGGCGACGCCGCTGTCTTCGACCTCGATGTTGCGCGCCAGCGTGCCGGTGTACGCCATGACGCTCTCCACCGGGCCCACGATCCAGTCCAGCAGGTCGATGTAGTGGCTGGCCTGGTTCATGAACGCGCCGCCGTCGAACTCCCAGGTGCCGCGCCAGTCGGCGCTGTCGTAGTAGGCCTGGGGGCGCGTCCAGAACACGTTGACGGCCACGTTGTAGAGCCGCCCGAAGCGGCCTTCGGCCACGGCGCGCTTGAGCAGCTGCAGCGTCGAATTGCGGCGATTCTGCTTGACGACGAACAGGCGCACGCCGGCGTCGTCGCAGGCCTTGACCATGGCCAGGCCGTCCTGCCAGCGCGTGGCCATGGGCTTCTCGGTCATCACATGCAGGCCGGCCGCGGCGGCCTCGATGGCCTGGCGCGGGTGCAGGCCGCTGGGCGTCGTCAGCACGACGCAGTCGATGGCCAGCTCGTCCTTGGCCGCCAGCAGCGCCGTCAGCGACGAAAAGCCGCGCGCACCCGTCTTGGCCACGGCTTCGGCAAGGGCTGCCGCGTCGATGTCGCAGGCCGCTACCAGCTCCGCCCGATCGGCATGACGCCTGACGGCTTCGATGTGGTTCTGCGCGATGCGGCCGCAGCCGATCAACGCGAAACGGACCTTGCGGCCCTGGACGGGCGGGCGGGACGTGGGCATGGGCAATCTGGGGAACTCAATCCCCGGATTGTCCGATCAAAGACCGGTCTCCAAAGCCAGCAGTTCCTCGACTGTCTGGCGGCGACGGATCAGGCGGCTGGCGTCGCCGTCCACCAACACCTCAGCCGCCAGCGGCCGGCTGTTGTAGTTGCTGGACATGGACGCGCCGTAGGCACCCGCGTCGTGGATGACCAGCAGGTCGCCGACCTGCGCCTCGGGCAGCGGGCGCGTCAGCACCTCACCGCCGGCCGCCTGCGTGAACACGTCACCCGACTCGCACAGCGGGCCGGCGACGACGGACTCGCGCACGGGCCGCGCGACGCCGTCGCGAGGCAGCAGCGTCATCGCATGGAAGCTGCCGTACATCGCGGGCCGCATCAGCTCGTTGAAGCCAGCATCCACTAGCACGAATCGGTTAGCGCCGGCGTTCTTGACCGCCCTCACCTCCGCCAGCAGCACGGCGCTCTCGGCGACGAGGTAACGACCGGGCTCGAGCTCCAGCGTCAGCGCATGGCCTACCAGCGCCTCGGCTTCGCGGCGGGACGCATCCCACAGGCCGAAGTAGTGGTCCACGTCGATGCCGGCGTCGCCCTCGCGATAGGGAATGGACAGGCCGCCGCCGGCCGAGATGGCGTGCAGGTCATGGCCGGCGTCGACGGCCTGCTTCACCAGGCCCACCATCGCCTGCCCGACCTGGGCCAGATGGCCGTAGTCCACGCCGGAACCAATGTGCATGTGCAGGCCGACGAGCTTCAGGCCGTACTGGCGGATAGCGCCCAGCGCCGCGGCGAGGTCGGCGTGCCAGATGCCGTGCTTGCTGTGCTCGCCACCGGTGTTGGTCTTGTGGCTATGGCCGTGGCCGAAGCCGGGGTTGATGCGCAGCCAGACCGGGTGGCCGGCCGACACGGCGCCCAGTTGGTGCAGCATGTCGATGGAACCGGCGTTGACCGGGATGCGGTGCTCGGCGACGGTGGCCAGCGTCGCGTGGTCCAGCAGGTCGGCCGTGAAGACGATCTCGTCGCCACCCGGTTGGTAACCCGCCGCCAGCGCGCGCAGGATCTCGCCTCGCGACACGGAGTCCACCTTGACGCCGACCTCGCGCAGCAGCTTCAACACGTGGATGTTGGAGCAGGCCTTTTGCGCGAAGCGAACGACGTCGAAACGCTTCAGCGACGCGGCACGGGCGCGGATGGTAGCGGCGTCGTAGACCCACAGCGGAGTGCCGTGGTCGGCGGCCTGGGCTTGCAGGCGGGCGGGCGTGAGGGCGGCAGGCAGGGGCTTTGTCATGGTTCGCAGCATGCCGCCCGCCGTCCATTCAATCAAATTGCAATTTGTCGTTGGACAATCCAATCCCGATATGGATATCCAGCACCGCCACATCGAAGTCTTCCGCGCCGTCATGACGGCTGGCAGCGTCACCGCCGCCGCAGCGCTGCTACACACGTCACAGCCCACGCTCTCGCGTGACCTGGCGCGGCTGGAGCAGCTGCTGGGCTACGCGCTGTTCGACCGTGAACGGGGCCGATTGAAGGCGACGGCGCGGGCGCGGGCGCTTTTCGACGAGGTGGAGCGCAGCTTCCAGGGCCTGGCCCGCGTCATCGAGCGCGCCGAGGCGCTGGGCAGATCGGAGGACACGGAACTCAGCGTGCTGAGCCTGCCGGCGCTGAGCCACGCGCTGCTGCCCGGCGCGCTGACCAAACTGCTGACCGGGCATCCGAGCGCCAACGTGTCCATCACGCCCGCCGAGCCACCACTGTTGGACGCATGGATGGGCGAGCAGCGTTTCGACCTCGGCCTGGCCGAGCAGGCCACGCCGTTACCCGGCGTGCGGGTGGAGCCGCTGCTGCAGGCCGATGAAGTGGCCGTGCTGCCGGCTGGTCATGCACTGGCATCGCGCAAGCGGCTGGCGCTGAAGGACTTCGACGACCAGTACTTCATCAGCCTGGCCGAGGACGATCCCTACCGACGCGAAATCGACGCACGCTTCGACGCGGCGGGCGTGAAGCGGCGACTGCGGCTACAGACACACAGCGCCGTGGCCGTCTGCGAACTGGTGCGAGCAGGCTTGGGCGTGGCCATCGTGAACCCGTTGACCGCGGCAGCCTGTTCCGGCCCAGGTCTCGAAGTGCGGCCGTTGACGGTGTCGATTCCCTATCGTGTCAGTGCGCTGATCCCGCTGCACCGACCCGCGCAACCGCTGGTCGATGCCTTGCTCAGCGCGCTGCGGAGCGGGCAACCACCGTCGGCTTCGCGCCAAAGCGCTTGACGATGCTGGCCTCGATGCCGGCGGCATCCAGCCCGCAAAGGCTCATCAGCTTGGCCGGGTCGCCATGCTCGACGAACTCGTCCGGCAAGCCCAGCTGCAGCACCGGAATCGTGATTCCGGCAGCGTTCAGCGCCTCGGTCACCGCGCTGCCTGCACCGCCCATGAGGCAACCGTCCTCGACGGTGACGAGGGCGTCGTGCGTGCGTGCCAGCTCGGCGACAAGCTCGGCATCCAGCGGCTTCACGAAACGCATGTTGGCCACCGTCGCATCCAGGCGCTCCGCCGCTTCCAGTGCGGGGTAGAGCAGCGTGCCGAACGCCAGCACGGCGATACGCTGGCCGGTGCTCTGGGACTCACGGCGCACTTCGCCCTTTCCCCAGGGCTGGGCCGTCATCTGCTTGACCGGCACGACGCCGGCACCGGCGCCGCGCGGGTAGCGCACCGTGACCGGGCCGTTGTGCAAGAAGCCGGTGTACAGCGCCTGGCGGCATTCGTCCTCGTCGGCCGGCGTCAGCACAGCCATGTTGGGAATGCAGCGCGTGTAGGCGATGTCGTAGTTGCCGGCATGCGTTGCACCGTCGGCGCCGACGAGGCCGGCACGGTCCAGCGCGAACAGCACCGGCAGGTTCTGGATGGCCACGTCGTGGACCATCTGATCGTAGGCGCGCTGCAGGAAGGTCGAATAGATCGCGACGACCGGCTTGAGGCCTTCGCAGGCGAGGCCCGCGGCGAAGGTCACCGAGTGCTGCTCGGCGATGCCGACGTCGTGATAGCGCTGCGGGAAGCGCTTGTGGAACTCCACCATGCCCGAGCCCTCGCGCATGGCCGGCGTGATACCGACGAGGCGCGGATCGGCCTCGGCCATGTCGCACAGCCAGTCGCCGAACACCTGCGTGAACGTCGTCTTTGGCTTCGTTGCCGGCGTGACGAAGCCCACAGCGGGGTCGAACTTGCCGGAGGCGGCGTGGTACTTGACCGGATCCGCCTCGGCCAGCTTGTAGCCGGCGCCCTTCTTCGTGACGATGTGCAGGAACTGCGGGCCGCGCTTGTCGCGCAGGTTCTCCAGCGTCGGCACGAGGGAGTCGAGGTCATGGCCGTCGATGGGGCCGACGTAGTTGAAGCCGAACTCCTCGAAGATCGTGCCCGGCACGACCATGCCCTTGGTGTGCTCCTCGAACTTACGCGCGAACTCGTACAGCGGCGTGTTCTTCAGCACGCTCTTGGCGCCCTCGCGAGCGGCCGCGTAGAAGCTGCCGCTCATCAGGCGGGCCAGGTACTTGTTCAGCGCGCCGACGGGCGGACTGATCGACATGTCGTTGTCGTTCAGGATGACGAGCACGTCGCCCATCAGGCCGCCATGCGCCACACCGGCGTTGTTCAGCGCCTCGAAGGCCATGCCGGCCGTCATCGAGCCGTCGCCAATGATTGCGACGGCCTTGCGATCCTCGCCCTTGATCTTGGCCGCCATGGCCATGCCGTGGGCGGCGGAGATGCTGGTGGACGAGTGGCCGGTGCCGAAGGTGTCGTACTCGCTCTCATCGCGGCGCGGAAAGCCGCTGATACCGCCCAGTTGGCGCAGCGAGCCCATGCGGTCGCGACGGCCGGTCAGCACCTTGTGCGGGTAGGTCTGGTGGCCCACGTCCCAAACCAGCCGGTCTTCCGGTGTGTTGAAGACGTAGTGCAGCGCCACCGTCAGCTCGACGGTGCCGAGGTTGGAGCCGAGATGACCGCCGGTCTTGGAGACACTCTCCAGCACATAGGCGCGCAGCTCATCGGCAACCTTTTTGAGGTCGGTGCGCGGCAGCCGGCGCAGGTCGGCCGGGCTGTTGATGCCGTTCAGCAGCGTGTAGTCCATGGCGGTGCCCTCTTGTTAGTTCACGCGCTCGACGACCGAGTCGGCCAGCAGCCTCAGGTGGCTGACGTCGGCCAGGCCGCTGGCGGCCAGCGCCGCCTTGGCCTCGGCACGCAGCGCCTGTGCCAGCGCTCGGGCCGGCTCCAAGCCCAGCACGCTGACATAGGTCGGCTTGTTGGCGTCCTGATCCTTGCCAGCAGTCTTGCCCAGCACGGCGGAGTCCTGCGTCACGTCCAGGATGTCGTCGACGACCTGGAAAGCCAGGCCCAGCGCGGCGCCGTAATCCGACAGCGACTTGGTCGCCAGTGCAGACGCCGGCCCGCAGGCCGCCCCCATCATGACGCTGGCCTGCAGCAGCACACCGGTCTTGCGGCGGTGCATGTCGCGCAGCGTGCATTCGTCAAGCTGCTTGCCAATGCTGGCCAGGTCGATGGCCTGACCGCCTGCCATGCCGTCATAGCCCGACGAGCGGGCCAACAGCGCGCACAGCCGCGCCTGCAACGCAGGGGCGATGCCTTCGTCGGGCGTCAGTACGTCGAAGGCCAGCGCCTGCATCGCGTCGCCGGCCAGCATGGCCTGGGCTTCACCGAAGGCCACATGCGTCGTCGGCTTGCCGCGGCGCAGCACATCGTTGTCCATGCAGGGCATGTCGTCATGCACCAGCGAATAGGCGTGGATCAGTTCAACGGCGCAGGCCGCACGCATCGCCGCAAAGGCATTGCCCTCGACGGCAGCGCAGCTCGCCAGCACCAGCAGCGGCCGCAGCCGCTTGCCACCGCCGAGCACGGCATAGCGCATCGCTTCGCCCAGGCCCGCAGGCGCGCGGGCGGGCACGAGCTCGTCCAGCGCCGACTCGACGGCGCCCAGCGACTGGTCAACCCAGTGGCCGAAGTCTTTTGCTTCCATGTTCAGGAGCCCTCCCAGGCCTTCAGCTCGTTGCCGTCCAGCAGCTTCACCTGCTGCTCCACGGCCTGCAGCCGGCCACGGCACAGGGCCAGCAGTTCGGCGCCACGCTTGTAAGCCTGCAAGAGCTGATCCAGCGGGAGCTGCTGGCCCTCCATCGCCGCCACCAAGCGTTCCAGCTCGTCGAGCGCCTGCTCGTAGCTGGTTTCAATGCCGTCTGTCGCGGCGGGCTTGGTGCGGGAAGAGGGCTTTGTCATTTCAAAACGCGAAACGGCAATTGTAGTCAGCGGGTTTTGACATTCCCCCACGGACAAAGCCCCTCTGTAGTGGACGGCCGACGGCCTGGGTAGAATCCCGACCCTTCCTCCGCGGCCGCGCGCGTACGCGACCCGCACCCCATCCACCACAGCAACCTGGCCGACTCGGCAAGCCGAGATGCGCCGGAGGGACGCAGCACCCCTACCCGCCTGAAAGACCCGCCTGGATCATGTCCGACCTGAGCCTCCCTGTCTCGGCGCTACAACGCAGCCAGACCCAGCTCCCGGTGAGCGCCTACTTCGATCCCGATCTGTTCCAGCGCGAACAGGCCAGCATCTTTCAGCGAGGGCCCCGCTATGTCGGCCATGCACTGGCTGTACCGGAAATCGGCGACCACTATGCGTTGCCGCAGGAGGGCGAAGGCCGGGCGCTGGTGCGCTCCGCCCAAGGCATCGAGCTGATCTCCAACGTCTGCCGGCATCGCCAGGCGGTCATGCTGAAGGGGCGCGGCAACACACAGGCCAACATCGTCTGCCCGCTGCACCGCTGGACATATTCACATCAGGGCGAGCTGATTGGCGCGCCGCACTTCGACCACGACCCCTGCCTGAACCTGAACAACTACAAGTTGCGGGAATGGAACGGCCTGCTGTTCGAGGACAACGGCCATGACGTCGCCGCCGAGCTGGCCCAGCTCGGGCCGCGCGCGCAGCTGGACTTCTCCGGTTTCGTGCTCGACAAGGTGCAGGTCCACGAGTGCAACTACAACTGGAAGACCTTCATCGAGGTCTACCTGGAGGACTACCACGTCGGCCCCTTCCACCCCGGCCTGAGCGGCTTCGTCACTTGCGACGACCTGGCCTGGGAGTTCGGCAAGCACCACTCGGTGCAGACGGTCGGCGTGCACCAGGGGCTGGAGCGGCCCGGCTCACCGGTCTACCAGCGCTGGCATGACCAGCTCATGAAGTACCGAGAAGGCCGCCCGCCCGAGGCAGGCGCCATCTGGCTGACCTACTACCCGCACATCATGGTGGAGTGGTATCCACATGTGCTGGTGGTGTCCACGCTGCACCCGCAGGGCCCGCAGAAGACGCTGAACCTCGTCGAGTTCTACTACCCCGAGGAGATCGCGGCCTTCGAGCGCGACTTTGTCGAGGCCCACCAGGCCGCCTACATGGAGACCTGCGTGGAGGACGACGAGATCGGCGAGCGCATGGATGCCGGCCGCAAGGCGCTGCTGATGCGCGGCGACAACGAGGTGGGCCCCTACCAGAGCCCGATGGAAGACGGCATGCAGCACTTCCACGAGTGGTTCCGCCAGCAGATGGGCATGAGCGAAGGCACAGGCGCCTGATGCCCGCCCCGATGCTCATGGTTCTGGCGACTTTCCTGTTCGCCACCATGGGCGTCTGCGTCAAGCTGGCCAGCGAGCTCTACGCAGCCAGCGAGATCGTCATGTACCGCGGCCTGGTGGGCATGGTGATGATGGCCGTGCTGGTTCGCCAGCAAGGCCTCAGCCTCAAGACCCGCCTGCCCGGCATGCATCTGTGGCGCAGCATCTCGGGCGTCACCTCGCTGTGCCTGTGGTTCTACGCCATCGCCAAGCTGCCGCTGGCCACGGCGATGACGCTGAACTACATGTCCTCGGTCTGGATGGCGCTGTTCCTGCTCGGCGGCGCCGTGCTGATGGGCGCGCAGAAGCTGGACTGGCGTCTGATGGCCTCGGTGCTGTTGGGCTTCGTCGGCGTCGCGCTCATCCTGCGCCCCACGCTGGACCAGCAGCAGCTGTGGCACGGCCTCGCGGGCCTGCTGTCCGGCATGATCGCCGCGATGGCCTACCTGCAGGTCACCGCACTGGGCCGGGCCGGCGAGCCCGAGTTGCGCGTCGTCTTCTACTTCTCCGCCGGCGGCTGCGTGGCCGGCGCCGTCATCACCGGCATCACCGAAGGCGGCCTGCAAGCCCACACGCTGCGCGGCGCCGCGCTGCTGCTGGCCGTGGGCCTGCTGGCCACGACGGCCCAGGTCTGCCTAACCCGCGCCTACGCCATCGGCCGCCCGCTGGTGAACGCCTGCCTGCAGTACCTGGGCATCGTGTTCTCCTTCGGCTACGGCATGCTGCTGTTCAAGGACCCGCTGACCTGGCTGGCGGCCCTGGGCATGCTGCTCATCATCGGCGCCGGCATCGCGGCCACCTTGCTGCGCGCCCGGGCCGCGCCGCCGCCCAAGGACAGCCAGTTCAACCCCAACGAGTCCTGACCCATGGCCTACACGACGCTGATCTCCGCCGCCGAACTGCGCGCGCTGCACGACCCGCTCGTCCTGGACTGCAGCTTCGACCTCGCCGACACCGGTGCCGGCGAGCGCGCCTACGCGGCCGGCCACATCTCCGGCGCGTTCTACCTGCACCTGGACCGCGACCTCGCCGGCGCCACCACCAGCGCTGACGGCAGGTTCTACGGCCGCCACCCGCTGCCGGCACGCGAGACCTTCGCGGCGCTGATGCGCCGCCTGGGCCTGCGCGCGGGCCGTCAGGTCGTCACCTGCGACCGGCAGGGCGGCATGTACGCCGCCCGCGCGTGGTGGATGCTGCAATGGCTGGGCCATGCCGAGGTGGCCGTGCTGGACGGCGCCTGGGACGGCGACATGACGACCGCGCTGCCGGCCGCCACGCCCAGCACCTGGCAGCCCAGCGAACCGCTGGTGCAACAGATCAGCGCCGAGGCGCTGCTGACGCAGCTGGGCCGCGTCCGCCTCATCGACGCCCGCGCCGGGGAGCGCTTCCGCGGCGAGATCGAGCCGCTGGACAAGGCTGCCGGCCACATTCCCGGCGCCGCCAACCGCTTCTTCAAGGACAACCTCGGCGCCGACGGCCGCTTCAAGCCCGCCGCGCAGCTGCGCGCCGAACTGCAGGCCTTGGCCACCGGCAACGTCGTGCACCAGTGCGGCTCCGGCGTGACCGCCTGCCACAACCTGCTCGCCATGGCGCATGCCGGCCTGGGGCTAGGCGTGCTCTATGCGGGTTCGTGGAGCGAGTGGTCCGCCGACCCCGCGCGCCCCATCGCAAAGGGTTGATCTCCGACAAGCACATGACACACGCATGCGCCACACTGGGGTTCTCCGCAACGACGACAGGAGGACTGCATGTTCAAGCGCATCCTTGTTCCCACCGATGGCTCTGACATCACCACCCACGCGGTGGACATGGCCATCCAGCTCGCCAAGCTGCACGGCGCGCAGCTGCTGACGCTCAGCGTTATGGACCCCTTCCCCTACAGCGCGGTCTCGGAGATCCAGCCCGTGCCGCCGCAGGAGTTCATCGACGCGCAGCAGCGCCTGGCCAGCAAGCGCGTGGAAGACGTGTGTGCCGCGGCCGCGGCCGAGGGCCTGGCCTGCCAGGGCCACACGGTGGAAGCAGTCCACGCCTGGGAGGCCATCGTCGACCACGCCAAGGACCAGTCCGTCGACCTCATCGTCATGGCCTCGCATGGCCGCAAGGGCTTTGCGGCGCTGCTGATGGGCAGCGAGGCGCAGAAGGTGCTCACGCACGTCGACCTGCCCGTGCTCATCGTCAAGTGACGCGCGCTGCCGCCGCGCACTTCAGTGCGCGTGCGCGGCGCCGTGCAGCAGTGTTGACACCCCGAGCGACAGCGCCAGGCCAACGGCCAGCCAGGCCACCTGCGCGATGGTCTCGCGGATGGCCAGGCGCTGCTGCAGTTGCGGCAGCAGATCCGACACCGACACGTAGATGAAGCTACTGGCCGCAAGCACCAGCAGATAGGGCAAAGCTAGGTCGAACTGGCCGATCAGCAGCCAGCCCGACACCCCGCCCAGCACCGCCGCCATGCCCGACAGAGCATTGAACAGCAGCGCCTTGGCGCGGCTGAAGCCGGCGTTCAGCAGCACGATGTAATCGCCCACCTCCTGCGGGATCTCGTGGGCAACGATGGCCAGCGCCGTGGCCACGCCCAGCTTGGTGTCGGCCAGGAAGGCGGCCGCGATGATGGCGCCGTCGCAGAAGTTGTGGATGCTGTCGCCCACCAGCACCGACAGCCCGCCACGGCCCGCCTGCTCGGCGTCGAAGTGGTGATGGTGGTGGTGGCCATCACCCTCGTGGTGGTGCACATGCCGATACAGCTCCACCTTCTCCAGCAGCCAGAAGAACAGCAGGCCGCCCAGCAGCACGGCGAACAGCGTCTGCGGCTCGGCGGTGTGGCTCTCGAAGGCTTCGGGCAGCACGTTCAGCAGCGAGGTGCCCAGCAAAATGCCAGCCGACAGGCTGACCAGGCTCTTCACCAGGCGGGTCAGCACGCCCACGGTGAGGCTGGCGGCCACCAGCACCGACAGCAGGCCGCCCGCAAAGGTCGCGAGCACGATATAGAGAAGCGTCATGAAATCTGCCAAAGCAACGGGCCGCAGCTGCGGCCCGAGTGCAGTCAGCGTAGCAGAGCTGTCAAGCCTTCACGCCGTGGACGGCCAACCAGGCCAGGCAGCGCTTCCAGCCGTCCTCGGCCGCGGCCTTGCGGTAGCTGGGCCGGTAGTCGGCATGGAAGGCGTGCGGCGTGTCGGGGTAGACGACGAACTCGCTCCTCAGGTTGCCGGCGGCTTTCAGCGCTGTTTCCAGCTGCGTCAGCGTCTCCACCGGGATGCCACCATCCGCCGCGCCATACAGCGCCAGCACCGGCGCCTTGATGGCCGCGGCCAGCTCTACGATGGTCTTGTCACCCGGGTGGTAGGCCCGCGCCACCGGGCCGTACCAGGCCACGCCCGCCGCCACGCGCGGGTTGTGCGCCACGTAGCGCCAGGTCGTGCGCCCGCCCCAGCAGAAGCCGGTGATGGCCAGCCGGGCGGTGTCGCCACCCTGGGCGGCCGCCCAGGCCACCGTGGCGTCGAGGTCGGCCATGACCTGCGCATCGCTGGCCTTGCTGACCACCTCAGCGATGAGCCGCGCCGCCTCGGTGTAGGCACCGGCGTTGCCCTGGCGCACGAACAGCTCCGGCGCGATGGCCAGATAGCCCGCCTTGGCGAAGCGTCGGCACACATCGGCAATGTGCTCGTGCACGCCGAAGATCTCGCTGGCCACCAGCACGACCGGCAGGTGCTGCTTGCCGGCCGGCTGGGCGCGGTAGGCAGGCATCGCGAAGTCGCCCACCGGGATGGTCACCGGGCCCGCCTCCAGGCCCGCGGTGTCGGTCGTGACGGTCTGCGCCGTTACCGGCAGCACGGCGGCTGCAAAGCCGCTACCCACCGTGGTCTGCACAAAGCTGCGGCGGTTGAAATCGCGTGCGGGGCTGAGGCTGTCGATGTCGTCTTTCAGCATGGGCGCTCCGGGGGGCGTGAGTTACGAAGGGGCGTCAAATTTTGCCCCGACAATCCGCCGCCATGACGACGCGCCCCGATACAGCCGGCCAACTCTGGGCCTCCATCGACATCGGTTCCAACAGCTTCCGGCTGGAACTGGCCCGCCTCAGCGGCGAGCGCTATCAGCGGGTCAGCTACATCAAGGAAAGCGTGCGCCTAGGGGCCGGCCTGGACGACGAAGGCATGCTGACCGAGGCCGCCATGGAGCGCGGCCTGGCCTGCCTGAAGGGCTTCGGCGAGCAGCTGACCGGCATCCCGGCCGGGCGCGTGCGGGCCGTGGCTACGCAGACGCTGCGCGAGGCCCGCAACCGCAACGCCTTCCTGGCGCGCGCGCAGGCCGTGCTGGGCCATCCGGTGGAGGTAATCGCCGGCCGCGAGGAAGCCCGCCTGATCTACGCCGGCGTCGCGCGGCTGCAGCCCTCGGACAAGCCCCGGCTGGTCATCGACATCGGCGGCCGCTCCACCGAGATGATCCTGGGAACCGGCCGCAAGGCCGTGCTGGCCGAGTCCTACAGCGTCGGCAGCGTGGGCCTGTCCATGCGCTTCTTCGGCGACGGCCGCTACACCGAGGAGGCCTTCCGTGCAGCGCAGGTGGCCGCTGGGGCGGAGCTGGAGGAAGGCCTGACGCTGTTCCGCCCCGAGCTGTGGAGGGAGGCGCTGGGCTCGTCGGGCACGGCGGGCGCGGTGTCGCAGGTGCTTGCGGCATCGGGCCAGACCGACGGCCGCATCACGCCGGCCGCGCTGCGCTGGTGCATCAACCAATGCCTGGCCGCCGGCTCGCAGGACAAGCTGCAGCTGCCCGGCATGAAGGACGACCGCCGCCCCGTCGTGGCCGGCGGCCTGTGCATCCTCTACACGCTGCTGACGCAGTTCGGCATTGATGAGCTGTTGCCCACCAAAGGTGCGCTGCGCCAGGGCGTCATCTTCGACCTGGCCGAGCGGCAGCAGCCCAGCGGCGCCCGCGATCCGCGCGCCAATGCCGTGCAGCAGTTGCAGCAGCGCTTCGGCGTGGACCAGGCGCAGGCCGACCGCGTCGCCGAGAAGGCCGAGAAGCTCTACCGCCAGCTGGTGCCCAAGCCGCTGGCCGAGCCGCTGCGCGAACTGCGCTGGGCCGCTGCATTGCATGAGATCGGCATGCTGGTCTCGCATCACGACCACCACCGCCACAGCGCCTACATCCTCGGCCACGCGGACGCCGCCGGCTTCTCCACCAACCAGCTACAGCGGCTGGCCACGCTGGCGCTAGGCCAGCGGGGCGGCTTGCGCAAGCTGGAGGCACAGCTCGGCGAGGCGGGGCTGCTGGAACAGCTCGTCGCGCTGCGGCTGGCCGTCATCCTGTGCCACGCCCGCACGGTGCCCCCCGGCGTGCCGACGCTGGAGCGGGCCGGGCGGCGCCTGACGCTGCGCAGCCCGCGCAGCTGGTCCAACAAGCAGGCACGCACCCGCTTCCTGCTGAAGGAAGAGGCCGCGGCCTGGGCGCGCGGCGACCTGCTGGAGCTTGTTGTCAGCTGAAGGTGGCATCGGGCGGGTCGTGACCCGCCCCGGCTACAGCGCGTCCGGCCCCTGCACGGCGTGCAGCGTCACCTCCGGCGCGCCGTCACGCTGGCGCCAGCGCAGCCACCAGACAGCGCCCTTCTTCACCGCCCAGTCCTGCTCCACGCCGGCCAGCAGGTGCGCCGCCAGTTGGCCCAGCGTGGGCTGGTGGCCGCAGATCAGCACCGGCTCGCTGGCCTTGGGCCAGCGAGCGGCGTCCAGCAGCGCCTGGAGAGGCGCATCCGGCGCCAGCGTCGGCACGATGCGCGCCTCGCGCCCCAGCGCGTCGGCCGTCTGGCGGCAGCGCAGCGCCGGGCTGACGAGCACACGCGTGGACGCGGCCAGCCGGTGATTGAGCCAAGCCGCCATGCGCCGGGCCTGGCGTTCGCCCTTGGGCGTTAGCAGGCGCTGCAGGTCGTCCTGGCCGGGCGCGATGACTTCGGCTTCGGCGTGGCGCCACAGGATCAGGTCCATGAACTCACCTTGTTCCAGCGTTGCAGGCCAAGAGGCTCAGACATCACTGCTGTAGCGGCGCATCAGCGCCTGTTGCGCGCCGACGCCCGGCTCGCCGCTGATGCGCGCCGAGCGGCCGTCCGGGCCCAGCTGCCAGGCGTCCAGCGTGTCGTGCAGGTAGGGCTGCAAGGCCTCGTCGATGACACGCTGGCGCAGCCGGGCGTCCAGCACCGGCCAGGCCACCTCGATGCGGCGGAACATGTTGCGGCTCATCCAGTCGGCGCTGGACAGGAACAGCGCTTCGCCATCGTCGCTCTCCGCCCAGCGGAAGTAGCAGACCCGCGTGTGCTCCAGGAAGCGGCCCACCACCGAACGCACGACGATGTTGTCGCTGACGCCGGGCAGCCCTGGCGGCAGCATGCAGGCGCCGCGCACGATGAGGTCCACCTTGGCGCCGGCCTGGGCGGTGCGCAGCAACGCGTGGATGAGCTCTGCATCGGTCAGCGCGTTGATCTTGATCACCACGCGCGCAGCCTTGTAGCCGGCGCGCGCCGCGGCCTCCACCTGCGCCAACAGCTCCACCATGCGGCTGTGCATGTTGAACGGCGCGAGCAGCATGCGGCGCGGCGCCTTGAACTTGCCCAGCGACGCCAGCTGGCGGAACACCGAGTCGGCATCGGCCGTCAGGTCGGGGTCGGCGGTCAGCAGGCCCACGTCGGTGTACAGGCGCGCCGTCTTGGGGTTGTAGTTGCCGGTGGACAGGTGGGCATACCGGCGCAGCTTGCCGCCCTCGCGGCGCATCACCAGCAGCAGCTTGGCGTGGGTCTTGTAGCCCACGATGCCGTACACCACCTGCGCCCCCACGGCCTCCAGCCGCTCGGCCCAGTTGATGTTGGCCTCCTCGTCGAAGCGCGCCTTCAGCTCCACGACGGCCATGACTTCCTTGCCGCGCCGCGCCGCCTCTATCAGCAGGTCCATCAGCTCGCTCTTGGCGCCGGTGCGGTAGATGGTCTGCTTGATGGCCAGCACATCGGGGTCGTTGACCGCCTCGCGCAGCATCTGAACGACGGGGTCGAAGCTCTCGAACGGGTGGTGCAGCAGCACGTCGCCCTTGCGCAGCCGGTCGAAGATGGACTTGTGGCGCGGCAGCCGCCCCGTGGGCCAGGCCGGCTCGAAGGGCGCAAAGCGCAGCGCCGGCGCGTCGGTCTGGTCGATGAGCTCGTTGAGCCGCACCAGGTTGACCGGCCCGTTCACGCGGTACAGCGCTGCCGCCGGCAGGCCGAACTGCTCCAGCAGGAAGGCCGACAGCTCGGCCGGGCAGGTGTTGACGACCTCCAGCCGCACGGCGCGGCCGAAGTGGCGCGTCGTCAGGCCAGAGCGCAGCGCGTGGCGCAGGTTGGCGATCTCCTCCTCGTCCACCTCCAGGTCGGAGTCACGCGTGACGCGGAACTGCGAGAACGCCTCCACCTTGCGGCCGGGAAACAGCTCCTCCAGATGCGCGCGGATGACGCTGGTCAGCAGCACGAAGGCCTGGTGGCCGGCAGCCGGCGGGCGCTGGGCCGCTCCCGAGCCCGCCGCGCCCCCACGGGGGGCAGAAGCCGTACCCGGCGACGTGGGGGCCGACAGTTCCGCCGGCAGTTTGATGACGCGCGGCAGCACGCGCGGCACCTTGACGATGGCGATGCGGTTGTCGCGGCCGAAGGCGTCCTTGCCCGACAGCCGCGCGATGAAGTGCAGCGACTTGTTGGCCACCTGCGGGAAGGGGTGGGCCGGGTCCAGGCCCACCGGCACCAGCAGCGGCTTGACCTCGCGCTCGAAGAACTTGCCCACCCAGGCGCGCTGCGCGTCGTCACGGTCGGCGTGGTTGAGGATGACGATGCGCTGCTTTCGCAGCAGCGGCATCACCTGCTCATTGAACACGTGGTACTGCTCGTCGATCAACGTGTGGGCGGCGCGGCCCACGCGGTCCACGTCCTGGCCGGTCACGGTGCTCAGCGGGTCGCGCGCGGCGTCCAGCATGTCGGCAAAACGCACCTCGAAGAACTCGTCCAGGTTGCTGGACACGATGCAGATGTAGCGCAGCCGCTCCAGCAGCGGCACGTCCTCGCGCTGGGCCTGGGCCAGCACACGGCGGTTGAATTCCAGGATAGCCTGCTCGCGGTTGAGCAACTTCAGCGGCGTCGACGAATTAGCAGCGGTCATGATGAAAAGTGTATGAACGCTTTGTGACAGTCATGTGAGCCCCCCGCCGGGCACCGCGAAGGCCGTCCGGATAATCTGCCCCATGCACCTGATGATTCCCCATGCCGCCGCGCTGGACGACGCCGCGCGACATGCCTTTGCCGGCCTGGCCCTGCCCCATCTGGCCGCCCAGCTGGCACGGCTCAGCCCCGCCGAGACCTGGGGCAGCGACGAGTTCTCGCCCCAGCCGCCGCACCACCTGGCGCTGGCCGCGCTGCGCGGCCAGGCCGAGCCCAGCGCCGCCGCCTGGAGCGTGGACGCCGGCCCCGATCTGTGCTGGGCGCTGATGACGCCGGTTCACCTGGCCGTTGGCACCGACGGCGTGGACGTGCTGCCGCCCGCCGCACTGGCACTGTCGGAGTCCGAGGCCGCCCGCTTCGCTGCCGTGCTGCACGAGCTGTGGCCCGAGCAGGAAGGCTGGCAGTGGCGGCTGCTGGACGCGCAGCGCTGGGCCATCGCCCACGCCAGCGCGCTGGACGGCCTGCAGGCCGCCAGCTTCGAACGTGCCGCCGGCCAGCACATCGAGCCTTGGCTGCCGCAGCACCGCACACTGCGCCGCTGGCAGAACGAGGCCCAGATGCTGCTGCACGGCCATGCACTGAACGCCGAGCGCGAGGCGCGAGGCGAGCATGTCGTCAACTCGGTCTGGATCGGCGACATCGGCCGCAGCAACGGCCAGCCCGCCGACATCACCGTGGACGACCGCCTGACCGCGCCGCTGCTCAACGGCGACCTCGCCGCTTGGGCCGAGGCCTGGCAGCGGCTGGATGCCGGCCCGCTGGCGCAGCCGTTGACGAGCCTGACGCTGTGCGGCCAGCGCGTCGCGCGCCGCTTCACGGCCCAGCCGCTGTCGTGGATGGACCGGCTCAAGCGCCGGTTCCAGGCGCCCGAGCTGGCCGCCGTGCTGGAGGCGCTGTGAACGCGCCGCGACTGGTTGAGCGCGAGGTCAACCCGCGCAGCGCCTGGGCGCTGGAGCAGGCCGGCGTCGCCCCGCTGCTGGCGCGGCTGCTGGCCGCGCGCGGCGTGCGCGAGGCCGCCGAACTGGACGAGAACCTCGGCCAGCTGTTGCCGCCCACCGGCCTGCTGGGGCTGGACGCGGCCGCGACGCTGCTGGCCGACACGCTGCAGGCCGGCCGGCGCATCGTCATCGTGGCCGACTACGACTGCGACGGCGCCACCGCCTGCGCCGTGATGCTGCGCGGCCTGCGCCAGCTGGGCGCCCTGCCCGACACGCTGGGCTACGTCGTGCCCGACCGTGCCGTGCACGGCTACGGCCTAACGCCCACCATCGTGGACCTGGCGCTGGCGCAGCGGCCCGACCTGCTGGTAACCGTGGACAACGGCATTGCCAGCCTGGCCGGCGTGGCCCATGCCCGCGCGCGCGGCCTGCAGGTGCTGGTGACCGACCACCACCTGCCCGCCGTCGTCGACGGCGCCATCGTTGTCCCCGAGGCGGACGCCATCGTCAACCCCAACCAGCCCGGCTGCAGCTTCCCGAGCAAGTCGCTGGCCGGCGTGGGCGTGGCCTTCTACGTGCTGCTGGGCCTGCGCGCCGAGCTGCGCCGCCGCGGCGCCCTGCCCCAGCCCGAGCCGCGGCTTGACGGGCTGCTGGATCTGGTAGCGCTGGGCACCGTGGCCGACGTGGTGAAGCTGGACGCCAACAACCGCCGCCTCGTCGCCCAGGGCCTGAAGCGCATGCGCGCCGGCCGCGCGCAGCCGGGCGTGATGGCCTTGTTCAGCGCCGCCAAGCGCGATGCCAGCAAGGCCCAGGGCTTCGATCTCGGCTTTGCCTTGGGCCCGCGCATCAACGCGGCCGGCCGGCTCTCCGACATGACGCTGGGCATCGAGGCGCTGACCACCGACGACCCCGAGCGCGCGCTGCAACTGGCCACGCAGCTGGACGCCATCAACCGCGAGCGCCGCGACATCGAGGCCGGCATGCGCGAGATGGCCGAGGCGCGGCTGGACGGGCTGGTCGAGGCGCTGCAGGGCGCGTTGCCGCCGGCCGTAGCCCTGTTCGATGCCGACTTCCACGAGGGCGTGGTGGGCATCGTCGCGTCGCGCATTAAGGACCGCGTACACCGCCCCACCTTCGTGTTCGCGCGCGGTGCCGACGGCCAGCTCAAGGGCTCGGGCCGCTCCATCCCGGGCTTCCACCTGCGCGACGCGCTGGACCTGGTGGCCAAGCGCGAGCCCGACCTGCTGGCCAAGTTCGGCGGCCACGCGATGGCGGCCGGCGCCACGCTGGCCGTGGACGACATCAACCGCTTCGCGCTCGCGCTGGCCCGGGTGGCCGAGGAGTGGCTCAGCGAGCAGGACCTGACCCGCACGCTGTGCCACGACGGCGCCCTACCGCCCGAGGCCGCCACGCCAGAGACGGCGCGACTTCTGGACGCACAGGTCTGGGGCCAGGGCTTCGAGCCGCCGGTGTTCTGCGACCGCTTCGAGCTGGTCTCGCAGCGCCTGGTGGGCGAGAAGCACCTCAAGCTGCGGCTGCGCCAGGCCGGCCGGCTCATCGACGGCATCTGGTTCAACCACGTGGACATGCTGCCCGAGCGCGCCACGCTGGCCTACCGGCTCAGCCTGGACGAATGGCAGGGGCAGCAGCGGCTGCAGTACGTCATCGAGGCCGCCGCCTGAGGCGCTGAGGCTGGCCCGAGCCGGGGGCGTGACGCAGTTGGCAGGATCAACACCCGGGGTTACCCGCGTCACGGGACTGACACAGTCGCTTCCAAGAATGCGCAGCGGTGACTCTGCCGGCTGTTTCGGCAGGGTGCGCCGCTCGGAGCCCCCATGCGCAACACGGCGTCAGCCCCCCTTGCCCAAGCCCTGGACCGGCTGATCGCGCAGCGCAGCTTCGACATCCATTTCCAGCCGCTGGTCGCCATCGACCGCGCCGACATCTACGGCTTCGAGGCCCTCACGCGCGCGCCAGCTGACGGCCCGCTGCACTCGCCCCTGGTGCTGTTCGAGGCCGCAGCGCGATTGGGCCGGCTGGTGGAGCTGGAGCGGCTGATCGTGCAGAGCGCGACACAGCGCTTCAAGGCGCTGGGTCTGCCCGGCAGCCTGTTCCTCAACGTCACCGCCGACACCCTGCTGGGCGCGCGCGAGCATGCCGGCCGGCTGGCCATGCAGCTCCAGGAACTCGGACTGCCGACCTCCCGTGTGGTCATCGAGCTGACCGAAACGAGGCCAATCGACGATTTGGAGCAGCTCGATGGCGCATTGCAGGCGCTGCGCGAGCGGGGCTTTCGCGTCGCGCTGGACGACCTCGGCGAGGGCTTTGCGTCGCTGCGCCGCTGGATGGAGATGCGGCCGGACTTCGTCAAGATCGACCGCCACTTCATCGACGGCATCGCGCAGGAGCCGCTGAAGCAGCAGTTCGTGCGCTCCATCGTCGAGATGGCCGCCACCAGCGGCTGCGAGGTGGTGGCTGAGGGGCTGGAACAGGAGCCCGACCTGGACGTGCTGCGCCGCCTGGGCGTGACGCTCTGCCAGGGCTACCTCTTCGCCCGCCCCAGCGCCACGCCGCGCACGTCGCTGAGCGTGCCATGGAGCGGGCGGCTTGCCACTGCCGCGCAACCGCGCCTGCTGCAGAACGACCTGGCGCTGCCGCTGGGCCAGGGCGCCATCACCAGCGCTGCGCAGCTGGCCCGCCGCGGGCTCACCGTCACACCGGACACCAACTGCCGCAGCATCGTGGACCTGTTCCACGGCGACGACCAACTGCTGGCCATTCCCGTGCTCGACGGTCAACAGCGCCCCATCGGCGTGCTGCGCTCGCTGCATGTGCTCAAGCGCAGCACGGAGCGCTTCTTCATGGACATCTTCGACCGGCGCAGCTGCGCGGAACTGATGGACCCGCACCCGCTGGTGTTCGACGTCGCCACGCCGCTGCGCGCGATGAGCGATGCCGTGGCCAACCTGGACGAGCGGCTGCTGATCGACGGTTTCATCATCACCCGCGACGGCACCTACTTCGGCGCCGGGCGCAGCTCCGACCTGCTCAAGGCCGTCTCTGACCTGCAGGTGCACGCCGCGCGCTACGCCAACCCGCTGACGCTGCTGCCCGGCAACGTGCCGCTGGACAACCACCTGGAGCGCCTCATCGAAGCCGGCGAGACCTTTGCCGCCGTGGTCTGGGACATCGACCACTTCAAGCCCTTCAACGATGTCTACGGCTACCGCATCGGCGACGACATCATCCGCCTGGCCGCGCGTGTGCTGACCCAGGCGGTGGACCCGCAGCTGGACTTCGTGGGCCATGTCGGCGGCGATGACTTCGTGCTGGCCATGGTCAGCCCGGACTGGGAGGCGCGCCTCACCCGCATCTGCCAGGCCTTTGATGCCGGCGTGCGCAGCTTCTTCTCGGCCGAGCACCTGGCCGCGGGTGGCTACGTGACGCTGAACCGCCAGCACCAGCCCAGCTTCCACCCGCTGCCCACCTTCTCGGCGGGCGCCATCCTGCATGTGCCCGGCTCGTTCGACAACGCGCGCGCACTGAGCGCCGCGCTCGCCGAACCCAAGCGCGTGGCCAAAGGTCGCGCCGGCAACAGCCGCTACTTCATCGACCGACGCCACCCCCTCCCGCGCCACGACCTGGCCGCCTGAACAGCCCCCGCCCATGACGCTACTCAAGTTCTCCGCACACTGGAGCCTGCGCACGCGCCTCGGCCTCGTCGCCGTGCTGTCGCTGCTGCTGGGCCTGCTGCCCAGCGGCGCGCTGCTGGAGCAGTACATCGAACAACTCGATGTCGTGTCCGCCGAACAGCATGGCCTGCCGGCCAACCAGGCCTGGCAGGCGCTGCTGGCTGCACTGCAACACCAGCGTGGCCTGGGTGCCGAGGCGCTGAGCACCAGGCCCGACCTCAAGCCGCAGGCCGAGACCGCCACGCAGCAGGTGCTGCGTGCGCTGCAAGCACTGGAGCAAGCACTGGCCGACGACAAGCTGGCGCCAGCACTCGTCGCCCAGCAACGCGAACGCGTGTCGCGCCTGCGTGAGCTGCAGGCCGAACTGAGCAAAGCATTGACCGACGGACCGCTCGATGCGGCCCGGCTGATGACGGCGCAACGACAACTGGCGCAAGTGGCGTTCGAGGCCATTGCCGAGCTCAACGCCGGCACGGGCCTGCTGCTGGACCCGCAGGCCTCGTCCTACTTCGCCATCATCGCGGGCCTGCAGGCCGCACCCCGGGTACAGGACGCGCTGTCCGAGCTGGGCGCCCTGGCCCGCGCCGCCGCCGTGGACGACATGGCCACCATGTCGGCCGCGCATACGCGCTACCGCGAGCACGCCGCGCAGATGCAGATCCATCTGCAACTGGCATTGCAGGCCGACCAGGGCTCGCTCAGCGAGCGCCTCAAGCCGCTGGCCGACAAAGCCAAGGCGCAGCGCCAGCAAGTCGACGAAACGCTGGCCGCCGCTGCAAGCGACGTCAACTTCCCGCTGGACCAGTTGGCCGCCCGGCTGGCCGAAGCCGGCGCGCTGCAAAGCCAGCTCAGCGAACAGGTGGTCGAGGCGCTGCAGGCCGCGCTGGCCGACCGGGCCGACACCGCGCGCACCTACCGCAACACCGTGCTCGTGCTGCTGCCGGCGGCGTTGGCGCTGATGATTTTCATCATGGTGCGCTCCATCCGGCAGTTGCTGATCCCGGTGGGCCAGATGGTGGACGTCACCGAACGCATCGCCGCCGGCGACCTCAGTCAGGCCGTGCCTGCGGGCCGGCGCGACGAACTCGGCCGCGTGCTTACCGCGCTGGCCCACATGCAACAGCGCCTGCGCGACCTGGTGGAGCGCATCCATGCCGACGCCGGGGGCATACGCCATGCCGTGCACGAGATCGCCGCCGGCAACCAGGACCTTGCCGACCGCACCGAGCAGGCCGCCGCGCGCTTGCAGCAGACCGCCTCCAACGTGCAGGCACTCACCGCGGCCGTGCAGCACAGCCGGACCTCGGCGCGCCACGCCGAGGCGCTGGCCAGCTCGGCGGCCGACGTCGCCGCCCAGGGGGGGCAAGTGGTCGGCGCGGTCGTCGCCACGATGAAAGGCATCGCGGACGCCAGCCAGCGCATCGGCGACATCACAGGCCTGATCGACGGCATCGCCTTCCAGACCAACATCCTGGCGCTGAATGCGGCGGTGGAGGCCGCCCGGGCCGGCGACGCTGGCCGCGGCTTCGCCGTGGTGGCCACCGAGGTGCGCGCGCTGGCCCAGCGCAGCGCCACGGCGGCCCGCGAGATCAAGTCGCTGATCGGCCAGTCCGTCGAACGGGTGGAAGCCGGCACCGCCCAGGCCACGCAAGCAGGCAGCGCCGTCCAGGCCATCCTCGGCAAAGTGCGCGACATGGACACGCTCATCCACACCATGGCCGAACAGACCCGCGCCCAGGCGCAACAGACCGACGAGGTGGGTGCCGCGGTGCAGGCCATCGACGCCATGACGCAGCAGAACGCCGCGCTCGTCCAGGAGGCCGCCGCCGCGGCCGACAGCCTGCGCGGCCAGGCCCAGGGCATGGACGACACCGTCAACGCCTTCCGGCTGTGAGCGACAAGCCCTGCTGACCGTATCGGCCTGGCCGGCCTGCCAGAATCAGGCCGTGAATCTCGCCGCCACGCTCAACGCCGACCTGCACTGCCACTCCACCGTCTCGGACGGCACGATGACGCCCGAGGCGCTGGCCGCGCGGGCGCACGCGGCCGGCGTGCAGCTGTGGTCGCTGACCGACCATGACGAGATCGGCGGCCAGCAGCGCGCCATCGACGCCGCCCTCGCGCTGGGCCTGCCCTACCTGACCGGCACCGAGATCTCGGTCACCTTCGCGGGCCGCGTGGTGCACATCGTGGGCCTGGGCTTCGACCACACCGCGCCCGAACTGATCGAGGGCCTGCGCGCCACCCGGGGCGGCCGCGAGGCCCGTGCCCGCGAGATGGCAGCCAGCCTTGCCGCGGCCGGCATCCCGGGCGCGTTCGAGGGCGCGCTGAAGTACGTCGGCAACCCCGACCTGATCTCGCGCACCCATTTCGCCCGCTTCCTGGTGGACGGCGGTCACTGCAGCGACGTGCCCGAGGTCTTCCGCCGCTTCCTGACCGAGGGCAAGCCCGGCTTCGTGGCGCACAAGTGGGCCAGCCTGAAGGACGCCGTGGGCTGGATCACCCGCGCGGGTGGCGCCGCCGTCATCGCCCACCCGGGCCGCTACGACTTCACGCCCACCGAGGAATACGCGCTTATCACCGAGTTCGTCGCCCATGGCGGCCGTGGCATCGAGGTGGTGACGGGCAGCCACACGCCGGCCGAGTTCACGGAGTATGCGGACACCGCCCGCGAGTTCGACCTGCTGGCCTCGCGCGGCTCGGACTTCCACTGCCCCGAGGAAAGCCGCGTCGACCTCGGCACGCTGCCGCCTTTGCAGGCCAGCCTGACACCGGTCTGGGCAGCGCTGGCGGACCGCATCCACCACCGCTGAGTTTGGCGGCGCGCAGCGCGGGTTACGCTAAGCCATGGCCCAGCTCTTCGACGTCCACCCCGACAACCCGCAGCCGCGCTTCCTGCGCCAGTGCGTGCAGATGCTGCAGGCCGGCGGCATCGGCGCGGTGCCGACCGATTCCAGCTACGCCCTCGTCTGCCACCTCAACGACAAGGCCGCCGCCGAGGCGCTGCGCCGCGTGCGCGGCGTGGACGACAAGCACCACCTGACGCTGCTGTGCCGCGACCTGTCGGAGCTGGCCACCTACGCGATGGTGGACAACCGGCAATACCGGCTGCTCAAGTTGGCCACGCCGGGCGCCTACACCTTCATCCTGCCGGCCACCAAGGAAGTGCCGCGGCGCCTGTCCCACCCCAGCCGCCGCACCATCGGCCTGCGCGTGCCGGAGCACCGCGTCACGCAGGACCTGCTGGCACTGCTGGGCGAGCCGCTGCTGTCCACCACGCTGATCCCGCCCGGCGACAGCGAGGCGCTGAACGACGCCACCGAAGTGGCCGAGCGGCTGGACCGGCAGCTGCAGTTCATCCTCGACGCCGGCGCCTGCCCGGCCCAGCCCACCACGGTGCTGGACCTCAGCCAGGGCGACGAGCCCGTACTGGTGCGCCAGGGCCGGGGCGACGTGGCCCGCCTGGGCCTGCAGCTGGGCTGAACGCGGCTGAAACGGCGGCGGCTGGCTGCCACTCATCCCGCCTTGCTGCAGTTCATCCGGCGCGGCCAGCGATTGATCGCAGTCGGGTGGCAGGGCCCGGCCCCATTGCAGACACTGACTCCATCGAACAAGCAATCACGCCGTTCGAAACCCACCGAATGGAGTCCATCATGAACCTGCAAGACAAGCTCTTCACCGCCGTCATCGCCGCTGCCGCTGGCCTGACCTTCTCCGTCGCCGCCACTGCCGCGCCGCAACCCACCGTCAAGCTGGAACGCGTCGTCGTCACCGGCAAGGCGGTCCGTGCCGAAGCCCCGGTCATCGCCCAGCTGCCGCGCGTCGTCGTCACCGGCTACAGCGAAGCCACGCTGCTGCGCCACACCACGCTGGCCGCCGCCAAGCCCGCCACCAAGCGCATCTGAACGGGGCGATCCGTCGATGCGAATGACGCCTCTTCTTCCCACCGCCGCCGAGTCGAGTCGCCAGCGCTGCTGAGTCAGCGCTGCCGACTCGGCTCGGCCTTGTCGTCCAGGATCTGCAGCATGCGTGCGCGGTCGAAGCCGATCACCGTCTGCCCGCGCACCACCAGCGTGGGCGTGCCGCGCCCGCCGCGGGCCACGTAGTCTGCGCGGCACTGCGCGTCGCGCTCCAGGAAGCACTCCTGGAACGGGATGCCCTCGCTCGTCATCCAGCGCCGCGCGGTGGTGCACCAGCCGCAGGTCTCGGACGAGATCATGCGGATGTCGCCCGGCTGCACGTGCGCAGCCAGCTGGCGCGCATCCTGCGCAGACACATGGCTGCGCCAGCCCCAGGAGGCGAGCGACGCGACGGCGATGACCGCCAGCAGGGACCAGGGCAGCTTCATGCCCCGGATGTTAGGAGCTGCTCAGTACACCTCGGGCACGATGAGCTCGGCCGGCACCGGGTGGCGGATGTAGTCCTCGCGCCGCTGGCGGGCCGGCAGCTCGATGTCGGCATGCGACACCTCCTCGTACGGCATCTGGCTCAGCAGGTGACGGATGCAGTTCAGCCGCGCACGCTTCTTGTCGTCGGCCGGCACCACCCACCAGGGCGACTCGGGGATGTGCGTGCGCTCCAGCATCACCTCCTTGGCCTTGGTGTATTCCTCCCAGCGGCGGCGGGATTCCAGGTCCATGGGGCTCAACTTCCACTGCTTCAGCGGGTCGTGGATGCGACCCAGGAAGCGCACGCGCTGCTCGTCGTCGCTGATGGAGAACCAGTACTTGATGAGCTGGATGCCCGAGCGCTGCAGCATGCGCTCGAACTCGGGGGCCGAGCGGAAGAACTCCTCGTACTGCTCGTCGGTGCAGAAGCCCATCACGCGCTCCACGCCGGCGCGGTTGTACCAACTGCGGTCGAACAGCACGATCTCGCCGGCCGCCGGCAGGTGCGATACGTAGCGCTGGAAGTACCACTGCGTGCGCTCGCGATCGTTGGGCGCCGGCAGCGCGGCCACGCGGCACACGCGCGGGTTCAGCCGCTGTGTGATGCGCTTGATGACGCCGCCCTTGCCCGCCGCGTCGCGCCCCTCGAACAGGATGACCACCTTGTGGCCCGTGTGCTGCACCCAGTCCTGCAGCTTTACCAGCTCGCTCTGCAGCCGGAACAGCTCGCGGAAATAGCGACGCCGCTCGGTGGATGCGTCAGCAGGCTCGTCGCCCGCCGTCACGCCAGAGTCGCGGTCCTCCAGTTCGAGCTCCAGCTCCTCGTCGAAATCGTCCTGCAGATCGCGGTGAATGCGCTTCACCAGCTCGTCTTCGATGTGCCCCAAGTTCGGCTCCCGGCTGAAAGCCGGCAGGCTAGCGGCCGCGTGTGGCGCGGCCATGACAGCGCCGCCGCCTCAGAGCCTGTGAATGAATCCGGCGCGCCCGAGCGGGCGCCCCAAGTGCCGCCAATCAAGGCGCAAAGCACAGCCGTAGCTCGGGCTACGGCGCGTATTTGCAACGCCGAGTGGCGGCGTTTGGGGCGGACGAGCGGGTGTGATGGATTTGTTCAAAGGCTCTCAGCCCGGCACGCGGTAGTTCGCCGGCCCGAACAGGTCCACGCCGCATTCGAGTTGCTCCGCCCAGGCGATGAACTCCTGCACCGCCGGGCCCACCATGGGCGCGCCGTGCTGCGGCGCGATCATCCGGATGTCCAGCTGCCGCACCATGGCCGCCCACAGCCGCAGCACCTTGTTGCTGACCATGTAGCGGCGGTGGAAGCCCTCCATGCGCGGGATGTGCGCGGCCAGCGACGTGACCGGCTGCTCCGGGTTCAGGCTCGTGCCCAGGGACGCCCCCAGGTCGCCCGAGAACAGGATGCGGCTGACCGGGTCGTAGAACTGGAAATTGCCCTCGGCGTGCAGGAAGTGCGCCGGCAGCGCCCACAGCTCGAAGCGGTCCGCCCCCGCGCCCAGCCGCAGCCGCTCGCCGGCATCGGGCAAGCCCACGATGCGGCCCGCCGTCTTGCCGGGCTTGCAGAAATGCGGTGCGAAGCGCTCCCAGATGCGCGAGATATAGACCGGCGCCACCGTGGCCGTCATCCAGCGGTCCAGCGACGCAATGATGTCCGGGTCGGCATGCGAGGCCAGGATGGCCGCCAGCTTGTGCGGCGGGAAGAAGGCCGACATGCCCAGGTAGAGCTCGTGATAGGCGATGTTGCCGCCGGGGTCGAGGATGGCGCCGGTGTCCCCATTGACGAGCAGGAACTGGTTGGACTGCACGGCATCGCCGCCCTCGTCGCCCAGCCGCGCGAACATGACGCAGACATGCCGGTCCTGGCGGAACAACTCGATGGACATCCTGGCAACCCGGAGAGTGATGGTGGTGGCTGCGCAGGCTAACCGCGCCACAGGTGGCACGTCTTGAGCAAGATCAAGGTCGGCCTGATGCTGTATGCATTTACAGTCTCGCCCTCCCTGTTTTCGACATGCCAGATGCCATGAGCCTCGCCGACATCCGCGCGGCCTTGACCGCCGAGCTCTCGGCCACGCCCGAGTACTACGACTTCAAGGTGCTGCACGCCGAACGTGACGGCACGCTGTGGCGCGTCACGCTGGAGCCGGGCTATGTGTTCGCCGAGGGCCAGCGGCCCGGCGCCGCCTCGGCGCAGGCCCTGCTGGATGACAGCCTGGACGGCGCCGCTGCCTGGTGGGGCAGCCCGACCAAGGGCGGCGCCAGCGTGCTGGCCGTCGTCGTGGAGGACGACCAGCTCGTGCTGCAGAACGCCAGCAGCCCGCCGCCGCCGGCCGGCCACCTGATCCGGCTCTACCCCACGCGCTTCCTGAACGCCGTGGCCGATGCTTGGTGGGACACGCCGTGGGCCGAGGCCGCCCTGGCCTGCCTACCCGACCTGTCGGCCCCCCGCCCGCTGCGCGGCGGCACGCCGCTGACCGGCGAGCCCTTCCGCTGGCTACGGCCGGCGCAGCGCGCCGCGCTCGCGCTCACCGGCTTCAGCAGCGCCTTCCTGTGGGGGCCGCCCGGCACCGGCAAGACAACCACGCTGGGCGTGCTGCTGGCCGAGTACCTGGACCGCCACCCCACGGCGCGTGTGCTGCTGCTGTCCACCACCAACCAGGCCGTGGATCTGGCCACGCTGGCCGTCGACAAGGCGCTGCAGAAGGGCCGGCGCGAGCCCCTGCGCGCCACCGTGCAGCGCCTGGGCACGCGCTTCGACGCCGCCGCCTACGACGGCCGCGAGCACCTCATCCCCACGCAGGACCGCGAGCTCATCGCCCGCCTCGCCCGCGCCGAAGCCGCCCGACCGCCCAGCCGCGACGCGCACGCGCTGAAGGCCTGGGCCGACCGCGTGAGCGACCTGCGCGACGAGCTGCGCGCCTCGTCGCTGAAGGTGCTGCAGCGCTGCCGCCTGGCCAGCATGACGACCACGCGCGCCGCCTTCACGCTCAAAGCCCTGCGCGAACTGGCCCCCGACGACGAGCCGCCCTTCGACCTGCTGGTGTTCGACGAAGCCAGCCAGGTGAGCCTGGCCCACACGCTGGCGCTGATGCCGCTGGGCCGCGCGCGGCTGTTCGCGGGCGACCCGCAGCAGCTCTCGCCCGTGCAGCGCAGCGAGGACCGCCTGGCCCGCCGCTGGCTGGGCCGCTCGGCCTTCGCCGAGATGCCGCGAGGCACCGGCGCGCAGACCGCGTCGGTCGCGCTGCTGGACGAGCAATCGCGCATGGCGCCGCCCATCGGTGAGCTGGTCAGCCAGCTGTTCTACGACGGCCTGCTGCGCGTGGCGGCCGATGCGCAGGCCGCGCCGGCCTGGCTGGCTGCGCGGCAGCGCACGCTGGGCGACATCCCGGCCGACGCGCATGTGCACGTGCACCGCATCCAGACCGACGGCGGCTGGGTAGCCGCCGAGCGCGGGCCGGTGCGGCGCGAATCGGCCGAGGCCATCGCCGAGCTGCTAACGCAGGCACTGGCCAGCGGCCAGTGGCAGGCCGAGGAGGTCATCGTGCTGACGCCCTTCCGCGCCCAGCGCGCGCTGATCCGCCAGCGGCTGCGCGCGCGCGGGCTGCCGGAGCAGCTGCGCGTCAGCACCGTGCACCGGGCGCAGGGCAGCGAGGCGCCGGTGGTGCTGTTCGACCCAGCCGACGGCGCCCAGCCCTTTCTGCACGGCGAGGAAGCGCAGCGCTTGCTCAACGTGGGCCTGAGCCGCGCGCAGGCCAAGCTGGTGCTGTTCGTGTCGCCGGCCGATGCGGCCAGCCCGCTGCTGGCGCCGCTGATGCAGCGGTTGCGGCTGGAGGGCGACACGCGCGCGGCCACGCCACTGCTGGAGCTGGCCGCGCAGCCGGACTTCCCGGCCAACACCGTCGGCCAGCGCGTGCGTGCCGGGCGGCACGAGGGCGAGGTCGCGCGCCTCAGTGCAGACGGGCAATCGTTCTGGTTCATCAACGCGCGCACCGGCGCCGAACAGCTCATCGACGCAGCGTTCTGGCGAAAGCGGGCGCAGGGTGTCGGTTGAGCGTGCGGGTGATGCGGCGGCTGGCTGAGCGGCTCTGCCGCAGCCGATAGAGGCGCTACTTGCTTTCGACATCTGCTGGATGGCGGCTATGCAGCGGGTTCCGTCCTTTGGTCGCCGCGGCCGAACTCACGCTCTCGGCCACCTACCGGTCACTGACTTGCTCGGCCCGTGGCCGGACGACCTTGCACACATGCGTGTAGCGCGTGGTTGTGGCAACGTTGGTATTGCCCAGCAAACCCTGAACCGAGCGGATGTCGTAGCCCGCTTGCAGCAGGTGGGGGCAAACGCATGACGCAGAGTGTGCAGCGTGGCGATAGTGTCTCGACTCGACTGTCCGCAACGGCGCGTTGAGCAACCTTCCGCATCTCAGCAGCTCCGGGCTGTGGACTTACGCACGCGCTGGGACATGACCGTCATAGCCCGTGCGCAGGCGATATTTTGCGCTAGTTGGGCAGTTTTATACTCACCAATATGCGGTCAGCAGCCTCGTTCAGCATTTTGTCGCGCGAGAATACCTTTGAGCAAAATTCAATCTGTTGAAGTATCCAATCGCGCTTCCTCGGCGGCATTTTGCCACCCTTTGAAATAAAAATATTAGTAGCATGGAACAACGTCGCATAAGGGTGCGGCGTGGGTCGCCATGCTTTTGTTGTACTTTCATATCGTACAACCTGATTTAAAATTTCATAAATCTCGCCATAGATTGTATCGACGCCGACATTTGTTAGCTCCAACTTCTTTGAAAGAAGTGAGGCGAGTGTCGTCCACGGGAACGGATGCTCTTCAATAGCGACCGCGTGTCGAGCATACTGAATTGCCAAATCAATATTTTCCGCCTGCGTCAGTAATGCTCTCTGCTCCCAGTACCGAGAATTCCATTGCCAAGCCTCGCGGGCTTGACTGAAGAATGTTCCTGCAAATGTGCCCAGCAATGGTCTTGCGACCTGTTCCGCACTGAATAGGCGAGCTGCGAGCTTCGCCTCAGGAGTTCTCGAAATTGTTGCGCGCCTATTAACATAGGGAGAGAGTGCCACGGCGAGCATCGAGAATATCTCCAAGAGCAGTGCTTGCTTTTCCCTTGCCAGCATATGCAGCAATCTATCTGCAATCACAGGGTTCAATGGCAAAACATAATCACCATCGTCCGCATAGGTTAATGGCAGTGGGCAGTCCAATTCCAGTTGATTATTAAGGCCAGCGTTTCGGTATGATTTTTCAAGAATTGGATAAGCCACACCTCCTGGGTAGCAATGTTCAGCGAGTGCTGCAACCGCGTAGCTACGCCTATCGCTTTCACTTGCATCGCTCCAAATCGACCTTACGATAGTTTCAAGCGGTTTGAAATTATTGAGAGCCCTGCATGAGGCAATTGCCACGGGGTCTCGCAGAAGCATGTTCGCAAACTTCTTCGGATAACGAACGGCATCAGATGCCCCCAACAATCCAGCACGACGCAGCTTTTCCACTAACCCTTCGTAGGACTCAACAGGCCAGTCACTGACTCCGAAGTATTCAATATCCAGGTCGCCAAGAACCCTGTCTATGTGATCTTTTCTGTAATCACGGTCCGCCGATAAGATTGCAAGCGGTCTCTTCAGCTTGACGCAGGAAATTAACGAACGCATGGACGGGGAATGGTCTGCCAATCCATCTATGAGTAACACGATTGGCCGATTGATTGCACTAAGAACTCTAGCCGCGTTCTCCGGGTCGATAACTGAGTTTGAATTCAGATTCAGCACTACCACCCCGCCTCCAGCGAGGTCGTAGCCGATTCTTCGGATAATGGTTGTTCTCCCACTACCCGGCTCGGAACTTAAGCTGAACAGCTTGACCTTGGCGTCGTCCCCGCTTGTCCAGTTCTTAACCCTTGCGCCGATGGCCATCTCGTCGTTGGTCGGAACGTCCATGGACGATTCCAAATCTGACCATCGAATGGTTTTTCCGAAGTAAAACGGCGACACCTCGCCTTCCGCGTTAGGGGCTGAAGGTCTAACCAACTCAAAGCTGGAGAAGAAGTTGACCTGATCTTCCGCGGATGGCCTCGTGCCGAATATGCCGTCCATCGACGGAACCGTCAGTTGCGAAACTGTAGGTGCCGCGCCCAGCTCGGTGGAAAGCCAGGCAAGAAATTCCGATAGCTTCGCTTTCACAAGCGTTAGGCCGTGCTCCTTGCATATCAGTTCCGTAATCTTGTCGGGATAGGGCTCCACCAGGAAGGATGGCCCACGATTCGCTCTTGCCGATGTCGACGTGCGGCCGGCTAGATAATATTCAAGATCCGGCTCATTCAGGCTGGTTCCTGCAATGATGAATGGCTCGCTTGCCATTAGCTCGGAAAGGACGTGCATCCAGGCGCTCATCCCACGGGTGGCGCGTCCATACTCTGCGGTCGAAAAAACATAGCCCTTTTCTGGCTCCCTAGTAAATCCGTGCAAATGGACTACTGACAGGTGGCCTTTGTTAGGCTGCGTCTTGAATGCACTGTCGTAATTAAGGGATTCAATTTTTTGCTTCGGCCGCTCAGTCGAATCGTATGCATTTTCTAGGGCGTCATCAATATTGAATGTAAAAACTGTCTTCCACACATAGGAAGTAAGTCTCTTAACAGTTTCGCCCGGCCTGCAACCAAGGTAAGGTTGAGTCAAATACTTATCAGTCTCTGCCGAATCAAGCAGGAGGCTCACTCGTGATAGCGTAGTATTCTCGCCCACACCCTTGTGTGCGCACAAATCCTTCGTGAGCGCAGTCGCTGATTTCAATTCATGACCATTTCGGTCCCGGCAATCTAGAGATACGCCACTTCCAAGGAGAAGGTTGTACTGACCGGCAAATAGCCCTTGACGAAGGGATTCCAAGTCATCTGACGACAGCATAATTCCCTCATTTCCTTGAATGGTTTTTTGGCCCCTGCCCACAATCGTGTTTCGTGATCGGGCTGCGTTTCAGTCTGCCACAGCTGGGCTACTGTCGGCTTCCGAGAAAACGCGGTCGGGGTTGGATGGGCAATTCTCCGAGCCGATAGGCACCCCAGTCGCTCTCGTGCTGCGCCGCCCGTCCTATCGTTGGGCGGGCGGTTCAGGATGAACACCGGACCCGCGTCGCCGGGCGGCCCCACTGACCGGTTGTTGCGGCCGCCGACATTCGTAATTTTGCGGCGAGTGTCTCTGATCAGCCTGAAGCGGTCACTCACCGATCCCGCCTCCCGGAAAAACGCACAACTTCCTATCGCCAGCCAGGAACACGCCCATGAAAAAGGGCAGCCCGCCAGCGCTATCAACGCTGACCAGGCCGCCCTTGTCGAGGCGGATGAGCGATCCGATCAGACCGCTGCGGTCACGACGATCTCGATCTTCCACTCCGGGCGGGCCAGCGCGGCCTGCACAGTGGCGCGCGGCGGGGTGTGGCCCGGCGTGACCCACTGCTCCCACACGCCGTTCATGGCGGCGAAATCGGCCAGGTCGACGATGAAGATCTGCGCGCGCAGGATGCGGGTCTTGTCGGTGCCGGCGCGGGCCAGCAGCTTGTCGATCGCGGCCAGCACCTGGGCCGTCTGGCCCTCGATGCCCTGGCTGCCGTCTTCGGCCACCTGGCCGGCCAGGTAGGCCACGCCGTTGTAGACGGCCATCTCGGACATGCGGGGGCCGACGTCGTAACGCTCGATGCTGTTGCTCATGGGGTCACTTCTTTCGTGAGGGGTGGTGATGCGAATGCCCGGCCGGGCGGGGGCCAGTGCCGTGCGGATGCTTCTTGCTGGTGCCGGCGGCCGGCGTTGCGCCCGCGGCCTTCTGGCCCAGCTTGCTCTCGGTGCCGGCCAGCAGCTTCTTGATGTTGGCCTGGTGGCGCCACACCAGCAGCAAGCCCATGATGATGAGGGCCAGCGCGGTGGGGCCGGCTTCCCAAATGAGCAACTGATACATCGGCGCGAACGCGGCCGACACGATGGCGGCCAGCGACGAGTAGCGGCTGAACCAAGCAATGATGGCCCAGGTGGCCAGCGTGGCCACGCCCAGCAGCGGGTTCAGGCCGAAGATGACGCCGGCCGCCGTGGCCACGCCCTTGCCGCCTTCGAACTTGAAGAACACCGGCCACAGGTGGCCCAGGAAAGCGCCCAGGCCCACCAGCGCGGCCGTGCCCTCGCCCAGGCCGTGGGGCGCGCCCCAGAGGTAGACGGCGAGCACCGGCAGGTAGCCCTTCAGCGCATCGAACACCAGCGTCAGGATGGCCGCGGCCTTGTTGCCGGAGCGCAGCACGTTGGTGGCACCGGGGTTGCCGGAGCCATAGGAGCGCGGGTCGGACAAACCCATCGCGCGGCTCACGATGACGGCAAACGACAGCGAGCCGATCAGGTAGCCCACGAGGGCGGCAAGAAGAGGGAGAGCGGTTTGCATGGGGCGGCATTGTCATGCAGCCGCTGCGGCCCGCCGGCCCGGCCCCCCCCGGCCCGCCTGCCGCGTCAGCGGTGTAGGGCGGGTCGCGACCCGCCGCTTCGTCCCGCAACACCTATCGCAGTTCGGTTCCGGACATGCCGCGCCACGCCCGGCTTTGTCTAGTTCGCGCAGTGCACCGGCCGGGCGCCCAGCAGCTCGGTCAGCACCTGCGGCGCGATGCCGACGAGGTAGCCGCGCCGGCCGCCGTTGATGCAGATCTTCTCCAGCGCCAGGATGCTCGCCTCCACGAACACCGGCATGGCCTTGCGCACGCCGAAGGGCGAGGTGCCGCCAACCTGGTAGCCGCTGTGGCGCTGCGCCACCTCGGGTTTGCAGGGCTCCACCTTCTTGCACGGGATCTGCCGCGCCAGCTCCTTCAGGCTGACGGTCTTGTCGCCGTGCATCAGCACGATCAGGGGCTCGGCCTTCTCGTCCTGCATCACCAGCGTCTTGACGACGGCATGCTCGTCCACGCCCAGCTGCTTGGAGGACTCGGCCGTGCCGCCGTGGTCAACGTAGTCGTACACATGCTCGGTGAAGGCTACGCCGGCGCGCTTGAGCATCTGCGTGGCCGGGGTCTCGCTGACATGGGTGCTCTTCTTGCTCATACCGCCATTCTCGGGGGGGTGTGAATATTCTGTTTCTCGGCAATGATTTATTGTTTTACAGTAAGTTTTTCTCGTTTCACGAAGGCGTGCATGCCGGACTCCTTTTCCACCGACGGCCACCGGCGCATCCGCCGGCTGGCCTGGATCGTGCGGCTGCTGAGCCTGGTGGGCGCGCTGTTCATCGGCACCCTGCCCTTCGTGTTCTGGGCCCAGCCCGACTGGGTGGCCGAGGTGGCCGCGCGCACCTGGAGCCTGAGTACGATGCAGCTGGACCTGGGCTCGCGGCTGTGGGGCCTGGCGGCCATGCTGCTGCCCACGGCGGCGAGCCTGTTCACGCTGTGGCAGATGTGGTCGCTGTTCGGCTGCTTCGCCCAGGGCGAGCTGCTGGCGCGCCGGCCGGCCGCGCACCTGCGCCGCCTGGGCCTGGGTGTGTGCAGCCTGGCCGCCGCCCAGCCGCTGGGCCACACGCTGGCCATCCTGGCGCTGACCTGGGGTAACGGCAAGGGCGAGCGGCGGCTGTGGTTCGGGCTGTCGTCCGACCATTACCTCGCGCTGCTGTTCGGCCTGCTGCTGCTGGCGCTGGCCCAGGTGCTGTCGGAAGCTGCCCGCGTGGCAGACGAGAACGCCGAGTTCGTCTGATGCCCATCATCGTCACCCTCGACGTCATGCTCGCGCGGCGCAAGATGCGCTCGCGCGAGCTGGCCGAGCGGGTGGGCATCACCGAGGCCAACCTGTCGCTGCTCAAGAGCGGCAAGGTGCGCGGCGTGCGCTTCGACACGCTGGCGCGCATCTGCGAGGTGCTGCAGTGCCAGCCCGGTGAGCTGCTCGCCTGGGAGCCCGGCCCCGAGCCTGAGCCCGACGGCGACACCCCGCCCTGATTTCCTGATTCACTGACTTATCGATCGACTTCATGCATTCCCTCGCCCCGCGCCTGCTGCTGACCACCGCGCTGCTGAGCGCCCTGCCCGCTCTGGCTGCAGACACCCTGGTGCTGCCCCCCGTACACACCGAACTCAAGCGCGACGGCACCGTGCTCCCCTACCGCCAGCTCAACGAGGTGCTCACCAAGCTGCGGCTGCACGGCAGGAACTTGTTCCGCATGGACTTCCGGGTCGACCCCGAGCGCACCAAGGTGCCGCTGGCCGATGTGCGCATCGCCGTGCGCACCGATGACAAGGACTACCCGCTGTCCATCGACCCGCAGGGGCTGATCCAGCTGCCCATCCTGCCGGAGGCCGAGGCCAAGACCGCCGACTTCGCCACCAACACGCCCAAGGGCCACCTCAAGGCCAAGATCTCGCTGGAACTCAACCTCGCGCCGGAGCAGCTGACGATGGGCAAGGTGCGCGAGATCGTCGCCCTGGGCCGCACGCTGCGAGAGGAGCTTCTGCCCTGGGCCGTGCGCTGGCTGGTGCCCAGCATCGAAGGCGTGCGCGTTTGCAGCCCCACGCCCACCTGGGAACTGGAATGGCCGGAAGGCGGCCAGCTGATGGGCCTGGCTCTGCCTGCCACCGCCGGCGAGCGCGACGCGCAGGATGCCAAGAGCCCCCGCCCCTGCGCGCTGCTGACCGGCCAGGAAAGCTGGCCCGACAGCGCCCGCCTGCTGCCGCCCGCCGGCACCCACCTCAGCGTGAAGCTGCAAGGCAGCTGACCGCCCCACCCACCCCCAAACGCCTGCGAGCCCGCCATGCGCCCCCTGGTCACACCTCTGTTGCTAACGTCACTCCTGATGGCCAGTCCGGCCGCCCCGGCCTCGGACACCCAGGTGCTGCCGGCCGTGCGCACCGAGCTCAAGCGCGACGGCGCGGTACTGCCCTACGCCCAGCTCAACCAATTGCTGAGCAAGCTGCGCCAGCATGGCGAGGGGCTGTTCCGCATGGATTTCCGTGTCATCCCCGAGAAGACGAAAAAGCCGCTGGCCGAGCTGCGCATGGCGGTACGCAGCGACGAGGCCGACCACCCGATCAAGCTCGACGCCGAGGGCCGCTTCGACCTGCCCCTGCTGCCCGACGCCGAGGCCAAGACCGCCGACCTCGCCACCAACGCGGCCAAGGGCGAGTTGGCCGTGAACGGCACCGTCAAGCTGACCACGCCGCCCGAACAGCTGGACCTGGCCACCGTGCGCCGCATCATGCAGGTGGGGCGCAAGCTGCGTGAGGAGCTGCTGCCCTTCTACCTGCGCTGGCTGTTCCCACGCGGCCAGGGCGTACGCATCTGCAGCGACGCGCCGACCTGGGAGCTGACCTGGACGGAGAACGGCCAGCTGCTGGGCCTGCCGCTGCAGCCGGCCACGGGCGAGCGCGAGCCTGAGACCAAGAAGGGTGAGGCCAGCCGCCCCTGCACCGTGCTGACCGGCCAGGAGAACTGGCCCGACGCGGCCCGGCTCGTGCCGCCGCCGGGCACCAAGCTGTCCATCAAGCTGTAACCGGCGCCCATGGCGACACACCACCGCTGGGCCGCACGCGCATTTGTCGTCGCGCTGCACGCGGCGCTGCTGGTGGCGGCGCTGCTGCACCGACCGCCCGGCCTGGCGCCGGCGCGCGAACGGCAGGCCACCACCGTGCGGCTGATCCAGCCGCAGCCGCGGGTGCAGTCGCCCATCGCCGACACCCTCCGCATCACGCGCCTGCCGCCGCCCCTCGCGCCAGCGCCACAGATCTCGCCGCCGCCCTACACGGTGGCGGCGGACGCCCCCGCTCCGCCGACCACGCCGGCCACGCCGCCCACCGCACCGCCCGGCGAGCCACCGCGCACCGCCCTGCGGCTGACGCTGCCACCGCAGTACACCGCCTCGGCCGCTGCCCAGCGCAACCCGGCGCTCAGCGACCCGCGCAGCAACACGCCCCGGCGGACGCTGGAGGACCGCATCGCCGACGCCACCGGCGGCGCCGGCGCCTGGGTGGAGGAGCCCAAGGCCGCGCAGTCCCAAGTCGTCGGCGCGCTGGGCGAACACCGCAGCGTGCTGCGCAAGGGCAGCACCTGCGTCGAGGTGTTCCGCTCGCGCATCTCCGACAGCGACCCCTTCAACCGCAGCGTGGCGCCGCGCACCGTCGCGATGATGGGCAAGCCCTATCAGTGCAAGTGAGCGGCAGCGTGCGTCGCTGTCCGCGTAACGAGTCAGCTGACACTGACCAAAACAGCACCGTTCCCGGCCGCTGGGGTTCGCGCGTCTTACCCCAGCCCACCGGGCTCACGCGGCCAGCCCAGCGCGCTGCTGCTCCTGCAGCCGCAGCACGCGCCGCTGCACCTTGCCGGTGGTCGTCATCGGCAGCGCGGCGATGAACTCGACCTCCTTCGGGTACTCGTAAGGCGCCAGGCGCGCCTTGACGTGGGCCTGCAGCGCGGCCACCAGCGCGGCGTCTCCCACATGCCCGTCGGCCAGTACGACGTAGGCCTTCACCAGCGCGCCACGCTCAGCGTCGGGCTTGGGCACGACGGCGGCGTTGGCGACGGCCAGGTGCTTGAGCAGGCAGTTCTCGATCTCACCGGGGCCGATGCGGTAGCCGGCGCTCTTGAACACATCGTCCGCGCGGCCCTCGTACCAGAAGCTGCCGTCGGCCTCCAGGCGCGCGAGGTCGCCGGTGCGGCACCAGCTGTCGGCCGGGTCGCCAGTGAACTTGGCGCGGGTGGCGGAATCGTTGTTCCAGTAGCCGAGAAAGAAGACCGGGTCGGGCGCGCCATGGCGATCGCGCGCGTGCACAGCCACCTCACCCACTTGGCCCTGCGCGCATTCGCGGCCGTCGTCGTCGATGACGGCCACGCGGTGGCCGGGGTAGGCGCGGCCCATGCTGCCGGGCCGCGCCGGCCACAGGCGCTGGCAGTTGCCGAGCACGTAGTTCATCTCGGTCTGGCCGAACATCTCGTTGACGGGCACGCCCAGCGCGTCGCGGCACCAGGTGAACACCGCGTCGCCCACGGCCTCGCCGGCGCTCATCAGCGTGCGCAGCTTGAGGCCGCGGCGCCTGGGCCGGGGGGCGGCCTTCATCATGGCCTTGAGCGCGGTCGGGAACAGGAAGGCGTGCGTAACGCCGTAGGCCGCCATCAGCTCGAAGGCCTTGTCCGCCGCGAAGCGGCCCTGCCAGGCCACGATGGGCCGGCCGAAGTAAAGGCTGGGCAGCAGCGCATCCATCAGCCCGCCCGTCCAGGCCCAGTCTGCGGGGCTCCAGAAGACGGCGTCGCTGGGCTGGCGCGCATCCTGCGGGTCGAAGCCAAACCAGTCCTGGCTGGCGATGAAGCCCGGCAGGTTGCCGATGAGCGCCTGCTGCGGCAGCAGCGCGCCCTTGGGGTTGCCGGTGGTGCCGCTGGTGTAGAGCAGCAGCGCCGCGTCACTAGCGCGCGTGGCGACGCGGGTGAAGCTCGCGGCCTCGGCCTGCAACGCGTCCATCCAACCGAGTTCATCGCGCGCGGGCGGGCAGTCGCCGACGACGATGATGCGCCGCAGCGCCGGGCAGTCCGGCCGGGCCGCGCGCAGCGCGGGCATGGCCTCGCAGGCGGCGATGGCCAGCACGGCGCCGCTGTCCTGCAGCCGGTAGGCCAGCGCCTCAGCGCCGAACAGCATGGACAGCGGCAACGCCACCGCGCCGAGCTGCTGGATGGCGATGTGGGCCACGGCCGTCTCGAAGCGCTGTGGCAGTTGCACCGCAACACGGTGGCCGCGCCTCACGCCCTGGGCCATCAGCGCGTTGGACAGGCGGTTGGCGGCGCGCTGCAGCTGCGCGTAGCTGTACTGCGCACGGCAGCCGCTGTCACTCTCGAAGTAGATAGCGGTGGCCTTAGGCGTGGCGCGCGCCCAGCGGCCGCAGCAGGCCTCGGCGAGGTTGAAGTCGTGCGGCACCTGCCAGCGGAAATCGGCATGCAGCTGCGCGTATCGGTCTTCCGCCATGGGCCACCCGTTCGGACAAGGGGAGCTCATGCTAGCCAGCCCGGCCGGACTGGCGCCCCGGGGCTAGCCCGGGGTCAGTACCAGGCTAAAGCCCCAGCCAGGCGGAGGGCGACCAGCGGCTCGGGCGTTCGCCGTCGCTGTAGCGCTCCAGCGCATCGCCGGCGAGGCGGCAGATCCGCCACTCGGGCATCACGTCAGCGCCCAGCGATTCGTAGAAGCGGATGGCATCCTCGTTCCAGTCCAGCACCGTCCAGTCGAAGCGGCCGTAACCGCGCTCGCAGGCCAGCTGGGCCAGGTGGATGAGCAGCGCGCGGCCTAGACCGCTGCGGCGGTGGGCGGGGCGCACGTACAGGTCTTCCAGGTACAGGCCCGGCTGGCACAGGAAGGTCGAGAAGTTCTTGTAGAACAGCGCGAACGCGACCACCTCGCCATTGACCTCGCCCACCACGCACTCGGCCGCCGGCTCGTCACCGAACAGATGCGGCGCCAGCGACTCGGGCGTGACCGCCAGCAGGTGGCTCAGGTTTTCGAACTCGGCCAGCTCGCTGATCAACTGGACGATGACGTGAAGGTCGCGGGGTTCGGCGGGGCGGATGTCTGGGCGGGGCATGGCCGCATTGTCGGGGCTGCGCCGTCGCCTACAGTGCGGATATGCCCCATGTCTACGCCGTTCATCGCCCGCACCGCAGTGAATTCCTGACCCTGCGCGGGCTGCGCCACCACCTGCTGCGCTGGGGCCAGGCCTTGCCGGGGCGGCCGCCGCTGGTGCTGGTGCATGGCTGGATGGACGTGGGCGCGTCGTTCCAGTTCCTTGTCGACGCGATGCGCGAGGCGCGCGAGGTGATCGCGCTGGACTGGCGCGGTTTCGGCCTCAGCGACGCGGGCGGGGCAGACTGTTTCTGGTTCCCCGACTACCTGGCTGACCTGGACGCGCTGCTGGACAGCGTCAGCCCCGATGCACCGGTCGACCTGGTCGGCCACAGCATGGGCGGCAACGTGGTGATGAGCTATGCGGGCGTGCGCCCGCAGCGCGTGCGCCGGCTGGTGAACCTGGAAGGCTTCGGCATGCCCGACGTGTCGCCCGCCGCCGCGCCCGATCGGTTGGCGCGCTGGCTGGACGAGCTGAAGGACCCGCCCACGCTGCGCCCCTACGCGACGCTAGCCGACGTGGCCGAGCGCCTGCGCAAGACCAACCCACGCCTGCCTGCCGACAAGGCCGCCTGGCTGGCCGGTCACTGGGCGCGCCCCGTGCCCGATGAATCACCGACAGGCTTCCAGCTCAACGCTGACGCAGCGCACAAGCTGTCCAACCCAGTTCTGTATCGCAAGGCCGAGGTGCTGGCCTGCTGGCAGCGCATCACGGCGCCCACGCTGTGGGTGGAGGGCAGCGACGACCAGCTGACGCGCTTCTGGGGCGGGCGCTACCCGCGCGAGGAGTTCGAGTCGCGGCTGGCTGTGGTGGCCGACCTGGCCCGCACGGTACTGCAGGACGCCGGGCACATGCTGCACCACGACCAGCCCCAGGCGCTGGCCGAGGCGGTCGAGGCCTTCCTGAGCAAGGTCTGACCCCGGGCGCCGCGCCTCAGCTGCGATCCGCGCGCTCGGCGAACTCCTCGTCCAGCCGGCGCATGCGCCGCGCGTAGACGATGACGATGGCGCAGAAGCCCAGCAGCGCGCCCTGCGAGGCCAGCCAGAAGGCCAGCGGCCAGCCGAACAGCTCCACGCTGAGCTCGCGCGCGAACACCACGGGCACAAAGGCCACCAGCGCCCAGGCCAGCAGCAGCCCGGCGGTCAGGCGGCGCGTGCGGCGCCAGTAATCGCCGTGCCCGGGCTCAGTCATTCAGCAAGCCCCACTGCTGCAGCATGAAGGCATAGGTGCGCGCGGTCTCGCGCAGCGCGTCGAAGCGGCCAGAGGCGCCGCCGTGGCCGGCCGTCATGTTGATGTCGAACAGCACCGGCGCGGCGCCCTGGTTCAGCTCGCGCAGCCGTGCGACGTACTTGGCGGCCTCCCAGTAGGGCACTTGGCTGTCGTTGATGGCGGTCTTGGCCAGCACGGCCGGGTAGGTGGCCGGCTTCAGGTTGTCGTAGGGGCTGTAGGCGCGCATCCAGGCGTACTCGTCGGCCTTGTTGGGGTTGCCCCACTCGATGTATTCCTCAGTGGTCAGCGGCAGGCTGGCGTCCAGCATGGTGTTGAGCACGTCGACGAAAGGCACCTGCGCGACGACGGCCTTGAACAGGTCGGGCCGCAGGTTGGTGGCCGCGCCCACCAGCAGGCCGCCAGCGCTGCCGCCATGGATGATGAGCTGGCTGGGCTGGGTGTAGCCCTGCTTCACCAGTGCCTCGGCGCAGGCGACGAAGTCGGTGAAGGTGTTCATCTTCTTGTCGAGCTTGCCGTCCAGGTACCACTGGCGGCCCAGGTCGCCTCCGCCACGGATGTGGGCGATGGCGTAAATGACGCCGCGGTCCAGCATGGACAGCCGGCTGCTGGCAAAGCGCGGGTCGCTGGGGATGCCATAGCTGCCATAGCCGTACAGCCACAGCGGCTGCGGACCGGCGCGGCGCTTGTCCTTGCGGTAGACCAGGCTCACCGGGACCTTGACGCCGTCCCGCGCCGTCACCCACACACGCTCGCTGGTGTAGAGGCTGGCGTCGTAGCCGCCCTGCACCGGGGCGACCTTGAGCAACTGCAGCGCGCCCGTGGCCAGGTCGGCCTCATAGGTGCTGGCCGGCGTGGTGAGCGAGTTGTAGGCGAAGCGCACGCGCGGCGCGTCGAACTCGCGCTGCGGGGTCAGCACGGCGTTGTAGGCAAGCTCCTGGAAGCTGATGTCGCGCGGCTTGCCGCTTCGCAGCGGGTAGAGGCGCAGCTTGACCGAGCCGCCCTCGCGGATCTGCGCGACGGCATGAGTCTTGAAGGCCACCGCCTGCTCCACCATCGCATCGGCGCGGTGAGGGATGAGCTCCTGGGCGCGGGCCAGGTCGGCCGGCTTGAACAGCGCACCGGCGCCGGACTTCATCGGCAGGCGCAGCAGTCGGAAGTTCACGCCGCGGTCGTCGATGCGCAGCAGCAGCTCGTCGCCAAAGGGCGTGACGGCGTACTCCTGGCCGGACTTGCGCGGCAACACCTCGCGCCAGCGGCCCTCGGGTTGGTCGGCCGGCAGCACGCGCCAGTCCATGGTGTCCTTGGAGCGCGAGCCCAGCATCAGCGTGCGGCCATCCAGCGACTTGGCGAGCATCAGGTTGAACAGCTCGTCCGGCTCCTCGTGCACCAGCTGGTCCTGCGCAGCGCCCAGCCGGTGGTGCCACAGCTGGTGAGAGCGGCGGGCCTCGTTGTGGCGGATGTAGAACAGCGTCTTGCCGTCAGCCGACCACTCGAACGCGTCGGCATGCGGTGTGGTGGCGATGACGCGGTCTTCGCCGGTCGTCAGGTCGCGCACGTGCAGCTCAAAGTCACGCGCGCCAGTCGCGTCCACGCCGTAGGCGAGCAGTTGCCCGTCGGGGCTGACGGCGACGGCGTTGAGGTTGACGAATTTGCGCGTCTTGGCCAGCTCGTTGAGGTCCAGCACCACCTGCTCGGGCGCCTGCGGGTCGTGCAGCCGCTGCGGGCCCTGCGCGGCGCTTCGCACGTAGACGGGGTATTGCTGGCCGACATCGATGCGGCTGACGTACCACCAGCGCCCTTCGCGCTGCGGCACGCCCTGGTCGCGCTGCTGCACGCGGCCCTTCATCTCCTCGAACAGCCGGGCCTCGGCGGCCGCATGGGGCTTGAACCAGGCATCCGCGTAGGCGGCTTCGGCCCTCAGGTGGGCCTGCACCTCGGGGTGGTCCTTCTCGCGCAACCAGAAGTAGTCGTCGATGCGGCGGTCGCCGTGCACGCTGACGTCCTTGGGCTTCTTGGCGGCGACGGGCGCGCGCGGCGCGTCCTGGGCATGGGCGGCGCTGGTGGCGCAGATCAGGCTGGTGGCAAGCGCAGCCGTGTGGGCCAGCGCACGCCAGGTAGGCAGCAGATGCATGGGAGCTCTCCGGCCGGGCGCTGCCCTCGGCAGCCTGGCCCCGGCGACGCAGAGTGTGCCTGCTCGGGCGCATGCAAAAATCGCGGCCTTTCCCGAACTGCACGGTTGTGCCCGTCATGGATATCGAACACATCAACCAAATCGGCAACTCCCTGGCCGACCTCTCAGCGCGCACCGACGCGCTAAGGGGGTATCTTTGACTTCGATCGCAAAGCCCTGCGACTGAACGAAGTCAACGCCGCCCTCGAGAACCCCAACGTCTGGAACGACCCCAAGCGGGCCCAGGAACTCGGCAAGGAGAAGCGCGCGCTGGAGACCGTGGTCGAAACGATCACGCACCTGACCGGCTCGCTGGCGGACAACGCCGAGTTGTTCGAGATGAGCAAGGACGAGGGCGACGAGGCCGGCATGCTGGCCATCGAGGAGGACGCCAAGGCCCTGCAGGCCAAGGTCGAGGAACTCGAGTTCCGCCGGATGTTCAACAACCCGGCCGACCCGCTGAACTGCTTCATCGACATCCAGGCCGGCGCCGGCGGCACCGAGGCCTGCGACTGGGCCGGCATGCTGCTGCGCCAGTACCTGAAGTACGCCGAGCGCAAGGGCTTCAAGGCAACGATGGAAGACGAGACGCCGGGCGACGTGGCCGGCATCAAGAGCGCCACCATCAAGGTCGAGGGCGAGTACGCCTTCGGCCTGCTGCGCACCGAGACCGGCGTGCACCGACTGGTGCGCAAGTCGCCGTTCGACTCGTCCGGCGGTCGCCACACCTCGTTCGCGTCGCTGTTCGTCTACCCCGAGGTGGACGACAGCATCGAGATCGACATCAACCCGGCAGACGTGCGCACGGACACCTTCCGCGCCAGCGGCGCCGGTGGCCAGCACATCAACAAGACCGACTCGGCGGTGCGCCTGACGCACATCCCGACCGGCATCGTCGTGCAATGCCAGGACGGCCGCAGCCAGCACAGCAACCGCGACGTCGCCTGGAAGCGGTTGCGCTCGCGCCTGTACGACCATGAGATGAAGAAGCGCATGGCCGAGCAGCAGGCGCTGGAGGACACCAAGACCGACGTCGGCTGGGGCCACCAGATCCGCAGCTATGTGCTGGACCAGAGTCGCATCAAGGATCTGCGCACCAACTACGAGACCTCCGCGACGCAGAAGGTGCTGGACGGTGACCTCGACCCCTTCATCACCGAGAGCCTGAAGCAAGGCATCTGATGCCCCGCAATGCTGGCCACGCGCACAGCCCGGCCAGCCCCTGGCGGACGTCGTAACCCGACGCCCGCCGCGCCCTCCCCCTCCCAAGGAAGCCCCTCATGCGTGAAGGCACCGCTCCCCTGATCCAGCGGCTGGACTACCAGCAGCCCCCGTTCTGGATCCGCAAGGTCGACCTGAGCTTCGACCTGGACCCCGCCAAGACCCTCGTCACGAGCAAGATGCAGGTGGAGCGCAACCGCGCCGTGCCGCACGGCCCGCTACGCCTGCACGGCGAGGAGCTGAACCTGCTGCGAGCGCTGATCAACGGCGCCGGCGTGTCCTTCCGCCAGGAGGGCCACGAGCTCGTCATCGACAACCCGCCGGACGACGACTTCGCGCTGGAGATCCGCAACACCATCGCGCCGGAGAAGAACACGGCGCTGTCGGGCCTGTACACGTCGGGCGGCAGCTTCTTCACGCAGTGCGAGGCCGAGGGCTTCCGCCGCATCACCTATTTCCTGGACCGCCCGGACGTGATGGCCGTCTACACGGTCACGCTGCGCGCCGATGCGGCCAAGTACCCAGTGCTGCTGTCCAACGGCAATCTGACGAGCAGCGGCACGCTGGAGAACGGCCGCCACTTCGCTGTCTGGAACGACCCCTTCCCCAAGCCCAGCTACCTGTTCGCCGTCGTCGCGGGCGACCTCGTCGCGCGCGAGCAGCGCGTGCGCACCCGCGCCGGCAAGGACCACCTGCTGCAGGTCTACGTGCGCCGGGGCGACCTGGAGAAGACCGAGCACGCGATGAACAGCCTCATCGCTTCCATCGTCTGGGACGAGGCCCGCTTCGGCCTGCCGCTGGACCTGGAGCGCTTCATGGTGGTCGGCGTGTCCGACTTCAACATGGGTGCGATGGAGAACAAGGGCCTGAACATCTTCAACACGAGCGCCCTGCTCGCCTCGCCGGCCACGGCCACGGACGCGGACTTCGCCCGCATCGAGTCCATCGTCGCCCACGAGTACTTCCACAACTGGACCGGCAACCGCGTGACCTGCCGCGACTGGTTCCAGCTGTCGCTGAAGGAAGGCCTGACCGTCTTCCGCGACCAGGAATTCAGCATGGACATGGCCGGCACGTCGTCGGCCCGCGCCGTCTGCCGCATCCAGGACGTGCGCCAGCTGCGCGCGCTGCAGTTCCCCGAGGACAGCGGCGCCATGGCCCACCCGGTGCGCCCGGACAGCTACAGCGAGATCAACAACTTCTACACGGCCACCGTCTACGAGAAGGGCTCGGAAGTCGTCCGCATGTACCAGACGCTGGTCGGCCGCAAGGGCTTCGAGGCCGGCATGAAGCTGTACTTCGAGCGCCACGACGGCCAGGCCGTGACCTGCGACGACTTCGCCGCAGCCATCGCCGACGCCAACCCCGGCTCGGCGCTCGCCACACGCCTGGACGCCTTCAAGCGCTGGTACGCGCAGGCCGGCACGCCGCGCGTGAAGGCCCACGGCGAGCACGACGCAGCCGCGCGCACCTACACGCTGCGCCTGGCACAGCACACGCCCGCCACGCCGGGCCAGAGCGACAAGCTGCCACAGGTCATCCCCGTCGTCATGGGCCTGCTGGACCGCCACGGCGCCGCGCTGGCGCTGAACGCCAACGGCGACACCGAGACCGTGCTGGTGCTGGATCAGGCCGAGCAGACCTTCGTCTTCGAGGACATCGACAGCGAACCCGTGCCGTCGCTGCTGCGCGGCTTCTCGGCACCCGTGGTGCTCGACGACGGCCTGTCCGACGCTGCGCTGCTGGTGCTGATGCGCCATGACAACGACCCGTTCAACCGCTGGGAAGCCGGCCAGCGCCTGGCGCTGAACCGCATCCTGCACGCGCTGCGCGCCGGCCAGCCGCTGCAGCTCAGCCCCGTCTTCATCGACGCGATGCGCGGCCTGCTCAACCACCCCGAGCTGGATGCCGCCTTCAAGGAACTGGCGCTGACGCTGCCGGGCGAGGCTTACATCGCCGAGCAGCTGGACGTCGTCGACCCGCAGGCCATCCACGCCGCGGTCATGGCGGCTCAACAGCAGCTCGCCGGCGCGCTGCGTGACGACTGGGCTGCCGCCTTCGAGGCCAACCAGATCGCCGGCGGCTACACGCCGGATCCGGTGTCCTCCGGCAAGCGCGCGCTGGCCAACCTCGCGCTGTCCATGCTCGTGCTGGACGCACAGGCCACCGGCGATACCGTGTGGCCCGGCAAGGCCTACCAACGCTTCAAGGATGCGTCCAACATGACGGACCGCCTCGGTGCGCTGGCCGCGCTGGTCAACGCCGGCGCCGAGCTGGCCGCGCCGGCACTGGAGCGCTTCCACGCGCTGTTCAAGGACGATGCGCTGGTCATCGACAAGTGGTTCGCGCTGCAGGCACGCGCACCGGAAAGCGAAGGCCGCGTGTTCGCCCGCGCCAAGGCGCTGACCAAGCACGCCGACTTCACGCTAAAGAACCCGAACCGCGCGCGCAGCCTGCTGGCGTCGCTGTGCATGTTCAACCCGGCCGCTTTTCATCGTGCCGACGCGGGCGGCTATGTATTCTGGGCAGAGCAGGTGCTGGCGGTGGACGCCATCAACCCGCAGCTGGCCAGCCGCATCGCCCGCGCGATGGACCGCTGGGCGGTGCTGGCCGAGCCCTACCGCAGCGCCGCCCGCGAGGCCGTGGCCCGCGTGGCCGCCAAGCCCGACCTGTCCACCGACGTTCGAGAAATCGTCGAACGCGCCCTCGCCTCTGGAACCTAAGCAGCACACCCATGTCACGCCAGACCAGCCTCACCCAATACCTCATCGAGCAACAGCGCGAACACGGCCACATCCCGCAGGAGCTGCGGCTGCTGATCGAGGTTGTCGCGCGCGCCTGCAAGCGCATCGCCATCGCCGTCAACAAGGGCGCCCTGGGCGGCGTGCTCGGCTCTGCCGGCAGCGAGAACGTGCAGGGCGAAGTCCAGAAGAAGCTCGACATCATCGCCAACGAGGTGCTCATCGAGGCCAACGAATGGGGCGGCCACCTCGCCGCCATGGCCAGCGAGGAGATGGACAGCATCTACGTCGTGCCCAACCGCTACCCGCAGGGCGAGTACCTGCTGCTGTTCGATCCCCTGGACGGCTCCAGCAACATCGACGTCAATGTATCCATCGGCACCATCTTCAGCGTGCTGCGCAAGGTGGGTCATTCGCGCGGCGTGGCGGAGGAAGACTTCCTGCAGCCCGGCAAGCAGCAGGCCGCAGCCGGCTACTGCGTCTACGGCCCGCAGAGCATGCTGGTGCTGACCGTGGGTGACGGCGTCGCGATGTTCACGCTGGACCGCGAGACCGGCTCCTGGGTGCTGACGCAGGACGAGGTCAAGATCCCGGACGACACCAAGGAGTTCGCGATCAACATGTCCAACATGCGCCACTGGGCGCCGCCGGTGACGCGCTACATCGACGAATGCCTAGCCGGCTCGACAGGCCCCCGCGGCAAGGACTTCAACATGCGCTGGGTGGCCAGCATGGTGGCCGACGTGCACCGCATCCTGACCCGCGGCGGCGTGTTCCTGTACCCCTGGGATCAGCGCGAGCCCGACAAGCCCGGCAAGCTGCGCCTGATGTACGAAGCCAACCCGATGGCCTTCCTCATCGAGCAGGCCGGCGGTGCGGCCGTCAACGGCACCGAGCGCATCATGGACCTCAACCCCACCAAGCTGCACGAACGCGTGGCCGTGGCGCTGGGCTCGAAAAACGAGGTTGAACGCATCGCTGCGTACCACCGCGAAGCGGCTCAAAAATAGTGGCTATAATGGCGGGCTCTTGAGGAACGCAAACCTGCGATCCGCATAGCCGGCATAGCTCAGTTGGTAGAGCAGCGCATTCGTAATGCGAAGGTCGGGGGTTCGACTCCTCTTGCCGGCACCACAGATATCAAGTACTCAGCCCAGCCTCACCCGCTGGGCTTTGTTGTTTCTGGGCGCCATGTAGCCTCCGTGTAGCGGGTGGCGTGGCAAGCGGCGTCGTCAGCAGGCATCGCAGCGACAAGCCGTGCTGACGCACTCCCTAGCCCAGGCGACCCAGCACACGCGCAACCCAGGCGCCGCTGGTGCGGGCAGTCGCGCACTCGTCACGCCGCCCCCGGCAACGTGCCTCACAGCCAACTGATCAGGCGCTGCAGCCAACGCGGCAGTGGGCGGCTGGGGGTGTAGGTCTGGCGGTACTGGCTGAGCATGGCGTGGCCTTTCGTTGAATCTGTATATTTATACAGTACTCATTGCCGAACACCAAGCGCATCATCCCGAAACAGCCAATCTGGTAGCGATATCATTTGATGTTCTACCAGGAGACCGCTGGCATGCCCTCGTCGTTCGAACCGTCCCACAGCGCACGCCTGTCGCGCCGGCCCGTCCTGTCGGGCGCCTTGGCGGGTGCGCTGCTGCTGTCGGCCTGCAGCAGCGCGCCGCCTGCCCGTGAGGCCACCGACTGGCTGGCCGCCTGGGGCAGCGCCCAGCTGGAGCAGCAGCTCGCTCCTGCCAGCCCGGCACCGGCCGCGGCCTGGCAGTCGCCGCTGCGCGATGTCAGCCTGCGCCAGATCGTGCGCACGACGGTGGCCGGCCAGACGATGCGGGTGCGCGTCAGCAACCTGTTCGGCCGCGAGCCCTTGACGCTGGGCGCCGCCAGCGTGGCGCGCGTGCAGCCGGGCACCGAAAGCGGCGCCCCGCAACTACAGGCCGGCAGCCTGCAGCCGTTGCACTTCCAGGGCCGCCGCGAGCTCGTGCTGGGCCCCGGCGAGGAGGCCTGGAGCGACCCGGTCGCCCTGCCCGTGCCCGCACGGGCGGACGTGGCGGTGCAGATGCACATCGTCGGGTCGCCGGCCCGGGCGACGGTGCACCCTGGCGCGCGCATCCACAGCTGGGCGCAGCCGGGCGGGAAGGCGGACGCTGTCGACTGGCCCGACGCCACCGCTCAGCCGGGCTGGTGGCACCTGGCTGCCGTGGACGTAGGCGGTGCGGCACCGCAGCCGGTCCTCGTGGCCACCGGCGACTCCATCACCGACGGCTATGGCGTACCGTCCGGCAGCTACCAGCGCTGGACGGATGCCCTCGCCCGCCGCCTCGCCGCGCAGGGTCGGCCGGGCTCGGTCGTGAACACGGGCATCGGCGGCAACCGGTTGCTGCAGGACGGCCTCGGGCCCCGCCTGGTGTCGCGCTTCGAGCGCGACGCGCTGTCGCGCAGCGGTGTCACGCACGTGGTGCTGCTGGCTGGCGTCAATGACCTGGGCAGCAGCCATCGCCAGCGCACGACAACACCGGCCTCGCGCGCCGCCCTGCTGGCCGAGCTGCAGCAGGGCCTGACCACGCTGGCGAGCCAGGCCCGCGGGCGCGGCGTGTGCCTGTTCGTCGGCACCGTGATGCCTTACGGCGGCAGCGGCTACTACCAGCCCGGCCCCGAGAACGAGGCGGACCGGCAGGCGCTGAACGACTGGATACGCACGCCCGGCCGCTTCGACGCAGTCGTGGATTTCGACGCCCTGGTACGGGACCCCGCCCGCCCATCCCACCTGCGCCGGGAGCTCGACAATGACGGGCTCCATCCCTCGCTGGCGGGCTACCAGGCGATGGCGGACTTCTTTCCGCTGCCGCTGCTGGAGCGCCGCTGCCCGGCCCGCTGAAGCGCCACGCGGTCAGCGTCTTCACTCAAAGCCCTCATGAGACGGCGTGCGATGCCGCCGATCACTTGGCAACACAAAAGATAGCGCTCACAATTTGCGCCAATCATGACCACTCTCTGGTCGGGCGCCCCGGGCTGGTGGGGTGTCCTGTCACTTGCGGCGGCTGCGCGAGCAGACCGCCGCTTTTTTTGACGCGGCGCTCGGCCCGCCTCAGGCACCGACGGCCGGCACGAATCTTCCGGACTGGATGCTCACAAAGAACGGCTTGCGCTGCAGGTTGTCGCCGTTCACATCGAAGGCCACCGGCTGCTGCAACCCGTCGAACGGCCCCTGCGTGCGCAGCGCGTCCTTCAGCGGCATGGCGCGTGCCTTGCGGCGCAGAGCGTCCAGCACTGCCGTGGCAGCGTCATGCCCGCCCACGCTGCCAAAGCCCGGCATCTCCCGGAACTGTTTCTCGTAGCGCTGCGCGAAGCGCGTGAACCGCGGGGACTGGTCGTGCCGGTCGTAGAGCTGGATGAGCTCCACACCCTCCACGGCCTGGCCGCCCAGCTCCAGCAACTGCTCCGACGCCGCCCACTCGGACACCAGGATGGGCAGGTCAGCCCGCTGCTTGCGCAACAGTTGCGTCAGACGGGCTGCATCCACCGCGTTGCCGATGATGACGATGGCCTGCACGCCGGCCAGTTGCGACAACTGCCGGGCCACGTCCACCAGCGAATCGCTCAGCGAGTCGAAGTCCACCTGCTGCACGACCTGGCCACCCAGGCCCGTCAACGCCGCCTTGAACTCGCGGGCCCAGCTGTCGGCAAAGCTCTTGTTACGGGCCGTCCTGGCCACGGCCACCTGGCGCAGCCCGCGCCTCTCGACACAGCGGCGCGCATAGGCCAGGCCGTTGTCACGCGTGGTGCCGTTGATGCGGAACAGCAGATCGTCGTGGCCATGCAGGTCCAGCGAACTGGCGGTGGGCGACACCAGCAGCAAGCCCCGGGGCGTGGCAGCGTCGAGCAGGCGCTGCGTGCCCACGCTGGTCACGGCGCCGATGGCGGCGACAACGCCGGCCTGGGCAAGTTCCTCGACGGCGCGCTGCGCGTCGACGGGCGTGCCGCCCAGGTCACGGACGACCAGCTCGACCGGCCCGAGCTCGCTGCCCGCCTCGTTAGCCGCCTGTACGGCCAGCAAGGCACCGTTGCGTGCCGTGCGCGCCAGGTCGGACGAGGTGTCGTTGAGCTCAGCCACAAAGCCCAGCCGTACCGGCCGCGGCGCGCTGCAGCCCAGCGGCAGGCCGGCGGCCAGCAGGCAGGCCAGGGTCTGGCGGCGTCGTTCATCGAAGGTCGGTGTGGCCATGCGCGCGGACTCCCGGATGGGTCTACGGTGACGCTAACCGAAACCACCGCAGCAGGCCATAGAGCCCTTCCGCGACGGCGGAACGGGCTCAGCCCGGGCCGTGGCCGAAGCGGTGCAGCGTGGACGAACGGAACACCTCGCCCGGCCGCAGCACGGTCGTCGGCCAATCTGGCCCCACTGGCCGGTTGGGAGAGTCGGGGCTGTGCTGCGTCTCCAGGCAGACCCCGGCCCCGCGCGTGTAGCGCACACCGTCGGCGCTGCCGAGCGAGCCGTCCATCCAGATGCCGGCATAGAACTGCAGCGCCGGCTCGGTGGTGGCGATGCTCATCCATCGGCCGGAGGCCGGCTCCACCAGCCGCGCGGCCGGGTGCAGTTGACCGTCCAGCGGATGGTCAAGCAGCCAGTTGTGGTCATAGCCCATCTCGCCGCCGATGACGCGCTCAGCGCGGAAATCAAACGGCGTGCCCGCCACCGGCGAATGGTGCAGCGGGATGCTGTGCGCCCCGGGCACGGTGTAGCGGCTGGCCAGCAACTGCAAGCGGTGCCCCAGGGCCGACCCGGCGCGGACGCCGGCGAGGTTGAAGTAGGCGTGCGAGGTCAGGTTGACCACCGTGGGCCGGTCCGTCGTGGCCTCGTAGTCCACGCGCCAGCTCATGTCCTCGCCCAGCGTGTAGCGCACGCGCACGTCCAGCGCGCCGGGGAAGCCCATGTCGCCATGCGCGCTGTGCAGGGACAGTGTGAGGCTGGCGCTGCCATCGGCCGCCGGCTGCGCCCGCCACAGCGACGCGCCGAAGCCGGCCGGGCCGCCATGCAGGCAGTTGGGGCCATCGTTGGTGACGAGTTGATGGCGCTGGCCGTCGAGCACGAAGCTGCCGCCGGCAATGCGGTTGGCGTAGCGCCCCGCGATGACGCCCAGGTGCGAGCCGGCGCCGGCCAGGTAGGCCGGCAGGTCGGCTAGGCCCAGCACGATGCTGTCGGCAAGACCCGGCACCCAGAGGCCAGTCACGATGCCGCCCCAGTCCAGCGCCGTCAGCACCAGGCCATGGCCGTTGTCGAGGCGGTATTCGTGGACCACCTGCCCATCGGGCAGGCGGCCGTACTCGCGCTGGGCGACGGCGGGTTCAGCGTTCATCACACAAGACCTCGGGCATGGACATAGAGGGCATACAGCGAGTGGCTGCTGGCCATGAAGAGCCGGTTGCCCTTGGCGCCGCCGAAGCACAGGTTGGCGCAGCGCTCGGGCAGGTGGATGTGGGCCAGCGGCTGACCCTGCGGGCTGTAGACGCGCACGCCGTCCAGCGGCGCCGGATCCACGCCCGGCTGGCCGCCGCCGCCAAAGCCGCACCAGATACGGCCCTGCGTGTCCAGCGCAATGCCGTCGAAGGCGCCAGGGCCTTGGGCGTCGATGAGCAGGCGCTTGTCGCTGACCGTTGCGCCGTCCACGGCGTACGACCAGATCAGCCGGTGCGGCTGCGCGCGGCTTTCCACCACCAGCAGCCGGCCTTCGGGCGTGAAGGCCAGGCCGTTGGGGCCGGCCAGGTCGTCGATGGCACGCTGCAGCTCGCCCGTCTGGCCGTCGAGCCGGTAGACGCCATGCGGCTGCTCGCGCGCGGCCGGCGCGCCTTCCCAGTCGCCACTGATGCCGAACTCCGGGTCGGTGAACCAGATGGCGCCGTCGGGCGCGACGGTGATGTCGTTGGGTGAGTTCAGTGGCTTCTCCGAGAAGCGGTCGGCCAACACCGTGATGCGGCCGTCGAACTCGGTGCGCGTGATGCGCCGGCCCAGGTGCTCGCAGCTGATGAGCCGGCCCTGCGCATCACGCGCATGGCCGTTGGCGTTGCCGGCCGGCTGGCGGAACACGCTGACCTGGCCGCTGCAGTCGTCCCAGCGCAGGATGCGGTCGTTGGGGATGTCGGACCACAGCAGGTAGCGCCCGTCGCCAAACCACACCGGTCCTTCGGCCCACTGCAGGCCGGTGGCGAGCTGCTCCACGCAGGCGGAGAACAGGCGCAGCTCGCGGCCCTCGGGCGCGAGGATCTCGAAGGCCGCATCCGGCAGCCGCGCGGCGGGCTGGAAGGGGATGGACGGCCCGTGCACGTGGCTCATGCGCCCTCTCCGCCCGGCTGGCCTGCGAAGGGGAACGGGCCCTGCGTCACGAAGACGCCGCCCTGGTAGCGGGCCTCGGGGCGCGTGGGGTCGATGTGAGGCTGCTTGGCCTCCAGCTGTGCGCGCCAGGGCTCGGAGCTGTCCTGCGGCCGGTAGCCGACATGGCGGCCCTGGGCGTTGTCCCACCAGGTGGTGCGGTTGTCGCTGCAGCCGTAGACGATGCTGTGGCCCACCACGGGCGCGCTCAGGGCAGCGACGAGCAGGCGCTCCATGTCGTCGTGGCTGAGCCAGCTGGCCAGGTGGCGGCGGTCCTGCGGCTCGGGCAGGCAGGAGCCGATGCGGATGCTGACGGTCTCCAGGCCGTGGCGGTCGAAGTAGTACTGCGCCAGGTTCTCGCCGAAGGCCTTGGACAGGCCGTAGAAGCTGTCCGGGCGCGGCACGACGTTGGCCAGGATGGTCTCGCCCTGGCCGTAGAAGCCGGTGACGTGGTTGGAGCTGGCGAAGACGATGCGCCGGGTGCCTTGGCGGCGCGCGGCTTCGTAGAGGTTGTAGGCGCCCACGATGTTGGCGGGCAGCACGGTGGAGAACGGCTTCTCGACGGACACGCCGCCGAAGTGCAGCACGGCGTCCACGCCCTCCAGCAGCGCGAGCATCGCAGCCTCGTCTTCCAGCGGCGCGATGACGACTTCCTCGCCGTCACCGGCGGGCTCCATCGCGGCGAGGTCGGAGACGCGCAGCGTCTCGCAGTAGCGCTTCAGGCGCGGGCGCAGCATGCGGCCCAGGGTGCCGGCAGCGCCGGTCAGCAGAAGGCGCTTGAAGCGCAGTCCGGTCAGTTCTTGCATGGCGGGGCGGGCCCGGCAGCGGGCCACGAGCAGGGGGTCGAGGTCAGGCACCAGCTCCCAGGCGCAGCGGCGGGCGCAGGCGCGGGGCGGCGTCGGACTGGCGTCGGACCAGTTCGAAATCCTTGAGCTCATGCTCGCAGGGCAGAGACTCGCCAGAGCGGCGCGCCTTGATGTGGCGCACCAGCAGGTCCACCGCCGCGCCGGCCATTTCCATGATGGGCTGGCGCACGGTGGTGAGTTCGGGCCAGATGGTCGTGGCCAGGGGGGCGTCGTCGAAGCCGACGACGGTCAGGTCGCTGGGCACGTCCAGGCCCAGTCGGTGCGCGATCGCAACGGTGGCTGCGGCCATGTCGTCGTTGCTGGCGAAGATGGCCGTGGGGCGGCGCTCCTGCGACAGCAGCTGCTCGGCGGCATCCAGGCCCGAGCGGTAGGTGAACATGCCCTGCGCCACCACCTCTTCTTCCTCGATGTTCAGGCCGGCATCGGCCATCGCGGCGTGGAAGCCCGCCAGGCGGCGCGCGGCGCTGCTCTGGTAGGGGTCGCCGATGATGAAGCCCAGGCGGTGGTGGCCCAGGTTCAGCAGGTGGCGCGTCATCTCGTAGGCGGCCTGGTAGTCGTCGATGCTGACGGCGCAGACATCCGCCGGCGGCTGGCCGGCGGAAACGACCACGGCGGGCGTGTCGGTGCGGGCCACCAGCTGCAGCAGCGGCTGCGAGTCGCAGAACGGTGGCGGCAGGATGAGGCCGTCGATGCCGTTGGCGATCATCTCGGCGACCGGCGCTTCCTCACCGTCACGCGCTGCGTCGCAGCGCTGCACGATGAGCTGCACGTGGCGCAGGCTGGCCTTGTTCAACAGGCCGATGAGGAACTCGTTGAGGTAGCCGGCCGTCGGGTCGATGTAGAGCATGCCGATGCGGATGGGCTCCGAGCCGGCCAGGCGGCGGGCCGCCTGGTTGGGCACGTAGTTCAGCTGCGTGATGGCCGCCTGCACCTTTTCGCGGGTGCCGGGGCGCACGTTCAGCTCGCCATTGACCACTCGCGACACCGTCATCGGTGACACGCCGGCCAGGGTGGCCACATCCGCAATGGTGGCGACCTTGGTGCTGCGCCCCTGGCGCGCGTTTGGCTTCACTCTGCACCTCGACTCATCGTTGTTCTTGGCCGCCGCTGGAGCGCGGCGCGGCTGAAGGCGTGATTCTCTACCAAGCCCATGGTGACGCGAACTCAGCGCCCCGGCGCATGGGGAAACTGCAGCGCCTGGTAGTCCGCCAGGCTGCGTGCGGGTGGCCGCGTGCCAGCCGGCAGGGGCAGGCCCGAGACGGACTGGAAGTAGGCGATGCAAGCATCGCGCCACCAGCGCGCCTCACGCGCCTGCACAGTCAGGTAGGCCGTCACCTCGGCATGGCGCTGCGGGTCAATGTCGGGGTTCAAGGCCGCCCAGCGCCGGGCCATGCTGTCCACCGTGGCCACGCCGCGGTCGTAGCGGGTGACCAGCTCAGCCCACAGCGTGCGGCCCGACGGCATGGCGTGATCCCAGGGAAGGTGGTGGAACCACAGCAGCAGCTCGGGCGGCGTGCTACGCGGGTCGCCCCAGGCCCGCGCAAGCGCCGGCGCGTACTGCGCCACGGCCTTGCTGCCACTGGCGCTGCGGTCGAAGCCGATGCCGCTGCGCGAGGCGCGGTGGAAGTAGGTCGGGTTCCAGTCGACGCGCTCCAGGTTGTCCACCCAGGGCGCCGGTCCGTGGTGGTGGCCGGTGCCCATCAGGTGGTGCAGGCCCAGCGGCGTCATGTAGTCCACGACGGCCTCGCGCGAGTCCGCCATCAGCGCCACGATGGCGTCGCGCGCCGCCGGGCGGGCCGTGAAGGTCTGCGCCGCCCACTCGCGGGCGACGTCGGCAGCGGCGAGGTCGGGGTCCCAGGCCAGGCGGCCGAAGGAGTACCAGTTGGCCTGGTCGAACTGCGAGCCGCTCCAGTTGCGGTCAGTGCCGATGTTGGCCACGCCCGCGATGGCCTTCACGGCGCCCGCCACCGTGGTGCCTCGATGGGTGTCGGCCTTCAGCACTTCCTCAAACAGCGGGCCCAGGTGCACGAGGTGGCTCGAGAAGCCCAGGTACTCCTTGGTGATCTGCAGCTCCAGGGCCAGCGGCGTCTTGGGCATCGCGCCGAACAGCGGGTGGAAGGGCTCGCGGGGCTGGAAGTCGATGGGACCGTTCTTCACCTGCACGATGACGTTGGGCGCGAACTGGCCGTCCAGCGGCTTGAAGTCGTCGAAGGCCTGGGCCGCGCGATCCTTGGCCTCGGGCGCGTAGACGAAGGCACGCCACATGACGACGCCGCCATGCGGCGCCAGCGCCTCGGCCAGCATGTTGGCGCCGTCGGCATGGCTGCGGCCGTAGTCCTGCGGGCCGGGCTGCCCCTCGGAGTTGGCCTTGACGAGGAAGCCGCCGAAGTCGGGAATCACTCGGTAGATCTCGGCCGCCTTGGCCTGCCACCAGGCGCGCACGGCAGGGTCCAGCGGGTCCGAGGTCTTCAGCCCGCCCAGCTCGCGCGGTGCCGAGAAGCGCGCCGACAGCCAGACCTTGACGCCCCAGGGCCGGAACACGTCCGCCAGCGCCGCCGCCTTGGCGAGGTAGGGCGCCGTCAGCGAATCCGCCTTGGCGTTGACGTTGTTCAGCACGGCACCATTGATACCCAGCGACGCGTTGGCGCGGGCGTAGTCGGTGTATCGCGCATCGACGATGTCGGGCAGGCGCCACCAGTCCCACAGCGACGCGCCGGCATAGCCGCGCTCGACATGGCGGTCCAGGTTGTCCCAGTGGTTGAGCAGCCGAAGGCCCACCTTGGGCGCCGAGCGCTCGTCCAGCCGCGACAGGTCCGCGCCGGTCTGCGCCGCGCGCAGCCAGGCGAAGCTGCCGTACAGCAGGCCGCGGTCGGTGTTGGCGGCGATCAGCGTCACGCGCCGGCCCTGCAGCACCAGGCTGCGCAGCGCATAGCCCTCGGCGCCCAGCGCAGCCCAGTCGACGCTCACGCCGGCCGGTGCCCGGGCCGGCGTGGCCAGCACCAAGGCGCCCGGACCCGGGGCGTCTGCCACCGCCGGCGCCCGCCCGGCCATGCCGGCAACGCCGCGCTGCAGCTCCGCCACTGCGGCCCGCAGCGTGGGTGAGTCCGGCGCGGCCACCACGATGCTGCGCACCGGCAATTGCGCCATGGCCGGCGCGACCAGCGGCCGGTAGCGCAGCCACAGCTCGTAGCCATCCTCAGCCGCGGCCCAGCCGGGCAGCAGCGCCAAGGCCGTCACCAACAGCAGGCCGCCCAGTCTTGCAAAAAAGGTGTTCATCCCGTCTCCAAGGACACGCCGCGCCGGGCGCGAGAAATTCCGGCTTGCGCGAATCCAAATGGTAGCGCTACATTTGCAACCCGCAAGCCGCCACAACCCCACATTCGCAGCGGCGCTTCCCTCGGAGACATCGTTTGAAACACGCCACCCCCGGATCAACCCGCAGGGCGCCCCGGCGACACGGGTTAACCCGGCAAATCGCTAGCGCTACCAATCGCTGCGGGTGGGCCGCGTGATGAGGGCGGGCACGACGGCGGCACCGGGCCGCACGCGCTGGTGGATCTGCGCGCTGCTGTTCGCGGCCACCACGATCAACTACATCGACCGCAACGCGCTGTCGGTACTCAAGACTCGGCTGCAGCAGCCGCTCGAAGCCGGCGGACTGGGGCTGACGGACGCCGACTACGGCTGGGTCACCTTCGCCTTCACGGCCGCCTATGCGGCCTTCCCGCCGCTGATCGGCACGGCCATCGACCGCTTCGGCGTCAAGCGCAGCCTGGCCGTGGCACTGATCCTGTGGTCACTGGCCTCGGCGGCGCATGGCCTGGTGGCCGGTGTGCTGGGCCTGGTGCTCGTGCGCTTCCTGCTGGGCATGGCCGAGGCAGCGCACTTCCCGGCCGCCATCAAGGCCGTGGCGATGTGGTTCCCGCAGCAGGAGCGCGCGCTGGCCACGGGGCTGTTCAACGCCGGCACGGCGTTGGGCATCATCGCGTCACCACTGACCGTGTGGCTGGCCATCACCTTCGGCTGGCAGGCCGCCTTCATCGCCATCGGCGCGGCCGGCCTGCTGTGGCTGGTGTTCTGGCAGCGCGGCTTCCAGGCGCCGGAGCAGCATGCCGGCGTGTCGGCGGCCGAGTTGGCCCACATCCGCGCCGGCCAACCGCCCGCCACCGAGGCGCTGCGCCTGCCGTGGACGGCGCTGCTGCGCTACCGCCAGATCTGGCCCTTCCTGCTCGGCAAGCTGCTGACCGACCCGGTGTGGTGGTTCTTCCTGTTCTGGCTGCCGTCGTATCTCGAACGCGAGCGCGGCCAGAACCCGCTGAAGAGCGCCGGCCTCGTGGCGTTGATCTACCTGGGCTCCAGCGTCGGCTCCATCCTGGGCGGCTGGCTGTCGGGCCACCTGTCCCAACGGGGCTGGCCGGTGGGGCGGGCGCGGCTCACGACCATGGGCCTGTTCGCAGCCTGCATGCCGGCCAGCATCCTCGCCTACAGCACCGACAGCTTCGCCGTCTGTGTGGCGCTGATCACGCTGGCCACGGCCTGCCACCAGGCCTGGTCGGCCAACCTGCTGACCTCGGCCACCGACCTCTTCCCCACCCAGGTCTCCGGCGCCGTTATCGGCCTGGGCGCCACGGCGGGCGGCATCGGCGGCATGTTCATCACGCTGCTGACGGCGCTGACCGTGCAGTGGACCGGCACGCAGCACTGGGCCTTCGTCTATGCCGGCGCCATGCACCTGACCAGCCTGGCCATCTTCTGGCTGTGGTTCCGCGGTGGCTTCGCGCGTGTGGACCTGGGCGCAGGGCCCGACCTTGCCCGGCGCCACCGCCCGCTGCTCACCGCCGGTGCGGTGCTGGCCCTACTGGGCACGGCGCTGCTGTGGCTGATCACCGCGAACTGGGCCGCCTGCGTCGCGGCCGCCAAATTGTCCGGCGCCGCCCAGGCCGCCACCGCTGCCGGGGGCCTCGTCGTCATCGGCACCCTACTTTTCCATGCTGGCCGGCCGCAGCGCCGCCCGGTCTCCCTGCTTCCCCTGACCTCCTGAAGATGATCGCCAATCCCATCCTGCCGGGCTTTCACGCCGACCCCTCCATCTGCCGCGTTCCGGGCCCGGACGGCGATGACTACTACATCGCCACCTCCACCTTCGAATGGTGGCCCGGCGTGCGCATCCACCACTCCAAAGACCTGGTGAACTGGCGCCACCACAGCTACGCCTGCACCCGCACGAGTCAGCTGGACATGACCGGCCACCCGGACGCCACCGGCGTCTGGGCGCCCTGCCTGACGTACGCGGGCGGCCAGTTCTGGCTCATCTACACCGATGTGCGCTCCACCATCGGCGCGTTCAAGGACACGCACAACTACCTCATCACCGCGCCCAGCATCGACGGCCCGTGGAGCGAGCCCATCTACCTGAACAGCTCGGGCTTCGACCCCAGCCTCTTCCACGACGCCGACGGCCGGCAGTGGCTGGTCAACCAGCAGTGGACGCACTGGCCCGGCAAGAACCACTTCAACGGCATCCTGCTGCAGGAATACGACCACGCGCAGAAGAAGCTCGTGGGCCCGATCAAGAACATCTACCGCGGCACCGAGCTGGGCGTCGTGGAAGGCCCGCACATCTACCGCCGCAACGGCTGGTATTACCTGCTGACAGCCGAGGGGGGCACCTTCTACGAGCACGCCGTGACGCTGGCCCGCTCGCGCCAGCTGGACGGCCCCTACGAGACACTGCCCGGCAACCCGCTGCTGACGGCGTGGCAGAAGCAGACGGACGGCCTGCAGCGCAGCGGCCACGCCAGCCTGGTGGAGACGGCCGACGGCGAGTGGTTCCTGGCCCACCTGTGTGGCCGCCCGCTGGAGCGCAGCGGCCCGCACGCCGCCGCCAACCGCCCCGAGAACGGCTACGAAGGCCTGCACTGCCCGCTGGGCCGCGAGACGGCGCTGCAGCGCATCCGCTGGCGCGAGGAAGACTGGCCGGAGATCGTTGGCGGCAATGGGCAACAACCGAGCGTCAACGTCGAGCTGCCCAGCCTGCCGGCCCACCCCTTCCCCGCCGAGCCGGCCCGCGACGACTTCGACACACCAGTCTTCAGCGGCCACCTGAACTCGCTGCGCAAGCCCTTCGACGAAAGCTGGGCCTCCCTCACCGCCCGCCCCGGCCACCTGCGCCTGACGGGACGCGAGTCGCTGATGAGCCTGTTCGACCAGAGCCTGGTCGCGCGCCGCCAGCAACACTTCAACTGCCGCGTCGAGACGCGCGTCGATTTCCAGCCCGAGAGCTTCCACCAGATGGCCGGCCTGGTGGCGTACTACAACACGCGCAACCACGCCTACCTGCACATCACCTGCGAGCCCGACAACACGCAGCGCGTGCTCTACCTGACCATCAACCGCGACGCCGCCATCAGCGCCCCCGCCGCGCCCGTGCCGCTGGCCGACGGCCCGGTGGACCTGGCGGTGACGTTCAGCCACGACCACTACCAGTTCTCGTTCCGTCAGGGTGATGCGCCCTGGCAGGCGGTGGGCCCGGCTCTGGACACGGCCATGCTGAGCGACGAGTACGCCACGCGCTTCGTCAACGGCTTCGCCAGCAGCTTCGGCTTCACCGGCAACTTCATCGGCATCGCATGCCAGGACCTGGCCGGCGCGCGCAAGCACGCCGACTTCGACTATCTCTCGTACGAAAAAGCATGAAACCCCTCGTCCAAGGCATACCTTGGCCGGTCCCCCGTGGGGACGGCGATACGTGCGGCGTTGAGCCGCACGTACATCGCCATGACGGGCCGGCTTGGGAGCGGCCCGGCGCTCGGCCCGAACGCAACTGACCGCCTCCAAAAAAACACCAGAGGAGACACATGAAAAGCCAGCCCTTGTCCTTCATCGAGAAGGCCGGATACAGCTGCGGCGATGCCGCGGCGAATCTGGTTTTCATGTCGATGATCCTGTTCCAGCTGAACTTCTACACGGACGTGTTCGGCCTGTCCGCCAACACGGCCGCCGCCATCCTGCTGTGGCCGCGGCTGTGGGACGCCGTGTTCGACCCGGTAATGGGCGTGCTTGCCGACCGCACCAACACGCGCTGGGGCAAGTTCCGCCCCTGGGTGCTGTGGACGTCCGTGCCCTGGGCCGTCGTCATGGTGCTGGCCTACACGGCGCCCGACCCGGCCTGGGGCTGGAGCACCGGCATGGTCATCGCGTATGCGGGCATCACCAACACGCTGCTGATGACGCTCTACAGCATGAACAACATGCCCTACTCGGCCATGAGCGGCGTCATGACGGCCGACCTCAACGAGCGCACCAAGCTGAACTCCTTCCGCTTCGTTTCGGTCAACGTCGCGCAATTCGCCGTGGGCGGTCTCACGCTGCCGCTGGTGGCCAAGTTCGCGCAAGGCGCCGACCGCGCGCATGGCTGGCAGGTCACCATGAGCATCTGGGCCGTGGCCTGCCTGGTGCTGTTCCTGGTCACTTTCTTCACGACGCGGGAGCGCGTGCGGCCCATCGTCGAGAGCCACACCTCGCCCAAGCAGGATTTCCTGGACCTGCTGAAGAATGGTCCGTGGATCGCGCTGGTGGCCTACACGGTGTTCCAGTTCGGCATGCTGTCGCTGCGCGGCGGCGCGCACTACAACTACTACCACCACTACGCCGACAAGGCCGCGATGTTCGACTTCGTCGCGGCGCTGGGCCTGACCACGCCCGACGCGGGCGGCACCGGCAGCCTGGCCGACTCGCTGGGCTACATCGTGCACGGCACCCGCGACCAACTCGCCAGCTCCAACGTCGCTGACGTGTTCAACAGCATCATCAACATGGCCGGCACGGCGACCACCATCGTCGTCATCATGGCGTCCATGGGCCTGTCGGCGCGCTTCGGCCGGCGCGCCATTGGCGTGTGGTGCTTCGGCCTTTGCACGCTGACAGCCTGCGCGATGTACCTGCTGCCGCCGGACGCCGTGTGGGCCATGCTGGGCCTGCACATCCTCAGCGCCATCGTCTACGCGCCCACCGTGGCCGTCATGTGGTCCATGTACGCCGACGCGGCCGACTACTCCGAATGGCAGACCGGCCGCCGCTTCACCGGCATGGTGTTCGCCACCATCGGCTTCGCGCTGAAGGCCGGCCTGGCGCTGGGCTCGGCCAGCTTCCTGTGGCTGCTGGCCGGCCTCTTCGGCTACGACACCCAGGCCCCCACGGCTCCCAACGCCGTCGAGGGCTACCGCGTTGCGTCCAGCCTCGTCGTCGGCGCGCTGTTTGCCGCCTGCACGGTCTGCCTGCTGCTCAACAAGCTCGACAAGCAGACCACGCTGAGGATGTCTGACGAGCTCGCCCAGCGCCGCCGCAAGGCTGGCGTGGACGGCGACGACGCCAACGAAGGCAATGGCGCCGTGCCCGTCACCGCCTGACCAACCCGATCAATCCACCCATCCCTTTCCCGCAGTAAGGACCCGCCATGAGCACCGCCTATTCCGATCTCCCCGTCGTCCAGTACGAAGGCCCCTCGTCCACCAACCCGCTGGCCTACCGCTGGTACGACGCCAAGCGCGTCGTGCTCGGCAAGACGCTGGCCGAGCATCTGCGCCCGGCCGTCTGCTACTGGCACAACTTCTGCTGGAAGGGCGAGGACGTCTTCGGTCTGGGCAACACCGTGTTCCAGCGCAGCTGGTTCAACGAGGCCGATCCGGTCAAGGCCGCCTACATGAAGCTGGACGCTGCGTTCGACTTCTTCGGCAAGCTGGGCCTGCCCTACTGGTGCTTCCATGACCGCGACGTCGCCCCCGAGGGCGCGACGCTGGCCGAGTCCAACCGCATCCTCGACGGCCTGCTCGAAGCCGCAGCCAAGAAGATGCAGGACAGCAAGGTCGGCCTGCTGTGGGGCACGGCCAACCTGTTCTCTCATGGCCGCTTCATGAGCGGCGCCGCCACCAACCCCGACCCCACCGTCTACGCCTACGCCGCAGCTCAAGTGAAGCACGTCATGGAGTGGACGAACCGCCTGGGCGGCCAGAACTACGTGCTGTGGGGCGGCCGTGAAGGCTACGAGACCCTGCTGAACACCGACCTCAAGCGCGAGCTTGCCAACTACGGCCGTTTCCTGAGCTCGGTCGTCGAGCACAAGCACAAGATCGGCTTCAAGGGCACCATCCTCATCGAGCCCAAGCCGCAGGAACCCACTAAGCACCAGTACGACTACGACAGCGCCACGGTCTACGGCTTCCTGAAGACCTACGGCCTGGAGAATGAGGTCAAGGTCAACATCGAGGTCAACCACGCGACGCTCGCCGGCCACAGCTTCGAGCATGAAGTGGCCACCGCCTGCGCCCTGGGCATCTTCGGGTCTCTCGACGCCAACCGCGGCGACGAGCAGCTGGGCTGGGACACCGACCAGTTCCCCAACAACCATGTGCAACTTGTGCCGGCCATGCTGGAGATGATCCGTGCCGGCGGCTACACGACGGGCGGCACCAACTTCGACGCCAAGGTGCGCCGCCAATCCATCGACCCCATCGACCAGCTGGAAGGTCACATCGGCGGCATGGACACGATGGCCCGCGCCTTCCTGGCCGCCGCCGCGCTGTACGAGAGCGGCCAGCTGGAGAAGGCCGTGGCAGACCGCTATGCGGGCTGGGAAGGTGACCTGGGCAAGAAGATCACCGGCGGTGCTTCGCTGGACGATCTGGCTTCGCTGGTGCACGCCCAGAGCATCTCGCCTGCCCCGCGTTCCGGTCGTCAAGAGCGCTTGGAAAACATCGTCAACAACTTCGTCTGATCGGGTCCCTGGCCATGTTCCTCGGCATCGACCTCGGCACTTCCGAGATCAAGCTGCTGCTGCTCGACGAGCAGCACACCATCGTCGCCACCACCGGCGTAGCGCTCACCGTGCAGCGGCCCCAGCCGCTGTGGAGTGAGCAGAACCCCGCCGACTGGTGGGCCGCGCTCGATGCCGGCATGGTCAGACTCCAAGCCGACCACGGCGCTGCGCTCGCGCAGGTGCGCGGCATCGGCCTGTCGGGCCAAATGCACGGCGCCGTGACGCTGGACGCAGCCGACACCGTGCTGCGCCCGGCCATCCTGTGGAACGACGGCCGCAGCGGCCCGCAGTGCGAGCAGATGATGGCCGCCTGCCCCGAGCTGCCAGCCATCACCGGCAACCTCGCGATGCCGGGCTTCACCGCGCCCAAGCTGGCATGGATGCGCCAGCACGAACCCGAACTCTTTGGCCGCGTAGCCAAGGTGCTGCTGCCCAAGGACTGGCTGCGCCTGCAGCTGACCGGCGAAGCGGTGAGCGAGATGAGTGACGCCGCCGGCACGCTGTGGCTGGACGTCGCCCAGCGCCGATGGTCGCCCGTCGCGCTGGCGCTGACCGGCCTGACCGAAGCACACATGCCCCGCCTCGTCGAAGGCAGCGAAGCCAGCGCACCGCTGAAGGCCGAGCTGTCCGCGCGCTGGGGCCTGCCCGCAGGCATCCCCGTCGCTGGCGGCGGCGGCGACAACGCCGCCAGCGCCGTCGGTATGGGCGTCGTCAAGCCCGGCGACGGCTTCCTGTCACTAGGCACGTCGGGCGTCATCTTCCTGTGCAACGAGGCCTTCAGCCCCAATCCCGCGCGAGCCGTTCACGCCTTCTGCCATGCGCTGCCCGACACCTGGCACCAGATGAGCGTCATCCTCAGCGCCGCGAGCGCGCTGCGCTGGGCCACGCTGATGCTGGGCATGCCAGGCGGCGAGGCAGACCTCATCGCCAAGGCCGCCGCGCTGAGCGACACGCAGCGCCAGCAGGCGCCCATCTTCCTGCCCTACCTCAGCGGCGAACGCACGCCGCACAACAACGCCAACGCGCAGGGCGTGTTCTTCGGCCTCACGCATGAACACGGCGCTGCCGAGATGGGCTACGCCGTGTTGGAAGGCGTGGGCTTTGCGCTGCTGGACGGCTGGCAAGCGCTGCAGGCTGGCGGCGGCCATGCCGAGCAGCTGTGGCTGGTGGGCGGCGGTGCCCGCAGCGAATGGTGGGCCAAGCTGCTCGCGTCGCTGCTGAACGTGCGCCTCGTGAATGGCGTCGGTGCCGAAGCCGGTGGTGCCTTAGGCGCGGCCCGCCTGGCCTGGCTAGCCACGGGGGGCTCGGTGGACGAGGTCTGCCGCACGCCCGACATCGCCCGAATCGCTGAACCCGACCCCGTGCTGGCGGCTGCCCTGCAGCCCCGCCATGCCCGCTTCCAGCGCCTGTACGCGGCGCTGCGCAGCGAGTTCAGCTAACTCCCCTCTTCACCACCCAAGCCTGTGCTGCTTCATGGCGGCAGGGCCGCGCTTTGCCCAACCGATGAACAGCCTCGATCTCCTCCGCCAACACACCACCGTCGTCGCCGACACGGGCGACTTTGAACAGCTCGCGCAGTTCCGGCCGCAGGACGCGACGACCAACCCCTCCCTCGTGCTGAAGGCCGTGCAGCAGCCGCGCTACCACACGCTGCTGGAGCAGGCCGTCGCCGCGCACCCCGGCGCAAGCGCCACCACCGTGGCCGAACACCTGCTCGTCGCGTTCGGCGTCGAGATCCTGAAGGTCGTGCCGGGCCGCGTGTCCACCGAGATCGACCCGCGGCTGTCGCACGACACGGCCACGTCGGTCGGCACCGCCAAGCGCCTCATCGACCTCTACGCCGCCGCCGGCGTGTCGCGAGAGCGCGTGCTCATCAAGCTGGCTTCCACGTGGGCTGGCATCCAGGCCGCCCGCGAGCTGGAGCAGCAAGGCATCCGCACCAACCTGACGCTGCTGTTCTGCCTGGCCCAGGCCAGGGCCTGCGCCGATGCCGGCGTGCAGCTGATCTCGCCGTTCGTCGGCCGCATCTACGACTGGTTCAAGAAGACGGCCGGCAAGAGCTGGGACGAGGCCGCGATGGCCGGCCCCAACGATCCTGGCGTACGCTCCGTCGTCGAGATCTACCGCCACTACAAGCGCCACGGCATCAGGACCGAGGTGATGGCCGCGAGCTTTCGCAACAGCGGCCAGATCCTGGCGCTGGCCGGCTGCGACCTGATGACCATCAGCCCCGCGCTGCTGGCCGAGCTGCAGCAAGCGAACGCGCCCGTCGAGCGCAGCCTGATGCCAGCGCCCACCACCGAGCCCGCACCGGCTGCGATGACCGAGGCCGAGTTCAACGGCGCGCTCGCCGCCGACGCGATGGCCCGCGACAAGCTGACCGAAGGCATCGCGCAGTTCATCACCGACACCGAGACGCTGGAACAGCTGATCCGCACCCATCAAGCCTGAACGCCATGCAAGACCTCACCCTCGCCGCCAACGCGCTGCGCATGCTCGCCATCGACGCCGTGCAGCAGGCCAACTCCGGCCACCCCGGCATGCCCATGGGCATGGCCGACATCGCCGCCGTGCTGTGGAGCAAGCACCTGCGCCACAACCCGGCCGACCCGACCTGGCCCGGTCGCGACCGCTTCGTGCTGTCCAACGGCCACGGCTCCATGCTGCTGTACGGCCTGCTGCACCTGAGCGGCTACGACCTGCCCATGCAGGAGCTGAAGGCCTTCCGCCAGATGCACAGCAAGACGCCGGGCCACCCCGAGGTGGGCCTGACGCCGGGCGTCGAGACCACCACCGGCCCTCTGGGCCAGGGCCTGGCCAACGCGGTGGGCATGGCGCTGGCCGAGCAACTGCTGGCGGCGGAGTTCAACGCGCCGGGCCACACCCTCGTGGACCACCGCACCTTCGTCTTCGTCGGCGACGGCTGCCTGATGGAAGGCATCTCGCACGAAGCCTGCTCTCTGGCCGGCACCTGGGGCCTAGGCAAGCTGGTCGTCATCTACGACGACAACGGCATCTCCATCGACGGCGACGTGAAGGGCTGGTTTGGCGACGACACACCGGCGCGTTTTGAGGCCTATGGCTGGCGCGTGCTGCGTGACGTCGACGGGCATGACTTTGCGGCCATCGATGCAGCGCTGGCCACTGCCACCCAGGACGATGGCCGCCCCACGCTGATCTGCGCGAAGACCACCATCGGCAAGGGCTCACCCAACAAGGCCGGCGGCCACGACGTGCACGGCGCACCGCTAGGCGCTGCCGAAGTGGCGGCCGTGCGCGCGGCGCTGAACTGGCCGCACCCGCCCTTTGCCGTGCCCGCCGAGGCCCGCGCGCCGCTGGACGCCCGGGACCGCGGCACCGCCGCACAGCACGAGTGGGAGGCGGTGCTCGCCGCCCATCCCCTCGCCGCCGAGTTCATGCGCCGCGTGCGCGGCGAACTGCCTGCCGGCTTTGACGAGCAAGCCGCAGCCAAGCTCGCCGCCGCCGTCGCCAAGGCCGAGACGATCGCCTCGCGCAAGGCCTCGCAGAACAGCATCAACGCGCTCGCGCCCGGCATGCCTGAACTGCTGGGCGGCTCGGCCGACCTGGCACCGTCCAACCTGACACAGTGGAAGGGCTGCACGTCCATCGAGAAGGCCGCCGCCGGCGGCAACTACCTGCACTACGGTGTGCGCGAGTTCGCGATGGTGGCCATCCAGACCGGCATCGCGCTGCACGGCGGCTACCGCCCCTTCGGCGGCACCTTCCTGATGTTCTCGGAGTACGCCCGCAACGCCATCCGCATGGCCGCGCTGATGCGCACGAATCCGATCTACGTCTTCACGCACGACTCCATCGGCCTGGGCGAAGACGGACCCACGCACCAACCGGTCGAGCAGGTCGCCACGTTGCGCCTGGTGCCCAACCTGGACCTGTGGCGACCGGGCGATGCCGTCGAGACGCTGGTGGCTTGGCAGACCGCCGTGCGCCACCGCCACACGCCGACGGCGCTGGTGCTGTCGCGCCAGAACCTGCCGCACCAGAACCGCGACGAGCCCACGCTGGCCGCCATTCACCGCGGCGGCTACGTGCTGGTGCACGAAGCGGCCGACACGCCGCTGCAGGTCGTGCTGATCGCCACCGGCTCCGAGCTGGACCTGGCCGTGCAGGCGCACAAGCAGCTGGCCGGCCAAGGTGTGAACGCCCGCGTTGTCTCGCTGCCGTCCTGCTTCACCTTCGAGCAGCAGGACGCCGCCTGGCGTGCCAGCGTGCTACCTACCGGCGTGCCACGCGTGGCCGTGGAAGCCGGCGTCACCGCCCCCTGGCGCCAGTACGTCGGGCTGGAGGGCGCCGTGGTAGGCATCGACACATTCGGCGAGTCCGCGCCGGCACCGGCGCTGTACGCGCACTTCGGCATCACGGTGCAGGCAGTTGTTGACGCTGGGGTGGACTGCATCGGGCATTGAAGATGGCAATCGTGGGGGCTGCTCTGCAGCGGGTGCTGACCGCTGCGACCGGCCTCTTTACGGCAGCAAAGTGCCCAAAGCTGAAGTCGGCGACCAGCGGTGAAATCAATTACTCGGCGGTTGCCGTCATCGACGGTCAGCACCGAGACCATCAGTCGGATCGGCAGGCGCGGCCGGCCCGCGCGACTGACGCCGCCCGCGTCCACCACAACCGTGGGGCCAAACATGTCCGCGTCTGCCGAGACGCGACTTGCGAGCGAACAGCCGTGCCAGAGAGGCTTCAATCTGCGACCGGGGCATCCACCGAGCAATAACGGCAAGCGGATGACGGGGATCCACCATGCCGTCCGGCCGTGCGCAAAAGAAGTCGTCGGTGGCCATCGCCTGTCCTCCAGAACTCCAAGAAATCAATTGCCATTGAATTTGATTCTGGGAGTTCCGACCATCGGCATTCACCCCGCATCACCAGTGTTCATGCTGGTTACAAGTGTTTTGCATGACCGACTAGCAGCCGCTTGAACTGCTTGGCATGGGCGTAGCCGCCGGCGCGCCGTCGCAAGCTCTGGCCCTCGCGCTCGTGCGTCATCTTGAGCTTCAGGCCCGCCCGCTTGGCCAGGCGGGCAATCTTGGCCCGCGCCACTTCCAGCAACCGGCTGTCCGTCGGGTGAGCGATGGCCTTCTCCTGGACCGTGGTGTCGACCGTCACTCGCTCCAGCTCGACGGGCTTGACGGCCTTCATGGCCACGGCCGCCTCGATGGTCGTCTTGAGCAGTTGCTCTACCCCGGCTTCGCCCAGCACGCGCCGGAAGCGCCCGATCTGCGTGGCGTCACAGGGCAGCTTGCTCTGGTAGTACTCCATGCCGCTGAAGAGCTGCCAGACCACGTTCTCGCTCCATCGCTCGACGACGGATTCATCACTCTCGTTGAACGCGTGCTTGAGGTACAGCAGCGAGACCATCAGTCGGATCGGCAGGCGCGGGCGGCCCGCGCGGCTCACGCCGCCGGCGGCCACCACTAGCGTGGGGCCAAACATGTCTGCGTCCTCGCGGGACTTGCCCATGCGGGCCTTGCGGGCGAACAGCGGGGCCAGCGACGCTTCAATCTGCGACCAGGGCATGCGCCGGCCGAGAACCGCGAGCGGGTGGCGGGGATCCACCATGCCATCCAGCCGTGCGCGGAAGAAGTCGTCGGTCGCCATCGCCTGCCCTCCAGAACTCCCAGAAATCAATTGCCATTGAATTTGATTCTGGGAGTTCTGACCATCGGCATTCACCCCGCATCGCTAGTGTTCATGCGGGTTGTAGGCGTTTTGCAGGGCCGACTACCAACTGCTCGCGGGCGCGGTTGAGCAAGCGGCTGTTGGTCGAGTGCGCAATCGCCTTGGGTTGCACGGTGGTGTCCAGCACCACCGTCTGCAGGCTGCTGCGCTTGATCACGCCGGCACGGCGGGCAGCCTCAATGCTGTGAGCCAGCAGCCATTCGCAACCCGCTTCGCCGATGCGCTTGCGCCAGCGCACGAGGCTGGACAGGTCGCAGGGCAGTTCGTGGCGGAAGTAGCGCTCGCCGCTGAAGTGCTGCTAGTACGGGTTCTCGACCCAGCGCTCGACGACGTCCTCGTCGCTGAGCGCGTAAACGTGCTTGAGGTGCAGCAGCGCGGCCATCAGCCGCGTCGGCAGCGCCGGGCGGCCGGTCGTGGACTCGAACTGCGCGCCCCATTGCTGGGCAAACGCAGGCCAGTCGATCAGATCGGCCAGCCTGGCCAGCTCGTGCCGCTGGTCGATCAGGTTGACCAACTCCGTGCGGAACAGGTCGTGGTCGCTGCGCTCTTCCACCGGCTTCGGGCCCATCCCAACCTCGATTCAGTTTGCAAGGAATCGATATCCATTGGGCCGCAATCCTGCAATCTCCACCATCGGCAATCGCCCGCAACGCCAGTGTTCATGCGGGTTGGAGAGGTTCCTCAGGGCCGACTAAATAGTCAGACCTGCAAAATACATTTCCACGCAACTCACTGGCGGGGTGAGCCCGGCGAGCAGGGCGCGGTTATGAGGTGCGGAGCAGCGGCTGACGCGATGGGTCGGCATTGGCACCCATCAGGCCGCTG